>NZ_AP025477.1:0-649321 GCF_024347415.1 Vibrio crassostreae
TTTTAGTTCATTGCTTATTTCATCGCTGGTTTAGTAGCGATAGCAAAGGCCTATGGCTGCTGCTTAGTTGGTGCTAGAGCAATTTCACGGATACATACGTTCTGTGGTTGTTGGTAAGCGAATGATACCGCGCGAGCGATATCGTCAGCTGCCAATACGCCGCCCATGTCTTCTTTCCAAGAATCGTAACCGTCTTTGATCTCTTGAGATGTAGTGTGAGAGAGAAGCTCAGTCTCTACAGCACCCGGTGCGATAGTGGTAACACGAACATTTGAAGCCGCCACTTCTTCACGAACGTTCTCAGAAATAGCGTGTACCGCGAATTTAGTACCACAGTAAGCTGCGTGACTTGGGAATGTTTTCTTACCCGCGATAGAGCTGATGTTGATGATAGTACCTGTGTTGCGTTCCATCATAGGAGCAAGCACAGACTGCATACCGTTTAGAAGGCCAATTACGTTCACGTCGAACATTGTCTTCCACTCTTGAGCATCTTGAGTATCGATTTGACCAAGAAGCATTGCACCAGCGTTGTTGATAAGCGCGTCTACAGGGCCAAATTTCGCTTCACCTTGTGCGATTGCTGCATCAAAAGACGCTTTGTCTGTCACGTCTACTTTTACTGATAGAGAGTTTGGTAGGTTCAGTGCTTCAAGGCGGTCAACACGACGAGCTAAAAGTAGCAGAGGGTGACCTTCATCGCTTAGACGACGAGCGATTGCTTCACCAATACCAGAGCTTGCACCTGTAATTACGATTAGTTTTTTCATTTTATTTCCTCTGTACTTTTATTGCGTCGGTTGGCTACGACGTGTTGTTTAAGTGCATTCGAATCAAGTGCTTGTTGTCTTGCTTCGTTGCGATGGAGGTATATTAAGGAAAATAGCATTGTTGATATATAGCGCTTTACTTGAAACACTGTTGCTGTGGTGCAACAATGAACGTGTACTCTCTATTACTTCATCATCTTAAAATCTCACAACTAAGCTGACGACCATGCTCAATCAAATTAACCTGTCTGATATTCGTTCTTTCGTGCTTATCGCTCGTTTAGGTAACTTCACTAAAGCAGCGGAGGAGCTTGATGTGTCGCGCTCCCACGTATCACGCCAAGTGAGTAGCCTAGAAAAGCAGATGGGCGTGACGTTGTTTATCCGCACCACTCGTACTTTGAGGCTAACTCACGCGGGGCAAGATCTGTACGCGAGATGCGAACAAGCCTTAGATAATATAGACCAAGCTCTGATTGCTGCTGTGGACGATGTCGAAGAAGTACGTGGCGACATAAAAGTAAACTGTGTCGGCGGTTATTTGGGTGAGGTGATCATCGCGGATCTGGTCAATGAGTTTATGCAGCTCTACCCAGATATCAGTATTAGTCTTGATTTCAGTAGCAACCGAGTCGACTTGATTGAAGACGCGTTTGATATCGCTTTTCGCATGGGAAGCTTAGAAGACGCGGGCTTTATCGCAAGAAAGCTTTTAGACATCGAGATGGGAACACTCGCGAGTCCTGAGTATTTCGCTCGCAAAGGGAAGCCAAATCACCCTAAAGATCTGATCCACCATGACTGCTTAACGGGATCGGTGCGTAAGTGGAGTTTTCAAGCGCCAGACGATACTAAGAAAACGGTCGATGTGCATGTAACGGGCAGACTGCAATGTAAAAATGGGCGAGTGTTGGTGCAGGGCGCGAAGTCGGGCAACGGGATTATTCGTGTGCCAACCATCTATTGCTTACAAGAACTGAACGACGGGCAGTTGCTTCAAGTATTTGAAGAATGGGTGGTGCCTAAGGTCGACTTTTCAGCGATCTACCATCGAGACCGCTATCAACCAAGCCGAATTCGAACCTTCATTGATTTCGTAAAAGGTCGCTTTGAGCAAATGCCAGTCAGCTAAATGGCGCGTGTTATCCATTATTTGGTAATGAGCGGACTGGCTCGAACTTACATCTCGTCGATTTCGTTTTGTAGGTTTTCCAGCTGGTCTAGAATCAACAAGAACTTCTCGCCGAACGGCGTCACTTGGTACTCAACTCTTGGTGGCAGTTCGTTGAACATTTGCTTATCTAAAATCCCGAATTCTACATTTCGCTTCAAACATTCATTCAACACCTTGGTCGATAGCCCTTCTACTGAGCGCACCATTTCACCGGGGCGATTAATGCCATTTGCCAATAATTGGTAAACCGTTAGCGACCATTTACAGCCATAGATGGTTTCGACCATGCGAGCTGAACGCTCTGGTGCTGATTTTCTTGAAAAAAAGTTTTCCTGATTTTTCATAAAGATGTACCAATAAGTACCTACCTAACCGATTTGTACTTACTATTCATAGTGTTAGTTCAAAGCCTAAGATTACCACGTTCACATGACTTAGGAGATAACAAAATGAACTTCACTAAAAATGGTATTGCAGTAGTAATCGGTGGCACAAGTGGTATGGGCTTTGAAACAGCGAAGCAGTTAGTTGCTCAAAACATCCATGTGTTGGTGGTCGGCAATAACCCAGCTAAGTTAGATAAAGCTGTGTCAGAACTTCAATCACTAGGCCACGCCTCTGGTTGGCAAGCTAACCTTTATGATGATGCAAGTGTATCGAATCTTATTGCGCATCTAGAGTTAATTGAAGAGGGTATTGGTTACCTTGTTAATGCGGCTGGCTACTTCAACCCAAAAGCGTTTATTGAGCACCAAGAGTCAGATTACGAGCAATACATGCAGCTTAATAAAGCAACCTTCTTCATCACTCAAGCGATAAGCAAATTGATGATCAAGAACGGCGGTGGCAGTGTGGTTAACGTTGGTTCTATGTGGGGTAAGCAAGCAATCAAAGCGACGCCATCTTCTGCCTATTCAATGGCTAAAGCCGGCCTGCACGCATTAACGCAACACATGGCAATGGAACTGGCTGAGCATAACATTCGCGTGAATGCGGTGTCTCCGGCTGTGGTTAAAACGCCAATCTACGAATCTTTCATTAAGCCGGAAGAAGTGGACCAAGCGCTAGAAGGCTTCAACGCATTCCATCCTATTGGTCGAGTGGGTCAACCGAAAGACATCGCAAACAGCATCTCTTTCTTACTGTCAGACAGTGCAGATTGGGTAACGGGCGCAATCTGGGATGTTGATGGTGGCGTTATCGCTGGCCGCAATTAATCAGGATTCTTTTTAGGTGGCTGTCGCGCAGGCAAAATAGCAGCGAGATGGCCTCCTTGATGAGTATTCGCGTAGAATAGAAGCTAGAAAGACAATCATAATTAAAACAATATTTAGAGTAAGGTCGTCATTATGCTCAACATGGACTTTTCAAAGAGATTGGTTATCGAAACCGATAAACTAGATTGGGTTGCAAGCCCTGCCAAAGGAGTGTGGCGTAAGCCCCTAGAAAGAGAAGAGAAAGAATCAGGTCACACGACTAGCGTGGTGAAATACGACCCTCAATCTTCATTCTCCGAACACCCACATCCGCAAGGAGAAGAGATCTTCGTATTAGAGGGTGTATTTTCTGATGAAACTGGAGATTTCCCTGCGGGCATTTATATCCGTAATCCCCCGGGCAGTGCGCATTCTCCATCGAGTAAAGATGGCTGCACGATCTTGGTGAAGCTCAACCAGTTTGACGCGAGAGACTTAACTCAAGTTCGAATCAATACGCTAGAAACGGAGTGGCTTCCGGGCATTGGTGGCTTACAAGTCATGCCACTACATGAGTTCGAGCACGAACATGTCGCTTTAGTGAAGTGGCCTGTTGGCGAACGTTTTCAGCCGCACCGTCACTTTGGTGGAGAAGAGATCTTTGTGTTGTCGGGCACTTTCAAAGATGAACACGGCGTGTACCCGAAACATACTTGGATGCGTAGCCCTCACATGAGCGAGCATTTCCCTTATGTGGAAGAAGAGACGGTTGTCCTAGTGAAAACGGGTCACTTGCCATTGGATTAAAGGAATGCTCAATATAAATATGAGAAAGCCGCATTGTTTTGAACAAGCGGCTTTTTTAGTTTTTATATGAATTGACTAGTAAGCGACACCAATACGTTGGCGCGGGAACTTGCCAGCTTCGAGCTCATCAATCATCGCGATAGCGTAATCGCTGACTGAAATTTTGCTGTTGCCATCTTCGTCGGTGAGCAGCTGGTCGCCACCAGTACGGTAGGTCGATAGTTTCTCACCCGGGAATATTTCTGCTGCAGGGCTAACAAACGTCCAGTTCACTTCGCTGTTCGATTGCTTGAACACTTCAAGAGCTTCACCCTGTGCTAGCGCTTCATTTTTATAATCCGCTGGGAAGTCCGGAACGGTCACTAGCGGTACGTTTGGCGCCACTTCTAGTGAGCCTGCACCACCAACCCAAAGTAGGCGCTCGATACCAATGCTCGGCAGTGTATCAAGCAATTTAGCCGCAGTATTTTTTACGATTTCGTGATTACCCAGAGCACGTCCGCCAATCGAAGTAATTACTGCATCAACGCCGGATAGTGCGTTTGCTAGACTAGCGGCTTCATCTTGTAAATCAAATGAACGAACTTCAATGCCCTTGGTTTCCACGCGGTTTGCATCTCTTACAACAGCAACTATGTCGTGACCACGAGATTGAGCTTCTTGAGCGATGTGACTACCAATCCAACCTGATGCGCCTAATACTGCAATTTTCATAATGTCTCTCCAATTATCTAATTTATTGAGTCGTTTTCTCGACAGCCATTGCAGTCTAATAGCTCACTAGGTTGCGATAAATATCGAAAAATGATGTAGATTGTATCTATATATTGATCTAATAAGATTCGATTAGCTGCTAAACAGCTCAAGGAGAGTGTGATGGATAGGTTGACGGCAATGCGTAGCTTTGTCGAAGTTGCGAATTGTGCCAGCTTCACTCAAGCGGCTGAGCATTTGGACATGAGTCGGTTGCAGGTTTCACGTCATGTTCAAGAGATAGAAGGGTGGTTGAAGCAGAGGCTATTACATAGGACGACTCGAAAGGTGAGCTTGACGGCGGCAGGGGAAATCGCTCTGCAGCGCTGTGAGAAAATCCTCCATGAGACCGCTGAGCTAGAAGTTACTTCACTCAATCAAACCGATGATCTTTCCGGAACCATTCGAATTGCTGCCCCCATTGGTTTAACTCAGCACATGTTGTTGGATGTGGTCGAACAGTTCACCGACCGCCACCCTAATATCACGGTCGAACTGTTTGCCTCAGACCGTTTTACCCAGCTAGTGGATGAAAGGATCGATATTGCACTTCGCTATACGGATCAACCTGACGATAGTTTGATTGCACGAAAGCTAATGGTAATTGATTCAGTAGTGTGTGCCTCGCAAGCCTACTTAGACAAACATGGTGAACCTGAAACGGTCGAGGCGCTTCGACAACACAATTGTTTTCGTCACTTGAATGTTTCTAAGTGGGATTTTGTTAAGGATAACCAGCACTATTCGGTTGAGGTGTCTGGCACCATTAAGGCTAACGATGTTGGGGTGCTAACTCGCGCCGCACAGCACGGAAAAGGGGTGGTTCGTTTACCTTGTGACTTAGCCAATCCACTGATCGCTAATGGCAAATTGATACGCATATTGGATGATTTTGTTTCGCCAAGCAGCGTTCTTTGGGCGGTGTATCTATCTCGCAGTTACCAGCTTCCGATTGTTCGTCAGTTCATTGATTTTGCGGCACAAGCTTGGGCTAGCGATATCAAGTCTGGTGATGTTTGAAACTTCATAGGCAATGATACATAGCGATAGAAATTTAAAAGCCCATAAATACAAAAATCCGATATCAATGGTGATATCGGATTTGAACTCAATAATTCAGAGTTCCAGCACGCTCTCCTCTCACGAAGTCTTTACATGTAATGATGCACGGATAATCGGGTATTTATCACCTTTTCGTTGGTGTCTGGTAAAGGCTGATACAAGCTTTTAGTAATGTCGGATAATACTTGGTCGTAGACTTGCGACACGACGCTAGAGATATCACTGGTTAATTCGTACATGCTATCTGCCGGTTGGGTCGCTTCGTTGCTTGATGCGATCTCTGTGAGTGCATGCATCGCTCGTGTGCATACCGGTGATCCACTGCTAATAGGGCAGATAATCGATAATTGGTTGAGTTTTCTGTGTGTCTGAGAGGCGTAGAACTTGAATCTCGCATACTCCTCAGGCTTCTCCATATCAGGTATGCACATACGTAACTTGGTCAGGATTTCCATGCAATCCAAGATCTGTTGCCAGTTCATGTGGTACTCGCGGCTCATGTCTTCTCGTTCAGACTGAGTTAACCAAATGATCATCACCTCATCCATCAAAAACATGCTGTGACGAATCGTTTTGCCATGAATCGATTGGTTACGTACCAAGCTACGGTTTTGCCAGTCGCTGTGCATGGCGATGAGCTTGAGATGATAGATGCGATACATAGGACGGCTATCGAACGACACATGGGATTGAAGCAGTTCAGACACCTCAAGTATGTTGTCGTAAATCTCATTCACTTTGCGAATCGAGTCGCTAGACAATTTATACGCCAGAGCATAATGCGTTGCTGCACGGTGTTTGCGTGATAACAACAATAACTCTCTCAGCAGAACCAAGGTTTCAAACCTGTGTGATAGCGCCGTTTGTCTCTTCCTTGAAAAATGAAATAGGGCAGAAAGTACTGCTATGGATAAACCAACTGAAATAATTACAAACATATTTAACTCCTAATATGTGTATACCTACTTAGTGGTAGTGCAGACACCGTGCCAAAATCAATAAGTGTTATATTTCAGTAGTTTATGTTTTTCCTTTATTTAGGGATGATCAATGATGGTGCATGACTTCACCATTCGAGTGAATGTTTCTCATATTTTGCAGGATTTTTTGAGAGGTTACGCTTTCTTGTGATTAGGTTGGGGAGGTTTCGATAGGTAGAGGCACTTTGGTGAACCATTTCTGGCTCGTTTCAAGTTACGGAGACTAAAAAGGCCTCACCCCTTATATACTTTTAATTATAAAAAGCAGTAAGAGTGAGGCCTTTCAATGTTCGTTTCTAAGTTTAGTTACCTTCAATGCTAAATGCTAAGTGTTTAGCATTGGGGACTAAACTAAACGTTATGCAAGCTTAAGGTCGAACTCAGTGCGGTACATAACCATATCTTCAATGGTCAGTACTGGCATGTTGTGTAGTTTACCGAAAGCAACGATCTCTGGCGCTTTTGCCATTGTGCCGTCTGGGTTGGTTACTTCACACAATACACCAGCCGATTGCAGGCCTGCCATTTGCATCAGATCCACAGTGCCTTCTGTGTGACCTCGGCGAGCAAGTACACCGCCCTTACGAGCGCGTAATGGGAATACGTGGCCAGGGCGAGCTAGGTCAGTAGGCTTAGCTGTTGGGTTTGCAGCTGTCTTGATCGTTGTTACACGGTCAGCGGCAGAAACACCTGTCGTTACGCCAACTTTTGCTTCGATAGTTACGGTAAACGCAGTTTGGTTTGCGCTGTTGTTATCAACAACCATAGGTGGAAGATCAAGTTGGTTTGCTTGCTCGTCAGTTAGACACAGGCACACAATGCCACTGCATTCGCGGATCATAAGCGCCATTTGAGCATTGGTTAGGTGTTCTACTGAGTAGATGATGTCGCCTTCGTTCTCGCGATCTTCATCGTCAAGTAAAAGTACGCCACGACCTTCGCGTAGAGCTTGCAGTGCGTTTTCAACGCGAGTGATTGGTTCGCCAAATTCGGCAAGTAGTGAAGACTGATTCATGGTTAAACTCCTAAAATATCACCAGAATCAGGGCTGTATGAGGGATCTCAACCGAGCACAACAAAGCCTACTCATTACAAGAGGCTTTAGCTCATTATGGTTTTATCCAAAACGAAATGCACCCGTCTAAGTTGGAGGCATGAACCCAACTTAGGCGGGCACGCCTTTCCAACTTAAACGAGTGTGTTTTCATTCTCTCTCATCCGGACTATGACCGTCGGCTCTGGCATCTCACCAGATCTGCTGACCTCGACGAATCGAGCGCTCGCGGGCTTATCTTTAGATTTTGCTAAGGACATACCGCCGGTGGGGAATTTCGCCCCGCCCTGAGAATAAAAATTAATAATCTGTTTTGCTTTGAAAGCAGACCAGATGGTAATCCTTTCAATAGTGGATTTAAAGGACTGACAGCAAAGTTTTTCAGATTTTGGCCTGTTAACCCGGTGAGTGTTCACTTTATCAGCAGAACACAATACCGTTGTGTTTAGTGCGGTACAGCTGGTCTTTGGTCGGTTTTACTGTCGGTATGCGTATAAGTGGATGGCAAAGGTTATTGATGATCAAATCATTGTTCACCGAATCAATGGCAATAATCTCCAATAGCCGAATAATGTTACGTCATGACGTCTTACTGACCGTTTTTACATAAAATTGATATTGACGATGCTAAGCTGCGATAGCATCCGACCACTTTATCTAAAAGATCTTAGCCATGACTTCTCTGTTCTCTAACAAATCCAAAGGCTTATTACTGCTCGTTTTAAGTCTGTATTCTCTCGTTCCCTTTTTGATCTTTGGATCTCATTTCGACCTTGGAAGTGCAGTTCTGCCTTTCTATGGTGCTGTGATGACATTTGTGACTTACTCTGCGGGTAATCAGGGCTTCCTAATCACACTCGCGGTACTTTCTTTATTGGTGTTGACGCTAAAGTTCTCAAAAGCAAAGTTAGTCAGCCTTTGTCTGCAGCTCGGTGTCTTGTTGGTATTAAGCTTTGCAGCGAAGACATTTCTCAAATCATCAACAGAGAGTCCACGCCCATATACTGAGTATTTGGTTACCCAAGAAGTAGTTGAAATGCCAGAGCTGTTTTATGAGCTGCCTTTGGTAGAAAAAAACGCCGCGATTGAATCTGTGCAAGATAAGGTCAGCAATTGGAGAACTCGTCATTGGTTGGGTGAAACGGACTACTCTTTCCCGTCTGGACACATGATCTTCGTCGGTGTGTGTTTGGCATTCTTTGGCGGATTGTTCCTAGAGGCGAAACGCTTTTACCTAGTCGGCGGTTTGTTGGTTTGGGCTGGTGGTGTCGCCTATAGCCGTGTTTGGCTTGGTATGCATCGACCTGAAGATTTAGCGGCGTCTATCGCCTTTGCGGGGTTAATTTATTTATTGGTGCCACTGATTCCAACGAAAAAGATAGAACCTTTATTGCCGCAGTTTTTAAGAGAGTCTTAAGGTTTTAAGAGCTGCCTAAGTTTTTAAGATGTGCATAAATCTATATTTAACAAGCAGAAATTCTGGTTACTGATTGAGCCCGAGTTCTGCTTGTTTCTTTTTGGTTAAATCTAAGGACACAATTCGGTGTGACTCTGTGAGGTAGTATTTCAGCTCCTCATCCCTTTCTGACGTGCTCTCAAAAAGCTGAATCCATTTCATGCCACGCGAAGCAAAGTAGGGCGCGGGTTTATAGCCCGGTTCTTCTTTGAGAAAATCGAAATTCTGGTCGGACGCTTTGAAGATAAACGCAGGCTCATCTTTCGGCCCCCAACCTCCAATGGCAAACACTTTCCCTCCCACTTTCCAAACGTGAGAGTTATTCCACTGCATCACATAGCTGGTGGCGGTTTGTGATTCACAGAATGTATTGAACTCATCGTATGTCATAGAACGCCCTTTCAATAGTTTGGTGGTGGATCTGTGTGTTTGTTGTTTTATCGATGTTTCTGCTTCGAGTTAGCCAGCTAAGCCTTGCCAAATGGCAGTAAAGCCGCTGATAGAACATAGCAACAAAGAGCCGATACGTATCTTTTCTTTAGGAATGCTTTGCGTAGTCAATAACGCCACTTTGTAACCCAACCAAGCCGCAGGAAGCAACGGGATTGTGATGATCAAATGGTGCACAGTGAAGAAGCCAATCGGGATCTGTACCAGTAATGAAATGATAGAACTAAACACAAAAAACGCAGAAAGGTTACCACGAAGCTGATTGGCATCTTGGTGTTGAAGCAGTAGTGCCATTGGCGGCCCACCAATGCCTGAACTGGTACCGAAGAAGCCTGAGAAGAACCCCGCGATGCCCATTTTGGCAGGCGTCGGTTCTAACCTAAACGGAAGTAAGCTAATAATCACGGCAAATACTACCAATAAGCCTAACCACAGTGACAAAACGCTTGTTGATACCATTACCAACAAAGCCCCGCCAGCCAATGAGCCCGGAATTCGGCCCAATAGTGCGATTTTCAATCCGCCAATAGAGATATTTGCTCGGTGTTTAAACGCGTTGAATACAGAAATGAAAAGACCAACAAGACAGATAGGCGCGGGTACATAGTCAGGCGAGACCAAAAACAACAACGGGGCAGCCACAATAGCCAAGCCAAAGCCGATTGCGGTTTGCACAAACGAGCCGACAAAAATGAGTGCCATCGCGATAAGAGCGGTCTGATCTATGTATTCCATAAGCCTGCGGATAAGTTCTAAAGGAGCGAACGAATACTATAAAGTAAAACAGCAGGAATAGTCTTATTATTCAGTGAGGTTTATGCAAGTTTCGCTAGGGGCTATTGAACTTTCGTGGTTGAATTTTGTTCGAGATAAAATCGTTTTAGGCGCGGCGAAGAGTATGTGGCCTAGTCATTCTAAGCAAATATTCTTCAACAATGCATAAAACGATTTTAGCCGAACCCTTCGGGCAGCATTTGTGGTTCATTTCTACTGCGTTATCGGCTTTTTATGTACGCTAGCTACACGTCAAACCCTCTGCCTAGTATAAACTTCCCACAAAGTGCTGCAAAAGCCAGCTCGAAAGGTCAACAGCCCCTAATTATAATTTCGATTTCAACGGTCAATAAAAAAGAGAGCGAATATCTCAGGATGTGCTCCTTTCAATATCCGCTCTCTTATTGGATTGCTTATCGATTTTCGCTGCTGGGGGAGTCAGCGTTAAATGTTAAGCCATTGCCAATTTGATGCGCTCAATCGGCTTGTCATTGATTGGTAAATGGATAAGTGCTGCTGCAAATGCTAATACCACCGTTGACCACCAAATTAGCTCGTAAGATCCGTAGTAATCGTAAATACGACCACCAACCCAAGCGCCTAAGAAACTACCCACTTGGTGAGTGAAGAACACCAAGCCATACAAAGTCGATAGGTAGCGTGCACCAAAGATTTGGCGCACTAAGCCCGACGTTAGTGGAACCGTACCTAGCCAACAGAAACCAATGGCTGCGCCAAAGATAGCTGCGGTTGATTCCGTAACTGGCAGAGTCACAAACGCACCAATAACCACAGTACGCACTAAGTACAATGCCGACATTACATGGCGCTTACTGAACTTATCGCCCATTACACCCCAGAAGTAAGATCCGAAGATGTTGAAGATACCGACATAAGCCAGTGCCATCGCTGCGCTACTCGCAGGCAAGTTCTTGTCTGCTAAGTAACTTGGTAAGTGCGTTGCGATAAACATCACGTGGAAACCACACACGAAGAAGCCTGCGTGAATCAGCCAGTAACTTTTGTTAGAGAACGCTTCAGACAACGCTTCTTTTAATGTTTGATTGTCTTCTGCTTGAGCCTGTTTGCTTGATGCCGCTTTGGGCGCACGCATGAACAGTGCAAAAGAGATCATCAAGCAACACAATACGCCAAACACTTGCATTGCACTCTGCCAATCGAATTCGTTCAACATGTATTGCGCGCCCGGAATCACCGCGAACATACCAAATGAACCGGCAGCCGTGGTTAAACCGAATGCTTTAGCTGCGTGTTCTGCTGGCACTACTTTCGCGACAGCACCTAGTACGATCACATAGCTTGTTGCGCTTAATCCAAGGCCAACTAGTGCGCCTAGTGAAACGTAAAGCATGCTTGATTCGGTAGAAATTGAGGTAAGAAGTAAACCCAAACCGTAAGCACATGCGCCTGCAATAATGATGCGTCTTGCTCCCCATTTGTCAGCGGCCATACCAACAAAAGGTTGAAACACACCGAACAACAGGTTTTGTAGCGCAATAGCGAAGCTGAAAAACTCTCGACCCGTGCCGAAATGCTCTGAAATTGGCATCATGAAAATGCCGAATGATTGTCTGATCCCTAGACTGATAATAAGTGTGCCGATCCCAAGCCATACCAGTAAAGGAAAACGGAAAATGCTCATTCTAATACTCTTAAATTAATGGTGGTGATGTGAGTGGTCTTGCGCTGACATGTGTTGGTCAGTCATCTTATGGTGATGCTCGTGTCCAGAGTGCTCATGCGCTGACTGCTGGTGGCATCCACTGCTCACGGCATGCTGCGCCAAGAGATCAATCAATGGCTGACTGTGATGCACAATAACCAAACTAATGACGAGGAATAGCGTCATTCTGGCCAGTTGGGCAAAAAGAGATTGTGAAAACATAAGGTGTTTACATGCGCTCAATGTTGTAAGAAGTCGCGCATCATAATGACGAGTAGGGTATGTATCAAATGACCTTTTGTGATTTAGTCTATGCGTTTTATGCATAGATTTAAGCATCGCTAGAATCAGGCCGAAACGTGACCAATAAATAAGAAAACTCGAAGCTAACTCATTCCGCGATAGAAGCATGCATTTAGTAATTAAAGCTTAACTACAGGTTTTTAACTATCTGTTTAATTGAAGAATTCACAAAACTGTAAAAACTAATATACAAACTAATCACTAAGCAACATTGCTCGTTCACTCGACTTATCTGTCAAACATCGTAAATTTGGGCGTAAATCGTTTCAAAACTACTGAAACGCGATGTTAAAAGATTCAGGGAGAGTCATTCACATGGATAAAGATCATAACCTTCGCGAAAACTTACTGGCACTGATCTTAGGTAGTGCGCTAGTGTCACTCGGCGTTATCTTTTTCAATCAAGTCGGTTTGCTCACCGGAGGCACGGCTGGTCTAGCGATCTTCATTACCAAAGTGACAGATTTGAGCTTTGGCCAAGTGTTCTTCGCACTTAACTTACCTTTCTATATTTTGTCGGTCGCTCGTATGGGGTGGCGCTTCACCATCAACACCTTTATTGCAGTTTCGATTGTTTCGTTCGCCGTGGATCATTTGTATCACGTGATTCAGATTGCGGAAATTCATGCATTGTATGCAGCTTTACTTGGTGGTGGCTTAATTGGTACCGGCATGTTGGTGATCTTCCGTCATAAAATGAGCTTAGGTGGCTTCAACATTCTGGCGCTGTTCTTACAAGAACGTTTTGGGATTCGTGCGGGTAAGGTTCAGATGGCACTAGATTGCACGATTGTTGTGCTTTCACTATTTATCGTTGATGTGTCACTGGTTCTTCTGTCTGTACTTGGTGCGATAGTCACCAACTTGATTCTGGCGATGAACCATAAACCGGGACGTTATCAACCAGTCGTAAAAGCGGAAGCGGCGTAGTAAGTGGAAGCAGAGTAGTTAGGTTCACTTAATCAAAGTAATTTACAGATTATGAAAACAACAAAGCCAGCATCAATTGCTGGCTTTGTTCTATTTTAGGGATGGCTATTAGCACTTACTGCAATCGTTGTCTGGTTTGAGCTCGCAGTCAATCACATTGCCTTGTTGATCAAGTGACAGGTTACAGCACTCTTCAAACAAGTTCTTAAGATCCCCGCGACTTTTCTGAACACGAGACTTAACAGTTGAGTAGCTAATGTTTTGAGCCTCTGCGATCTCTTTCTGGCTTTGGCCTTTGATGTCGACAGCAAGCAGTAATGATGAACTTTGTTCTGGTAACGCCTGAATAAAGGGTTCAATACATAATGAAAGCTTCTGCTTGAACTCAGAATTGTGGTCTAAATCGGTAAACCAAAGATCTTCAGCATCAATTTGGCTATCACGTTGTTGTCGAGCGTGTTTACGGTAAAAGTCGATGATCGTGTGATTGGCTAATTGGAATAGCCACGACTTTACGCTGCTCGCATCTTGTACCTTATCTAAGTTCTGATAAGTCTTAATCAAGATCTCTTGAAGCAAGTCGTCTACATCGGCGGTGTTGTTGACCTTAGAATGCAAGAATGACTTTAACGCTTGCTGATACTCAGCCCAAACCTGTTCTAAGTTCAAAGATGCCCTATTCAAAGGTGCCCCGTTCAAAGGTGCATCAGTTACACTGTTCATTTACGCAACACTCGTCTTGTAAGAAATCAATCACACCTTCTAGGCACTCATACTCTGCTACACAGAATAGGGTTCTTCCTTCTCGTCTTTGGCTGATGAGGCCTGCAGACGCTAGGCTTGAAATGTGGTGAGACAAGGTGGAACCAGGGATACCTAGCTCTTCTTGTAGGCCGCCAACTGCAATGCCTTGGTAGCCAGCTTTAACGACACTCTTATAAATAGTTAGGCGAATAGGGTGTCCCAACTCTTTAAGTGCTTTCGCTACGACTTCTAAGTTCATATTAACTCCTCAAGATTTAATTTCGATATTAGTCGAAATGTTGTCTAAATACAAATGTAAAGACCGTAATTTATTAAGTCATTGAAAAATAAACTTTTTGAAAATTATTTCGATTTTTATCGAAATAAAACTTGATCTGTTACGAGATATTTCTATAATTCGAGAATATTCGAAATTAAGGGTTGGTTACTTTTCTCATAGAGTCCGGCCTTCAATCCAGTTTGGAGTTAATTATGAGCAATGAAATGTTAACAATGCTAAAAGACGCACTTGATATGTTCGCCTTCTTAGCAGTAGAGCTAATCATCCTTTTCTTGGCGATCAGCTACATTGTTGGGATTCTGCAAGAGTTTCTTACACCAGAGAAGATTCAATCTATTCTGAGCTCGCGTAACGGTAAGGGTTATGTGGTTGCAGCGCTATTGGGTGCAATTACACCTTTCTGTTCATGTTCAACGATTCCGTTTCTTAAAGGGTTGCTGCGTGCACGAGCGGGTTTCGGTCCAATGATGGTGTTCCTATTCGGTAGCCCACTATTGAACCCAGTGATCATTGGTTTGTTCGTGATTACGTTCGGCTGGCAAGTGGCGGTGTTCTACTTCCTAGTAGCAATGACGGTATCGGTAGTGGCAGGTTACGCACTTGACAAGCTTGGCTTTGAGCGTTACGTAAAACCTGAAGCGTATGAATCGACAGGTTCTGCTTCAAGCTGTGGCACTAGCTGTGGTGATTCTGCTCCTAAGAAAGCAGCGCCAGCGAAGGCAGAATCTTCTTGTGGTACCAGTGCATGTGGTGAACCTGCACCTGTAATGGCAAAAGAAACATCTTGCTGCGATTCGAAAAAAGAAGAGCCGCAAGTCACTGTTTCATGCTGTTCAGCAGATGGAAGCGCAACGGCTGAAATCGTAGAGAAGAAAGAGCCTAGCCGTTGGATGAGAATTTGGTTCTCAACTTGGAAAGACTTCAAACAAGTTTTCCCTTACCTAATGATGGGTATCGCGATTGGTTCATTCATCTACGGCTTCATTCCTACAGATCTAATTGCAGAATACGCTGGTGAAGGTATGTGGTATGCGATTCCTGTAGCAGCTGTGATTGGTATTCCACTGTACATTCGTGCTGAAGCGGTAATCCCACTAAGTGCTGCTCTAGTTCAGAAAGGTATGGCGTTAGGTTCGGTAATGGCATTGATCATCGGTAGTGCTGGTGCAAGTTTGACAGAAGTTATCTTGCTTAAATCAATCTTCAAAAACCAAATGATTGCAGCATTCCTATTCGTAATCCTAAGCATGGCGATGGGTGCAGGCTTCCTATACAGCTTCATCTTTGGTTAATCAGTTCTGATTACGAGATAGCACCATCGATAACAAGACATCGATAATAAAAAGAGCTCACATAGTTGAGCTCTTTTTTTTTGCTTAGGTTGTTCCGCCCTGAAATGTGTTTAATAAAGCATGATTATCAGACGGCGTTTGGCAGCGCGGCCGAAGTACCGTATGCAGCGAAAGCATTGGTGGCTAACACATCACAGTGATGACGATTAATAGCATCGCGTAATTGTTGGTTATGCTTAGAGCTGAAACGATACTATCGACCCGGCAGGCACATAATCTTTTCGGCTAATGATTGGACGGCTTTCATATCGATATCTAGTATTAAAATAAGGATAAATAATGTAATAGCATCGATTAAAATTTCAGAATGTAACGTTTGTTTGGCGGTGGAAGTGTCAACAGCATGGAGTTAATGAATGAGAGATAAATTAAAAATTTACTGTCTTGGAGCCCCAATCTTTGATACGGAAGATCGATGCGATGTTGTACAAGTCAATGATATTGAGCAACTACCAGATTTGCTAGGTGGTGTAGTTGTTTTAAACACAGAAGCCAGTGTACAAGATGATGTATTAAGTCAACTTCACCGTTGCAGAAAGTTTTGGTCTTGGAAGATTTATGTCTTTGAAACTAGCGCATTATCAGTTTGTTTATCTGATGGAGTTTTAAATCAAGAGACTATTGAGGAAGAACTGATCCAACATAGTAGAACGTTGAACAGTGTTTCCGAATCGACGGATACTTTAGACCCTTTAATTGGATGGTTGGGGTTAGAGCAAGATAGACGACTAACCCCTCATCGATCCCTGACTCTCAAATCGATATATTCCTACCCTTTAGTCGACTTATATTATCCAGAATTAAGTTCTACATATCGTTTTGTTTTGTCAGAAACCAAGCGTGATACGTTTAAATATGATGAGTTGATCAACCGAGTCCGTGTATGTTCTGACTGCGCTAGCGCTCATTTGAATTACATCGAAGTGTGTCCTTCATGTAAAGACATTGATATTACAGAGCGTGTCTCGTTACATTGTTTCACCTGTGGTCATGTAGCCGAACAAGGCCAATTTAAACGTAACCATAAACTGGAATGCCCTAAATGTTTAACTCAACTTCGTCATATCGGTGTGGATTATGACCGCCCGTTAGAGACTCATTCATGTAACGCTTGTTCTCATTCCTTTTCTGAAGCTGAGACTTTGGCTGTTTGTTTTAGTTGTGACGCCAAGAATGATGTTTCTCAGTTGATTGTCAGGAAAATCTATTCATTAAAGTTAGGTGTGCAGGGCGAGTATATATTTCGTCACGGCGTCAAATTATCTGCTCCAGAGCTGACACTACGCGGCAAAGTAGACAGCGGGTATTTTTCAAACCTCCTTGATTGGGTCAATCGTATCGCTATCCGTCATCAAGAAGAGCACCTTCTCCTAGGGTTACATCTCCCTGATTTAGCTCAATATGTATCTAAGAATGGAGATGCGAAAATGTTTGCTTTGATCGAACAAATTACTGAGCGCCTTAACGGTTTGTTTCGAGACTCAGATATTTGTTGTCAGTACAAAAGTGATGTTCTTTTCGTATTTATGCCTAAAGCTAAGATGGAACATATCAATGTTCTGCGTGAAAAAATAGAAGCCCTTTGTCTACTTATTGAAGACGATGATTTTACATTGAATGTGTTTGCTTGGAGCCTTCCTGACCCCATGGTTAAAGAGGACGTAGGGGTATGGTTAGAGAGTAAAGTCGGCGAAATTTATGCTGTCGAATAGCCTCAACCTTCAACAATATTTTTGGGGGATGTTACTCGAAAATACAGAGCTATGGCTCATGCTGTTCCCCATGATGGTTATTGTTGAACTACCACTTTTTTTACTTGTGTTAACAGGGATATTTCGTTGGTCTTATTCTGAGAGTGATATTGAGATAACAGAATACCCGAGCATATCTTTCGTCATTACTTGTTATGGTGAAGGGGATGCGATTGAAATTACGATAGATACACTAGTTGAGCAACTGTATCCCGGAAAGATTGAAGTGTTAGCGGTAGTTGATGGTGCAGCTCAGAATGAAGATACTTATCAAGCTGCGATTCGAGGTGAGCAGAGACATCAATCTGTAAAAAATCGAAATGTTCGAGTTATACCCAAGTGGCAAAGGGGAGGAAGAGTATCAACGTTGAATGCTGGTTTAGATAATGCCACCGGCGATTTTGTTATAAATGTTGATGGCGATACTTCTTTTGATAACGATATGGCACTGCAAATGATGAAGCAATTTACTGACAAGAATGTGATTGCTTCAGGTGGTGCGTTGCGTGTAAGAAATTGGCAGGACAACTTACTTACTCGTATGCAGTCTCTAGAATATATGTTGTCTATGCAAGCAGGAAAAACAGGGCTCTCAAATTGGGGAGTGCTAAATAATATTTCTGGAGCCTTTGGTGCATTTAGAAAAAAGGTATTAAAACAAGTTGGAGGTTGGGATACGCATACGGCTGAAGATCTCGATTTAACGATGAGGCTTAAGCAATATAAGAAACGCTACCCAAATAATAGATTGGCTTTTGCACCAAGAGCTGTCGGTCATACTGACGTGCCTCATACCTTAAAAGGATTAGTACAGCAAAGGCTTAGATGGGACGGAGATTTATTGTTTCTGTTTTTGAGGAAACACAATGAAGGACTAACCCCCCGTTTACTGGGTTGGGGGAATTTCATCTTCACTCTCGTTTATGGTGTATTGCAAAATGTATTGCTGCCGATTCTAGTTTCAGTGTTCATGTTTTATATATTTTGGGTGTACCCAATTGATTTTGTTGTTGCATTGGTAATTCTAATTTATTGCGTGTATTTGTTTACCGTAATTCTATTTTTCACTGTTTACATTGGTTTAGTTTCTGAAAGGGAGAAAGAGGACTTAAGAATGGCTAAATGGCTACCCCTATATCCTTTTTATCAGTTTTTTATGCGCTTGATTACTGCGTTCTCCATGATTAATGAATTATTTAGAAGAAGTCACGAAGAGTCGAGCATGGCTCCTTGGTGGGTATTGAAAAAAGGCAAAAGGTTTTAACAATGAAAGTAAAATTTCATCTGGATAAAAAAAACAAACCTCAATCGGATGACGGTGTAAAGGTTGCTTACGGACAAGCAAAAAGAGGGGGCTATCGTTTTCGTTGGTATTTGATCTTGAGCTTGGTAATAAGTCCGCTTTTATTTGTGGCTTATTTTTTCTTGAAGACCAATTTTCTCTTGATTGCTCCGGCTATTGTTACATCTTATCCAGTTACTCTGACTGCCAAGGTTGCAGGGATTGTTGGGCCAATTCCCATAGACGACGGAACTCAAGTCGAGCGAGCACAGACGGCAATTCAATTGACAAATTTGGAAATTGAAGCTCAAATTGAATTTATACATGCGGAATTGTTAGGGTTAAAAGTCAATTTGCCAAGCGATATGGAAGCATTGCACTTAAACGGTATTGCAGAAACGCGTCGGAACCTCAGTAAAGTACAGCAAATTCAAAAGCGTTATGAAGAATATCGTAAAAAAGGACAAGTATCGGATGTGGATTATGCCAGTATTGTTGGAATGGGTAACTCGCTGAACAACCAGTTGAATCAACAAAAGCTTGATTATCAAAGCGCGAAATTGGCTGAAGAAGAGCGGAAGTTAGCTGGACCTGTTAGTCAGGCTAAACGTTCATTGATGAAAGATTTAGCCCTTAAGCGTGTAAGAGAGCAAGAGTTATCGGTAAAGTCTCCCTATGCGGGTCGCGTCGTAGACATACATGTTGTCGAAGGGCAGCGTGTTTTTGAAGGCGATGAGCTAGTGACGATAGCAAAAAATACCGTTCCTCATATCGTGGCTTACCTAGACCCTAAATATTTAGAAGACGCGGTAAAGGGAGCAAATGCGTTGGTAAAGTTTCCTAACGGTAGCTCTTTTGAAGCCGAAGTGTCCGATTCGGTAGAAGTTGTGAGCAAATTACCAAGCCAGTTAGTAAGCCCGTTTGAAGGTCAGCCAGCGTATTTGAAAGTTGTATTGGACTTTATTACAGCACCGCCAGAAGAGTATTGGGTTGAAGGGATGACAGTTGAAGCTCGTTTTTAGTGCGGATGTTAACTGAACAAAGGAGTAAATGGAGCGATGATCGCTCCATTTTTATTTCAACAGCTATAGGGTTGAATCAGAAGCCTCTCAAATCGAGCTCATTGTTGATCAACACCACACACTGAGAAGCGAACAACATGTTTGGACCTAAACTGATTTTCTCTGTTCCCAGACGCTTTAAGCTGTTGTAGCTCTTCTTCGGCATAGGGATGTGGTCAGTTAGAAGGAAACATGGGTTTTCAGCAATCTCTGCATCACGGATAAAGTCGCCTTTCTTATCCATCATGTACAGCTGGTGGTCTTCAGCTAGCTCTTTAACCAGCTTTTCAAAACTCATCGTACGAACAGTGATGCCCGGTTCAACCTGACGCGTCCGCTCTTTTGTCATACCTTGAGATGCGTCAACCGCTCTTACTACCGCTGATAACAATGCAGACTCGTGGAAGCCACCAATGTTGGTGATCTCGTTTGAATCGAATGTAATCGTACGTGAAAAGTCTTTAGTACTTTCTAATACAAGGTGTACGGTGACATTCTCACGGTGAGATTGAGCAACGAAGATCGTGTTCATCAGAGTATGAGCCAGAATCTCAGTATGAGCATCTTGCCCAACACCTTCTAAGATAAGTTTGCTCTCTGTAGGGGCTGCGCGAGCGCGTAATACAAATGAACGCATGGAATGTACCTTGTCAGTATGTGATAAAGCGAAACGGGCTTTATCAACATGAATTGATGAATAACCAAAATTGTGGCGGTATGTAACTCTTTTCTATTAATGAAGTCAAATAGAGTTGCGTATAGCGCCAACCAGAAGAACTCTACGTATTAAATAGAGAATGACCACATTACAAGATGGTAAGGGTTGAAGCGACCCAATGTTTACGTAGATAGTATGCGCAAATTATTAGGTGACTTATACCAATCACAGTAAGTAAGTGACCATAAATAGCGCAGGAAAAAGGCTTAAGAGCAAGGTGCCTCTATTCGACAAAGAGTTTCGATAAGTAGTTATTCTACAGTCAAAATTTCTAACGCGGCTATTGAGCATTTTAACAAGCTAGAATGACCAGTTATTTACTACGATTGGTATTATTTAAGGAAGTAGTCGATGAAGTTACAGAAGATCAATAAAGAAGAATATAGAAAGAAGATGAACCTGCTGTTGGTTTCGTTGGTTGGGTCACTCGCTGTGTTCGCCATTGTATTCGGAACCATACTGATCGATCTATTCGGTTCAGGACAATCAATCGCAGGCGAATCGACAGGTAATTTCCACTTGAACGTATTAGGTGTGATCTTATCAGTCGCATTGAATGCATTTATCGCGAGTCGTGTGAAAGGGCATGATTACTTCAAAGAAGCACTTTATGTGTGGAACCTTAAACAAATCCATAATCAAATCTATCGCAAACTCAAGCGTATTCAACTCAAAGCTGAGCAAGGCGACCGAGACGCGCTGACCGTCCTTTACTTCTATTACACCACGCAAAAACAGGTATACGACCTAGACAACAACACATTGACGATAAAAACAGTTCAGCAATCGCTAGATAACATCCTAGAACTGAGTGAGAAATGGAGCATTGAGCTAGATATAGAGGCTTTTTCGAAAGATCTAATCGCAAAGTTTTAAGTAATATGCCCATTATTGTATGAGCTTTGAGCGACGAAAGAACCTTTTGACGTAAAAGTAGCCACTTAAGCAAGTTTTTTGAATTTTTATCAAAAAAGGGGTTGCCATGTTTTCGATGATCTCTATAATTCCGCCTCACTGACACGGCAGACGCCACAAGGCTTCAGCAGTAATCAGTAAGACGGAAAGTTCGAAAGAAATTAATTTTAAAAAGTGTTTGACACTTAAGATTAAATCGCTAGAATTCACGTCCGCTTTCAAAGGTTTCTTTGTAAAAAGAAAGTTTCGATGAGCAAAGCTCTTTAACAATTTAAACCTATCAATCTGTGTGGGCACTCGTTGATGAATATCAAAACGTTTTATCGTTAGATAAAACAGATTCTTCGGAATCAAAATTGATTTCAATGAACTGAGTGACCAATCAAGTCTTAGGACTTGGCACAGTCAATTCATTATCTTTCTGTTGGAAAGATAATAGCTTTAGAATTACTTCTTACTTTTGAGTGAGAATGGATTTTGAAGTCAGTATTCGTTGAGTCACACCTATTAATTTAGGTAATCAAAACTTTAAATTGAAGAGTTTGATCATGGCTCAGATTGAACGCTGGCGGCAGGCCTAACACATGCAAGTCGAGCGGAAACGACTTAACTGAACCTTCGGGGAACGTTAAGGGCGTCGAGCGGCGGACGGGTGAGTAATGCCTGGGAATATGCCTTAGTGTGGGGGATAACTATTGGAAACGATAGCTAATACCGCATAATGTCTTCGGACCAAAGAGGGGGACCTTCGGGCCTCTCGCGCTAAGATTAGCCCAGGTGAGATTAGCTAGTTGGTGAGGTAAGAGCTCACCAAGGCGACGATCTCTAGCTGGTCTGAGAGGATGATCAGCCACACTGGAACTGAGACACGGTCCAGACTCCTACGGGAGGCAGCAGTGGGGAATATTGCACAATGGGCGAAAGCCTGATGCAGCCATGCCGCGTGTATGAAGAAGGCCTTCGGGTTGTAAAGTACTTTCAGTAGGGAGGAAGGTGTTGTAGTTAATAGCTGCAGCATTTGACGTTACCTACAGAAGAAGCACCGGCTAACTCCGTGCCAGCAGCCGCGGTAATACGGAGGGTGCGAGCGTTAATCGGAATTACTGGGCGTAAAGCGCATGCAGGTGGTTCATTAAGTCAGATGTGAAAGCCCGGGGCTCAACCTCGGAACCGCATTTGAAACTGGTGAACTAGAGTGCTGTAGAGGGGGGTAGAATTTCAGGTGTAGCGGTGAAATGCGTAGAGATCTGAAGGAATACCAGTGGCGAAGGCGGCCCCCTGGACAGACACTGACACTCAGATGCGAAAGCGTGGGGAGCAAACAGGATTAGATACCCTGGTAGTCCACGCCGTAAACGATGTCTACTTGGAGGTTGTTCCCTTGAGGAGTGGCTTTCGGAGCTAACGCGTTAAGTAGACCGCCTGGGGAGTACGGTCGCAAGATTAAAACTCAAATGAATTGACGGGGGCCCGCACAAGCGGTGGAGCATGTGGTTTAATTCGATGCAACGCGAAGAACCTTACCTACTCTTGACATCCAGAGAATTCGCTAGAGATAGCTTAGTGCCTTCGGGAACTCTGAGACAGGTGCTGCATGGCTGTCGTCAGCTCGTGTTGTGAAATGTTGGGTTAAGTCCCGCAACGAGCGCAACCCTTATCCTTGTTTGCCAGCACGTAATGGTGGGAACTCCAGGGAGACTGCCGGTGATAAACCGGAGGAAGGTGGGGACGACGTCAAGTCATCATGGCCCTTACGAGTAGGGCTACACACGTGCTACAATGGCGCATACAGAGGGCTGCAAGCTAGCGATAGTGAGCGAATCCCAAAAAGTGCGTCGTAGTCCGGATTGGAGTCTGCAACTCGACTCCATGAAGTCGGAATCGCTAGTAATCGTAGATCAGAATGCTACGGTGAATACGTTCCCGGGCCTTGTACACACCGCCCGTCACACCATGGGAGTGGGCTGCAAAAGAAGTGGGTAGTTTAACCTTTCGGGGAGGACGCTCACCACTTTGTGGTTCATGACTGGGGTGAAGTCGTAACAAGGTAGCCCTAGGGGAACCTGGGGCTGGATCACCTCCTTATACGAAGATATTCACGATAAGTGTCCACACAGATTGATTAGGTTTAGAAAAGCAAAGAGAAGAAGAACTCCCAAGGTTCTTCAAAGTTTGTTTCTACTTTTTAAAGTGGAGATAAACTAGCAGTGTCCCGTTCGTCTAGAGGCCTAGGACACCGCCCTTTCACGGCGGTAACAGGGGTTCGACTCCCCTACGGGATACCATTGGGTCGTTAGCTCAGTTGGTAGAGCAGTTGACTTTTAATCAATTGGTCGCAGGTTCGAATCCTGCACGACCCACCATTTCCTCCCAAGGAAATAAAATTTGGGGCGATTAGCTCAGTTGGGAGAGCACCTGCCTTACAAGCAGGGGGTCACTGGTTCGAGCCCGGTATCGCCCACCATTTCCTCCCAAGGAAATAAAATATGGGGCTATAGCTCAGCTGGGAGAGCGCCTGCCTTGCACGCAGGAGGTCTGCGGTTCGATCCCGCATAGCTCCACCATTCTTTCTCCATGTAAGGATGGCTTTTATTTTCACTTTTTAAAAAGTGAAGACAAAAGAAACTATCATGGGCGATTAGCTCAGTTGGGAGAGCACCTGCCTTACAAGCAGGGGGTCACTGGTTCGAGCCCGGTATCGCCCACCATCTTTAAGCATTCTCTTCGGAGAGTTTTTAAAAATGGTTTTGAAAGTTTAAAACTTGAAAAACTCTTGCTCTTTAACAATTTGGAAAGCTGACTGATTGATTACTTACGAGTAATTCAATCAAATTTAAAAGTTCTCAATGTTTACCTTTATGGTAAACACAACAAACACATTCAAGTGTCTTGTATTCGATTCAAACTTGTTTGAATCACATTGAGTCCGGCAAACAGTCATTGAGAATTAACCCTTCTTAATGACAACCAAAAACCTTGGTTAGTTGCCATACTAGTTTGTTTTCACTTTTCAAAAGTGAAAGTAAAACAGAAACCCTTTCGGGTTGTATGGTTAAGTGACTAAGCGTACACGGTGGATGCCTTGGCAGTCAGAGGCGATGAAAGGCGTAATAACTTGCGATAAGCCCAGATTAGGTAGTAATAACCTTTTGAGTCTGGGATTCCTGAATGGGGAAACCCACTTACATAAGTTAAGTATCCTGTTGTGAATACATAGCAACAGGAGGCAAACCGGGGGAACTGAAACATCTAAGTACCCCGAGGAAGAGAAATCAACCGAGATTCCGAAAGTAGCGGCGAGCGAAATTGGATTAGCCCTTAAGCTTTTAATGAGACAGATGAAGGCTCTGGAAAGTGCCGCAATAAAGGGTGATAGCCCCGTAATCGACATCTCATAATCAGTGAAAACGAGTAGGGCGGGACACGTGATATCCTGTCTGAATATGGGGGGACCATCCTCCAAGGCTAAATACTACTGACTGACCGATAGTGAACCAGTACCGTGAGGGAAAGGCGAAAAGAACCCCTGTGAGGGGAGTGAAATAGAACCTGAAACCGTGTACGTACAAGCAGTAGGAGCACCTTCGTGGTGTGACTGCGTACCTTTTGTATAATGGGTCAGCGACTTAATTTTAGTAGCAAGGTTAACCGTTTAGGGGAGCCGTAGGGAAACCGAGTCTTAACTGGGCGTACAGTTGCTAGGATTAGACCCGAAACCAGGTGATCTAGCCATGGGCAGGTTGAAGGTTGAGTAACATCAACTGGAGGACCGAACCGACTAATGTTGAAAAATTAGCGGATGACTTGTGGCTAGGGGTGAAAGGCCAATCAAACCTGGAGATAGCTGGTTCTCCCCGAAAGCTATTTAGGTAGCGCCTCGGACGAATACTACTGGGGGTAGAGCACTGTTAAGGCTAGGGGGTCATCCCGACTTACCAACCCTTTGCAAACTCCGAATACCAGTAAGTACTATCCGGGAGACACACGGCGGGTGCTAACGTCCGTCGTGGAGAGGGAAACAACCCAGACCGCCAGCTAAGGTCCCAAAGTATAGCTAAGTGGGAAACGATGTGGGAAGGCTCAGACAGCCAGGATGTTGGCTTAGAAGCAGCCATCATTTAAAGAAAGCGTAATAGCTCACTGGTCGAGTCGGCCTGCGCGGAAGATGTAACGGGGCTAAGCTATACACCGAAGCTGCGGCTACGTACCTTAGGGTATGTGGGGTAGGGGAGCGTTCTGTAAGCCGTTGAAGGTGGTCTGTAAGGGCTGCTGGAGGTATCAGAAGTGCGAATGCTGACATGAGTAACGATAAAGGGAGTGAAAAACTCCCTCGCCGGAAGACCAAGGGTTCCTGTCCAACGTTAATCGGGGCAGGGTAAGTCGACTCCTAAGGCGAGGCCGAAAGGCGTAGTCGATGGGAAACAGGTTAATATTCCTGTACTTCTTACAATTGCGATGGGGGGACGGAGAAGGCTAGGTGGGCCTGGCGACGGTTGTCCAGGTTCAAGTACGTAGGCGGGTGGTTTAGGTAAATCCGGACCGCTATTAACGCTGAGATACGATGTCGAGCTACTACGGTAGTGAAGTCATTGATGCCATGCTTCCAGGAAAAGCCTCTAAGCTTCAGATTGTAAGGAATCGTACCCCAAACCGACACAGGTGGTCGGGTAGAGAATACCAAGGCGCTTGAGAGAACTCGGGTGAAGGAACTAGGCAAAATGGTACCGTAACTTCGGGAGAAGGTACGCTCTTATCAGTGAAGTCCCTTGCGGATGGAGCAGACGAGAGTCGCAGATACCAGGTGGCTGCAACTGTTTATTAAAAACACAGCACTGTGCAAAATCGTAAGATGACGTATACGGTGTGACGCCTGCCCGGTGCCGGAAGGTTAATTGATGGGGTTAGACTTCGGTCGAAGCTCTTGATCGAAGCCCCGGTAAACGGCGGCCGTAACTATAACGGTCCTAAGGTAGCGAAATTCCTTGTCGGGTAAGTTCCGACCTGCACGAATGGCGTAATGATGGCCACGCTGTCTCCACCCGAGACTCAGTGAAATTGAAATCGCTGTGAAGATGCAGTGTACCCGCGGCTAGACGGAAAGACCCCGTGAACCTTTACTACAGCTTGGCACTGAACATTGAACCTACATGTGTAGGATAGGTGGGAGACTTTGAAACCGCGTCGCTAGATGTGGTGGAGTCGTCCTTGAAATACCACCCTTGTAGTTTTGATGTTCTAACGTTGGTCCCTGAATCGGGATTACGGACAGTGCCTGGTGGGTAGTTTGACTGGGGCGGTCTCCTCCCAAAGAGTAACGGAGGAGCACGAAGGTGGGCTAAACACGGTTGGACATCGTGTGGTTAGTGCAATGGCATAAGCCCGCTTGACTGCGAGAATGACAATTCGAGCAGGTGCGAAAGCAGGTCATAGTGATCCGGTGGTTCTGAATGGAAGGGCCATCGCTCAACGGATAAAAGGTACTCCGGGGATAACAGGCTGATACCGCCCAAGAGTTCATATCGACGGCGGTGTTTGGCACCTCGATGTCGGCTCATCACATCCTGGGGCTGAAGTCGGTCCCAAGGGTATGGCTGTTCGCCATTTAAAGTGGTACGCGAGCTGGGTTTAGAACGTCGTGAGACAGTTCGGTCCCTATCTGCCGTGGGCGTTGGAAAATTGAAGGGGGCTGCTCCTAGTACGAGAGGACCGGAGTGGACGAACCTCTGGTGTTCGGGTTGTCATGCCAATGGCATTGCCCGGTAGCTAAGTTCGGAATCGATAACCGCTGAAAGCATCTAAGCGGGAAGCGAGCCCTGAGATGAGTTTTCCCTGACGCTATAAGCGTCCTTAAGGGTTGTTCAAGACTAGAACGTTGATAGGCAGGGTGTGTAAGTGCTGCGAGGCATTGAGCTAACCTGTACTAATTGCCCGTGAGGCTTAACCATACAACACCCAAGGGGTTTTGTGGACTCAAAGACAGACCTTGAATGAGTTTGAAAGAGACTTTTAAATACAGTTTTCCAGATTATTTTGCCTTCAGTTTTTAAAAAAGCTGAAAGTAAAAGCAAAATTTGCTTGGCGACCATAGCATTGTGGACCCACCTGATTCCATGCCGAACTCAGAAGTGAAACACAATAGCGCCGATGGTAGTGTGGGGCTTCCCCATGTGAGAGTAGGACATCGCCAGGCTTTAAATTTATTTTCACTTTTTAAAAGTGAAGACAAAAAGCTTCGTTATTTGCATAGCAAGTAACAACCTCAACAGTGCACAAATCTGTTGACGACAATTTGTTGGAGGGATGGCTGAGTGGTCGAAAGCACCGGTCTTGAAAACCGGCAACCGTTAATAGCGGTTCTAGGGTTCAAATCCCTATCCCTCCACCACCATTGAAAAGCCCGCTGAGAAATCAGCGGGCTTTTTTTCGTTTTAACGTTTCAAACCTTTATATATCCAGTCAAATAGTGAACTTTCAGTTATTCACTCACCGATACTATAAGAGCTCCTAAATCATCTTATTAGGTTGGTTGCCAACAAGGTCAATGAATGTCTTATATAAGTGACATTTAACTGATATCAGCTTACACAGAGCGAAATAAGAGTCAGATTAATGTTAGGAAGCCGATATTTACTACGTAACCTTTGATGATTCATGATTTTTTAGTAACAGAGCTACTCGCTTAGTCGATTTTTCTTATCTTAAACTCACTTGTTAGCACTGAGTCGTACTCCTTTCCTATGTACTTGGTATTGAAGATACTTTTATGTTGCTCTGTCTGTTCTGAAGATATTCCTACCCATTGCGCAAATGTGTCTGAAAAGTCTCTCAGGTTGTATTTGACCGAATGTATTTTCGTTTCTTGTGGGTCATTACTCATTGCTATGAAAGGTACTTCTACTGCCTGCCTTGTAAAATGTGAGCCAGTACCGTGAATTAGATACGGTGGAACGTTTACAGACGTTAGGCCATGGTCAGAAAAATAAATGATTTTATATGTTTTATCATGGATCGTGAGTAAGTCTCTAAGCCTTTCTATAAAAGCTACGCCATAAGCCACTGATTTTGAATAGCATATGAGGTACTTGTTATCTGAGGGTTTTAGTGAAATTTCTTCATCAAATCTCTTACAAAAATCATAATGAGACCCCATAGTGTGGATGAAAATCACTTTTGGCCTTTTAGTCTCTTCACGAATTGCTTTGATCACTTCTGGTAGGAGAATGTTATCGGGTTCAGCTTTATCATAAGACGTATTCTTATAAAATTGGTAATGTGCTCTACTAGCGATTGCGGATACCTGTGTCTCGTATTGCCCGATCTTTGCTTGATTTGATATCCAATAAGTTTTCATTCCAGCATCATTAGCAAGATCTATCACATTTAAGTTTTTATCATGCCTGTTTACATCTAGGCTCTTTGATAATATTCGAGGGACTGAGAAATATGTAACAACGGATGGGGAAATAACACCATTAAATATGGCTGCTCCTTTTATCTTTCCATTCTCTTCGTTATACGATGGGTAGTAATTTTTAACAACAGATTCACCAATATTTACGATGTAAATATCCTTTAATACCTTATTTGTATGAACATTCTCCCATTTTGAAGAGATTACTGATTTTCCCCCTTCGAGAAGAGACAGTTCATAATATAAAGAAATAGGTTTAATAACTGTAATTAGCCCTAAAAAACTAAACCACACTTCATGATGGATTGTTTTTAAGTATTCTTCATTGAGGTATGTCGTCTTTTTATTATCATGTAAGCTATAAAGTTTGGTGATTAATATACTGGAAAATAATATCAACATAATTAATGAAAATGACTTACCAACCTTTCCTAAGGTAATGTGAAATGATAAAAAAACCAGAATGAAAAATATAATTATCTTTAAATATGTTACGGCGCTAATGCTTTTTATATGTTCAAGAACTTCACCTCGATTAGACTCTAAAACCGACCCTAAGACACCTAAGTCTAAGCTTAGAGAGTTTAATCTTAAGTAGAAATCAAAAGTCATTATTACCGTGAGAAGAAGAAATACAAATCTATTACCGACAAATGCTATTATAGTTGCTATAAATAACATGTTTAAACTCAATATTGACAGGGTCAACCACACATTATCATCAGCCCCAGTTATCAACAGGTAAAATGTCATGATACTTAAAGGAATCAGAGTCTTAATATCAATATTTTGTCTAGTTCTCATATGTTTTTGGGTAGCTTTTGTTATCGGCCCTTCGATGAGTGTAGTCATTGATGTATGGAGAGGCAATGTAAAGGCATACCCAAATGAACATAATAACATCCCTAAAATTATCGGTAATTCTGGTGGTTTGATCGCACATGCCGGTGGGGGAATCAACGGATTAAAATATACAAACTCGTTAGAAGCGATGGAGCAATCAATTGAACATGGATTCAAGATGATAGAGTTAGATCTACTTATCTCATCGGATGGAAGGATTGTTGCTGTTCATGATTGGAAGACTTTTCACGAAATGACAAATTCTAATAATACTGGGTCTATTAGTTCTAAAGAGTTTGAATCAAAGATAATTTATGATCAATATAAAACATTAAATATATCGACAGCTATTGATATTCTAGATAAAAATGATGTGGTATTAGTTACGGATAAAATAAAAAATCTTGCCTTGCTTTCAAAGTATATAATATATAAAGATAAATCTATTATCGAAGTATTCAGCACAGATAAATATAATGAAGCAATAGAGTTAGGTTTTAATAATGTCGCATTAAATATAGATCTAAATACACCATTGATTCTTGAGTGGATTGGTTTAAATAAAATTAAGGCTGTGACGTATCGGGGTGATAATCTTGGCTCGCTTGGGAGCGAGTATCAGAAGGCGATAGAACTAAGCAACATGGGGGTTTCTGCCATGATTTATTCGACAAATGATTTAGACTTGGGTGGTATTAAAGCTTCTGGAATCGGAAATTTTGCGTTATATGTCGACTTTGTTCTTCCATCAGATGAACGTTAAGGTTGTCGTCCATCCAAAAGCAGAGCGTAATCGCTCTGCTTTGGTGTGTTACTCAATATTATTGAAAGGTTTTTCGATTGATTAGCTCTCTAACCGCTTATTTGGTTAGCTTAGCTTCGACTTGCCCAAGAGCTCGCTGGTACATAAACCATGCACAGGTGCCTGCAAGTATATTACCTACCATAGCTCCCCAGAATAGGCCTTCAATTCCTGCAAGCAGAGAGCCAACCCATAGGCAAGGCAAGAAGAAAGCGAACAGGCGCAGTGCTGAAATCGTTAATGCGGCGTAAGACTTGCCCAAAGCGTTAGAAATCGAAACCATCAACATACAGATACCCAAAGGCCCTAAGCTGATTGGAACGATCAGTAGGTGGTAGCTCAGAATCGTTGAGACTTCGTTGTCACTGGTCATGAGATTTGCCAGCCCGCTAGAGAATAGCCATGTCACTAGTGCAATCACCAATTGGAACCCTAATACGAACATCACGGCAATCTTGACGAGCTTGCGTATGTTTTCTAGGTTTTTCTCTCCCAACATGCGACCTATCATTGGTGGCATCGACATCGTCAGTGCTAACACAGCGACAATTGAGAAGAATTCAAAACGAGAACCCAACGCCCAAGCTGCAACCGCTGCGGTGCCATAACCTGCCAACAGTTTAGTCGCCAACATAGAAGAGACTGGCGGCAGCAGTTGGCTGATCATCGCAGGACCCATGATATTGCCGATGGAGCGAACGCTCTTGCCAATATCCAGGTCGTTCCAGTCGAACGTCATCCAATGCTTCTTGGTCACTTTAGGAGCAACGATAAAGATACCCGCACCGAACGCCAAGATGGTTGCAATGGCGGCTCCATTGATGCCCATGTCGAGCGTAAAGATGATAATCGGGTCCAATATTAAGTTGATGATACTGGTCGCGATCATCATTGAACCGGGTAGCATGGTATTACCATTGGCACGACACACACTGTAGAAGAAGTAGAGCAGCGCACCTGTCCAAGAGCTGACTAGCCAATAGATCCAATAAGAATCAATGATTGGCAATACCGTCGGTGGCGCATCCAACAACTGTAAAATTGGCCCACGCAATAGGTAGATGATGACGGAGAAAAGCGCAACACTCACGCTGCCCATCGCAATCACTAATCCACCTAGTTGCTTGGCGTAGCGCGTTTCATTCGCACCAATGGCTCTAGCGATTACTGCGGTTGTCGCGATACCTAACCCGACCTGAATACCAATGATGATCATCTGTATTGGAAGCGTGAAACCTTGAACAGCCAGCGGTAGCACGCCCAGTTGGCCAATAAAAGCACTGTCTACAAGCTGGAAGCTCATTAGGGAAAGCACCCCAAACAGCATTGGCCATGTCATTGTATAGAGTTGTCGGCCAAGAGAAGGCGAGGGAGTTGCGGTAGTAGAATTCATAACGCTCTTATCGGTCTTGAAGTTAGGTTTGTATTGGTGACAAACCTCTCAATGAAGAATTGCGTAAAGGATAACGTAAGGTTAGCCCGATACCAATAACTGTTAACAGATCTCGGCATATTCCCTAACTTTGAGTTCAGAGCAGTTGTTGCACTCTGTCCTGTGGCTTTATGGAAGTACCTCTCAAACCTTATTTATTTTATAGGGTTATCGTTGTTGGCTAATGTAATTATCAAATCCATAAACTAATATCGTCAAAGGGAAAGGAATTGCGAGTCAGCAAGCACCGTTTTAACTGCATATTGGAGAGGGAACCTAAATATGCCGACGACAGAAGAAATTCAGATCAGCCAAGATCAGCCAAGAACAGGTTAGAAAGAACAAGGCGAAGGTACTCGCTAAGATAAACCAACAAGGCATCATGTCTCAGGGCTTTCGTTTGGTTAACGTCAAAGATTACCAACAGAAGTTGCAAGTATTGAAACAAAAGGTCGAAAATTTCGATTACATGAATGCTGCTAACAAGCAGCAAGATCAGGTCATTCTCGACATCATGACTCAGAAAGAAAAGATTCATAACTATCTGGATGAATCATCAAGCCAGAAGTTGGCGAATAGCAATCTAGATTTTGGTTCTCGAAATCAGGTCGCGAATGCCACACTCAAGAAAAAGCAGCTGTTCATGATGTTTATGGAGACGGTCGAGGCTCAAGAGGCGCTTAGAGAGTTCGCTGTGCAAGTCGCTTCAGTGTGTAACGGAACGCTCAAACAGCCTCCCGGTGCTTATTTGGGTGTAAAAGATTTTCATGGCGCGCTGGATAAAATCACCAATCGAAAACGTCATTATGATATTGGCGACCTTAAAGATGCAGCCCGTATGACCATTGTGTTTGAGAGCATGGACGATATGATCGTGGCCAAAGCGATGATCATTCTGACCAAAGAGTTTGTCGAGTTGAAACATCACCAATCTGCGATGAAAGATCGCTACGGCACCAGCCAAGGCGATAATGCTAAATTCAACTGTGGCGCAACAGACGCTGGCTACAAAGACATTAAGTTTTTCTTAAAGATGGCCAATGGACATATTGGCGAACTGCAGCTCAATACCAAGAACATGATGGTAGCGAAAAAGAACGGTCACATTATCTATGACATCCTCCGAGACGGAGGCAATCTTGATAAGGCATTTACCATTACCATTACCATTACCAATACCGAAGTACTTGCCAAGATAAGCCGTAACATGAGTGAAAAGTGGTTCACCTTTATGAATACTCGTGTTCCTAAAGCGAGAGATGATTTGCAGGCAGTTCAACAGCTCGTTGACCGCCTAAGAGCGAATCTAGGAAGAGGGCAAAACTCGCTTCAAGTCAGCTTAGAAGAGATAACCATACTGTCTCGTGTCAGCCTCTACATCTATGAACAGGGTGATAATGCCAGAGCTTTATTAGAGCAGTAGAGCAATGAACTGATATTAAGATCTGCGATTAAGTCCGGTTATTTGACCGGACTTTTTTATTTCGACTTCGATAACTTGGCGCAGTCGTGCCAACCCAACCCTTAAAAGCGCGGTTAAAGTTACTCAAATCACTGTAGCCAAGCTGCCAGCTGATCTCTTGCACTGAAAGGTCGGTTTCATCGAGTAACTGCTTGGCTTTACTCTCCCGAACCTGTTCTTTGGCCTGCTTAAAGAGGATTCCGTTGCTCTTCAGATTTCGTTGCAGTGTTCGCTTTGTCATGCCGAGCATGGTGGCAAACCATTCAATATTGAACCAAGGCAAGGTCGCGTAAGTGTTTATCAGTGTCTCGACGGCGTGATGCCAATCTTGGGTGCTATTTTGTTCTGAAATGGCACGATAATCATCAGGGAGTGGGATAGTGAATGCACCATACTGCTCTTCAAACTGAATATCAGAATCAAAGAAATGCTTAGGTAATTTACGTGCGCTGTTGTGCTTGGAGACCAACTTGGCGTGTGATGGTTGCCAATGACTGTCAATGAATTTACGACAGAGACTAATCACAGTTAGAGCGCGAAACCATTCGGCTTGCTCAAAGCCAGAAGTCGACGGGTGATAGCAACTCCGATGACACAGCCACCAAAGGCCATCTCGTTTTTCTGTCCATATAGTGACGTGATTACTTAAGGTGGATATTTCGTTAATCAAGCAACGTACCGCTTGCTCTAGTGACGTGCATTGGCCAATTTTTCGGTCTAGCTCGGGTGATAACTGCTCAAGAGAGGCTCTGCGTCCAACCTCAATCCCTATCGAATAACCAAACTTGCGTTCAAGGCCATGAATGAAGCGAATCAAATCTTGTGTAGGAAGCCATTGATTGGATTGTGTTAGCTCAATGGGTAGACCGCACGCAACGGCGACGGCACGCCAATCCAGACTATGTTTGTCACAATACTGAATATACGGAGCAATGTTACTGGTCGAGGTGAGCAGTATGTTGGTGGTATTCGATGATGCTTTCTTAGTTTTCATAGCTTTCTGAGCTTGCCTTTAAATGTCACCAAGTGACCTAATTAAGTGTAACGCATCTCTCTATACTTCTCCTAACCCAAACAGGAGAACAATTATGAAACTTAAACACATTGTCGTTCTAGTATCGTTAGCGACCGCATCGTCATTTGCTCTTGCAGCAAACCCAGTTGAAGAAGCACTGAAAGTAGAAGGTGCTCAAGTTACCTTAACAGTGAAAGAGGCGAGTACAGCATTCACCCCAAGTTTTACTGATTCAGCTCGTGAGTTATTCAACAACTTCCACTGGCAGATGGGCGGCGACCACAGCGTTTACTACAACATGCATATGAGTGAGTTTCTACCAACGGCACTGGCGGCTCCAAACGAAGAGTACAAGCCTTTAGTCAAAAATATCGACCCACGACTAGCAGCACTCAAAGTTGACACTGAAAGCAAAGGTGAGTTGACAATGGATGAGTACTTGGCGGATGAGCAGTTCCGTACTCAGGGCTTTATGTTGATTCACAAAGGGGAGATCGTTTACGAAGCTTACCCAGGTATGAAGCCGACAGACACGCATGTTTGGGCATCTACTGCGAAAACGACGGTTGGTACTGTAATCGCGATGTTAGTGGAAGAAGGCAAAGTCGATCCTGAAAAGGACATCACAGAGTATGTTTCTGAACTGAAAGGAACGAACTGGGATGGAATCACAGTACACCAAGTTCTGAACATGTCGACCGCTCTAGACAATGAAGAGACATTAGAGTCTATCTTGAACCCAGACTCTGACGTGGTGCGTTTCTTCGCAGCATCGTTTAACTCACCAAGAGCTAAGACGGGTGAGATGGAAACATGGATGAATGTCGCTAAAGGCGCTCAGAAGCTAGATGGTGAGAAAGCAGGTGACCATTTCCGTTACGCATCTATCAATACCATGGTACTGACTAAGTTAGTTGAAAACATTGAAAACAAAACATGGACTCAAGTATTCGAAGATCGTGTTTGGTCAAAAGTACACGCACGTCAATCAATGCAATTCAACTTAACGCCAGATGGCATGGCGATCGCGGTTGGCTTGGTTTCATCAACTGTAGAAGACATGGCTCGTTGGGGCACACTATTCACACCTAGCTGGGAAGCGGTGGCTGATGAGCCAGTGGTTTCACAAGCTGTGATTGATCGTATTCGTAACGGCGGTGATCCAAAAGCATTCGTAGGTACCAGCAAAGAGAGCAGCTCACTGCACGCTTACAACGAAAAAGCGGACTACAACGCATACCAGTTTGATTTCATTTTCAACGATGGTGCGATGTCGAAAAGCGGCAACCTAGGCCAATTTATTTACATCGATCCTGCGCGTGACTTTGTGGGTGTGATGTTCTCAACCAACCCATACCACTCAGGTTTTGGTGAGAACAAAGGTCCAGCACTAATGCGTTCAGCTGCAAAACTACTTGCTGAAAAATAATCTGTTTATTACCTAACAGGATGTTCCAGGCTTCAAGGAGGAAGCAAACGACTTTCGAGAGAGATAATGAAAAAGTTTGCCCTTATTATTCCATTGAGCTTAGGTTTATCGATTCCTGCCTATGCCGAATCAGAGCGAGTTATCGACCCTGCAGACGTGACTAAGGTGTATACACAGACTGCGTTGATGGTGAGCGGTAGTTCTGATATTCAATTTCAGGGACAGGTTTCTGGTGGTATGGACAACGGTCAGCAATTTGCGTTACTCGCAGAAGCGACCTTTGTTGATGACAATGACGAATCACAACGCGATCCGAACGACTTTGGTTCGGAATACAGCAACTCGCGAATTCAATATTTCCATGTATTCGAGACTGGTGCTAAAGCCGCGCCTAAAGTGGGTCTGTCGTTAGACTACATTAATACACGCACAAGCATTAAAAATGACTTGTTGTCGGTCGGCGGTGTTGTGGCGATCAATCCGGCTTATACCGGTGACTTCTTGGTTTTTCCAAGAGCTGGCTTGATGACAGGCAGCATGGAAATTCCCGCGATGAGCTCATCTAAAGATGACTTAACGGGTTATTCACTTGGACTGATCACGGCGAAGCACTTAGGTGATTCTGGTGCTTACGTTTCTTTGGTGCCAGAGTGGCAAGACCTATCGGGCAGCGATATCAACATGCAAAACTTCTCGTTGAAAACGTCACTGAATGTACCAATGAACAGTGCTCGAACTTGGTGGTTAAATACTCGCTATGACATCACCAAAGGCGATATCGATGTGAACGGTGTGTCTATGGCAAGTGAATGGCAGACGGAAGCTTGGGTTGGCGTTAGATACTACTTCTAAAGTGCTCAATATCTTGTATTGAAATACAGTAAATAAAAAAGCCAGTCGCAATGACTGGCTTTGTTCGTATCTCGATTAGAGAAGGTTACTTGCTAGCAACGTTGCCTAGCTTCAACCATGTATCGATAACTGTATCTGGGTTTAGTGAAACAGAGCTGATGCCTTGCTCCATTAACCATTCCGCTAGGTCGTCATGGTCAGATGGGCCTTGGCCACAAATACCCACGTATTTACCTGCTTTGGTTGCTGCATCGATCGCCATTTTCAGCATCGCTTTAACCGCTGGGTTACGCTCGTCGAAGAGGTGTGCCACGTCACCTGAATCTCGGTCTAGGCCAAGCGTCAGCTGTGTCATGTCGTTCGAACCAATAGAGAAGCCATCGAAGTACTTCAAGAACTCTTCAGCCAAAATTGCATTCGATGGTAGTTCACACATCATGATAACTTTCAGACCTTGGTCGCCACGGCGCAGGTCGAACTTTGCCAAAATGTCGATAACCGATGCCGCTTCGCTTGGAGTGCGAACGAATGGAATCATAATTTCAACGTTCTTAAGACCCATCTCGTTACGAACACGCTTGATCGCTTGAGTTTCTAGCTCGAAACAGTCTTCGAATACTGGCGAGATATAACGAGATGCGCCACGGAAGCCCAACATTGGGTTCTCTTCATGTGGTTCAAACGTTTTGCCGCCTACAAGGTTGCTGTATTCGTTCGACTTGAAGTCAGACATACGTACGATCACACGCTTAGGCCAGAATGCAGAAGCGATAGTCGCGATGCCTTCCGTTAGCTTGCTTACGTAGAAATCGATAGGATCTTTGTAGCCGCGAATACGTTCGCTGATTTCTGCTTTTAGCTCGTCAGTTTGTGCATCGAAGTTCAATAGGGCTTTTGGGTGAATACCGATCATCTTGTTGATGATGAACTCTAAACGAGCAAGGCCAACACCTTCGTTTGGAATTTGCGCGAAATCGAAGGCACGATCTGGGTTACCCACGTTCATCATTACTTTGGTTGGCAGCATTGGTAGCTCATCAACTTCAGAACGTTTGATCTCGAAGTCAAGTTCGCCTTGGTAAACGTAGCCAGTTTCACCTTCAGAACATGACACTGTCACGGTGTCACCGTCATTCAGGTTACTTGTCGCTGTACCACAGCCAACGATTGCAGGAATGCCTAGCTCACGAGCGATGATTGCTGCGTGACAAGTACGCCCGCCACGGTTAGTGACAATCGCAGAGGCTTTCTTCATTACAGGTTCCCAGTCTGGGTCTGTCATGTCTGTTACCAGTACATCGCCTTCTTGAACCAATGACATTTGGTCTAAAGAGTCAACCAAACGAACTGGGCCAGAACCGATACGTTGACCGATAGCGCGGCCTTCAACTAAGACATCGGCCTTGTTGTTTAGCTCGTAACGCTCGATAACGTTTTGATCGCTTTGAGAACATACGGTTTCTGGACGAGCTTGAACAATATATAGCTTGCCGTCGATACCATCTTTCGCCCACTCAATGTCCATTGGACGTTGGTAGTGCTTCTCGATGATCATCGCTTGTTTTGCTAGTTCTTTGATCTCTTCATCGCTCAGTGAGAACTCATTACGCTCTTGCGTATCGGTGTCGATGATATCAACTTGCTTGCCAATCTCTTGATTGGTTGAGTAGATCATCTTGATCAGTTTAGAACCAAACGTCTTCTTAACGATTGGGTAGTGACCCGCTTCTAGCATTGGCTTGTGAACGTAGAACTCATCTGGGTTAACAGCGCCCTGTACAACCATTTCACCCAAGCCCCAAGAAGAGGTGATGAATACCACTTGGTCGAAGCCAGACTCTGTATCAAGGGTGAACATTACACCTGAAGAGGCTTTGTCTGAGCGAACCATGCGTTGAATACCCGCAGACAATGAAATGCCACGGTGGTCAAAGCCTTGGTGTACGCGGTAAGAGATAGCGCGGTCGTTAAACAGAGAAGCGTAAACGTGCTTGGTTGCTTCTAGTACAGCATCGATGCCTTTCACGTTAAGGAAGGTCTCTTGCTGGCCTGCGAATGAAGCATCTGGAAGGTCTTCTGCGGTTGCAGATGAACGCACAGCTACAGACAATTCTTCGTTGTCTTCGATTAGCTCGCGGTAGTTATCACGGATGTCTTGCTCGAGTGATTCTGGGAAGGGTGCGTCTAGAACCCATTGTCGAATCGTTGCACCTGTCTTACGCAGTGCGTCAACGTCTTCAACATCAAGTTCATCAAGTAGTTGGTGGATGCGCTCATCAAGACCTTTGTAGTCAAGAAAGTCGTTAAACGCATACGAAGTGGTAGCAAAACCATTAGGTACAGAAACACCAGCATTGGATAGGTTAGAAACCATCTCGCCCAGTGAGGCGTTTTTACCGCCGACTTTGTCGACATCTTCCATGGATAGGCCATTGAACCATAGGGTATTATTTTGCATTTATTTCTCCAGAAACATAGCAAGCATTGTAGGGATTTAAAGGCAAACGATTACGTATCAGTTTAAAAAAATGTAAATTATTTTTTAAAGCTGTGGGGGACGTAATAGTCAGCAGGGTTTTGTTATATATATTATGGTTCCCATCCTACTCAAAATAATTTTAAACATTAAATAAAAAATGCAAATTGATATTCAAAGTCGTGATGTATTCTATGTTTCTGATGGAACGGCCATAACATGTGAGACTTTAGGGCATGTTGTTCTAGGTCAATTCCCTTTCAAAGCCAATGAAAAAACCTTTCCGTTTGTGGAAAGTGAGGACAAACTTTCTGATTTATTAAAAGAGATCGAAATTTCGTATCGCGATAATGGAGTCGAACCACTCGTGTTCTTTTCAATCGTGATTCCAGATATCAAGGCTAAGCTGCTTGAAGCGCCAGCGCACTGTTATGACGTGTTGGAAAGCATCGTTCAGAAGGTTCAGGATGATATTCAGATGGCACCTGTGCCTAAACTGCAACGCTCACGCAGTGTGAACAAAGATTCGGTTAAGTATTTCGACCGTATTGCTGCGATTGAATACACACTTGCACACGATGATGGCATCACGCTCAAAGGGCTGGAAGAAGCCGACATCATCTTGTTAGGTGTATCTCGAAGCGGTAAGACACCAACAAGCTTGTACATGGCGATGCAGTTTGGCTTGCGCGTAGCAAACTACCCATTTATCCATGACGATTTAGCGCGCTTGAAGCTGCTGCCAGAGTTTGAGATTTACCGACACAAGCTGTTCGGTTTAACCATTGATGCAGAAAGGCTGACTGAGATCCGTGAGAACCGTTTAGCGGGCAGTGAATACGCGAGTGATTCGCAATGTTTGTATGAGCTACAAACAGTAGAGGCGATGTTCCGCCGTGAAGCGATCCCTTACATCAACACGTCTTCATTATCGGTTGAAGAGATCTCGACACGAATCTTAGAGCGAACTGGCTTGAGAAGGCGTCTGCTGTAGTAACAAGAGTTTGGTGTAACAAGAGCTTGGCGTAAAAAAAGGCTGGTCAGATAGAAATAATGGGCAGCTAAAAGAAAATCGAAGCTAGCAGGGCTGTACCTGAGAGCTTCGATTTTTTGTTTGTGCTCTTTGCAATCGCTCTAGCGAAGTAAAGAGAGCTTCAGCGTTTCACTTTGCTTCTCTAACCAACGTTCTAGCGCTGGTGGCCATGTGATGCTTGGCTCTACGCAGAAACCGCGCAACATAGAGAAGTACACCGCTTGATCGATAAGAGGCAGTGACGACTCACCATTTTCTAGGTTCAGTAGTAGCTCTGCATCTTTCAGCAAAGGGTTAATCTGTTCAACAAACTGCGGCGTCTGCTCAATCAGCTTATCGAAGTTGAGTTCTTCGGTTTCTTTGGCTGCGCGCCACGCTTCTTTGCTTGCTGGTGATTGGTATTCAGCAAGATCCAGTTTCCACCAACGTGGCAAACCAATGCGCTGGCTTAGCGGGAATGCGCGAGTTTGGAACACAGTGACTTGCTCTGATGGTACGCGTTGTTCGTCACTTGATTTTAAATCCATGAAGTAGGCGATGATATCTAGGCTCTCAGCCATGATAGAACCGTCGTCTTTTTGTAATACAGGCACCATTTTTTTACCGATCAGATCGATAAGCGTTTGGGCGTCATCATAATCGACAGAGACAAGCTCGATGTCCAAGCCTAGAGATTGAGCAATGTAGGCTACTCTTGCACAGAAAGGGCAGTGGTCGTAAATATAAAGCTTCATAGCTTCCCTCAGTTCAGGTCATTATAAATATAAGACAATGCTAATGTACCAGAAGATCTTGCGAATACTAAGCATCAACAGTCAATAAGTACTTGGTGTGAATACTCTTTGATTGATTCTATTGTCTGTTGGATTCGGTTTTACTGCAACGAGTAAACTAATGGGAGGCTATTAAGGAATTGCAGGCATAAAAAAGGCCCTGGCTGTTCACTCTAATGCAGAAGAGTGAAATCAGCCAAGGCCTCAATTTTGTTACCTTTAGCAGAGTGACTACTAAAAGAGCGGAGCGGTTAAACTATGCTTTTTTAAGGTCTTTTGCAGGGTAAGTAAGCGTCATTATTGCGCCTTCTACTGTTGTAACGTGAACGTAGCCGCCACCAGCACTTAGGCCAATTACAACCATTTCACCTAGCTCAACACCTTTTGTTGCTACAACGCGATCATCAACTGAAAACACTTTACACACCTTCAATAAATTAAATTAATACGATAGATATCGAACGCGGATTTAAACAGATGGTACCCCAATCAACTAATCCAGTTATTTGTCGTAAAGATTAAATTTAGTTATGCATAAATCAGTATGTCTTAAAAATCAGTTTGTTAACTTACGCTGTGACGTTATTTATCCGCTGGATAAACGACACCAATTTGCTGACGCATCTCTGTAATTAACTTGGCAACGGTTAAAGCACGCTGTTGGGCTTGCGCTTGTGTTGTGTGGTCGCCAGCAATGCAGCTAGCAAAGGCTTGTGCTTCGTAACTCATGGAGTTCTCGCTTTGTACTTGAGTAAGGTTTTCTACCTTGCCATCACGGAAGCGGATCTTAACGTCGGTGCATTCAGCAATGTGATCGATGATGATCGCCCCTAATTCACCTTGGATCTCGCTTGGAGCATAAGAGTCGCTGACTTTAGAGTGAGCAAGCGTTACGTCGAACTCAGGATACTGGAAGATCGCACAGCCATGAGCATCGACACCTGACTCAAGCAGCTTCGCAGAAGCTTGTGCATTCTCCGGCTCACCAAATAGCGCGACTGTTGCGGCTACGCAGTAAAAGCCAATATCAACCAACGATCCGTTAGAAAAAGCTGGGTTGAAGGTGTTTGGGTTCTCGCCGTTTAGGTATTTTTGGTAGCGTGATGAATACTGGCAGTAATTGATGTGCGCTTTATGCACTTTACCAATCTTTGCTAACCCAAGTTGAACTTCCCTAAAGTTCGGTAGGAATTGAGATTTATACGCCTCAAACAGCACTACACCGTTCTTCTGAGCGACCTCAAACATCCGTTTTGCTTCTTCAATATTCGATGCGACAGGCTTTTCACAGATCACATGCTTACCGTGTTCCATCATGAAGATAGATTGCTCGCAATGCAGTGAGTTCGGTGAAGCGATGTACACGGCTTCAACCGTTTTGTCATTTGCCAATGCGTCGAGTGAGTCATACGTCGCTTCAACGTCAAATTCTTGGGCGAACTGTGCCGCGCTGTCTAGATTTCGAGAGTAAACCGCAGCAAGTTGCATCGATTGAGATTCGTGAGCAGCTTGAACAAACTTTTGTGTAATCCAATTGGTTCCAATTACAGCAAACTTAATCATATGGGTATCCAGTCGTTAGTCGTCGTTAGTGTATTGATTCTGCAGAGATAGTAGCACTCAAAGGCTGGCAATGTGCCTGAGATTTGCGGAACAATTTACCTAAACTAAGAGCCTAATATTAATAACCCGCCTTCACAGAGCGTCTGAGTTGACCAGTGTAACGGTGCACAATTAAGCCATTTTTGCTAAGGTGTTATTGAATTCAAATAAGGTGATGATATGCAAATCCGGACCGCCAAGGTAACTGATATTAGCTCGATCTTGGAGCTCTCTGAACAGATAAACCGTCAACACCACCTTGGTGCTCCTATGGTGTTTGCGCCAGCCTCACAGGGTTTAGGTGATAGTGAAGAATATTGGTTGGGATTGATGCTTGATTCGGTTGGCGCTTTCTTTGTTGCGGTTGACGATCAACAGGTGGTTGGCTTCTTAGCTGGGAAGGTAACGCAGAATAAAGGGGTTAGCTTTATTCAGTCGCATAAGGTGGCAAGGGTGAATACGATTGTGGTGAACGATCAGGTTCAGAGTCAAGGCGTCGGCAGAGCGTTGATGAAGTCATTCAATCAATGGGCGCAAGCGAGTGGTGCTATCGAGCTTAGGTTAGAAGTGATGGAGTTTAATCAGCAAGCTAAGGGTTTCTATGAGTCGTTAGGAATGGAAACTCAGTCACGAACCATGTCCATGCGTTTTGAGGAGATTTGAGGGTGCGTCTGTTTTGGTCTTTATTACTGTGTTTACTGTTTGTGGTTCCGAACGCGAATGCTGAGCAGGTCGTAGTCGAGAAAATAGTCTCTGACGCGACGGCGATCGAGACGATTGTATTCGAGTCGGCACCAGCTCACTCTCAACGTGTCTCAACGTCTTCATCTAATTCAAACTCCAAACATGTGATTATTGTGGATGATGTCCTTAGCAGTAATTCTGGCGAACAAGTTGCCCAGTTGTCTCAAGGTTCATCTATACGTCCACCTCAAAGCTCATCTCGACAGTTTTATACTCTACCAGCTTCCTCTTCTGATACAGATTCGTTGCTGCAAGTGGTCACCTTGGTCAAAGTTGATAAGTCTAAACGCAGAATGTACCTGCTCAAGGGTGAAGAGGTGATTCAGGAATTTCGAATTGCACTCGGCAAGCAACCAAAAGGGCATAAACGTTTTGAAGGAGACAACCGAACGCCTGAAGGGGAATACCAACTCGACTATGTGATGGAAGAGTCGGATTTCTATCGTTCAGTGCATATCAACTACCCGCAACCTTCGGATAGGCAGTGGGCAGAAAATAATGATGTCGACCCTGGTGGGAACATCAAAATCCACGGCATCAAGAATGGTGAGCGTCGTTCACCGAGTTTTATTCAAAGCTTTGATTGGACGGATGGCTGTATTGCACTAACCAATCAAGACATGGATGAGTTTATTCAACTCGTAAAAATGGGCACCCCTATCCATATCGAATGGTAGATATTGGCACCCATTTCCAGAACTCTTTTTATAGAGTGACTTTAAACCTTCTCAAGCTCGTTACAGTAAAACTCGCCCTGCACTGAAAATAGCAATTACGATAAGCAGCGCAATGGTCACGGGCTTGAATTTCTCTCCACCAAATCTTTCGAACAGTTTAGATCCCACATAGCCGCCAAACATGCTGCTTGGCAAGAGTGCAAGAGTCAGCCAAACCACATCTCGATCGACCAATCCTGCGATCGATGCTGAAACAAACGCACTCGAGTCCGCCAACACGAAGAAGGCAATCAGGCCAGCTCTGGCAATGTGTGGAGCGACCGGGCTTGCTAAGGCGTGTGTGCCAACCGGAGGGCCAGACATCGACGCCGCGCCATTCATGATCCCTGCAAGGCTACCTAGAATATAAGGAGCAAATCTTGGTTCGCTTTTATACTGAAAACCTTTGTAGATCATGAGTGCAGACGCAAAGATAAAGGCACTGATGATCAAGATGATCGTGTCTTGGCTAACCGATTTAAGCAGAAGTAAGCCAACAGGTGTGAAGGCAAAGCAAGGGATAAAGACCTTTGAAACCCAGCGCCAGTTAACGTGTTTTCGAACCTTAGGTAGCAATTGAACATTGCCGAGTAGGTCGATCAACATGAAAACAGGAACCAGTTCGATAACAGGCACGAACAACGCACTTAATGGCAATGCCACTAAGGTGAAACCGAAACCTGAGAAGCCACGAACAATAGCGGCGAAAATGAAGATTGCACCCAAAATTGGGAAAGTTGGACTAAAAATGAGATCCATAAATTAAGTAACCAATGAAGCTGTCTAAATAGAGCGAGCTAATGAAACCAAGTGAGTAGCGGAATGTACTCCTACTCACTTGTGTTTGCTACCTAATTTTGAGGTTTCCCGAGAGTTAGTTTTAAAGCCTCTCGGGGTTGTTTTTACAGTATTCGCCTGGTCAATTTATAGAGGTAAATTGATTCGGGAAATCAGTGAATACGGCATCTACTTTTGAGATGAATTTGAAGTGAGACGGATCGTTTACGGTGTAGCACCATGTTTGGATTTTTGCTTCACCTAGTGTATCGAGATCGCTCTGAATCACGTGTTCGTAGTTCATGTGGCAGCTGAACGCTTTAACTTCGTCAATCAACATCAAGTCGGCTTGAGTCAGTTGCTCTGTAATTACACCAACGCGGTATCTCGGCAGGTGACGAGCCATTTCAGAAACCACTTGATGGCTGAAACTTGAAAGCAGCACTCTGTCGGTGTCTAGATTTGAACGAATCAACTCTGTATGTAGCAAATCAACGACATGAGGGGCTTGATGTCGACTGTCGACTTTAATCTCTAAGTTGACGCTGAGATCATGCTGCTCAACAAGCGCGAGCAATTCTTCCAGCGTCAATATTCTTTCACCAGCGAACTGCTCAGACTTCCAACTGCCAAAATCAAGCTGACGCAGTTCTGCAAGGGTGTGTTCGTCGACACGACCTTTGCCATCGCTGCAGCGCTCAAGGGTGTGGTCGTGACAAACCACAAGTTGATCATCCTGAGTTGGCTGAATATCTACTTCAATCCATTTCAAACCGAGTTTAGCGGCTTGTTCAATGCTTGCCTTGGTATTTTCTGGGTGAGTACCTGCTACACCCCGATGACCTACGATGATAGACGACATAATTAATCCTTCTTAAAGACGCACCGTAAAAACGCATTAAATATCAGTGTACTCGATTAAGCGAGAGCCGTCGTTAAGCTTGTTACCTCTTCGCGTGACTCTTGTGAAGTAAAGTTATTTGGTTGAATACGCTTCCCACGACTGTCAAAAATATGCAGGTTCGATTTATCAATGCTTAGACCGAGGGGGACAGCTTGGCACAAAGTTGTTTCGGGTGTGACTGCAATAAAGGGTTGTTCGTTCACAAAGCCATGAACTAACTGATTAGGCCCTAAAGGCTCAACCACGCTGATACGTAATTCCAGCGGCAGTGCGTTCATGATTAAATCGCTACAAACCTCAGAATGTTCAGGGCGAATGCCAAGAGTGATAGTCGCGTCCTTAACGTGCGCATATTCGGGTAGATACATTTGTTGATCGCCGATTTCAAGATAGCCATCATCGAGCGTGGCAGTTAAGAAGTTCATCGCGGGGCTACCAATGAAGCTTGCTACAAAGGTACTGGCAGGCTGGTGGTAGACCTCTCTTGGTGTGCCGACTTGTTCTATTTGGCCTTTGTTGAGAACCACAATTCTATCTGCCAGTGTCATAGCCTCAACTTGGTCATGAGTCACGTAAACACTGGTTACGCCTAGCTCGCGTTGCAGCTTTTTGATTTCTAATCTCATGTGAGCGCGCAATGAGGCATCTAGGTTAGACAAAGGCTCATCAAACAGGAACAGTTGAGGGTCGCGTACAATCGCTCGTCCCATAGCAACACGCTGGCGCTGACCACCCGAAAGCTTGGCTGGCTTGCGGTCTAGGTACTCTTCGATTCTCAGTGTCTTGGCGACTTTCTCAATCTTCTCTTCAATCACGTGTTGGCTTACACCTCGGTTCTTTAAACCATAAGCGAGGTTTTTGTACACTGTCATGTGAGGGTAGAGTGCGTAATTTTGAAAGACCATTGCGATATCTCGTTGAGCTGGCTTTTCGTTATCAACACGGCGCCCACCCAAGTGAATCTCGCCGCCAGAGATGCTTTCCAGCCCCGCAATTGAACGTAGGATAGAAGACTTGCCGCAGCCCGATGGGCCAACCAACACAAGAAATTCACCCCTTGCGATATCAAGTGAGACATCTTTCACTGCACGATGACCGTTCTCATAAGTCTTTACCAAGTTTTTGATGCCTAACATGGTAGGTGCTTTGTGCGTACGATCGTGAGTGGCTTGGGTGTGCCCTAACGTTTGTTTTAACTTTGGCATCGGGGTGTCCTCTGATTTTTGCGGAGAAGCTGGGTGAGACGTCTTGTACTCATCGAGTGATTGAATGCGGTTATCGGTCATTTGAGTTGTGTCGTTGTTATTTTTCACTTTCTACTAGCCCTTTTACAAACCAACGCTGAAATACAACCACCACTAAAACGGGTGGCAACATAGCTAAAATCACCATGGCAAAAACATAGTCGTAGCGCGGTAAACTGGTTTCATTGATGTTGTTGAGTACTTGTTTGATGCCCATCACGATGGTGTTGTAGCCTTCGTCCGTGGTCATCATGATTGGCCACAAATATTGGTTCCAACCCACCACAAACATGATGATGAAGATCGCGGCGATCATGGTTTTAGACAGTGGCAGTAAGATGTCGACAAAGAATCGAAACGGACCTGCGTTATCCAACTGTGCAGCTTCTAATAATTCATCGGGGATGGTTTTGAAGAACTGTCTAAAAAAGAAGGTTGCGGTGGCTGACGCGATCAGAGGTAGAATTAAACCTGTGTAGCTATTAAGCAGCCCAAGCCCAGCAACCACTTCATAAGATGGGATAATACGAACCTCTAGTGGCAGTAGCAGAGTGACGAAGATCAACCAGAACCACGCCGTGGCGTAAGGCAGTCTGAAATAGACCAAAGCAAACGCAGCCATCATTGAAATGATGATCTTGCCGATCGCAAAACCGAGTCCCATGATCATCGAGTTGGCGATCATTTTGCTGGCGGTGACTTCACCACTAAAGCCCATGCTCTTGTTCCAAGCTTCGCTATAAATACTCGTAAAATTATCGCCCGGTAACCACTGCAAACCTTCGCTGACAATGGTGTTCGGGTTATGAGTCGAACTGGCGAAGATCAGCCAGATAGGGACCAACATAAACAACATCCCAGCAATTAAAATTAGGTGGTCAGAGACCTTATTACTTTTCATGAACAACTCCTGTCGCATTAAAACCTAGCCGTGATGGGCTAGTAATGAACACGCTTTTCAACAACACGAAACTGGATAAACGTGAGTGTCAGTACCAACAGCAACAACACAACCGATTGTGCCGAGCTGCCACCTAAATCTGCGCCAACAAAACCATCGCGATACACCTTGTACACTAGCGAGGTTGTGCTCCCACCCGGGCCGCCATTGGTCATGGTGTCTATCACGCCAAAGGTTTCAAAGAACGAGTAGGTGAGGTTGATGACCAACAGGAAAAATCCAGTTGGTGCGAGTAGCGGGAAGGTAATCGTCCAGAAGCGTTTTGAATCGCTGACACAGTCCAACATCGCGGCTTCTTTTACCGCGTACGAGATTGATTGAAGACCAGCCAGAAAGTAGATGAAATTCACTGAGACTTGCTTCCATACCGACACCAATATCAGAGCGAACGTGGCATCCACAGGATCGGTCTGGAAGCTGAAATCCCAACCCACCACCGCAAATATCTCCGTGAACACGCCAATGTGCGGGTTAAACAGGAAAGCACCGATAACACCTGCAATCGCGGGAGCAACGGCATATACCCAAGTGAGGGTGACTTTGTAAGCCCCTTGACCATGAATGATGTTGTCGGCTTTTACGGCGAGCAGCAGCGCCAACGCTAGTGACAAGAAAGACACCACAACCGCGAACATCAGGGTGAAGCCAATCGAGCTTAGATACTCACTCGATTCGAATAACATTTGATAGTTCTCAAACCACACGAAGAGTGAAGAGGTGCCCCAAGGGTCTTCCAGCATAAAGGAGAGATACACCGCCTTTGCCGCCGGATAGATAAAGAAAACCGCGATGATGAGTATCTGAGGTGCCAAAAATAAGTAAGGCAGTGGAGAGTGAAAAAATTGCTGACGTCGTTCCACAGGGTAATCCCCAAATGAGTGGCGTGAACCACTGTTAGTTACCGTGACCACTCGCGCTATAACAAGGCATGCTTCCAGTTGAGTTGTAGTTTTTGGAGCAAGAAATGGCATGAGTGAAGAATCTCCTCACGACTCGTCATCACTCTATTGATTAAAGGTGACTGACAAGTAGTGAGGAGGATTGAACTGCTTTATTTTATTAACAGAGCCAGTCCATGAAACATGGCTAGCCCATCTACCGATCTAGTTCATGGTGCGAGCGAAACGTTTTAGTAGCTTGCTGCTTTCATCTTCTACTTTGTCTAGACTGTTCTCGACGCTAGAACGGTCAGCGAAGATGTTGTCGAACTCACGATGCATCACTTCACGAATCTGAGGGTAGTAACCTAAGCGATAACCCTTAGTCCATTCGCCCGATTTTAGACTCAGCTGTTTAACGCCCACTTCTGCGTCGGGTTGTTCTTTGTAGTAGCCAGACTCTTTCGCTAGGTCATAAGCCGCTGTCGTTACCGGAACGTAGCCCGTGGTTTTGTGCCAGTAAACTTGAGTTTCAGGTTTGGTCAGGTAATCAAAGAATGCTGCGACACCTTTGTCTTGCTGTTGGTCGTGGCCATTCAGAGCAAACAAAGCCGCACCACCAATGAAGGTTAAGCCTGCGTCTGGGTTAACTGATTTCCAGTAGGGAAGGTAGGTGGTACCCAACTCAAAAGGTACGCGGTTACGTAAGCCGCCGAATGAACCAGAAGAACCCATCCACATTGCCACTTCTTGGCGTTCGAAAGGTGTTTGGTTTGCATCCCAGTCGCTGCCGTAATACTTGTAGTAGCCCAAATCTGACCACTCTTTCATCTTGCTGACGTGCATCATCATGTCTTTGGTGTTGAACATCAGTTTGGTCGATAGGCCGTCGTAGCCGTTGTTTTGGTCAGCGACTGGCAGATTGTGGCGAGACTTAAAGTTCTCGAACATGATCCACGGCGTCAGAGATTGAGAAAAGGCGATGTGACCTTCTGCTTTTAGCTTCTTAGCAACCACTTCGAGTTCTTCATAAGTTTTAGGCGCTTCGGCTCCTAATTCTGCGAGAAGATCTTTGTTGTAGTAAAGAACCGGCGTCGAACTGTTGAAAGGCATACCAACCATCTTGCCTTGGTTGTCGGCATAGAAGTTACGAACGCCAGCTAGGTAGTCGTTTGAATTAAAGTTGTAGCCTGACTCAACCAGAATATCCTGTACCGGTTTCGCGACGCCTTTGGCGTTCATGATGGTTGCTGCGCCTGCATCGAAGACTTGAAGAATATTGGGTGCTTCACCTGCTCGGTATGCCGCGATACCCGCGGTTAAGGTCTCTGTGTATGAGCCCTTGTAGATTGGCGTGATTTCGTAATCATCTTGAGACGCATTAAAGTCGGTCGCAATTTTGTTTACTGTTTCTCCAAGCTGGCCGCCCATTGCGTGCCACCAAGTGACTTGAGTCGTTGCGAACGCTGGCATTGCCGTTGTCGCGGAAAGAACGCCTGCCAAAATTAGCTTATTCATCTTCGTTTCCTTTTGGATGAAATCGATATCGAGGTATTGGATTAGAGTTTTAACGAGACAGTAGGGGTGTCGTTTGAAGCTATCTTGAACAGGACGTATTTCACTTACGTGGCTAAACCGTTTCACTGATATGAAAGATTCATTTCGATTTCATTTAAGAGAAAAGTTATTGATAGTTTTGATATTTACTGTGTGCGGTTTTTAAGAGGTTTGTTGTTCAATGCTCGCTCAATATTTGTTCAATAAAAAAGCCTCTCGAAGGAGAGGCTTTGAATAAGCTAGAGCTTGTAAAAATCAGCTCAGTTCTAGTGTGCGATATCGAGTTGGTTGTCTTTCACGCCGTTAATGCGGAACCAACCTGCAATACTGAATCGCTCTGTGTTTGTCGGCAGTACCTCATGTGGGAACTGTTCAGACAAGAACACGAATAAGCGGCCTGACTTTGGTGGAATGGTAGCGATGTGATTGTCTTTTAGATCGTAAACCACAAGCTCACCCGCGTCTTCTTCTGTCCACTCATCATTCATGTAGAACACGGTAGTCAGGCGGCGGTTTTCATTGCCTTTGAAGCAGTCTAAGTGTTTTTGGTAGAAGTCGCCTTTTTCGTATTTAGCAAAGTGCGCTTCGTACTCGAACAGACCCAAAAAGAACGCTTTGTTTGCTTCTAAACGAATTTGCTCCATCTTGTCTAGGAACAGAGAAGCTGGCTCGCCCATGTCGCGGCGCACCCACTGAATTTTGTCACTACGAATGGTCGACTCTCGCGTTACTTCATCGTTACGGCCAATCCTAGCCTTTTTCCAGTTCTCTGGAATGCAATCCCTCAATGCCACTACTTCTTCATGCGTTAAGAAGTCATCCCAAACAAAGTAACCTTGGGTAGAAAGAGCATCGATTAATTGGTTCATGTATAGCACTCAGACAATAAATTAGAAGCGCATATATAGTCCTAATAACTCAGGGCAACAAATCACATGTTTTGTCGTCACGATAAATAGTGTTGGTAGCTTGAATCGTATGGCTTATATAGCAAGGTTTACGGCAATGCAGGCATTCAATAATGCTGAAAATATCGGATTAAATTGATGCTTATCTTTGGAATGTGTACTCATTGTTCTGAGTTGAATGGGATTTGAGTAACATTGGATTTGAGTAATGTAGTGGATACCAATCAAAATCTTGATTCGAGCTATCTATCTGGTTTTAGATTGTTGTTTTTAACAAAATGATCACAATTGATGGTGAGTTTGCTATTGTATAGGTCTGACCAGTTGGTTTATCACAAGGAGTGGGTTTGCAGCTGCATACCATCAAAGGCTATATCCAAGACATGTATCTCGTAGAGTATCCCGATAGGTTGCTGCTACTTGATGGTGCGTGCCGTGCGGATATTCCTCACCTTAGGGCTTTCATTGAAGATGAGCTTGGCCGTGAGTGTAGCGACTTACATACTGTGGTTGTGACACACATGCATCCCGATCACGCAGGGGCCGCGCACAAGCTCAGAAAGCTAACGAACTGTAACTTGGTGGCAGCAAACCGAGACAAAGACTGGTATCACGGTATTGATGGCATCTTGATGCATTTGACGGATCTGGCGCTGGCACGATGGATGGCGAATCGCTTAGGGAAGCCTAAAGCAAACCTATGGTATTCGAGGAAGTTAAAGCCGGACTACAAGCTTTCAGATGGGGATAGTATTCCGGGGTTTGATGATTGGTTAGTTCTTGAAACTCCGGGTCATACTGACCGAGATCTTTCGGTTTATTGCCCATCTCACAGTATTGCTTATGTAGCAGACCTCATGGTGGAGGTGAAAAAGAAACTGATTCCGCCTTTCCCTATCTTTCACCCTAACAAGTACCGAGAATCAGTATCTCGAATCTATGACATGCAACTGGATACCTTGCTGGTTGCGCATGGAGGACAAGTCAATTTTAGTCAGACAGCCTTTGAACACTTATTGATGAGTGCTCCAAGAAGACCTGTGACGCATTGGCGGGTAACCAAAATCAAAGCCAAGAAACTGCTGTTATCGATTTGGCGTTTTGGTTTTCAGTCTCATGGTAAATCTAAGAAATAGATAAGCTCAAAGTAAGATCGGCAACTCGAAATTAAAGAATAGAACGCAATAAGGCCAGTCATGAGACTGGCCTTATATCGTTGTGACTAACTTTAGCTATAACCTGTGGAGCGGTTACGATGACTCGGATTAGTGAGTTAGCAGGAATTCACCCGCTGGATCAACAATCACTTTGTCACTCATGCCTTGACGACCAAGCAACATCATATAAGTCATATCTTGACGGTTGCTTAGCGTGATATCGATAGGCCATTCCTGACCACCCATTTTTAGCATGGTTTCAATCACACAACGGTGTTCAACTTCGCCGTTAGATGATTTGATTTTCTTACTTGTTTTCAGCTTCGCTTTGCAGCGCACAGTCTCTTCTAGGTGGTACACATCTGGATGAAGATCGAATTCCACGAAGTTCTCACCGTCTGTTTTTACACATAGTAGATTGTCTACGTGTAGAGAAGAGGTTTTAGCCCCTGTATCAACACGTGTATGTAGTCCAGTTATCCCTAACTCTGGTAAGCAAAGTGCTTCAGTATTCCCTATGATCATTTTATTGTTCATATCATTTCCAATCATGAGTTAACGGTGTTAAATCAGCCTTTGCCACGAGTACGGTTAGCGTTTGGTTTTGCATTTTTCTCGATGAATTCGAAAATCATGTCTGCTACATCTTTACCTGTCGCTTTCTCGATACCTTCTAGGCCAGGAGAAGAGTTCACTTCCATTACAACAGGGCCATTCTTAGATTGTAGAATATCTACACCACATAGGTTTAAACCCATGATTTTCGCAGCATTGATTGCTGTAGCGCGCTCTTCTTTGGTTAGTTTAACCAGTTGAGCTGTACCGCCACGGTGCAGGTTAGAGCGGAATTCACCCTCACCAGCTTGACGCTTCATCGCTGCAATTACTTTGTTGCCAACAACAAAACAACGGATGTCTGCGCCATTTGCTTCTTCAATGAACTCTTGAACCAAGATGTTCGCTTTTAGGCCCATGAATGCTTCGATAACGCTTTCTGCTGCTTTGTTTGTTTCTGCTAGTACAACGCCGATCCCTTGAGTGCCTTCAAGAAGCTTGATAACCAGTGGCGCGCCACCTACGTTTTTGATCAAGTCTTGAATCTTGTCTGGGCGGCTAGCGAAACCTGTTTTTGGTAAGCCAATACCTTTACGAGACAACAGTTGTAGTGAGCGCAGTTTGTCGCGAGAACGACTGATTGCTACTGACTCATTGATACAAAAAGTGCCCATCATTTCGAATTGGCGAACAACCGCAGTTCCGTAAAAGGTAATGGAAGCGCCAATACGTGGAATAACAGCATCGTATTGAGGTAGCTCTTCACCCATGTAGCGAATCTTCGGATTGTTACTCGCGATATCTATATCACAGTGCAGCGTGTCGATAACATCGACCTGGTGACCACGTGCTTCTCCAGCCGCTTTTAAGCGAGAAGTAGAGTATAGATTTTCGTTGCGAGAAAGAATTGCGATACGCATGGCGTTTCCTTAGTTAATACCTGATTGGTAACTGCAAATAAATTAGTTGTTAGCTGAGCTTTCAGTTATTTCTGAGGCTCCTTGCTTGCTTCGGGGCGAACCTTAAGGCTTTTCGCTTAACTAAGAAAACGAATTAAATTTGTCGAGTCGACAACAGAAATTTATCGGATGTGTGAGTGATTGGTACAACTGGGTTGAGAGGGGATTTGGAATGGAAAAGCGAGTTGAGACCTAACTCATATTGGGGGTAGGAGCATATTAGGTTGTGCTCAACTCGCGTTAACTCGGTGCTAAAAAGTGTACTAATAACGCCAGTTACATAGCTCTATAAGTGTTCGTAGTGCTTCTCTTTCGAGCTTGCTACAGGTGCTTTTTAACTTATTAAGATAGTATTTTCTCATGATGATTACTTCTCTTGTATTAGGCTTTGGTGGGAACTCAACATTCCCTGCTGACCCATTAATTATGGTTGTTTAATAGGAAGTAATAAACAGATGGGTTTTTAATGGGGTGTTCCTGTTTTTGACTTTTATCGTCACTCAAAGACAAATGTGTTTTATAATCGGCTTTATGAGGAAGGGTTATTTCTAAAAGGTTCATTATTTGTCTGATCTAAACATGATGCGTTACTACACTCGGCTGGATTCGTTCGAGCCGAACCTCTCACATTCTGTGACCTTAACTGAGGTCGCAGACAAGCTGTTCACCAGTTTGCGTCATGCTCGAACCTTACTCGGCAAGATGCATCAGGCTGAATGGGTGGTGTGGGAGCCAAAAGTCGGCAGGAATCAACGTTCTAACCTGACATTGCGCTTTAGCAATCAACAACTGACTCAACATGTTGCCAGCAAGCTGATAGAGCAGGGCAAGTACGAAAAAGCGCTCTCTATTTTGGATAATGACCGCGCAGTGTTTGGCTCTCTTCTCCAAGAAACATCCGGTGCGACGATGCGCGAAGGGCTGCTGCACGTTCAATTAACCTATAAACGTAAGTTTGAAGACCTGTTTCCACACCATATTCACCGCAGCAGCGAACGATTTTTGATCAGACAAGTATTCAGTTGCCTCGTCACTTGTAATGGTAAGGGCGAGTTGAAGCCTGAGCTAGCGCACCATTGGGAATATGATGCTGAGAAGTTAGTTTGGACTTTCTATTTGCGCCCAGGACTAACCTTCCACGATGGCCAACCTGTTGATGCTAAACAGTTAGTCTCGCTGTTTTCAGCCTTGCAAACCTTACCTTTCTATCAAACAGAGTTAGCTCATGTTGCTTCGGTTTACAGTGAGCAGCCGTTAAGGATCAGCTTCCAACTCACTAAAGCTGACACCGGCTTCGCAGGCTTGTTGGCTGGCGTTAAGTATTCAATTCAACCCGCAGTGCAAGTGACCCGTGAGCCGTCACCATTAAGCTCTGTGCCTCACACGGTAGTAGGCACTGGCCCATTCAAAGTGGTCGAAACCAATAATGAACGCATCAAACTCGCCGCATTTGAGCACTATTATGGTTGTCGCTCGTTAACCGATGAAGTGACCATTTGGCAGTTTGAGGAATCAATGACGGGCACTGCTCGTTTCGATGATAGCCAAATGCACGTATCGCCTTATGAAGATTCGTCTTGTTTTCACCAGTTAGGGAAAAGTGACGTAGAACTCGTTTCTGCAGATACAGACGGCCTTCGTAGCCGAGTCGAGGATGGATGCCTGTTTATCCTATTTAATCAGAACTCAGCGGCTAGCCCACTAAATAATGAGCAGCGCAAATACCTTTCAGAACTGACCAACCCACAAGCGATTTTGTCTCAGTTGGAACATAACAAGGGTTTGTTTAGCGTCTCTTTAGCTCAAAACATACTGCCAAGTTGGCAGAAATTGTATCGAACGCCTTCGAAAGAGGCTCAACTTCCGAAAAGAATGAGCATTGCGGTTTATGACTATTATGCGTTGTACCGATGTGCGATTTGCGTATCCGACATACTCAAACGATATGGCGTGGAAGTTGAGGTCAATACCTACAGCTTTCGCGAACTGGCGCTGCTCTCCCAGAGTGGCGAGTTAAAGGAGGATCTGGTGCTGTGTAACCTGAATCTCGATGATAATGCCCCGTCTTCGCTATTTTCGTGGATGATGAACGATCCTGTTTTGCACTCTGCTTTAGGAGAGATGAACAGCGACTGGCTTAAACAGCGCTTGGATAGTCATAAAGCATCCGTTGAACTGCCTAATTACTTGGCAGAGCTAGAACCTATCGCGTCTACTCTGATCTCAGATTATTGGTTAGTGCCGATGTTCCATCACTTGCAGACCGTTCGTTTCCAAGGGATTCTGAAAAACGTCGCCATCACCAACTGGGGATGGCCCGACTTCAAGAATGTATGGTCTGCTGATTAATTTCTTACCGAGTAGGATAAAGCGTTTTCAAAGTCGATTTTGGCATACTGATATGTAGGTAAAACCAAATTCTACAAAAAACGCCACCGAGTATTTGATTCGATGGCGCTTTTTCGTTTTATTTTGAAAATCAGTTCTCTAAGTTTTGCGCCATTTTTTTTGCAATTTTTCTGAATTGCTCTAACTCATCTTCAGCCATGCCTTTGGTCATTCTCTTCAGCATGTCTCGATCTATATCCGAAACTTTACTCATGACCTCTTGACCCTTATTGGTCAGAATCAATAACTGGCTGCGCTTGTCTTCTGGATTTGGAGACTTCTTCACAAGCTCTTGATTGATCAGTGCATTAACTAATCTCGTGACCTGCGCTTTATCGCGGTTTAAGTAGTGCGCGATATCGATAGCCGTACATGGAGATTTCTTAGTAATGATCTTCATGACACGAATGTTCATGGGTGCGATCTCAGAATCCAAGCTCTCAATCTGTTCACTCATTTGACGTTTCAAAGAGTGTACTAAACGAAAGATAGACTCTAACGATGTGTTATCAGACATAAACGATCCTTAGAAATATAGTTGACACTGTCAACTATTGTATTTATGGTTGATATTGTCAACTTAATTGTTCGTAAATTCAAGTTAGGAGACAGTAATGACGATGCAAACAATCACAGGCAAACACAATCACTACCGTATCACTATCGAAGAAGTGAACATCAAGGAAGATCGTGAACTGCAAACCATGCAGTTTGAAATTGAAGACAGAGAAAACATGTTCGCGATTGTAGAGAAGATCAAGCAGGACAGTGGCCTAGATGAGCAATCCGCAACGAGACTAGGTGTAAGTATTCGCTTACTGGGACCGTTGATGATGCAAGATAGAAAACACCCTCTGTTTATTGATTTCATGCCTCACTTCAGAAATTTCATGCAAAATCTTAAGAAGACGTTAAAAGGCGAGTAGCGTTTCTTCAACAATGACACATTCAACAAGCCAGTCAACCGATCATCAGGTGCTGGCTTTTCTTTTGATATATTGACTTAGCGGTATGTGTTTACTTGCGGTACATGTGACAATAAGCCTTTGAACACTTTACGGTGAAACCATCGTATGAGTGATGCAATTACCTAAACCTATTTCCAATCGTTCTAAATTTAAACGGTATATTATGACAAGTGTATTTGAGCAGGCGGCTAAAGAGTTATTAAGCCGTCGCACCGCGGGAACTAAAGCGCCAAGATTAATCGAACAATATCGCCCAACCAGTTTAGATGATGCGTTAGCCATTCAAGAATCAATGATTGAAATTCGTGCAGATAGAGTGGGGGGCTGGAAGTGTCTGTTACCTCTTGCAGAAAATAAATTTATCGTAGCGCCTATTTTCACTGACAACGTACAGCAAGGTGAAGTTTGTGAATTGTTCGCAGACACAAGCTCAGTGCTAGGCAAAGAGGTAGCCCGAGTAGAACCAGAAATCGCTTTTGTACTGACTAAGCCTTTGCCTGCGAACCTAAATGGTTACAGTGAAGCACAAATCAATGATGCAATTGGCTCTTGCCATATGGCACTTGAGTTAATTCAATCTCGCTTTGACGATGGAATTGGTGCGGAGTTTTACGAAGTTTTAGCCGATTGCTTGGCAAACCAAGGCCTGTTTCTTGGTCCTGAAATAGAGAAAGATAAAGCGTTTACTGCTGCTAAGGTCGAAGTGGCTATAACCCAAGCTGGAAAAGTTCAGGCATTTTCTGGCACTCACCCTAACGCATTAGCTCAAAACCCTGTCTACTGGTTGATCGATACGATGACCAAGCGTGGAATCAGTTTTGAAGCGGGCGAGGCGATTATTACAGGGTCTTACTGTGGTGTGGTTGAGCTTGACTTCGACGAGCTAACAACCGTTGCTTATGATGGTATCGGAGAGTACCAAGTGACTTTCACACAAAAGCGCTAAGCTATTTATAAGCTCTATTCATTAAGAAAGCAGCTCTCTAGAACTCTGCTTTGCGTATTGGCAATTTATTCTCGAAGGGCTATTTACTGGTGAGTAAATAGCCTTTTCTATTATGTGATGCTCAATAAGGTTCTTATTACTTTGCATTAAATTGGGCGTTTAGACGTCTAGACGTTGACAAGTTCTAAGTGTGACATTAGTCTGCTCTCCTTCCTGTTCTATAGCGTTGTCGTTCCATGTCCAATTCGAAAAATTCTAATGTGGTAATTGCCCCTTCGGCAGTTGCGCTTATCCCTCTGATCGTGTTCCTTGCGCTGTTTATTGGCGTAGGTACGTACTTGTCACTGCAAGGCGTCGATTTTGCTTTCTATCAGCTTCCAGCTCCGATTGCGGCTTTGCCTGCAGTGATGCTGGCGTTGTTGCTAAGCAAAGATAAATTGAACCGTGCTATCGAACAGTTCTTAAGTGGAGTAGGTCACAAAGACATTATCGCAATGTGTATGATCTACCTACTGGCGGGTGCTTTTGCGGCCGTGGCTAAAGCTTCTGGTGGTGTTGATGCAACGGTCAACCTTGGTTTGTCGGCGATCCCGACGAGCATGATCCTACCGGGTATCTTTCTTATTTCTGCTTTCATTGCGACCGCAATGGGCACATCTATGGGTACTATCGCTGCGGTTGCCCCTGTGGCACTAGGCATTGCTGACTCAGCTGGCATGAGCATTCCTCTAACCGCTGGTGTGGTGCTAAGTGGCGCTATGTTTGGTGACAACCTTTCAATCATCTCTGATACCACGATTGCCGCGACACGCTCGCAAGGCTGTGAGATGAGAGACAAGTTTAAAGAGAACATCCGCATTGCACTTCCTGCTGCACTTATCGCGATTGTTATCTTTGCTTTCAACAGCACGGCAACTCAAGTTCCTGAAACAGGCCCAATTGAATGGCTGAAAGTCCTGCCGTACATCACTATCCTAATTCTTGCGGTATCAGGCATGAACGTATTCGTTGTGTTGACGATCGGTATCTTGCTGGCGGGTGGTGTGAGTTTAGGCTCTGTTGAGAACTACGGCTTGACGGATTACGCTCAAGACATCTACGCAGGCTTTGGCAACATGCAAGAGATCTTCTTACTGTCGATGCTGATTGGTGGTTTGAGTGAGCTGATGCGTCGCCAAGGTGGATTAGCGTTTCTGACTAACCTAGTGAGCGGTTTGATTCGTGCGTTTGGTTCTTCACACTCTAAGCAAGCAAATGGCCGTGCGAGTGAACTAGGTATTGCTGGCTTGGTATCAATGGTTAACATGTGTACTGCAAACAACACCGTAGCGATTATTGTATCTGGTAGTGTGGCTCGCCAACTGGCGGAAGAGAACAACGTGTCTCCGCGTCGTTCGGCAAGTTTGTTGGATATCTTCTCTTGTGTGATTCAAGGTGTGTTGCCTTATGGTGCTCAGGTATTGCTATTAGGTTCTGTGTTCAACCTATCTCCGCTAGAGATTGTTTCTAACTCGTACTACTGTTTTGCACTGGCTATCGTGGCTGTTGTTGCTGTGTTTATCAAACACCCAGCACGCCAAGTGGCACAAGCTTAGTAATAATTGACCAAACTGAGCTATCACAGGCTCTAATAAGAAGGCTCCTTAATAGGAGCCTTTTTTTGTGTTTGTAATGAACAGACTAGAAAATCTAGGCTTCCTTGTTAAAGAAGACTTTCAAGCTCACTGGCCGTTGCGACATTGCAGTAACCAAAGCCAAGCGCAGCCATGAAAGCTGCATGGACATGCGCAGCTGGAACCTCAACACCGTTGAATTCCATATCTAACGTAGTACAAGCATCATGTGCTACGTGGCATTCATAGCCAAAATCGGTTGCTGCACGAGTCACAGCATCAATACACATGTGGCTCATTGCGCCAACGATGATCAGTTTCTTAATGCCTTGATCTTTTAGTACCTTGTTCAGTTTAGTATCTCTAAAGCTATTTATTTGATGCTTTACGATAACAGGTTCACCTTCTAGAGGAGCCACGCTGTTATGGATTTGAGCACCATCAGAATTTGGTAAGAAGAAGGGTGCTTCGTTGGTTGGAAACTCATGGCGCACATGAACGATTGGCAGTTTTTTATTGCGGAATGTCTTGAGTAATTGCGCGCCTTTTTCTGCCGATTTTTCTGTTTCAGAGAGTGCCCATTTCGCACCTTCGTATGAAGGGAAGTAGTCGTTTTGGAAATCAATAAGTAGTAGTGCAGTATTGCTCATAATCCATACCTTTGTTGTTAATGTCTTGTGGTGTGGGGCTATTATGACTACTCTGTGTTTTTTTAATGAACGTCAAAAATGACAGACTATATGGCAATAGTGACAAAATCAGTAAAGGTTGAAATTATCGATTACCCAGGCTCTCTGCAGAGCGCTGTGTTTGGCGTGAAAGAGTTTCTGCAGATGGCAAATTCTCTTGAACCTTCGACTGAGAAGATTCAATTCAACGTTCAGATCCAAGCGTATGACAGTGTTAGCGTATCAAACGCCGATGTCATCATACTCCCACCGAATTTAGATGGTTGTTACTATCTAGAGCCGAATGACACCTTGCTTGAATACCTGATTGAGTCTCACCAAAGGGGAGCGATACTTTGCTCAGCTTGCGCAGGCGTGTTCATTTTGGCAAAAACAGGTTTGTTAGAAGGGCGAACCGTGACCACGCACTGGCAAGCACAGCAGAAGTTTACGGAGCTTTACCCACAGATCGCAGTCGATATCGACAAAATCTTGATTGATGATGCGGATGTGATGACCGCTGGTGGTTTGATGTCGTGGATGGATTTGGCTTTGTTTATCCTAACCAAATACACAACGCCGACCAATACTCGTAATCTAGGTAAATACCTCGTGCTTGATACGGGGTTGAGAGAACAACGCTACTATCAGAGCTTTGTGCCAAACTATGCTCACGGCAATGACAAGATTGTATCGGTGCAGCGTTTTATTCAAAGGAACCATCGCCTTTCGTTGTCTCTTGATCAATTGGCTGAAGAAGCGTTTATGACGCGAAGAACCTTTATTCGTCAATTTACCAAAGCGACCAGCTATACGCCGATCAATTATATCCAACATGTGCGTGTTCAAAGTGCATGTGAGTTATTGGAAAGCTCTCATAAATCGGTTGAGCAGATCAGCTACCTAGTTGGCTATGAGGACGTAAACAGCTTTCGAAAAGTCTTCATGAAAATCGTTGGCTTAACACCATCAAGATTTCGTTCTAGATTTCTCTCTGAGGAATGATTTACCATAGATTGATATTCAATATCTATCACTGGTTCGCTCAGTTACTTCGCTAATGAAGTGCTTGAAGCGGAGTGATATTTTCTCGAACTCAAACGGACTATTGATGCTTGCCATTCCTTTACCATTTGTCGCAGCGCTGTTGTTATTGATGACAGGTGTGCTGCTTCGATGCCATTACCCACAAACCAGTCAAAAGCCACTTTGGTTTATCATTCTGTGCGCGTTAATGGTTACGGTAGTAGGCCTGCGATGGACGTTTGATATTGAGTTGTTTCGCTTCTTACAACCCATTCTTGGTGCCTGTGTTCCTGTGGCGGCTTGGCTCTGTTTCTCGGGAGCTCATCGAAGCCAATCCAGTACACATTTGCATTGGCTAGGTCCGATTGCTGTTTTAGTTGGCTCACTTTTTTATGTGCATCTCTGGGCGGGAACTCTTGATGTATTGCTGATCTTGCTCTATCTCGGTTATGGTGTCTTGCTGCTGAAGTCGTCGCTGCTAGTGCCGGAACAAGTGCGGCTAACCGATATCTCGAAAGTGTTGGTTGCTGAACGGGTTGCAGGTGTAATGCTACTATTCTCCGCTTTGGTCGACAGTGTGCTCTCTTACGATATCTTACTGTTGAATGCGCAGCACACCAATCTGATCTTATCGATTAGCTACCTTGTCCTTATTCCAGCCATTGTGTCCGCTGTGATGGTGGTCAGTATTAGCACGCCTGCCGAAGAAAAAACCAAGCAAGTGCAGGCTTTACCTTCTATGTCACAACGCTCTCCAGAAGAAGTCGATACATCGACCACACTAGCGAGCAGCTTAGATGACGACCAAGCTGAAGAAACCGCGCAGATCATGGCTAAGTTCGATGCATTAATGAGGGATCATCAATTATTTAAAGATCCTGATCTGTCTCTCAATCGCTTGGCACGAAAGCTAGGCATTCCTGCTCGCAAGATATCGTCTGCGGTTAATCAAACTCACCAAGAGAACATTTCGAAGGTGATTAACGCCTATCGGATTGAGCACGCTAAGACTCTCCTGATGCAAAGTGATGAAGCGATAACTGACATCTTCTTTAGTTCCGGCTTTCAGACCAAGTCCAATTTCAATCGCGAGTTTTCAAGGATAACTGGGCAAACTCCGAGTGAGTATCGAAGTTCGCCACAAGTGTTAGATTGAGTGTGTTTGCTTCCGTTTATCAATTCAGAAAGCTAATGATGTCATTTAAGATCAATTGATGTAGCTGGTCGCGTGATGTACCAATGCCATCTTTACAAATAATGCCATCTCCTGGCACTTCTTCATTCAGCATGGCTATAGCACCGGGTTTACAGCTTTGAATGAAGCTGAAATGGGTGGCTTTCTCATAGACTTTGTAGCGTCTTGAGTTCAATGGCATGTGCTCAGCAATATAGCCAGACTCCGATGCCTGGGGGAGATCTCCTATATCTATCCCGGCCGCCAGTATCAAGGCTGGTACATTGATGCCTTTTAAGCTATTGGCTGAAAAGCTGCGAGCAAGCCCCAGGTCAAGGCTAACGACACGTTGAATCCGAGGATCTGAAAGGTCTTTTGGGTCAGGCTCTTCATCTTGGACTTTGTCTAGCCCTAGCTCTTTAGCAAGCCCACAAGTTCGTGGGTTAGGGTAGTTGAGACAATTCGCCTCAAAGGTTGGTCTATCCATTTTCGCTCCCGCCAGTTGCATCACCGTCCAACCACCTAATGAATGCCCGATTGCGCTAACATTGTCGGAGCTAGCAGACTGCTTCCACGGGGCTTCGGATAACAAGTAGTCCAGAATACGTGATACATCTCGTGGTCTTTCCCACCATTTTGCTGCTTGCTTTGGGGAGTGGTCGAAAGAGGTGGTTCCCGGATGGTCAGTGGCCGCTACGATATAACCTTGACTCGCTAGTTTGGTCGCCAGCCAGTTTTGATTGCGCCAGTTTCCTCGGTAGCCGTGCGACAGCAGTATTACTGGAAAAGTGCCAGGTTGAATGTTTGCATATTTGATGACTTGTGTGCCGATGAAGACGGGGTTATCGCCAATTAAGGCTACGCCTGATGTATCTCTTGTGGGATACCAAATGGCAGTATTTAGCGGGCGATTAGGATCGTCATTTACGGTGACTTGAGTGAATCCGACGCCGGAAGCGATGGCTGAACTGCAAAGGAAAAGTAGGGATGTGAACAGTAAATGTGTGTATTTCATGGTTTTAACTCCAATTGGGTAAGTGGAGTTAATATGCGCTAAGGCTAGGTATCACGAGACCTCAAACACGATCGAGGACGCCCTAAATCGTGTTTGAGTACCGAACCTAGCGGCCTAGCCTGGTTACCTGCCTCTAAGGCGTTTTTCTACTAGGCCGTTTCTTTCTAAACCACGTCTTACGCTGCTGCATAGCTTGCCAAAGCGGCGCAGTTCTTCGAAATTTGGCCCTTGGCCTATTGAAATACTGTGTTCCCAATACATCAATTCACTGTCGACCATCTCTAGTAGTTTCTTAGAGCAACCAGAGCAGTTACCTTTTGGGCCACAGATAAACGTCTCCGATTCGTAAAGTGGGAGCTCGTTTTTAACTTCTTCAATTAAGTTAAGCATTGCCGAGTTTAAGTCTGGCTTTTTGGATGTAAGTGGCTTCAAGCTCGTTGCTTGAGTCGCAATTAATGGGGAAGTCAGTTTGTTAGGTTGTAAGTTCAAAGCAGCTGATGACATATCAAAGGCCTCAAGGAGAGAAGAAGGTGGGCATGCTACTCTTCACAACAAAGTGAATCTTGATGTAGTGCAATAAGCGTGGAGATATACCCAAAAGAGGTAGGAGCCACAAGCGTTGTGGCTCCTTTCATTAAGACTCGTTATTAATGAGATATTTTAGAATTCGGCGTCGAACTGAAACTCCATCCACTCTTTGGTCACCGGGTGGTGCAGCGCAAGTCTTTCCGCGTGTAAGTGCAATCGGTCGGCTTTATTGCCATATAGGCCATCACCGACGATAGGCATGTTAAGGCCTTCTTCATGTGAACAGTGAACACGCAACTGATGTGTACGCCCTGTTCTAGGGTGCAGGTAGACCTTAGTGGTTTGCTCGTTTCGCTCAATCACTTCCCATTTGGTTTCTGCAGGCTTGCCGTGTTCGAAGCAGACAATCTGACGAGGGCGGTCATACAAATCACCACGCAATGGCAGTCGAACATAGCCTTCATCTTCTGCTAGAACGCCTTCAATCATTGCCACGTATCGCTTCTCGACTTCACGAGTAATGAACTGCTTCTGCAAGCTCTTGTTCGCACGTCGTGTGAGAGCGAAAATTAGAATACCCGAGGTTGCCATGTCTAAGCGGTGAATTACAAATGGCCCTTCAACGTCGGGATGCATTTCTTGAACGCGTGTGTAGGCGGAATCTTTGATGGTTTTACCCGGCACGGATAGAAAACCTGCCGGCTTGTGTATTACAACGATGTGCTCATCTTGGAACAGAATATCCAGCTCTTTGCCTTCAGCAGGGTTCTCTAGCAATGGGTTTGGATCGACTTCTAGACCTTTCATCATATGGCCTAAAATCGGTACACACTTACTTTGGCAGGAGGCGTAGTATTTCTTGTGCTTTCGGATTTCCGATTTCGGTGAACGACCCCACCAAAATTCAGCCAATGCCAATGGTGTGTAACCATTCAGGTAGGCGTATTGCAGCAATTTAGGTGCAGCACATTCGCCCGAACCTGCTGGTGGTACTTTATTTGGGGTGTCTTCAAAGATTTGGTTCAGATCTTCTGTGTGTCCCTCTGCATTTTTGAATGCGTATTTTGAAAACAGCTTGTGTTGAAGTCGATGAGAAAGCTGTGCTCTTTGCTCTTTTAGCTCAACCAGTTGAGTGGTGAACACTTCAACTTTGGCCTGCAGCACTTGCAGGGTCTGTTCCCAGTTGAGTTTTAGGTACTTCTGCTGGTTCTTGTCGGCAACACTGGCCTTGTTTAACTCATTGTTCAATTGCTCGAAGGCTTGCTCATCAAGGTTTTCTTTACCTTGTTCACGTTGTTCTTTACGCGTTTTTCGGCCTTCAATAATCAATAGACGTTGAGCTTCAATCTCTTGCTCAGCTTGCGTTTTTTGCTGCGCCAGTTGCTCGCACAACTCAAGGTATTCTACGTTAGCTTGTAGTGTTTTGAATTTTGCATTCACAGCCATCATGTCGGCAGTATCTTGATGGAAAAAACTGTCGCTGCTTAGCATGTCAAATACTGGTGGCACAAAGTGGGGCAATAGGTTCTGGTCTGCGATTTTTCCGGAGAAAGCAGAAAAGTAACCAAGCTCACCTTCAGGGCTTTTAACCAGCAACACACCAAACATTTTGCCGCGACCTTCATTAGAATCCAGCCCGAAGTCGTGTTGCCAGTCGGTTTGTGTTTCTAGATGCTGTTGAAGCTGATGAGATGCGATTTCACACAGTGGGTGTGGTTCGTAGTAGAACGGGAATGTGAAACGCTCAGGCAACGAATATGACTCAATCGGCTGTTGAAAACGAGTGAAGCAATGCTCAGGTGTGTGGCTGTTTTCTGAGTCGTGCGTTGGTTTTGATGAGTGCATAGTCGTATTAATACTTATATCGTGGTGATAAATGGTTGTGAGTCTACTGTGTATGTTTAGAGACTTTAAACACAGTACAAGGCGGCGATTCTACTCTTTATCGAAAAGCGCCTCAAATAAGAAATGGTTCTATTACTGGATAGCTAAGCGAGACGGTTAACACTGAACCCATGAGTCATAGCTTAAACTTCATTAATTGACGAGTAACTTCTCGTTTTTGGTCAGAGAAGGTAACTTCACATGTGAAGGGTGGTAGCCTTGCCGCCCTCTTGTTCAACCTAAGGTAACGTTATGATTCCACTCAATACTTCGATTGTATCTGGTGTCGCTATTTCAGAGATCGACGGACAAATGAAAATGCTACTAATGAAGCGTGTGAAGGGCGAATTTTGGTGCCATGTCGCAGGCTCGATTGAAGCAGGTGAAACAGGCTGGGAGGCTATCGTGCGCGAGTTTGAAGAAGAGACCCAAATTAAAGTGGAAGCTTTGTATAACGCGCAGTTTCTGGAGCAGTTTTATGAGGCGCACGTGAATGTAATTCAGCTAATCCCTGTCTTTGCAGTGCTATGCCCGCCCAACCAAGCGATTGAACTGAATGACGAACATACGGAGTACCGTTGGTGCAATTTAGAAGAAGCAAAAGCGTTAGCGCCGTTCCCCAACCAACATGCGGTCTACGATCATATCTGGTCGTACTTTGTCGATAAACCAGTAAACCCACTTTACCGAGTGAAATTGAACTAATACTGGCTGTTTAGATCTAGGACTTACCAAGGTAAGGAGTTAAAAAGGCGCTCACTTGTTCTTGGCATAGTCCTACATCCACTTTCACGCCGTGCGATTCAAGGATCGCAACACCACGACCATTATTACGAGGGTCTGGGTCTAGCATTGCCACTATTACGTGTTTTACACCTGCTTTAACCAATGTATTGGCACAAGCGGGTGTTCTGCCGACAAATGAACATGGTTCTAAAGTTACGTAAGCGCTAACCCCTTCCATTGTTCCATCATAGCTATTCAGTGCTTCAACCTCGGCGTGGTTGCCACCGACTTTTTGAGTGTACCCAACAGACACCACTTTAGCGTTCTTCACCAAAACACAGCCCACTGGTGGGTTTGGTTGGCAATCAGGTAAGGCTTGGCGCGAAGCTTCGAGTGCTTGCAGCATGTATTGTTGGTTCATGGTCGTTACTCTGTATGACGAGATAGCGCAGCACTTAGTTGCCACGCGCGGTTGATGAGTTGATTAGTGACTGACTTACTAAGCTACTAAGTTAGTCAGCTAACAAGTGGGGCATGGTCGATCTGATTGGACTTTTAGTCAATGGTTTTAGCGCTTGAATTCGAAAGCTAGTTAACGGTGACTAATCGTTAACTTAGGCCACTGGGTTAGCCAACCTTTGGATTGTACTCTTTGATCAAAGATATCTCGGTTACGCTTTGGGTTGGGTGTGACTTTTAAATCAAACAAGCTCTCTAAGCCAAACGCCGAATTACACTCGATATCCCCAGTGAGGCTCTGTTTTATGGCGACTGCGGTTTCTTTCTCTGGCCAGTAACTCATCGCATCCAATGAGCCTTGGTAAGGTTCATCCCCATTTCTGATGTGCATGCAGGCTTGATTGCGAACTTGCCAATTCAGTTCGGGTAACCGTTGTTTAAGCAGAGCCTCGTATCTAAGATCCGATTCGTAGGAAGTATCAATGGGATCAAAGTAGATCACATCAATATCATTGAGTGGGGTCGGGGAGGTATAACCATGTAGGTGATCCCAAACGAGGTTTCTCACAAAGCCCGCAGCGACATAACACTGCGGTAAATCCAACTGAGATACACAGTCTATAACCTGCATTCGCAAGGGATCTTGTTTGATCAATGTGATGATGTGGTTGGCTAGTGGATGTATCATTATGATGTCGGAACATCGGTGACTTGGTAATGACGTGTCACGTTCTGGGAGATTTCACCCCATTCCGAGGCTTTTACTCGCTGCTGATGCGCTTCGAATGCTTCTTGGCTAGTGAATTCTTCATACACTTCAAAGCGATTAGGTTGAAGGGTGCTTTGACTGACTCGAAACACGATACAACCAGCTTCTTCCAGTGTCAGTTCTTTGTGCGCAACCAAGGCTTGTGTGACGGCTTCTAGGTCGTTGTCTGGCACTAGAATATGCCCTTGCAGAATTACTTTACTCATAATTACGTCCATTTAATTTTATTCACTACGGCTTTTTTCTATCAAAAGCTCTATCCGTTACAAACATAATCCCATTTTGATGTTGTGACGTATAGGCTAATGTGGCGATTATTTGTTCACATTGAATGCAGGCTTGGTTACACTGTAACTTTGAGGGCGGTATGATTAATAAAAGATAAGACACTGGAACTAAATTCGCGTTGGTCCGGTCTATTAAATTAGTATCATTGAACTGTATTGATACTGAAATGAATTTGTCATCTGAGAGAACTAACCTTAATTTTGAACAGCGGCTCATAAGATTGAATTGAGCCATAGTTGATATCTAGGTCATACTTTGATGTAAATGGTACTCAAAACTCTATATATTTTGTGATTTGTATCATTGATCTGGGCATCAAACACCGTTAGATTCGAATGGTTGGCAATAAAAATAGCTCATGAAGAGCAGTTAAAGAAAAGGAAATATCCCTTATGAAAAAAATGAGAAGAGCACAGCTTCATCGCGTTCGTATCCAATACTGGAAAGACACGTCAAAAGAAGCATCAAAGAAATAAGCTTTAAATCGTAAAGCTTTAAAAACTGAAAAGCTTAATCAAATGTAAAACGCAACAAACCGATTTCATTAGCACTCTTGAGGACCTTCATCTGGTCGGCGACTAAAGAAATCATCCCTAAAGAGCTGGCAGGCATTAACAACAATGCAATTTAATGTCAGCTCATTAATACCTCCTCTTAGATTCTCTTGTTTCTTCACTCGGTTACTCCCAATTAAATCCCTTTGTCCTTGTTACCCATCCCTGTATTAGCAAAGTCGTGATCAAAAAAAGCTCCCGATTTCTCAGAAGCTTTGATTTAGATTTTGATATCTGATGTGACTGCCCGATAAAGGCTCGTGCTTAGGATCTGACTCTAGCGTTGGAACAGCGTCTTCAAGCTCACATCATCCGTTCTATTTAGCTTTAGGCTCAGCAGATAACCGCCAACACCAATCAGTGCGTAAATACCTAAAGATAAAATAGGCGCTTCTGCAATCGCGCTTAATGGGTTACTTGCTATGAGCACATTCATTGGCAGTGATGCGATGAGAGATAGGAAGTCATTGATGCCATAGAACCCAAACACGGCGACAGAGAGGAACTTAATCGCATAGCTTGAGATGAAAATGACAAGTAATGGAGAGTTTACCAACTGCGAAATCGCTAGGGTAACGGTTGCCAGTGGTAATAAAACCAGTGCAACCAACAGCATTCGCCCAAAGAACACCACCCAGTTACTCAGCACATAAAATAGAGATTGCTGTTCAACCAGTAGCGCCAATTGTTGTTCGCTTGAGACGTTCAATATCCAGAATAGGAAATCGGCGAACAGCACGAGCAACGCACAGATAGCCGGAATAACCACTAAACCGAAACCTAACTTCACGCCGTGAGTCATTGCATTAGATACTGGCATACTTCTCCAAAACATCGAACTGCCTTCTTGGCGCTCTTTACGCAGCGTTTTAGGGATGTAAAGTGTCGACAGGATCAGTGAAATCAGACCCGCGCCAAAGTAGATCACCGAGTTGAGATCTTGCGCGAACTCTCTATGGATGTCGCTCACGTCACCGTTCACTTGCATTTCGAAGAAAAACTCATGCTGCGCAGCGCCATTAAAAAACAGACTAACGAACAGCAAGAAACCACATAACGCGACAAATAGAGGTAATCGAGTATTAATTTTGTGCTCGATGAGTTCTTTTTCTAGCATATAAAAACTTGGATGCATTATGCCTTCTCCGTTTGTGTTGCAAGGAATAGATCTGCGAGGCCAACATTGTAGATAGTGCCCATCGGTTCAACCTGCGCTTTGTATTGACCTTCCAATAACCACTTAGTGGTTCCTAGCCCTGGCTGTGAGGTTAGCGGATTGAGCTTCTGGATCTCGCTTGAATGGTTGTTTGCAAGTTCGATAATGAAATAGTCGTTCTCGATGTCTTCCATGCTCTTTTGCAGCACACAATGGCCTTGCTTTAAAATCAGCACATCCGTTAATAAGTGTTCAATTTCTGAAACCTCATGGCTTGCAATGATCATGGCGCGTTCGCCGTCGTGGAACCACTCTAGTAGGTGGCGATAAAAAGTATCGCGGTACAGCAAATCGAGTCCCAACGTTGGCTCATCTAAGATCAATACTTGAGTATCGGTTGCGATGATGACCGCAAGGTGAAGTTGTACCTTCATTCCTTTAGAAAGCTGTTTGATAGTGGAAGATAGCTTGATGTTGGTGCTGCTTAATGTCTGTTCTGCTTTTTGCTTGTTGAAGCTTGGGTGGACACCTTGGGTGTAACGAAGCAGTTGTTTAACGGTCATCCACTCGGGTAATACGTTAACGTCTGAGATGTACGACAAGTGCAGCATGAGTTCTGCATGCTGGTGGATAGGGTGGTAACCGTTAACCTCAATCTCACCTTGATAGCTGTGTCCGCCAAGCAGAGATTTGATGAGAGTTGATTTACCCGCGCCATTGTGGCCTAGAAGGCCAAGCACTTGCCCCGGCTTTAACTCAAAGCTGATGTTCTCGACACCCACTTGATTTGAATAGGTTTTGGTTACGTTTTTCACGGAAAGTAAAGTACTCATGACTTGTCCTTTATATGTTGTGCTAGCTGTTTCACAAGTTCTTCGACACTCATATCAATGATGCTTAGCGTCTCAGCGATGGCTGGGATCTGTGTATTGATGAATGATTGGTGTGCAGACTCTTTCAATTTTTGAAGTGCCCCTTCGGCCACATACATGCCTTGGCCGCGTTTTTTCTCTACCAAGCCTTCATCCACCAGTAACTGGTAGCTTTTCATGACAGTAAGGTGGTTGATCTTGAGATCAGCAGCAACGGCACGCACCGAAGGCAATGCTTGTTGCTCTAACCAAACACCTTGAAGAATTTGGTCACTGATCTTCGTAGCAAGCTGCCTAAAGATCGGTTGGTCGTCTTTCCATTCGGTCATAATTAAAACTGCATGGTGATATACATGTGTATAACACTAACCTAATTCCCAAGATAGACAAGCTTTTTCTATAAATTAGCTGAATGTTAACTTTTATGGTTGGATAAAGCATGTTTGGCGGAGAGGGTACTTGAAGCCTACATCCTTGTGGGCTCTCAAGCAGCTGTATGAGCGATTATTATTTGAATAGGGAATAGTTGCTCATCAAGATTCTTATTAGGGTGGGGCTATTGTTCCTTTGACTCATTAGGCCGGCTGTATAGGTAACCTTGATGTAAGTTGTAGCCTAACTGACACAAGATATATTGCTGCCTACGTGTTTCGACGCCCTCGTAAATCATCGTGATGTTAGATAAGCGTCCAATCTCTGAGATGTTAAGCAGCACGCCTTGATGGTGCTCACCTGACTCGATGTCTTTAACAAAACAACGATCCAGCTTCAAATAGGTTGGCGAGATAATACCGATGATCTCGATGTTGTTATTGCCTGTACCAAAGTCATCCAATGCGATGGTGATCCCCAGCTTTTTGATTGCCTTGATGTTGTCTATCACCTCGCAGCCATATCCAATGTTTGAGTATTCAGTTATCTCAACCACAAATTCATTCGCTTCCATCGCATCCAAATGCACTTTAAGTTTTGAAAAGTTATTCCCGACTAAAGCACTTGGGCAGACGTTGACACCGTAAATCTCATGGCTGTTGTTTAACTTGGCGTTTCTGACCGTTTCGATAAGTAAAATCGTATGAAACGTCAGTAGGTTGGTGCGCCTCATGGTGTTGATGAAGCTCAAAACGCCGACATTACGCACCCTAGATAACAGCTCGTAGTACAAAACGGTGTTGTCTTCGGTGTTGATGATTGGCTCTTCTTCAAATGAGATGTGTTTCCAGCGATACAGGTAAATAACGAAACCTAAAATATATGAGCGATAGAGTAGGGTGGCGAGCAGCAGTGAGAGTGCAACCCACAGTGCAACGATATCGTCACTGTAGAAAGTGATTGAGGCACCGCTCGGTAGCTCAGAAGTATAAATCGGCTGACTGTTATCGCCGAGGTTGAGAATGTAGTAGCCATTCTTTTGTATAGAGACGGAATCAACCAGTAGAGGCAACAGTGAGTTTCTGTAACGCGCCTCAATAGAACCTTTGGAGATACGAACTGTCAGATCGATATCATTTTCAGGGTCACTGAAACGCGAATAAGTGAAGTCGCCACTGTCGTAGAAGTCATCAATCTTATCGAGTTCCACATACTGTGAGCGGCTTTTGGATATATAGCACGAGCCATGAGGGGTGGTCATGACGACCGAGTCGAGGTTGAGGGAATGCCTTAGTGAATGTACGGCCCCAGGGCTATCACAGCCATAATCCATCACTTCTTCAGCAATATGTTTGGTGTTCCCACTGTATTCATCTGCAATTTTCGTTGTATAAAGGATTTGGAAAAAGTAGACAACGAACAAGAAGAATGACGTCGCGGTGAACACGGTTATCAAAGCCCTGATCAACTCCTTGTGATAGGTGTTGAACATCAGCTTGAGCATCTCTATCTGGCTGGGCTTGAACTGGTTGATGTTGTCTTTGGGCGCTATGCGGTTTTCTGAGCTCTTATCGAGATCAATAAAATAGCCAACCTTATAAAGGTTAGAAATGAGTTCACTATTATTATCAACCTCGGCTTCTTCACACAGGTTTCGATATTTCTTTCTTATAGACGCGATAATATTCTTTAATGCGTATAAACTGAACTCTTCATCAAAATGCGATTTAAAAGACTCTTCAACATCTCTAGCGGATTGAGGGTTAGAAATTGAAGCATTCTCAATTAAATATTTGAAGACAAAACTCTCTTTACTATTAAGAGTTTCTTCTGATATCTTATTACTGTCTCTTTTGATGTATATTTTTTCTTCATTATAGATTAGTTGCAAGCTCTCATTATTGTTATTATATTGAAAGAACAGTGCATAGCTCAACTCCTAAGCGATAGTTATTATATTTGTGTGATTGATATGTGATGGCTGGGATTGTCATTCAACCCAAGAGTCCGTTCTAAATAACATAACTAAAATGTCACCATTTCCTCTTAAGATGTTGATACTAATCGCAGAATCTGGGCTGTAATGAAAGGTTATAGAGATGTTCACCCAAAACTTGAATTTATAAATGAAAGCCGATGTTTTACAAGAGACAAGGGGGATTTATCCATTTGTTTTGGTATTTATCCATTTGTAAGCCTCTATATCAGCAGTTTTAACCATAACTTTAGTGATTGCTAATGTAGTTGCGCGTGGTATTGGTGGTGGTTATTGATGGGGCTGATTTATCAGGTTTTTTCAGGATAAAATTTAATTACAATGAAATAGGTAATATTAATATCATTTAATTGAGGCGTTATATTTCTTTATTTAATGATACCCCCAATTGATACTAATATCAGTAGTGGTTTTGTCGAGGTTTTATGAATAGGCTTTATCAATTAATGTGATGTTATTAAAATCTTTCTTTTTAATTTTAACTAAGAAGGGTGAAACTCAAAGCATTAGGTCGATTGAACTGTGATGTTGATTCCATGATTAAGCTGTTTTTGGTTAGTGTTTGTGCTCTATTTTGTTGAAAGATATTTCAATTTGATATGAGTGAGGTTTTTATAATGCCTGTGTCACTGGAGAAACCTTACTATATTAACGATTTGCTTCAATAAACATTCTTTTTGAGTGAGTTATAACCAGAAAGCAAAAGTGGCTTTTGATTAATTAATACGCACTATCAAACATAGTCTAAGTAAGTCGGTTTTGTTTTATTTACAGCGCTGAAAAAGCCCCTAATTAGACGGGCTAATAGGAGCTCTCGGCAGCTTTTCTTTCTACCGCTTTTTTGACAAGGAACGTAAGGCTAAAGGCTAAAGGCTAAAGGCTAAAGGCTAAAGGCCAAAGAGGCTAGAAGTTGAAGCTTGCGGTAACGCGCACTACGTCTTCTTCAAATGGTGTTGTGCCTCCTGAACCATCTGGCACCATTGCTGAATCATTGATCTTACCGTAATCCACCGTTAGGCCTATCATGCGCCAGTTTACCGTTGTTCCTATTGAACCATAGACGTTGTCGATATTGAGGCCGTTAAGTGAAGCATCGTCAAACTCCACATCTGCATTTAGATAGTTGATACCAATCTTAGGGATGATATCGAACTCGGCGATTTCAAACTTATAACCGATGTTGGAGTACAGTCCCCATGCATCTTGTGAGTTTGACTGTTCTAAATCTACCGCTTCTGTACCCAATGAGAAACCACCACCGACAACGATATTGTTCGACAATTCTTTACTGTAGCCGAAGGTTGCCAGTTCTTGATTGCCGATGAAAGTGACACCAGCTTCGATAGAGTTATCGCGGTCTTTTGCGAATGCAGACAATGGGATACATACCGTTGCAATAACGATTGCTGGTAAAACGAAGGTTTTCTTATTCATGATTCTCTTTCTCATTTTTTCAGGATGGAAAAAGTCTACGCAATAATGAGGCTCAAATATGAGTCGCGGCACAGTCAAGAATGAGCTGAAAAAGAACTGACATTAAGCGAATAAAACTCACCTAAATAGGGAGATCAAGGTAAGGTTTTATGGTTAGGCAGTGAGCGGTAGATGTCGTTTAACATGCACCGTCAAGAACGACGATTTGCGGTTCTTTTTCCGGTTGATAGAGTACCTGGCAAAAATCACCAACAGGTGAATAGGTGTAACTCTCCGTATCAAAAGAGATAGCAGCGACTCTTTCTGCATTGCTGCCTTCCTCTACTTCTTTGTTGTTTACGTAGAGTTCTGCTTGGTCAATGTTCAACAGGCGCCTTAAGGAATCGACATAGCGATAGGGTAACCATGGCAGACGTAGTAGGTTTCAATCTCAGTCTTTTCAACGTAGTCACATTCTCCCTCCACACCAGCAATCGCAGACTTTGCATAGATCATGTCGATACCCGTGCGAAGGTTGCCAGCCACATCGTGTATTTTGCTCGCGCGAGCACTGCCCTGAATATCTAAGAATTTGACCATGGCCGTGGCAGAAACCACCGCTAAGATCAGTACAGCGACGATAAGTTCTAAGAGAGTGAAGCCGTTTTGTCTGCTCATATTTACCAATGAATGAATCTGATTAAGTGACGGTTTGAGGGTAATCGAAATGCTAAAACCATTACAGGGAGTAGGTGTAAGGACAACCTGATGGTCTAATTCGAAATCATCTTTAAATCATTAATTAACAAAGAGTTATGTTTGTCTCTTTGTTGTTTTGCGTAATGTAAGCCTACGTAAGCGTTCACATTAGTGCTGTTACCTTGTTTATTAATCATTCAAAGTTCTAACTTGTTGATAAAAATAACTTTATTAACCGACTTATCGAACGAATAGAAATTGGCTTTCGACTTCGTTTGACGGGATTGGCTTGCTAAACAAATACCCTTGAAGGTATTGGTATCCACAGTCGATTAAGAAGTCTTTTTGTGTCTCGGTTTCGACGCCCTCAGCCACCACTTTGAGCCCCAACTTGTCGCAAATCGCATGGGTCGCTTGGACAATTGCTTTGCTTCCTTTATGTGAACCGTGAACAAAGCTTTTATCGAGTTTTACGGTGCTAATTGGTAAGTCGTGCAGCATAGAGAGGGAAGAGTAGCCAGTGCCAAAATCATCAAGGTGGAGTTCAACGCCTAATTTAGAGATGTCGCTTAATGCTTGCCTTACTTCACCGTGTTTGAAAATCATCGAAGACTCAGTGATCTCAAGTGCAATGTTTTGAGGTTGGATATTGTAGAAGTTAAGCATCGCAGACAGCTGCTCAGCAAAGGTTGCGTGCATCTGAATACTCGAGATGTTGATACTCATCATTAGCTCGCTATCAAATTCTCGATGCCATATTGATAGCTGCTTAAGGGCTGAATTGAGCACCCATTTTCCGAGTGGCACTATCTGCCCTGTTTCTTCCGCCAAGGTGATGAATTCATCAGGGCCAATGTTACCGAGCTCTTTGTCTGACCATCGAAGTAGCGCTTCAAAGCCCTTAACCTTGACACTGTTGGTATTCATGATCGGCTGATAATGCAGATCGAGATCTTCGTTCTCTAGGGCTTGGGTCAATCGATGGCGAATTTCTACTTTTCGGTGAAGCGTTTGTGCTAAGTCCGGAGTGAAGGTTTGGAAGCGGTTTCGACCATTGGCTTTAGCAATATGCATCGCCATTCCCGCTTGTTTGAGCAATGACTCTTGATCCACGGCGTTATCAGGGAAATGTGCAGTGCCAATGCTGCAACCGACAGAGAGGGTGCCAATGCCGCTTATATGAAAGCTTCGGTTCAAGGCATCAATAATGCGCGTGCAAAGCAGTGGGATGTTTTGATTTCTGCAGGTGTGGGCGATCACAATGAATTCATCGCCACCGAATCGCCCAATCATGCAGGTTTCGTCAACGAGCTGCTTGAGACGTTCACCCACTTGTTTGAGCAGTTGGTCACCCACACTGTGCCCGTAGGTGTCATTAACCAGTTTGAAGCCATCAAGATCAACGAACATCAGCTCAAAGGGAGAGCGATAGGCAATACTGGTTTCTAAGAGGTTGGTGATTCCACGGCGATTGTATAGTTCGGTTAAACAGTCGTGCTCTGCATTGTATCTGGCCTTGATCAGTTTCTTTTTCTGCTTAGTGGTACAAGTCAGATTTAACAGCAGTTCACTCTTATCAAATAGCCACTTTCCCTGCACATCAAAGTGGTGGGCTTTATCACCAATATGGCAGCTGACTTCTTCTAAAATCTCTCGCCCTTTGCGTGCAGAGAACAACCAGTGGGCTGCAATTTCTTCACTTGAAACAAAGTCGGAGAGGGTGGAAAACGGCATGCCATAGTTCTGGGAAAATGCAGAGTTAGCACTCACTACCGCTCCCGATCTATCAAATAGAAGAGAGAGGTTTGAACCATCCGAGCAAGCGAGATCGTGCTTTAGACTACCTTCTTCCGCGACGACTTGTACCAACATGCCGGTTCGGCCGTCTGGTAGTGGGATCCCAGAAAACAGACACAATGCACGCTTCGAAATGTAGTTGGGAGTGAAGTTCCACCATGTCTTGATGCTTTCGTTGCGTAGAAATTGCCTTTGGTATTCTTCGAGCGTTGCTTCTATTGCCTTAGACATCTCGACGCTGAAATCACGTGACGTCAGCTCAAACAGAGATTCAGACTCCCAGAGAGGTAGGGCACTGCTGTTTGCCCAAGTTATTCTCTTATTATCAATGTCATATATCCAAATAGGACACTTGAGATACTCGAAGGGCTGATAACTTGTCATCATATTGAACTCGGCACACGGATATTTGGGTCGAACGAAGCCTACTGACTCATGCAGTCAGTAGGCTGTTTGTCTTTGTCTTTATCTTTAATTTCAACGTTTACAGGTTCAGTGAGCGGATGATTTTCGTCACTTTACCTTGCGGCGTGGTCTCGATGACATAGCCTTTCTTATCATCAAATATCTCACCATCAATCAACTGCCATCCATTCGGTTGCTTTGTGATCTCTTTAGGGAAGTCCTTATCGAACATCGAATAATTTGGATAAACCGTTTCGATGGCTTCGAACAACAGTTGAGCCTCATCTTGGTTAGTGACCACGAAGTTTTCCTTAAGACACATGGTTAACTCTGGCAATGGTTGGGTTGTGTAAGGTTCTGTCACCGTACCCAATACACCTTTGTGTGAGTAAAAGAGGTATGACCCACTGCTACTCTCGTTGCCGTCTGGCGACTTGATTGAAGGCGTGGCGCTGTAGAATTCACAACTAAAAACCATCTTCTGAATAATGCTGTTTTGTGGCGTCACCTGAATGTCTATCCAAGCACTGACTTGTTCTTGAATCTTGTTCACTGTGTCATGTTTATTGGTGTCAGCAATAAGCGGTGTTGAAACTAAAGCAGTGGTTGTAAGTAACAGTGAAAGCGATTTATTCATCTTAAAGAGGGCCCTGTGTCCAAGTGGTGGTTGTCTAATAATGAGTTAATTTATTGTTTGGGTGAATGTTACTTTAGGAACTTATCGCTTAATAGGTTCTGTGGCGTGCTCAATAATGGAAAATACTGGCTCACTAAATAAGTAATCGATTTCTTTTGATTTCAGACACAACCCATCGGTTTATTGGACTGCTTGTTTGTTATTTTATAGTGTTATTCACTGATATGAGCTGGGTGTGCGGATGGTTGATTTGATCGGAATTTGTAAACGCCTTAAATGTAAGTGCGCGTAAGAAAATAAAGCAAATGTAAGCGAGCGATAAGCGGACAAAACACGTCAACCCTTCCCTCAGCTTGCTACAGCTTTTATGCTACAGCCTTTGTAAAGAAAGGCTCAGTGGTTGCTGAATTCCATATTTTGTAAACGTGCATGTACAAAAGTGATTACTATGTTTTGCGTACGGTAAAGTTAAGGCTCTAATAACAACATTGATGATATATGAACAGTATATATACTGCCCTCGCTTTTAATAAATACTGGTGATAGGAATGTCAAAAACCAAAGTGCTCATTGTTGAAGATGACCAAGAGATAGCTCGTTTAACAACGCTTTACCTCGAAGCTGAAGGCTACAGTGTTAGCGTTGTTCATGAAGGGAATTTGGCACTTGAAGCGATCCGAAGCATTGAACCTGACTTAGTACTGTTGGACTTGATGCTTCCAGGCATGAGCGGCGCGCAGATCTGCCGTCAGGCTCGTGAGTTTTACAATGGCATGATCTTAGTGCTAACAGCTTCTGCCGATGAAATGAGTGAGGTCAGTTTATTCAAGTTTGGTGCGGATGATTATGTTGCCAAACCGATTCGTGGTCATGCCTTATTAGCTCGAATTGAAGCGTTATTGCGTCGAGCTGCGCCTGCTGCAAAAGCGCAAGAAACCGCGGCTGAAAAGCAGTGCGATATTGTCATCAACAGTGCGGCTCAAAGCGCCACCTTGTATGGACAGAACCTCAAGCTTACCTCTGCTGAGTTTGAAATCTTAAACCTCCTTGTGAATAACATCTGTCAGGTTGTAACACGAGACCAGTGTTGTCAGCTATTCCGAGGGATCGATTACGCGTTTAACGACCGCTCGATTGATATGCGCGTTTCTGGTCTGCGCCGCAAGTTGCGCATTCACGCAAAAGACAAACAGCTGATCCGCACAGTTCGCAACAAGGGGTACATGCTGGTTGCGTAAGTTCATTACTGCAAAACTTCGCTCGGTTTCGATGTTTGCTCGTTTGTACCTTGGCATTGTGACGGGAATGTCGGCAACGATATTTTTGTTTTTGAACCTTGGTGAAGGGCACATGCGAAGAACCGAGATTGAAACCTTCCTCAACGACGGTATCTACTTTGCTGAGCAGTACACTCGCCAACATAACCAAGAAAACTCACTCTATAAAGAACTCGATAGAACAGGCTACCAACAATTTTATATCTTCAATTTACGCCTGTTGGAGAATTGGTCGGGCGAAGCGCCTTGCCAACGATGTGAGTTATACACAACCTTGAATGGGGTGCCGATTTATCTGAGTGACAACAATCTCTATTCTGCAGTCTTTCAGTTACCAAATTCTCGATTTAGCTTTGCATTCAGTGAGGTAGGGGATTTCTTCTCTCCCGAGATTGAATGGTATGAGGATTCAGAAAGACACTTCCTAATGGGGTTGTTACTGGCTGTCATTGTGGCGATTGGAGCAAGTGTTTACTTACCTGTGAGGCGTTTTCAAGAAAGAATAGAGCTGTTAGTTGAGAAGCAGAAACAGTTCGGCAAGGGCAAGCTCAGCACCCGTTCGGAGTTGGACGAAATTCACCCTGTATCTGATTTGGCGAGCAGTTTTAACTTCATGGCTGAAGAGATCGAGAGCAAGGTGAAACAGAGTCATATCTTCGCTCAAGCTATCCCTCACGAAGTGCGTACGCCGTTGAGTCGTATTCAGTTGGCGACTGATATTTTAAGAAGGGGAGCACCAGAACACCATCAAGCGCTTTTTGATGATATTGATACCTACATTGAGGATATTAACGACCTCACATCAGAAATTATCATGCTGTCGAAGCTGAACGTTATGGATAACTCCTTCTTTGAACTGGTAAAAGTGAGAGCTAGCCTGCTTGAGTACTGTCTAGATAGGATTCGCTATTCTCAGTTGGATAACGTGACCTTCGATTCTAAAGTTCAGCAAGAAAGCACGATAAAATGTGACTGCTCGATGGCGCGCTTGGTGTTTGATAACATTCTTAAGAACGCAGGCAACTACACACAAGACAAAGTGTGGATGACACTGGATGAGAACTCAGAAAACTGGCTGGTGGTGATTGAAGATAATGGTTCTGGAATCCCAGCAGAGCGACGCGATGAAGTGTTTCTTCCTTTTTCTCGTTTAGATTCAAGTCGTACATCGGCAACGGGAGGATTGGGTTTAGGCCTTGCGATTGCTCTATCGGCCGCTAAAAAGCTCTCTTGGGACATCAAAATTGATGACAGTAGCCATGGTGGAGCAAAGTTCAGTATTGTGATTCCTAAGACCTTATAACTGGGCGCTTTGAGAGTTCCCTAAGCTCTAGGTCTCGTTTCTAGGTCTAGCTTCGGAGACAACAAAGCCACGGTCGAATACCGTGGCTTTTTAGTATGCTCATTTACCAAGAGGTGAGCGCTTGGGACGTAATGCTAACAACGGTGAAGGCCGTAAATAGCATGGTCAACGATGCGACCATTTAAGTTCTCATTGCGCGTGATGATGCCTTCTAAGGTGAAATGTAAGCGTTCACAAACCTTGCGACTGCTTTGGTTGCCCGTTGCGGCTGATATCTCGACCTTTTCCATATCTAACTCATTGAAAGCAATATCAATCAGCTTTGCGACCACGCGGGTAACAATCCCCTTTCCTTGATACGTTTCAGACAGCCAATAGCCTATCGTGACTTTCTGCTTATTGTGGTCAATGGTGTTGAAGCTACAGTTACCGACGATATTATCTTTATATACAATCGCACAGGTCATGCTTTGGCCCTCTGCATAATCGTGCAGCGAGCGTTGGATGAAGATCCTAAAGTCTTGCTCGGTTTTACAATGTGGCGGCCACACGAGCCATTGGCTCAGGTACTCATTCTGGCTTTGTGAGATTTCCGCGTAGTGAGAAGCGAAGCTCTCTTCAACCAATGCGATGGATAGTTCATTATCGATAACTGTTTTAAACATGTTTTTCCTTTTCTTATGGCTGCTGATTTAGTGGATCTTAGTCGGCAGGATATAATGTCGCATGATTTTTAATATGCAACCACTTGTAGCACGGAATTTTCGTGATACGTTAGATCTATCACGAAACTCATTAAACCTTACAATAGTTGTGTATATAATCATTAGCTATGCATTAGTATTGGCGGCCTAAATATATAAAAACTATAAAAATGCTAGGCTTAAATAATGAATCAACATTGCCAGGACGTGACCGTAGACCTAAGGAAGGCTCTATTCGGTATTGCTAAGGCGCTTGATAACGTCGGTTTCGAAAGCAAAAATCATGGACAGAGGGTGGGTTACATCGCGTATCGGTGTGCTCTGAGTGTGGGGTGGGAAGAAGAGCAAGCGCAACTTGCGTTCTCATTGGGGTTAATTCACGACTGCGGTGTATCGCAAATTGACGAGCAGCGTAGTTTGGTTTCAGGGTTCATTCCTGACTCGAGTTACCACCATTGTCAAAAGGGGTACCAAATTCTAAAAGAGTGCCCGGTTCTTTCTATATTCGCTAAGCCGGTGCTTTATCATCATACCCCTTGGACTGACTTAAAGACTATTCATATCAGTGAGTTAGAAAAAGAGCTAGCTGCTATCGTGATGCTTGCCGATAGGGTTGACTACTTGTATGGCATCACCTCTTCAGATCGTTATGGAAATCTCACACCCGATGGCAAAACGAGCATCATTGAACGTTTAACAGAACAAGCGGATGAGATGTTCGAAACCAACCTTGTGCAACACATGTGTGAGTTGGTTGATTTGGATGATTTTTGGTTCTCGATGGAGATCCCTTACATTGAAAACATGAGGGATAACTTTGAACCTGTGCCATTCTTTTCTCAACAAATGTCGCTGGACGAGACGGTGGCCTTTGCCGAGTTTATTGCCAATGTTGTGGATACCAAGAGCTCGTTTACCTTTAAGCACTCTTTGAAAGTTGGGCAGCTTTCAGAATACCTCGCCAAACAACTGGGTTATTCCTACACCACTCAGCGCAAACTCTATTTAGCAGGTTTGGTTCATGATATCGGTAAACTGCAAACCCCTAACGATATTCTGCATAAGCCGGATTTACTTACTGAAGAAGAGTATTGCTGTATTAAGCGCCATGCTACGGATACTCGATTTGCATTGCAGGAGTTGTTCAGTTCACCTCAGGTTTGTCAGTGGGCATCTAATCACCATGAAAGGTTAGATGGTTCGGGCTACCCAATGGGTAAAACGGCTGAAGAGCTGGATCAACCGAGTCGAATAGTCGCGGTAGTCGATGTGTTTCAAGCGCTAACTCAGTCTCGCCCTTATCGTGCAGGTATGACATTAGAAGAAACACTCGCTATTTTGACGGACCACGTTGATAACTTTAAGTTGGATCGAGAAGTGTTTGAGTGCCTTAATAAACACGCGCAATATTGCTTTGAACTATCGACAGATAAAAGAATGTACGCGTTTTAACGCCACTGAATGCTTTCGAGGTGTGATGCCTTAACTCATATCCGATGAGAAATGACCAAGCACCAGAAACAGAAAAGCGATAGCCGAGGCTATCGCTTTTTTCATGGGGGCTTATCAGGATCTTTATATCGAGATTAGTAGCGTTTTAATATCTCGATGATCGCTTGCTCAGTTTCCGCTGCGATAATGGCATCAATGTCATCATCATTTTGGAACAATTCTGATAGCGCCATAATCGTATGGATGTGGCTATCTGAGTCCATCGCCGCCAGAGTAATCGAAAGGTAAACGTCACCGTTGTCTTCTGACTCTAAATCAACACCCTTTTTGAATACCGTTACTTGCAGTGATGCTTCGTTCACACCATCTTCAGGGCGAGCATGAGGCATCGCAATCTTTGGTGCCAGAACATAGTACGCGCCGATGTCCTTGTGCTTTTGCTTGATAGCCTCAACATAGCTTGCTTCAATTTTGTTGTTTGCTAGCAGTGTTGAACATGTCACATCAATCGCTGCATCAACTGTTAGGTTCTCTTCAGAGTTGATGATAACGCCTTGGTTACCAATTAAATCGAATAAGCTCATGAAACAATCCACCCTAGAATCAGGCCAACTACACCGAAGTCGAAGTCAGCAAATGTTGTTGCTTCAAGACCAAGGCCACCTAGAACTGGAAGAAGTAGCATTGGTAGGAAAGAGATACATAGACCTTGTGTGAATGAACCAAGAATTGCACCACGTAGACCGCCAGTTGCGTTACCGTAAACGCCCGCTGCACCACCTACGAAGAAGTGAGGAACAACGCCCGCGACTATGATTGTCCAGCCAAGAGCGCCTTGAACTGCCATTGCTAGTAGGCCAGCAGCGAAAGAACAAAGGAAGCCGATAAGTACCGCGTTTGGTGCTACAGGGAATACCATTGGACAGTCTAGAGCAGGTTTCGCACCCGGTACTAGCTTGTCAGAGATACCTTTAAATGCAGGAACGATTTCAGCAATCAGCATCTTCACGCCTTGCAGTACGATGTAAACACCACCTGCAAACACAAGAGACTGCATGAAGGTGAATACTACCCAGTTTTGACCGCCTGATACTGTTTCAACAAAGTCACCACCAGCAACAATAGAAGCAAACATGAAGAAGATTGCCATTGTTGTTGCTACTGCTACAGGTGTATCACGCAGGAACATCAGGCTCTTTGGTACGTTGATGTCTTCTGTCGATTTAGATGTGTCACCGAATTTGCTACCAATGTAACCAGAAACTAAGTATGAGAATGTTGAGAAGTGGCCCATCGCCAGTTGATCGGTACCCATCACTTTCTCTGTGTATTTCTGAGCAAGTGCAGGCATGATAACCATCAGTGAACCCACAATGATCGAGCCGATTGCAACTAGAGCAGTGCCTTCGATGTTAGCTGTAGACAGGATTACCGCTACTAGCATAGACATGAACATTGTGTGGTGACCCGTTAAGAAAATATATTTTAGAGGAGTAATACGAGCCAATAAAATATTCACAACGAATGCGAAGAACATAATTAGAGCCATTTCATAACCGAATGCTTCTTGTGCTAGTGCAACAATTGCTTCGTTATTTGGAATAACACCACTTACGCCGAATGCTTCAGTAAATACCACTGAGAAGTTATTTAGAGCGCCAACAAGAGCACCTGCACCAAAACCTAAAATTAGGAAACCCATTACGGTTTTAATGGTGCCTTTAAGAATAGTGGAAATATCTGCTTTCTGAGCAACTAGGCCAATGAAAGCAATTAAACCTACCATGATCGCTGGCTCTTTTAATAAGCCGAGCATGAACTCGAAAAAGTTTTGCATAATTTTGACCTTACATGAAAGTTTTTAGTTGTTCTTCAATTGATGCTTTGTCAAAAATATTTTTAAGGCTGATGATGTTCTCTTTACCAGCGTCTTTTAGTTGGTTTGCAACGTCTGTTGCTGCAACCCAAATATCCGCATTACTTGATGCTGCAGATGATAGATCTTCGTGATCAACTTCTGCTTCGAAACCGATTTTTTTAGCGACTTCTTTTACTGCCATTTCCATCATTAGAGAAGTACCAAGGCCGTTACCGCAAACTACAAGAATCTTTTTCATAATATTTGTCTCAATTGGATTTTAGGGGTTGAGAAACTTCGTTCTCTTATTGTGTGAGAGCATAGTAACGGAAATATTCAGATTTCAATAAGATCTCCATCACAAAGCTAAAATGAGATTGTGACGGAGGTCTCGTTAATTTGTGGTAAGGATCCAGAGTGAGACTTTGATCAAATTTAACTTTTCACTCGAATATGCAACGTATTTTATTGAGAAAGGCGGGCTTAATTAATTTTTATATCAGAATATAAATCTATAGAGGCTTTATTGTAGAAAACAGAGAATTAATCGTATCGACCGTAGTCAGTAAGCATTTTCTTAAGCATGCTATTAACGTCTTTGGTCTTTTTGTTTCTTTTAGTCAGTTGGCTAAGAGAGGTTGGTCTTGGGGAGGTAACATTTTCACTGTCGACTTCTTCAGTTTTATCTTTCATTTTCTGTACGGCAGGCAATAACATTCTAATTTCTTCGTTATTGGCATTGGTCAGTACCACAATATTTTCAGATTCAACTTGAGTAATGGTTAATATCCCGTGTTTAACCGATTCAACCTTTTCACCAATCATAATTGACTCAGGCGCAACAGAGCGATCGGTAAGTTGACCTGTACGTAATTTCGCCGCGCTGATAGCGCGGATATTTCCGGTATTTTCAAACGCGACAATAACAGTATAGGTATTATAATATTCAACTACTGTCACATAGCCGTGTCTATTTGTTTTGAATCTAGCTCCATTGTTCATGTCGTGCGGAGCTTCCATTTTCTTCACGTGTTTCCTCTCTTAGTCTCGATGGCTGTTATATCTAATCAGCTCTATTGGTATTTTATAGATAATTATTTGGTGAGATCACACAAAGTATATACGCATCTAAACTTAAGATGAATCTTGAAGTCTCGGGAAATGAGGCAGAGCACAGAAAAGTAGTAAGAATCACACAGAATTAACTGAGTGATTACGCTCACACACTTAAAGACTTAACATTACAAATTCAACTCCCTACAGATTGTTTACAGTTTTGAAGCACGAAAACGACGACAAACAATACGTTTTGTTTAATCCTTGACCGCGCGATCGTTTGCGTCAAAAAATGTGATGAAAGTCTCACTTAACTGTTTATACTTCTTTTCCGGTTTTAAGCCGGTGCTTAGCCAATACAAGCCGTCACATGGATATGTGAATGACCCCACGGACCGGACCAGCTACGTTCCACTGCTTGTATAAGGTGATTTTTTACATGAACAACTCGTTGTTACATTCGCTAACCCTGTTAGCTCCTTCATCGCGTAGCGTTTTGCTTGCGGTTCTTTGTCCTGTTCCTTTGATGTCATTTGCTTGGCTCATGTTCACTCTTTAAGGATTACTAGGACACATTATGAATATTCTATTTGGTTTTGTCGGTGTTCTTGCACTGATTGCTTGCGCGTACCTGTTATCTGAAAGTCGTTCTTCAATTAACTGGAAAACGGTCTCTCGTGCACTATTACTTCAAATCGGTTTTGCAGCCTTAGTATTGTATTTCCCATGGGGACAATTGGCGCTAACAAGCCTAAGTAATGGTGTTTCTAGCCTGCTTGGTTTTGCAGACGTTGGTATCGCATTCCTTTTCGGTGACCTTGCTACTGAAGGCTTCATTTTCGCGGTTCGCGTGCTTCCAATCATCATCTTCTTCAGTGCTTTGATTTCTGCGCTTTATTACTTAGGCGTCATGCAAAAAGTGATTCAAATCTTGGGCGGAGCGGTGCAAAAACTGCTGGGTACAAGTAAAGCTGAATCTCTGGTTGCTACAGGTAATATCTTCCTTTCTCAGGGTGAGTCTCCTCTTCTTATTCGTCCCTTTTTAAAGTCTATGACTCGTTCGGAACTGTTTGCTGTAATGGCAGGTGGTATGGCGTCGGTAGCGGGTAGTGTACTTGGTGGTTATGCTGGCCTTGGTGTTGAGCTTAAATATCTTATCGCTGCAAGCTTTATGGCGGCTCCGGGTAGCCTGTTAATGGCGAAGATCATCGTTCCTGAGCGCAGCACACCAAGTGATTACGACCATATCGAACTAGATAAAGCTGACCAAAGCAACGTGATTGATGCATTGGCAAGCGGCGCGATGAACGGTATGAAGGTTGCGGTAGCGGTTGGTACTATGTTGGTTGCCTTCGTGAGTGTGATTGCGATGGTCAATACTGGCCTAGAAAGCTTAGGTGAAACGTTCGGTTTTGCGGGCATTACGCTGCAAGCTATCTTCGGTTACCTGTTCTCGCCTCTTGCATGGCTGATCGGTATTCCGAGTGATGAAGTATTGATGGCAGGTTCTTACATCGGTCAGAAGATCGTTATGAACGAGTTTGTTGCTTTCATCGACTTCGTTGAGAACAAAGCGCTACTTTCTGAACACAGCCAAGTAATCGTGACTTTTGCTCTATGTGGCTTTGCTAACATTGGTTCTATCGCGATTCAGTTAGGTTCAATCGGTGTTATGGCACCAGAGCGCCGTGCTGAAGTTGCAAACTTAGGTTTGAAAGCGGTAGCTGCTGGTACGCTAGCAAACCTAATGAGTGCATGCTTAGCGGGTATTTTCATCCTGCTTTAAGCTAGATTCAGCTAAAGCGGACACTTTGCTTACGGAGTTAACGTAAGGAGGGTGTCCGCTTTTTTGTGCCTGTTAATCAGGCGAAATCAGGTTTTGGCCGTCGACTGTGATTTGTCTATAGTGAGTAAAAGCTCACTCGGAAGAGTAATAGAGCCAGTTCCTTTTATCCGATATACTTGAATATCATCAGGTTGCGATTAATAATATTCGGCTTCGATTAAGAAGATCCGGTTCCGACTAAGCATATTCGCTTTCGACTAGGAACAATGGCAACCAAGCTAAATTAATCAAGGGTCTCTCCATGAACATTCGCGTTCTCATCGGTCTTATTGTTACCTTCATTGGCTTGTTTGCGATGGCTTACCTAATTGCCGGCGGCGCTCAGTTTCCTATCTACCAGTGGCCAAAAGAGGCTTATCTCGGTTTGGTGTTCAGCGTCGTGTGGGGGGCTGGTGTTGCAGCGTCTGTAGCGTATTTCTTCTCGGCATTGGTATTTGTCACTGTCGCCGTGGTTTGCTATGCGATCGGTTATAAAATCGGTGGGCTATTTTCAAGCAAGTCAGAAGCGTAAAGCTGAAGTTTAAACGTACGCTTTTTGTATTTTCTTTTGGGGTTAACGTTCGCCTTAACCCTCTCTTAACCCCCAGCTCGTTATCTTGTCTCCATTCTTACAGGAGACAAGAAGATGAAATTGAATCTTCCTTTAAAACATTCCCTTATTTCACTTGCTCTAATCGGATTGATGGGTTGCACGACAACCAGTCAGGCCGACTATGTTTCACTCGCTGAGCAAAGCACTAATCAGACACAACAAAGCTTACTCGCAGAGCTGATTCAACAGGCTTCTAGTGATCAAGCGTCGACTCAACAAGATCTAGACGCTGAAAACCTACAACTGACCGATTTAGTGAATGCACCGGAGCTCGATCTCTATATCGAGCGCGCTCTGCAGAACAGCCCAAGCCTCCAACAAAGCATTACAGCACTCAAAATAGCTTATGCGCAGCAAGGTGTAACTTCAGGTGATCGCTTACCAACCGTCGATGCGAGCTTTTCTGGTCAAGCTGACGAAGGCACTAACGGCTCAAGCACGACTGAAACCTACACCACAGACGTCACGGTTGGTTGGGAACTCGATCTATGGCAGAAGCTTGCAGACACAAACAACGCCGCTTTGAAAGACATTGCGACGTCTCAGGCTAACCTTCAGGGTGCTCAAGATCTTTTGGTCGCGAGTGTGATGAGAGGTTGGCTTGATATCAGTTTGAAGCAACAGCTTGTCGATATCGAATCGCAACGTTTGGTGATTCTAGAAAACAATGAAGAACTTGTTTTAGAACGTTATCGCGCAGGGCTAGGTAGCCTTGAAGATCTAGATAATGCAAAAACGAGCAGCGCATCGACTCAAGCAACCTTAGCTGATTACCGTGAGCAGCTTGCACAAAGCCGACGTGAATTGGTTTTATTAACGGGTCAGTGGAGTGGTGAGTCTGATGAGCTATCCCTTGCTGAGCTAGGTTCGTTTCCAACCATCATTAATCCACTAGACAATATGCCGACACAAGATCTAGCAGGTCGTCCCGATCTTCAAGCGGCTTTCTTCAATATCGAAGCGGAAACTCTGCGCGCTGACACGGCATACAAAGCGATGCTGCCGTCTATCAGTTTATCTGCAAGCCTGACTGATATGGCGGATTCTCCGAGTGAAGCGCTGCTTACCGGGCCTTTGTGGAGTGCGCTTGGCCAAGTGTCTGCACCACTGTTTCAAGGTGGCAAGCTAAAAGCACAGGCAGAAATTGCAGATCTAACCACAGAAACCAGTTACTGGGCTTACCAAGAGACACTGCTCAATGCGGTGAATGAAGTGGAAAATGCGATGGGGCAAGAGTCCTCATTAACGCTTCAACAGCAACACCTAACGAACGCCTTGGTAAGCGCACAACGCAGCTTCACTAGCTATGAAGAGAAATACCGTCAGGGTTTGGTCGACATTTTTGATCTACTTACTGTTCAGCAGCAAACCTATGACCTTGAAGCGCAGTTAACACAAACCATTTATAACCGTCTCGTAAACCGAATTGATTTAGGCCTAGCTCTGGGCTTGGGAGTATCTTCATGAAACTGAACACCATCACAATTGCAATCACCTTAGTGGCTGGTTCAAGCATTTTTGCTGCCCTTGCTTACAATGGTTCACAAGTGGCTCCTACTCCTCAAAAGACGAATGAACTAACGGTTTCAGAGCCTCAAGCTACGCCTATTCAAACCAAGTCTATTGATACGACGAGCTTGCCTGCTTCACAACAACAGCAAGTGTCTGTGGTACTTGCCATTCTCGGTGACTACCAAGCAGAAGTGGTGGGTTACGGGGAAGCTAAGTCGCGTTACGAATTGATGTTTTCGACGGAAGTTGATGGCCGAGTAGAAACGATCAGCTCGCAGTTTGAAACTGGGCAAGTGATTGGCCAAGGTGAAGTGATCGCTAATATCGATTCGACCAGTTACCAACAAGCGGTAACCCAAGCGAAGGCGAATGTTGCTCAAGCTCAACTGGATTTGTTGGAAGAGCAGAGACAAGGCGAACAAGCTAAGTCTGAATGGCAACGATCTGGTTTGTCTGGCGAGCCGGATTCACCTTTAGTATTACGCGAACCACAACTGGCACAAGTAACAGCAGCCTTGGAGAACGCCAAGCTTGAATTGGTGAAGGCTGAGCAAGACCTCGAAAAAACAACCTTGGTTGCCCCTTTTGATTCGTTGGTCGTGAGCCGTGATGTTCAACCGGGAAGCTACGCACAAACGGGCGCTCAAATAGCCACGTTATACAGCGTTGATGAGGTTGAGGTCTCTGTCCCCCTTTCTGAAAGCCAATGGTTGAGCCTACCCAACAGCGATAACACCCAACTGAAAGAGCAGCCGTGGCCAGTGACTCTATCGAGTTCTGACGGTCAATTCCAATGGCAAGGTTATGTCGAGCGAGTAGAGCAGCACTTACAACAAGACACGCGTCAGCGCTCATTGATCGTGAAAGTCGATAATCCTTTGGATCAAGAGAAGGATCTTTATCCAGGAACGTTCGTACAAGCGACGATCTCGGGTAAGCAGTTAACCCAATTGTGGGAACTTCCGGCTTCTGCACTTTCGCAACAAGGCGACCTGTGGTTTGTGGATGATAGCGGTCAACTTTCGAAATCAAACGCGAATGTTGAATTTGAAAAGGGTGGTTTGATTTACATCGATCCTGCCAAATTGGATTTGGAAATTGGTGACAGTATGCAAGTGGTTAAGCGTCCGTTAAGCAGCTTTAAAGCGGGTATGGTCGTTCTGGCTAAGGCGGAGGGTTAGTCATGTCTCATGAGTTGAAACCGAATAACCAAGCGGACAGTAACCAGAAGCCAACTAAACCACACACTGGCGCAATTGCATGGTTCGCGAATAACTCTGTAGCAGCGAATTTGTTGTTAGTGGGCGTGATCATCATCGGTCTTTTATCGCTTAACACGTTACGTAAAGAAGCGTTTCCAAGCCTAGAACCTGATGTGGTGACAGTGTCGGTAACCTATGACAGTGGTGACCCTATTCAGGCGGAAGAAGGCCTAGCGATTAAGATTGAAGATGCGTTAGAAACCGTACCGGGCATTAAGCGTATTACGTCAACTTCTGATGCGAATGGTAGCCATGTTTCGATTGAAAAAACGAGCACCTATGATCTTGATACCCTGTTAACTGACGTTAAAACTAAGGTTGATGCGATCAATAACCTGCCTTCTGGCGCTGATAATCCTGTGATTGATAAAGCTCGCATGCAAGATCATGCCTTATGGGTGCAGATCTATGGTGACGCAGACCGAGCAACGCTTCAAAGCTTAGCCGAGCAATTGAAATCAGATCTATTGAGCCAGTCATCAATTCGTGATTTGGAAATCAAGGCTAAGGCTGACCCTATGATCTCAGTTGAGGTTGATGAGAACAAGCTACAGGCATACGGCTTAACTCTGACTGACGTTTCTGAAGCGATCAATGCGGAATCTTCTGCGGCTATCTCGACGAGCCTTCGTAATGGCGAAAAAACGGTTCGTTTGAAGGTTTCTGAACAGGCGTATGAGATCCAAGATTTCAACGCGATTCCGGTGATGACGACGACTGATGGTACGCAAATTACCTTGGGTGACATTGCCAACGTTGAAGACATGTTTGCTGATGATACCTTCATGCTTTCTCGTTATAACCAACAGAATGCGATGGCAATTCAGATCGTGATGGATGAATACGGAGACGTCGTCAGCATTGTTGAACAAGCAGAAAAAGTGGTAGAGCGCTGGGAAAACAGCAACATGCTGCCTAGCGATGTCGAAATCGAAACTTGGTACGATAAAAGTACCATGATCAAAGACCGCTTAAGCCTATTGATGAAGAATGCGCTCACCGGTATTGCTTTGGTGTTCATCGTGTTAGCGGTATTCCTAAACGTGCGTGTCGCTTTCTGGGTCGCCGCTGGCTTACCGTTTGTTTTTTTTGGCACCATGTTCTTCATGACCGACACCTTTATGGGGTTAACCATCAATGAAATGACTACCTTTGGTTTCATTATGGCGCTCGGGATAGTGGTCGATGATGCCGTAGTGGTCGGGGAAAGTATCTACTCCACGCGCAAAGAAGAAGGCGACTCGATAGGCAGTACCATTCGAGGCACCATGAAAGTGGCATCACCGACCATATTTGGTGTGTTAACGACGGTTGTTGCCTTCTTAGCACTCGCGAACGTTGAAGGCAAAATGGGGCAGATTTATGCTCAATTCGGCACGGTCGTGACTATCTGTTTACTGCTGTCTTTGGTTGAGTCTAAATTCATTCTGCCATCGCACCTTGCACACATTAATACTAAGCGCAGCGAGAAGAAGGGGCTGTGGGCTCGCGTTCAACATGCTGCCGATACTGGATTAGGTTGGTTTAATAAGCGCATCTACTGCCCTGTGATTGAATGGGCACTAAAACTACGTTACGCCGTGGTGATGGTTTTCTTATCGCTACTAATCTTAGTAGCAGGATTACCAATGACAGGCGCGGTTCGTGTGGCGTTCTTCCCTGATATGCCGGGAGACACAGTGACTGCTGATATGTCGATGCAAAACGACGCCAGCTTTGGTCAAACACAACAAAATTTGTTAGTGCTTGAAGCGGCGGCAACACAAACGGATGAAACTCTGAGGGCGCAATACGGGGCTCAAGGTGAAGAATCGGAACTGCTTAGCCTTCAGGTTATCGCCGATGCCGATGATTCAGGCCAAGTGAAAATTGAATTGGACAGCGACAGTGTTTATACATCGAACGAGTTTGCAGATGCGTGGCAAGAGGCTGTTGGCCAAATGGAAGGGGTTAAGAAGCTCAAAATCTTGTCTAAAATGGAGATGGTCGACAACTTCAAAGTAGAACTGAAAGCGTGGAATGAAGAATCCGTTACTGCAGCGGGTAATGAGTTCTTAACCAAGCTGCAAGCGATTGAAGGTGTGAGTGGTATTGACCATAACTTGGATCTTGGTGAGCCTCAGTATCGTTTTGAATTAACACAGCAAGGCCGTGCGTTAGGCTTTGATACTGCAAGTCTTTCACAGCAAGTATTGCAAGCGTTTGGTGGTGATATTGTTCAGCAGTTCCAACGTGGTAAGGATGAGGTAAAAGTCCGTGTGCGCTACCCAGAATCGGATCGCCAAACCATTGCGGATATCAAACAATCGAGCGTGAGGACCAACGACGGTACCGTGGTGCCTTTGAGCACAGTCGCTAAAGTATATTCTGATTACCAAGTATCAGAGATCACACGCATTGATAGCCAACGTGCTGTGTACATCAGTGCAGTATTGGACAAAGAGGTGGTTGCGCCTGCTGAGCTTGTTCATCAGTTGCAAGACACATTAGTACCCGATTTAGAAGCGCAATATCCGGGGCTAACGGTCGACTTTGCTGGCGAAACGGAAGAGCAAGAAGAAACCGCGAGTTCAATGATGAGCATGTTTGTACTCGCCATGATTGCTATCTACACGCTGCTTGCTATCCCGCTGAAGTCTTACATTCAGCCTGTGATCATTATGACAGCGATTCCGTTTGGTATTGTTGGGGCAATCTTAGGGCACTGGTGGAATGACTTAACAATCAGTATCCTATCGTTAAACGGTATCCTTGCGTTGAGTGGCGTGGTGGTGAATGACAGCTTGTTGTTGGTTTCTCGTTTCAATGAGCTAATCAAAGAGCAGGGCAAGTCGGTTCACGATGCGATTGTTGAAGCGTGTTCTGGTCGACTAAGAGCCGTGTTACTCACATCGGTCACCACGTTCGCAGGTTTGACGCCACTATTAAGTGAAACGTCTCTGCAGGCTCAATTCCTGATCCCAGCAGCGGCGGCACTAGGCTATGGCATTTTGTTTGCGACGTTTATTACATTGATTCTGACGCCAGCATTGTTAATGATTCAGTGTGAGATTAAGTCTCTGATTCTTAAAGTCACAAATCGAGTCAAAGGCGTTGAACAAACGGCTTAACAATGGCTAAGCTAATGATGATATTTAACGGGTGGATGCCGAGTTAGTCTCAGCAGCATCTGTTTAGGTTCATTTACAGTCAAAGCACCATAGGCCAAGGCATTTCAGAACCGCGCATTACCAGCCACAATATAACTAAAATAGAGGTCGTCATGATGGCAGAATCCGTCACTAATAAACTCACAGATAAGCTTCAATTGCTTTTGGTTGAAGACGACCTTGATTTAGCCACTGCTGTTATTGATTACCTCGATTTAGAAGATATCCAGTGTGATCATGCAGCAAATGGTTTAGCTGGACTCAATCTAATTGAAACTAATCGCTATGACGCAGTAATTCTCGATCTCAACTTGCCCAAAATGAACGGCTTGCAGGTGTGTGAGAATCTCAGAGCGCAGGGTATTGATACACCCGTTTTGATGCTGACTGCACGTGATACGCTTGATGATAAGCTGACTGGCTTTTCAAAAGGGGCTGATGACTACTTGATCAAACCATTTGCGATGGAAGAGTTGATTGTTCGAGCTCAAGTATTGGCAAAGCGGCGCAGTGGTCAGGTTAGCCGCTTATCAGTGAGCGATCTCGAGATCGACCTTAAACAGCATCAAGCTTATCGTGCGAACTCACCTCTCAAGCTTTCCCCAACTGCGCTCAAAATTTTAGAAGTTTTGATGCGATCTAGCCCTAATCCTGTTTCACGAGAGACGATCATGCAGGGCGTGTGGGGCGACGACCAACCAGACAGTAACAGCTTGAAAGTACACATCTTTAATTTGCGTAAACAAGTGGATGCAGAACAAGACAATAAGCTACTGCATACTATTGCGGGCAAAGGTTTTGCGATTAAGGAGTTACGACAAGAATGAAGATCAGACCAAGTTTAAGGATCTACGTCTTATTGGCGATTCTGGTCACTGGTGTGACGACGATTCTGGTTCTATCTGCATTGAGTGTAAACTACTTTGTGTCTGGGATGGATATCGCTATGCGTGGTTCTATGATTGCCCAAGCGCAACAAGATGCGGTGAAGCCAGGCAAGCCGATGACTAATCAAGAGTTTACCGTTGCAACTCAGTGGCACGATTTACCACAAGGTATTCAGAGTAACCTTAAGCAGAACGAACTCCAATTCAACCGCATGACCAAAATGATCATTGGCAAATCTATATTCTCACCTCCCGAGAAAGGCTATTTCGCCATGAAGGTAATGAAAGGTGATGAGGTTCGTTATGTTTCTGCGGTGTTTACGCAAAGGCATGATCAATTTATGAAAGATGACGGGCTTCCGCACTTTGTGATGATTTTATTGACCGCATTGGGTGCGATTGTATTGTTTTTCGTTATCTTGGTTTTGGTGTTACGTAAGGTGGCATCGCCTGTTGAGCGGCTAAAGAACTGGGCCAAATCGTTAGATAAAGATAACCTCAATGAACCGACACCAGATTTTCACTTCAGTGAACTGAACACCTTGGCTCACATCATTCGTGATAGTTTGAGTTCAGTTCAAAACAGCTTAGAACGAGAGCAGAAATTTTTGGGTTATGCGAGCCACGAATTACGTACTCCTATTGCGGTCACAAGAACCAACAGTGAACTGCTAGAGAAGCTGATTCAAAAGGGTAAGAGCCCAGAAAAGCAGCTTGAAGTGATAGACCGAATTAAGCGCGCGGGTTTCACCATGACAGACCTGACAGAAACTTTGTTGTGGCTCACCCGACAACAAGACAAAGACCTGCCTCTGGAAAACGTACATCTTGGCGAACTGTCACAACAGATTACCCACGATTTAACCTATCTGTTGAATGGTAAAGCGGTGGTTGTGAATCTTGAAAGCGACGACACACAATGCCAGTTACCAGTTGGACTAACCCGAATCGTGCTGACCAACTTGATTCGCAATGCTTTCCAGCACACAGGAAGCGGTACCGTGGATATCGTTCAAGTGGGTTCAAAAGTCACCATTGTTAACAACAACACTGATGGCACGGTAGAAGACAATCATTTGGGTTTTGGTCTAGGGTTAGAGCTCACCGAAAAGCTGCTCGCGCAATATCAATGGCAATATCATAACCAAGAGTTGGCTGGTGGTCGTGAAGTGTGGGTGGATTTCTCGTAATGCACTGGCTCGATCGTTGGAAGGTGTATCGCTATCATCGAAAACAGACTAACCGCTCGAATGGCGACAAGGCTAAAGCTTTAGGTTGGACTAGCGAAGAGAGCCAGTTGTGTCGCTTTGAAGTGATAGCTCGTGCAGCGGACTTCGAAAAGAAGAGTGTTTTAGATTTGGGTTGCGGCTATGGCGAGCTGTTTGAGCTGCTCGACAGCATCTATCGCATTCAATCTTATACCGGCGTTGACCAACACGCAGGTTTTCTTAAGAAGGCAAAGCAAAACTATACAGAAGATCGTTGTCGGTTTTTGGCGGGTGATATGAGCAAAATGAACCTTGAGACCCACGACATTGTCATCGCGAGTGGTTCACTGAACTACATCTCTCGTGATTCTGATTATCTGACAAACATGATTACTCGCATGTATAAATTGGCGAATCAGACGGTGATTTTTAATCTTCTCAATTCAAGCCAATATCCTTCACGTAATACCTTGATGAGTTATCACCCTCAGGGCGTGTATCGCTTTTGTAAGACGCTTTGTGAGGATGTTTCTTTAATAGAAGGTTACGCAGAAGGGGATTTCACGATAGTGATGAACAAAGTCTGCCTCTGAACTCAAACTCAAACCTAAGCCAGAGCGAAGTGATGGTGTGGAAAGAATTAAAAAAGCCGCAGACCTCGAAAGGTGTGCGGCTTTTTAGGTTCTTAGATTAACCTAGGCTAGGTATGTTGTTAGTTTTTCTGCGGCTGGTTTTTAATGAGTCCGTAAGGGATGTTAGTAAACACCTTAGGGTTGCCCTCATAAGTCGGCGCTTCATTCACTTGCTGCCAATCGAGTAGCATGATTGCTAGCACGTTGCGGTGTTCACCGTATTCAAGGTCAAAATCACCGGTGATAGAAGGGATCATGCCTTGTTTCTCATCGATTGAAGCTTGAATCGCGAGTCGAGTTTTCTCTACAACTGGGTCATCTTCTAAACCTGCCAACAAGAAGGTTAATCCAACCTCAGCAATCACATCTTCTTTCGCACGCAGCAGAATCGTATCGATGTTTTCTCTGAAGTAATCGTAGATCCATTGATGATCTTGTTCGCTTACTTGATGTTGGTAATATTCTGAATCACCAAAGATCACATGCGTCATACCATAGATCTTATTGCCGTATTGCTGGCTTGAAAGCTTTCTGTCTTTATCGTTTGGGTATGCTTTTTTGAAGGTATCGACGAACTCATCAACGACATCCTGCTCACCCAGTTGGCGCAACCAGTAAACCTGATTCGCTAATTGAGCAGCCCACGCTTTCACCATGTCTTCATTGGTCACGTATCGTGAGAAGTCATAGCGACGAATGATTTCGCGCAGCTTGGCATCGTTCTTGTGTTCTAAACCGTATTCATTAGCACGAGCCATAGAGCCTAGAAGGTCAACACCAAGGTAAAGGTATTCAGGCATGTGTTTGGTGATGTTGTAGCGTCGAACACTGCGCTCATCATTATCACCAATGTAAGATGCAACGCGCTTCTCTGAGTAGAGTACGATTTGTTCCATGGTTTGAACGTCATTCGACAGGGTGCTGAGCTTGCTTGCCACTCGTGCCATGTCACTCCACACCGCAGCCGAATACTTATCGTCTAATGTTTGGCGATACATGCGCAGCCCGTAGTGACCTTCTTTGAATGCAGGCAGAGTGTAAAGTTGATTTTCGTAGGTGGTGCGAATTAGGTCAGCAGATTGCTTGAAAGATTGTTCTTGAGAGTTGAGCGAATCTGCTTGGGATTGAACGCTCGCTGCGGTTGGCGCTTGAACGTTTTCTTGTGCGTGAACGGCAACGGCAACCGAGGCTGATAGCAATGTACACAGTGTGATAGTTTTTAACTTCATGTCGTGAGGTACCAAGCTGATTATTAGTCTATGTAAAATAACATTGATGAATCCTTTAATGTAAGCATTGAGTCAATACAATGTAAGCTTTATAAGGTTCACTAACCCTTTTTGATTAAACCATTCGTTTAGTAAAGAATTTTGAAGTGATGGATCACTCAATATTTGATAGATAGTCGACGTTAGTATGGATTTTTAATGACTTAGCGGCATACTGGAGCAATAAGCCAGAAATGAGCCGTTATAAGGCAGTATATAGAACAATAGTGTTAGAGGTTCGTAAATGCCAAGTGGTTCTAGCAAGCAGTGGTCTGCCAGAGTAGTAGCTTTTCTTTTTTTCCTTGCGATAGTAAGCGCAATAGAGTTCTTTCATGCCAAGCAATTAACTTTTCTTAAAAACGAATCGTATTCACAGGCAAAAAAGCAACTATCCATTATTCGTTCTCGGATTGAAGCCGCGATCGTGTCAGATATGTATATCCTCAATAATTTCTCGACCTTAGTGACCATCAACCCCGATGGTGAGGTGAAAAATTGGGATAAGATTGCTGAGAATATTATTCAAGATGGCTTCCATATTCGACTTATCGGACTCGCCAAAGACGACATTCTAAATTTTGTTTACCCGCTGGAAGGTAATGAGCAGATTCTCGGTATTAATTATCGTGATTACCCAGACCAATGGGAGTCCGTTGAGATAGCCCGTAATCTTGGTAACACCTTTATTGCTGGTCCTTTTGAATTGTTTCAAGGTGGGCAAGCCCTCATTACGCGCACCCCGATCTTTCGAGATCCGCCTTTCAATCAAGATTACTGGGGTGTCTCCAGTGCTGTTATTGGCTTAGATGAACTGTTTGAAGATGTCGGAATCGGGAAGATCGAGAACAAGTATCAACTCGCGATTCGCGGCGCAAACAGTTCAGGTAAAGATGGCGCTGTCTTTTATGGCACTCAGAATGTGTTCGATAATGCGTTTGCCACCGAACAGGTAAGCTTCCCATACGGTGGTTGGTATCTTGCTCTCTCCGGTAACGAACATGTATTGATGGATGAGCCTTGGTACCGAATCCAAGCGGTAAGGCTGGTGGGCTACTCAATAATGTTAGTGCTGGCGTTTGCCTTCTTTACTATTTATCGTCTGTACCGCATTGCAGATAGCCGCTCAATGCATGATGAGCTAACGATGTTACCGAATCGTCGATACTTTATGTATAGCCTCAAGCAGGCCTTTAAAACTACTCAAAAACAGCGAGCGAGAACGTTTGCCGTTGTAAATATCGACCTCGATGGGTTTAAAGCGATCAATGACACTTATGGTCATGCAGCTGGCGATCAGGTATTGATCGAGTGTGCAAACCGAATTAGGAGTGAACTACGAGTTTCAGATATCGTCGCAAGGATAGGCGGTGATGAGTTCTTAGTTTTATTGCCACGCATCATCGATGATCAACACGTATCTTCGATCGTCACTAAACTAAGAAAGACGATATGCGCGGCACCAGTTGTTTACGAGGCGCACTCTATCTATCTTCGAATTAGTGTTGGTTGGGTTATTCATAATAACAACTACAATGATGTCGATGCGCTCTTGAAAGCGGCTGATGAAAAAATGTACGAACAGAAGCGACAAGTTATCTAGGTTGAATTTGAGCTGCGATTAGAATTTAGTTGCTGAATGTGGGGAAAAGCCTCAGAATACCGCGCTTTGCTCCATATCAATGTATTTAGCGAGCAAAAGCTGAAGCAACGCACTTTTTAACGCGTTGCTCATACTAAATGTTATTCAACTGAGAAAATAATCTATGAGTTTTACCTCCCTTGGCCTTTCTGAACCTATCCTTAAAGCTATTGAAGCACAAGGTTACGATAAGCCATCACCAATACAAGAGAAAGCCGTACCAGCTGTCCTAACGGGCAAAGATGTTATGGCCGCTGCTCAAACAGGTACAGGTAAAACTGCAGGCTTCACGCTACCTATTCTTGAAATGTTATCAAAAGGCTCTCGCGTACGTCAGAACCAAGTTCGTGCGCTCGTGTTAACGCCAACTCGTGAGCTTGCTGCGCAAGTAAATGGCAGCGTAGTGAAGTACGGTATTAACTTACCACTTACTTCTACGGTTGTGTTTGGTGGTGTGAAGATTAACCCTCAGATGCAAAAACTGCGTAAAGGTAGTGATGTGTTGGTGGCGACGCCGGGTCGTCTACTTGACCTATATAACCAAAATGCCGTGCGTTTTGACCAACTAGAAATCCTAGTGTTAGATGAAGCGGACCGCATGCTAGACATGGGTTTCATCCGTGACATCCGTAAGATCTTGGCTTTCTTACCTAAGAAGCGTCAGAACCTATTGTTCTCTGCAACCTTCTCTGACGATATCCGTAGCTTGGCAAAAGGCTTGGTGAATAACCCAGTAGAGATCTCGGTCAGTCCTGCAAACTCTACGGCTAAAACCGTTGAGCAAAGCATCTACCCAGTAGATAAAAAGAAAAAGAGCGCAATGCTAGCGAAGCTGATCAAAGATAATGATTGGCGACAAGTGCTGGTGTTCAGTAAAACAAAACACGGTGCAAATAAGCTTGCTCGTTTCCTTGAAGAGCAAGACATCACAGCGGCGCCTATTCACGGTAATAAGAGCCAAGGCGCACGTACCAAAGCCCTAGAGAATTTCAAAACGGGTAAGGTTCGAGTACTTGTAGCGACAGACATCGCAGCACGTGGTATCGATATCCCACAACTGCCTCAAGTGGTTAACTTCGATCTTCCACATGTATCAGAAGACTATGTACACCGTATTGGTCGTACTGGCCGTGCTGGTGAAGTAGGCAAAGCGATTTCATTGGTTTGTGCTGATGAAGTGGGTGAGCTGTTCGGTATTGAACGTCTTATTCAACAAGTGCTAGAGCGTCGTGAGCTTGAAGGCTTCTCGCCAGTAAACAAGCTGCCTGAGTCTCGTTTGGATACACGTCCAATCAAGCCTAAGAAGCCGAAGAAGCCGAAGAAAGCGAAACAACCACGTGAACACGCAGACGGTCAACGTTCTGGTGACAACGCTCGTGGTCACAAGCCAGCAGGTAAGAATAAGCGTCACGTACCGGGTACAGGGTCTGCGCCAAAGCGTAAGCCAACGTCTGGAAAGAAGCCAACTGAAAACAATTCAACCGCGACTGGTGAAGATAAATCAGTAAGAAACAATGGCAGTAACTTTAAACGCGGCAATGCGGGCAATAAACCTGCTGCAAATAACGCGGGTTCTCAGAACACGCTGAGCAAACCAAGCGGTGCGGGTAAATCTAACGGTACTGGTAAGTCAAACAACGCGGGTAAACCTGCAGGCAAGCCTAAGAAGTCCGGCTACGGCGGTAGCTATGGTCCAAGCAAGTCGTCAAATAAGCCGGCGGGCAACAAACCTTCACCATCGAGAAGCCGCTCTAAGCCAGCTCCTCAGAAATAGAGTCTCTAGATAGACTATAGAGGCCCAATGACGAGAATGCTTTTTAGGAGAGTTCTCGTTAATTAGTGACTATCTAACTCAAATAAGCGCGAATATTGAATTTCAATGTTCGCGTTTTTTTATGGGCGTTGTTTATGTTTAGTAACCGTTTATGTTGAATAACCTAGGAGAGGTTAATCGCTGTTTAAAGTGATTGAACCTATGGGAAATACGGCAATTTTGGGAAGGGTAATGAATCTTTAATAATTTATTAATAACAACATAATCACTAGCATTTTTGTGGATTCTTGCAATTTGCAATTCCAGTTTGCAAAACAAACAAGAATTTAAGGCTAATACGTGTCCAGATGCGTAGTAAATACGTATTTTAAAAGTTGGTACGCATGCTGCATTAGTAACGGTGACCCTTCTTAAGCCGAGGGTCACCTAGCCAACTGACGTTGTTAGTGAACCTTTATTGTTCACACAAAATATATGACCAATCACCCTTTTGTGATTGGTTTTTTTTTGCCTGAATTTTAGGTTCTATTTTTGTTATTACTTTTTACCCACCACACTTAGAATAACAGCTTGGTTGGCGTGGGCATTCTCCACCTCTGGAGCAGATAAGCCTCGCCTCTGTCTCTATCCCACGTTCAATCCAATTTATATTTAGAATCTTGGCTATTGTCGTGAGATCTTTCTTGATGTTACGCGGTATTGCTACAGAGCCGCCATTGTTGACGCATGACGCCTTAAGTTGCTCTGCTATTTCTCTCGAATTACCACCTTGAGCATCAATCGCTGGATTGAGATCTATACCAGCACACAAAACGCGATTGTTACCCGCAGGATCCGTCATATTGATGGATTCACAACAGTAGATTCTTGGCTCATCACCCACATTTAAAATGGAGATTTGAGCAGAGCTACCCGCTCGGGGTTCAGATAATCGACGGAACACAGCCCAATGTTGACATGGGTCAGCGACTGTTCTCATATTTCCCCAAGGCAATGGAATCCCGTTCCCGCGGTACACCGCCTTGAGTTTCCCCGGCCCATAAGCATCAAAATAGTGCCAGTGAGGGTAGGGCGATACTACCGTCATTCGACGCATCGCAACAGAGGGGGAAACCCCTGCTCTTTGGTGAACGTCGATTTCGTAACCAGTACGGTCGAGCAGCTGTCTGAACGGGACTTTCGGGCATAACAGAGCGCCAGCAAAGAAGCTGGATTCAAAGTCACGCCATGCTTGAAGAATGTCTTGAGAGTTGAGCTGGGAAGAGCCTGAGACTTGATTGTCATCCCATGTATTGTTGTTACCGACCGACAACACACTCTTTAATCCTTCTTTGCTATGCAAAATGCAATGGCCAATATAAACCGAGAGGTCGTATTTCAGGCGAGTTGGGTATTCTTTAAGAATCTCGTTTAAGAAGATTGTACCCGGAGGCTCAAAGAATGATGTAACCAGTTGCTTGGCATTAATACCGAGCTCATCAACTACGTCTTGCGGCGTTCGCGTTACCCAACGGATGTTGATTCCAAGGGTTCTAGCGATGTCTATAAGGTCTTCTACGCTGAGGTTGAGACGTTTTAGGCCAACTTCCTCTGCAGCGCGTTCAAGGTCAGGGAAGTGGTTCTGGTTGCTCTCTTGGTGTGCCCTAATCAAGAGGTGTGCAAACTGACGGCCTGAAATCCCCGTTTGTGACAGCATCTCAGGAATCGCAATTTGCAGGATGTCGTTGGAGAAAAGAAAGCTAGGCTCGAGTGCCATGCCACTTATCCCACCACGATTCCCTTTATCAGGGGCAATGGCTTGTTGTTCAGATTCATCGTCGAGGAACCAGGTTGGGTTCTTCTGAAAGACCTGCGCAATCACTTCCAGCATATCGATGCTTGGAACCCGCTTTCCGCGTTCAATCATTGAAAGGTAAGAAACGGAAGGTGCGTATTCTGGGTTGATTCTAATACAACGCGCAGACAGATCTTCCATCGTTAAATGGTTACGTTTTCTTAGGTTACGTATTTTAGTACCTAGGAAGTGTGACTGACGAACTAAACTTTTTGACAAGGCCATATTTGTAAAATTCACATTGTAAAATTTTTGTTGTGAAATTGTATGTAAAAAAGCGCTAATCTACAAACTAAGCAATTCACAAAGTGACAAATAAATTAAACGTTAGTTTGGAATAATTGCTCTAGGACACATTTTTGCTGTAGAAATCGGTGGTTATCACCGGACTGGTCAAGAGGGAAAGACTATGAATATGCTTACATTCGATAAAACAGAAATCCAAAAACAATCAAAGCCATTTATCGCTGAAGCTGTCTTTGCCGTGGAGACAATCAGTGCAAACCAGCAAACTGAAAAGCAAGTGAAAGCAAAGCAGCTGCTTGATCGACTATTCCCACTAGAGAATGGCTCACATCAAGACGTAACCAGCTATGTAGTAGATTACCGTCATATCATGGCTTACTTTAAAGATGGTCAGCACAGCGGTCTAAAGCATCCTAAACAGTTTGTAGCGTACATGGGTGAGAAGAATGACCCAGACTCTATCTTGTTCAGAGATGGTAGTGGAAGCCACCTAGAGGTGATGTTTGGTTGCCATAAAGGGACAGGTTGTATTGAACTGGTAGAAATCGATGATATTCAGTTGGAGTCATGCACCACGTTTGGCCAATCACCAATGGAAGCAACAACCACAATGCGAGAAGAGACCATTGCAGCGATGCGCCACTGGATCAGTTTGATTCAAGGTGATGCAAAGGGCAAACCAAAGGCATGCAGCGAAGATAAAGAGTTCAGAGCAAAGAGTGGTGAAGATTACTGCCTGAATTACTGCTTCCAGATCTAACGGTGAACCCTAGGTAGCTAAATCAATTTATACAGCTAAAGAAAAAGCCCCGAAGATAATGTCTTTGGGGCTTTCTAGTTTCAATACGAGCCGACTAATATGTCGATACGAGCAGTGATGGTGTGTCTTACAAAGGCATTACTCGGTTACGTCCCAGTGATTTTGCTTCGTAAAGCAGCTTATCGGCTCTTTCGATCAGCGATTGCGCTGACTCTCCGGGTTCAAGTTCAGCTACACCAAACGATGCGGTGATACTACCGACTTGTTCACCACTGCGACGGTCTTTAATCGACAGCTTCTCTAGAGAGCGTCTATTAGTATCCGCGAGTTGGCGAGCAATACGTAAAGACTTATTAGGTACAATGAGTGCGAACTCTTCACCGCCAAATCGATAGGCAGAAATACCTTCTCGACAACTTAGCTTCAGCTTGCGAGCAATCCCTTTAAGAACCATATCGCCAAACAAGTGGCCATAAGTGTCGTTGAAGTTTTTAAAGTGATCGATATCAAGAAGGATCAAACATAGAGATTGTTTCGCTTCACACAAGGTTTCTATATCACGGTCAAAAGAGCGACGGTTATAGAGTGTCGTTGTGCTGTCAAAGAGCGCATCTTTCTGAACTTCCACCAACTGGGTTTTAAGCTTGGTAATTTCTGATGTAGCAGAGTTCAGCTGAGAGTTTAGAAACTGAGTAGAGTGACGAATATGACGAGACTCAGAAACTAGCTGACGAACCAAAGACATGACTTCGTCGATCGATAAACTTTCATTATCAACACGAGCTAAATCTTCGAAGCTTTTATCTATCATTTCCGAAAAAGCAGAGGTGTCGGTCAGTGTGTCGTTCATCGAGTTAGAAACTTCGGAAACTAACAACTCCAAATTAGCGCGAAGGTCGTTGATATTGGTTTCGGATTTACTCGCAACATAATTGTTGTAAAGCTGTTCACCAACAGCTGGAGGGCAAATGCCGTAGTGTTCTAAAACACCATCCATATCTTTAGTTAGCTGCGGGATAGCATTATCGACATAGGTGTACCAAAGTGCGTAATTTGCAGGTGTGGTGGACACCCTATTCTTCATCATAAGAGGTACCGCTTTTTTTAGATTAGCGGTGGATTTCTGGAATTCGTCTTTTTTCATTATTGTTACTGCAGATACCAAACTAACTCAAGCCACTTGTCGACAAGGTTAGCGGATTTCGCAGGTCTTTGCTTTAAAAATTATATGATTAATGGATGAGGATTGGATAAATAACTCATTTTTATTATGAATATCGATTGCGCATTGATAAATGGAATCTAATAGATTGTTCTTTAATCATATTTTTAGTTATTCACCATGGGACATAGGCTGAATTTTTTATCAAAGCCTTTGGCAAAAGGTGGACTCAGTGACCTTAAAGTGGTTTGTTATGTAGCGAAGTAAATTGACGGTAGAGCTTGAATTGGGAGAACTTTGATTTAGAGGACTTGCGCTGATAAGAGTGAAACGAGTGAAGCTTTGTATACAGAAGGGAGGTGGAAATATTTATAAGCAGATACAAAAAAGCGCCGATAAAAATCAGCGCTTTAAAATTCTTTTTAGCTAAAAGCTAATTATTGAGCAACAACGTTTGCTGCTTGTAGGCCTTTTTGACCGTTTTCAACTTCGAAAGAAACCTTTTGGCCTTCTTTCAGAGTTTTGAAGCCTTCAGAAGCGATTGCACGGAAGTGTACGAATACGTCAGCACCGCCGTTGTCTTGAGAAATGAAACCGAAACCTTTCTCTTCGTTAAACCATTTTACAGTGCCAGTATTTGTGTTAGACATAATTTGTCCCTTATTCATAAATTTTCTAAATTGTTGATTGCATTACTGCAATGCGCTGATAATTGAATTATTTAATATTGCTAAGAAATAAGGAAAAACTACTTACAAAAACGGGTAACGATTTTACATGTCATTTTTTACTATTCATCTAACTTAAATAACTCCGGCTAACAGAGCGAGTGCATGTTAACACAGTCTTTCCGGTTGTACACTCATTGATTGAGAAATCAGCGAGTTTTTTTGTCATGTTGTGCTTGTTAACAAAAATCACCTAGAACAGCTGATAGTTTTATAAAATTACACGCTGTGACAAAATGAAAAGGAAGCCTAAGCTTCCTTTTCATGATTAGTATAGACGATATTAACGCTTGAAGTTGATATCTTCAGTCTGATCTAAGTTAATTTTTGTTTTCGCTGGCTGAGTCTCTGCAATCACCTTACCGTGGCGCACTGAATACTGCACGGGTACTTGGCGACGCACTGCATCAAAGCCATTGTCAGCAGGAAGAATCAGTAGGCTACCTGGCTTACCTTCTTCGATACCGAAGTTGTCTTGGATGTTCAATGTGCGAGCAGAGTTTTTGCTGATCAGATCAAGCGAGTTGTTGATTTGGTCGTAGCCCATAACCTGTGTTACGTGCAGTCCCATGTGCAGAACTTGAAGCATGTTCGCTGTACCCAGTGGGTACCACGGGTCAAACACATCATCGTGGCCAAAACAAACGTTGATGTTTGCTGCTAGCATCTCTTTCACACGAGTCACGCCACGACGTTTCGGGTAATCGTCAAAACGGCCTTGTAAGTGAATGTTCACTAACGGGTTTGCTACGAAGTTGATACCAGACATCTTCAATAGACGGAACAAGCGAGAAGCGTAAGCACCGTTGTAAGAACCCATCGCAGTCGTGTGGCTTGCTGTTACCTTCTCACCCATCTCAAATTTATGAGCAAGGGCTGCGAGTGTTTCAACAAAGCGAGACTGTTCGTCGTCGATTTCATCACAGTGAACGTCGATGAGACAGTCGTATTTACGTGCAAGTTCAAATACGTAATGCAGAGATTCAACACCGTATTCACGGGTGAACTCAAAGTGTGGGATAGCACCGATAACGTCAGCGCCGATCTTCACTGCTTCTTCAAGCAACTCTTTGCCGTTCGGGTATGAAAGAATGCCTTCTTGAGGGAATGCGACGATCTGAATGTTGACCCACTCTTTCATCTCTTCACGAACTTCAACCATCGCTCTTAACGCAACTAACGTTGGATCAGATACGTCAACGTGAGTACGCACGTGTTGAACACCGTTAGCGATCTGCCATTTCAGTGTTTGCTTCGCACGCGATTTTACGTCTTCAATTGATAGCAGTTCTTTACGCTCAGCCCAACGCTCAATACCTTCAAACAAAGTGCCAGAGATATTCCAGTTAGGCTCACCAGCGGTTTGAGTGGTATCTAGGTGAATGTGCGGTTCACAGAACGGTGTAACTGCAATGCCACCTTCAGCATCAAGGATGTCACCTTGATGATTGATTTGTGCGTCATTATCGAGAATGCGAGAAAATTGACCATTTTCAATCAGAATCTGTTTCAAGCCCTCTTGGTCTTGAAGTTTCGCGTTCTTGATTAATAAGGTTGTCATAGTGTGTCCTTAAGCGGCCTGAGATTTCAGAGCTTTTTTGTTCAATAGAGGATTAAGCACGAGGTAACTGATTGCACCACCTAACACTGCGTTCAAAGGAACAACGCCAGGAAGGAAGTGACCAGCGGCTACGCCTGTTGCTACCGCGATAATGCCAGCCCAATTAACGGTTTGGAACTCTGCATTTGCAAAATCTTTGTAACGTTTACGGTTTGCGAAGAAGTCAGCGATGATTACGCCACCAATTGGTGGAATCGCCAACGATAGGAAGGTTAACCAACCTACGAAGTTGTTGTACAACCAAAGCGCGAAAATCGTACCGATGATGCCGTTAATGATAGACATTGTAGTACTTGAGCGACCAGTAATGTTAGATAGACCAAGGCCAGATGCATAAAGTGCGTTTTCATTGGTTGTCCAGATGTTCAAGCCAAGCACGATGATCGCTGGAAGCAGTAGTCCTTGTGCAATCATCACATCTGAAATGTCTGATTGGCCTGTCGCTGCTGCGCCGGCTGCGCCGAAGATAAACATCAGCGAGTTACCGATGAAGAATGCAACCATAGTAATCAATACTGCGCTTGCTGGCTTTTTACCAAAGCGAACAAAATCGGCCGTTAGCGTACCCGCACTAACAAATGAACCTACAACCATTGCTAAGGCCATTGAAAAGTCCATTGGAGTTTCTGGCTCAATCAGTTGTAGCTGTTCTAGTCCGCCAACGCTGTCTACCGCAGTCAACACTGAGTAACCACCTAGAATAGCAATCGCTGGAACAGCAATCGCTGAAAGCACCATTAGCGCTTTAATACCGAAGTACACCGTACCCGTCATCAAAAGACCTGACACAATAATCAAAGTGTTGGTATCAATGCCTGTGGCTTTCTGTACCGGAATTGCGAACATTGCTACACCGACGCCAAACCAACCTACTTGTGTACCACCAAGTAGAGCAGAAGGAAGCCATGAGCCTTTTGTACCGAAAGAGAAACGAGCTAGGAGGTGAGTGGAGAGGCCAGTAGATGAGCCGATGTAGCCAAGAAAAGAAGTGTAAATACCAAGAATTAGGTTACCGATGAGAACGGCGAGGAAGAAATCATTGAATGAGAGGCCTGTCCCGAGTGAACCACCTGTCCACATACTTGCAGAGAAGAAAGTGAGTCCAAGCATTACCATGGTGAGTGAAGCGACTCCTTTCCTAGCCGATGTAGGAACCGGCCCTAGACTGTAGTTATTATCAGCAGCCATTTTTTACCTCCGCAAATGATCAAAATTAAAATTAACGGTCGCCGTATTGCAGGCAAACGTGCGCATTATGGTGATATAAATCACATAGTCAATGCTAATTTTGTCAATAAAGGCGCTTGAGAATCAGTTATCATTTTAAATGCCTTGTAAAACATAGGGTTATTTTCTCCATTTATTTCATGAAAATAAATAGAAAACGTTTTCCATAGCGTGTTGGGTATCTGCTATCGATAGTTGGCTATGAATGTTGATTGTTATGCGATTGAATGGGTGTCTGTATCGAGAGGTGGGCGGTTAGCCAAACGGCAGGCAAAAAAATAGCCAATCGCAATAACCGCAATTGGCTTATATATTTTGTGAACAAGAATAAGGTTCACTAACAACGTCAGTTGGCTAGGTGACCCTCGGCTTAAGAAGGGTCGATTTATACATTGCAGGTAGCGTGCCAACTTTTAAAACCTCGAATATAGGCTGTTTAATAGCAATTTGGTGCGTATTTGGGTGTTTTATTCGCGTTTTAGAATTATCCTGTCGCATTATGCAATTGCGATTTGCAATTTGATGATAGTGTTGGGTGATCTAGGTGTTGATGATCTAGTGTCGCGATGAGATGAGATGAGATGAGATGAGATAAGAAGAAAGGCGAGCACAACGTGTCTCTGAGTTCTTTGCCTTCTATGGACTCTTCCTACGCCTAAAAATATGGAATTTTAAGCAAGCAACCCAAAAAGCCCGTGCGATCTGAAATCGCACGGGTTTAGTCTTGTTTTGTTTATCAGGCGTATTAGATAGAGTAGAAGAAGTACAGCTGAGACTTCATTCTAATGATGATCCCGCGTATTACATCTAGGAACGCCATGAAGCTAATCGGTTTCTCACCACTTACCCACGCTAACCCGACAGAACCAACAGGAATATCGTAGCCTTCTGTTTCATCGATCTTTAAACGTACAAAGTGGTGCTTGTTCTGAAGGTTTCGACCTGTGGTGACACGCACCTGTTCATCGATACCGAGCAAGCTCGCCTGTGCTTCACCCGTCGCCTCAACAATACCTTCTACGGTTGCCGAGAATATCTTGCCAGGGTAAACCGCCGTCGCAAATTCTGCTGGTTGGCCGACCTTAATATTACGAATCGCTTGGTGGTTAACTCGCATTAGCACGTACTTCTCTTCGGTGTACATTTGAATACGAGGCATCATTGAAACGCGCTGACCTTCACGAAGAATAAAGTTCGTTACAAAGCCGTCAGTCGGTGCCGTGACTTTGGTGCTGTTAAGATCCCATTGTGCTTGAGCCAAGGTTGCTTTCGCTGAATCCACTTCTGTTTGTTGTTTACTAACGTTAGTTTCGGCTTTGTGAATGTCGAGTTTCGCGTTTTCTGCATCGACTTCTTTCTTGCTCAGTTGAGATTCTAACGTAGTCAAATTGTGAGTCGCCAAATCTACCTTTGCCGTTTGTTGGTCGATGTCAGTTTCAGTGATTGTGTGTTGTACGACACTGTTTTGCTTCTGGTAACGATCAAGCGTTTTTGATTGCAGTACTAAGTCTGTTTTCGCTGACTCAATTTGTGCAATTGAAGCTTTGATGTCTTCTAGCGCTGAGCGATAGCTAACTTTAGCAATGCTCACTTCTTGGCGAGCCGTGTCTAAAGCGACCTTTGCTGACTCAAGTTGAACACTTGCTTTGTCTCTTGCAATCACATATTTGGTGTCGTCAATCTCATAGATCAGTTGTCCTTCTGTCACATCTTGGTTGGGATGGATATGGACTTTCGTTGTTTTACCCGACACATTGGTTGAGTCTGGACGCAATTGAATGTGCGGAGACTGAACAACCGAACCGCCCGATAAATCCATCGGAGTAAAGTTGAGTAGGCCGACCCACACAAACAATAGCCAAGATGTACCACCTAGGTACGCGAATGCTTTGGTGCCTTTGTTCCAAGGCATACCAATAAGTCTGAGTAAATAAATGAACAGTGCCCAAATTGCTAAGCCTTCTAACATACTTGGCTCTCCTCATCTTGCTTGTCGGTCGTTGCCTGTTCCTTCGGTGCTGCCGGAGATTTCCATGTATCTCTTAGGTTGATGATGGCTTTTTCCATATCAACAAATGCCAAGATTACAGCGAGTACCCATACCCAGTGCCATACGAAACCAATCCATGTTAATGCGGTAATCAAACCCAGCTGATGATGATCTTTACTGTGAGCTTTATTGATTGGTAATTCATGAACACGCCAGAACCCGTAACATGCTGCCGCGATGGTTGCGACCAACACTACGCCAGCCACGACGTGTAGTGCAGTATCTGCACCTGTTCCGACAAATGGGACACTAAGTAAACTCATTGATAAACCCTAGGTTAAATTGAGCGCCGAGTGTGATTGATATCAGATTTAGAGGTTGAAAATTTACCAATTACTTTAATAATGGTGTCAATATGATTTGATCTGTAATAGTAACTTCTAGGTAGGGGGCTAATGAACAACTGTAACTTCTTAAGAGCATTGGGTATTTTGGGTATTTATCAATACGCAATGACCAATAAGGCCGTGAATACCGAGCAATTAGGTATTCCTAAATCGGTGTTTAATAACCCGATGAACCTTATTCCCGTTAGTGAAGTGGACAAATGGTATGGTCTACTTGAAGAGCAAACTAATGATCCGGATATCATATTGAAATTGGCTGATCGTGTAGATATTGAAAGATTAGGCCCGTTAACCAATTGGTTTTTTTCTGGTCACGATCTTGCGTCGACGATCCGCAGAGTCAACATCGGACTGCATTGTTTACAGTCGGGTGCTTTCTTATACGGTGCTCAAGTCGGAACCATGATTAAATGGTGCTACGACAATCCCGCTTACACGGAAACGGGCAAAGTACATGACTCGATAAGAGTGGCCATTTTCATTATGAAGATTTTGCGCCGTTATTTAGGGGATGGTTTTAAACCCATGGCGGTATCAATTGCCGGCCATCGAGATAACGTTGATCTCTACCATGAGTATTTCGGTTGTACGATTCAATGGGGGCAACCTCGTACAGAGGTTTGGATACGGAGTGAGTTGAGGTTGTCTATTAATCAATCGCCAAGTGTAGGTAAAATGGGGCTGGCGATGAATTTTCACGACCTAGACAACTACCTCAATATGCCAGATGCCGGTGATGAACATAAGGTGACTTATGAGATGATCAACTACAGCCGCCATTTCGGTTTGCCGACTCTGCATAAAGTTTCTAGCCTTCTGGGGTTATCTGAGCAGCAGTTTCAGCGACGTTTACACAAACGGGGTGTCAATTTTTCTACCATAATGGGTTATGCATTGAGTAATGTTGCGGTGGAATTGTTGAGTTATAAATTGCCCATTGAAGATGTCGCTAAACGCTTAGGCTATACCAATACTGCCAGCTTCAATCGAATGTTTAAGAAACATCGAGGTTTAACGCCAAAGCAATATGTCGAGAGGTTTTGGACGGATCTATAGTTTATGTTTTTAGGCTAGACTTCGTTTCTGTAACAAGCCTGATAAGTAAACCACAGCCCAAGTACTCAAAATGAAAGGCGCTGTTAATGGCAGCAGTGCCAAGGTGTGAAAGCCTAGGGTAATAAGGCAACTCAACAGCATGCCTAATAGGATTAGCGGCCAAGGAATTCGTGGATAGAGCACAAGTGCTAGAGTTGCAAGAATGGCGTTGTAGCCATACAGCCCTTGGGAGATTAATTCATTGTCAGCACCAATCAAAGAGCTAAATAGGGTACTGATTAACACCGCAAGCAGTATCCAAACAGCGTGCATGAAGCTGTTCAGTGCGATTGCGACCAAGATAACTAATCCGGAAAACTCATTATTGATAAAACTGACTTGGCTGATCCCTTTTAGCATGGTCACCACAAACGTTGGTAAGTAGTTTTTCACATCTGTACCGATATCAATGAGTGGCATCAACGCAATGCTTGATGTTGAAAATGCAGAAAGCTCGAAGGTTGATTGGACAACATAAATTCCCCAAGAGGTAATAACGAAGGCGCTGGTGTAACCGCGGTACTTTTTAAAGCTAAACACTATTTTAGCGATTGGCACGGTGAGTAGGGCACCTAAGATTGTCACAGCCGCTAGTATTGGGGTGACCCCAAAGAAGTTACCAATGAACAAAGCGATCAGTGCGCCATTTAACGCATACATACCACTGTTAAGATCATGAGTTGGTTTGTTGTTGGTGTTAATGCTGTAATGGGTATAGCGAGCTAATGTGTAGCAGCAGCTGGCACCGAGTAAAGTTAAACAAGCCAGTGGAATTGATTCAATAGAGATAGCTAGCAATAACAAAAGGGATGTTACAGCAGATGGTGTGAAATAGACTTGCCCAATACCATTGAGCAAGCCTTGAAGTGGAAGAGTGTCCTTATTCGTGTTCATCATCTGGCGACAGAATTTCATTATGCTAAATTTTTGATACGCCAGATTGTATACAACTATTCTTGGTTGACCATCTTCGTGTGTTAATTCTGATACCAACGTTCACCATAGGCTTGTTGGTAATCAGGTGTTTCAACAATACCTTCTTGCTCTGGCACTGTTTCTAGTGGCCCTACTACCGTTCGATAAGGTAATACGCCAGCCCAGACTGGGATATCCATATCAGTCTTATCATCATTCACGCCATGTTTACCAATTTTCACGGAGGCTTCTGTTAAAGGGATCGCCAATAGCTCGGTTGCGGTGAGCTCTTTATCATTACTTAGCCTGACTTCATCGGTTCTTCCCGGTGCGATTTGCTCAATAAAGATATTCAGCAAGCGATCCTTTTCTTGGTTGTCATCAATAACTGAAAAAGACCCCAGTACCACTGCAGAACGATAGTGCGCACTGTGATGAAATGCCGAACGAGCCAATACCCAACCATCGAACAGAGTGAACGTTAAGCAGGTTGGTTCTCCTTTCTTTAGCCCTTTCAGTAAGCGACTGTTTTTAGCCCCATGAATGTAGACCATGTCATCCACTCGCCACGCGAGCATCGGGATAACCATTGGGCCTTGTTCGCCTTGCAATGCAATGTGTGCGATTAAGCTCTCATCAATAATTTGGTGCAGTTTCTCTTGTTCAAATACGGCTTTGTGAGCCCCTTTTTTAATCGTGGTTCTTTTCGTGTTAGATAACATAATCGCTCCTTAATCATTGCCTTTTGATTAATGTAGCGATTAACTGGTCTATTAAATAGAGCCACTTTTAAACACTATTTGGATCCAGTTATGCAGCCTATTGATGTCGGTGACCTACAGTTAGACAAACAACACGACACGCGTCAAACCGCCTTGTTCCACGCGATAAGAGAGAAGATCGTTCAAGGTTTATGGAGTAAAGGCAGTAAGTTACCTTCAACACGCAAGCTGGCCGTAGAACTGACAGTAAGTCGAAACACAGTGATCTATGCGTATGAACAGTTAGTTACGGAAGGCTACATAGAGAGCAGGCAAGGCTCGGGTTTTTACGTGTCGGTTGAACAGCCGGAGCATTTTCTCAGTTTGTCTCAGCCAAACAGTGTTCAGGATGTACAGGTTAGGCACGTAATAAGTAAGCCGAGTGCAAATATAGCGACACCTAACGACATTAACCGCAGCTTTGCCCCAGGAGTCCCTGACTTAGATGCGTTCCCTTATGCTAAGTGGCAGAGGCTGTTGCAACGCCACTCTGCACGTCAGAACATTGCGGGCAATCAAGAGGTTCAGGGAAGCTTGGCCTTGAGGGAAGCGTTGACCGGGTATCTAGCAAGCAGTCGTTCAGTTCATTGTAGTGTCGATAGAATCATCATTACTGCTGGTGCGCAGCAAGCCATTTCAATTGGTTTGATGGCGACGTTGGCGATGGGCGACAAAATCCTGGTGGAAGAGCCCGGTTATCGACAAGTGCATAAAATTATCGATCTGTTGAGGCTAGAGTTAGATGGCGTAAGTGTCCGTGAAAAGGTCGGTATTGATATTGAAAAAGTGCTCTCCAGTAATGCTAAGGCTCTGTATGTCACTCCAAGCAATCAATACCCAATGGGCACAACACTTAATACCGAGCAACGCCTCAAGCTAATCGATTGGGCCAACAAAAATCAGTCTTGGATTATTGAAGATGACTACGACAGTGAGTTTCAGTTTGCACATCGCCCTTACACCAGTATGCAAGGCTTAGCGGGTAAACTCGGGTTTGATGACCGAATCATTTATGTTGGTTCGCTGAGTAAAGTCATGTTCAACGGACTCCGCTTAGGCTACTTAGTGGTGCCAGAAAGTCTGGTGGCGAAGTGTCTTGAGATTAAAGATGCGCTCACTGGAGACACGGCGTCTCATACACAAGAAGCTTTGGCGGATTTTGTTCGAGAAGGCGACTTGCTGCGTCATATTAGAAAGATGCGTCGGTCATACAAACTCAAGTATGAAGCGATGATAGAAGCGATTGAAAGCGAGTTTAACGGTGATCTTGAAGTAATCAGTCAGGCGGCAGGACTACATGTAACGGTGAAGTGGTACAACGGAATATCTGAACATGAGTGGAGCCGTAGAGCAGAGCTTGAAAATATCATCATTCGTCCGTTTGATTTTTATGAATACGGTTCGAGTGATGCTCGTGATTGGAGTGGGGCGGTGCTGGGTTTTGGAAATATACGTTTGGCTGAGATAAAGCCGAAGATCAAACAGATCGCTCGGCTATTTTATCAGTGATATTGGTAGAGTTTGCTTACAACTTGTCGATAGAAACAGTGGGCTTACCCAACCATTTTCGCCAAGGGAGTGACAATGTCACAAAAATAGTCACGGCATAGAGCATCGACCAACTTAAACAGATAAACACTAAGGTACATATGACCAATGAGAGCATGGCTGTGTATCTAGATGCACCTGTCAGTAATCGGCAAGCCGCTAACATAGCAAGCAAATAAACCAGAACAAAAATACCATTGGCGAGCTTGAGAAAGAACTCAAGGTCCAAATTAGACAGTTCACCAATCACACACGAGATAAGCGCGATAAATCCAATAGCTAATGTTGGGTAAAGTGGTACGCCGCGGCTGTTCAGTTGAGCCATTCTACTTGTAGGAGTGTGTTGGCGAGCTTGAGCCCAGATCATTCGTGATAGGCTTTGTGTGTAAAGGTTGAGACTGGCAAAGCAAGCAAAGAAACCTAGCACACTGATGACGGTTTTGAAGCCATTACCAAACAGTTGTTCTGTTACCCAAGGGATGGATGCGGCATCGAATTCAGGTGAACCGTAAGCCCCCAGTTTAAGAATCACCACTGAACAAGTCCAGTACACTAACCCCGCAACAAAACAGCCTGCAATGATGGCGATTGGGAAGTCACGTTGTGGATTTTTGAACTCCTCTCCCATGTGAGCAAAAGCTTCTATTCCGACAAAGCACCAAAACATGACGGCTAAAGCAGCGCCGATGGACCACATAGAATCGGACGAGATGGTAGGGAGAGCCACATCGGTTACCGTGATGTCGGCTTTCCAAACAAAAGCGCTAACCAAGGCAAAAATTGATAAGGCAATCACCGTTTGCAAGCGGCCTGAAGACTTACTGCCCATCAAATTGACGGCAATCAGCAGAGCGACGGTAAAGGATTGAGCCCCAAGTGGTGTGTCGAGAGGTGCAGGTAACAACTGTTGAGCAAAGCCGCCTGCTAATGCAATCGCGGCTGGAATGCCAACAGGAATAACACTCACAAACAGCCAAGCGACACTCGTTTCTAAACGCTCGCTGAACGCCTGACGTACAAAGTAGGCGGTGCCACCTGCATTTGGGTAGCGTTTTCCCAACGCAGCAAAGGTTAGAGCGATAGGACAAATAGCGATAAACAGGATTAACCAAGCCAGTAGCGACAGCTGTCCAGCAATGCCTGCCGCGATAGCGGGAATCATAAAGAGCCCAGTACCCAACAAGGTCGTCGAGAGCTGCCCGATTCCGGACACTAGCGTGATTTCTTGTTTAAGTTGTGTCATTCGCTCTCCTAGCTATTGGCTTATGTGTTGACCTTCAGGTGTCTGTCTTCTGATGTTTGGGTGATGCTATGAATGAGAGCATACATTGTCGCCATCAATAATACAGCTAGCGAAACGTCGTAAGACACCGTCATTTTAACGGTATTAATCCGATTAAGCGTGAAAGTGTCGGCTGTCATAATGGCTGTTATAAGTAGGAAAGTTGTGTCAAATTAGGCGTTATAAATAGAACAATAAGTGGAAAGAATCAGAAGCATGGATAAATTTGATCGCCAGATTTTGGATATTCTCAAAATCAATGCACGATGCTCAGTGAGCGATATCGCACGAGATGTCAGTCTCTCGCGCTCAGCTGTGAACGCCAGAGTCAAGAAACTGGAAAGCGATAAAGTGATTACGGGCTACTGCGCTCAAGTTACAGACCCCAATCAAACGAAGAATGTGTGTGCTTATATTTTGTTGAAGTTCGACATGTCGAGCAGCGACCATAGTTGTGAGTCCTACGCGCAACGAATCCAGAGTATTGATGGTGTGCAGTGGTGTCACTCGATCAGCGGTGAGACGGACATGATGCTGTACGTTGAAGTGGAAAGCATGGAGCATTTAAATCAAGTTCGCGACCAACTGCAAAGCTATCCAGATCTGCGTCACCTAATGACTCATACTGTGCTGACCGAGTTTTTTAACAAACTGAATCCGACGGTACATTCATGTTAGGCAATATCAACTTAAACCTACTGCGTTCACTGCATGTACTTCTAGAGGAGTGTCATGTCAGCCGCGCAGCTCAACGCTTGCACATTACACAGTCAGCGGTTAGCCGCCAACTTAGCCAGCTAAGAGATTTGTGTGGTGATCCTTTGTTGGTTCGTGATGGTAACAAATTGGTTCCTACCAATCGTGCTCTATTACTTAAAGACAAACTCGATGACTTATTGGGCGAGTTTGATCACCTGTTAGACGATAAACCCTTTGAGCCACGAGACTGGCAAGGTGAGTTGGTGTTGTCTTCGAGTGATTATGTGGCTCAGTATATTCTTCCTGTGATTGTTGCAGAGGTGTCCGCTGAAGCGCCGAATATCAATTTGGCTTATCGCCTGTGGCAGCCAAACTACCTTGAAGCACTGAACGAGTCGGGGATCCACTTAGCTTCTAGTATGTTTCCCACAAAGCCAGAGCATGTTTCAAGCATCAAACTTGGTGAAGACAAGTCGGTGTGTTTGATGCGCAAGTCTCACCCATTAGCTCAACAAGTGGTTTTGAGTGCAGAAGACATTGTTAACTACTCTCACATAAAGGTGACGGGGGGCGGAGATAAAGACAGCTACGCGGACATAGCATTGAAGAAGCAAGGCCTGAAGCGAAGAGTGGCTTTGCAGGTTCCGTTCTTTTCATCGGCTGGCACTGTATTGATGCAAGACGATTACCTGATGATTGTGCCGGAACATATCGCCTATAACCTAGGTCGACACCTCGATACTACCTACTTTTCTTTGCCGTTTGATACGGAAATGCATACCTATTGGTTAATGTGGCACCCTAAATATGACAACGACTCTGCCCACAAATGGGCGAGAGAAAAGGCATTCCAAGCCATGAAAAAGTCGAGTTACAATATCAGTATGATTTGAAATCATAAGTGTAATGATAACCTTTGATTTCAAATGATACGTTCTGCGGATTATGGTAAGTGCCAAGTATTGAGTATTAAGCGTAGAGTGTTCAGCTGGAACGCTTTATTTTACTAGGAATGGAATGATGACAGTAACAATTTGGTTTTCTTTATTAGCGATTTGCTTGTTGGGTGCAATGTCTCCGGGCCCGAGTTTGGCGATGATCGCTAAGCACAGCTTGGCTGGTGGCCGCATGAACGGACTTATCGCAGCTTGGTCGCATGCTGCTGGTATCGGTATTTATGCGTTCGCAACCATTGTTGGTTTGGCCGTTGTGCTTGAGCAATCACCAATGTTGTTCAAAGGTATTAGTTTAGCGGGTGCTGCGTATCTGCTTTATCTCGGCGTAAACGCGTTACGTTCGAAAGGTGGTGTTGCCGCGAAATTAGAGGCGGGGGAAAAGATGAGTTACATGCAGTCTGCTCGCGAGGCTTTCTTGATCTCTATCTTAAGCCCAAAGATTGCGCTGTTCTTCATCGCTCTGTTCAGCCAATTTGTTGCATTAGGTAATGAACTGACCAATCAAGTGATCATTGTCTCAACGCCGTTGATTGTCGACGGCCTTTGGTACACTTTTATCACCTTGGTGCTATCTAGCCCGTTGATTGTTGAACGTATTCGCTCAAAGGCGCAGCTGATTGACCGACTATCAGGTTTGGTGTTGATCCTGCTTGCTGTTCGTGTGGTGTGGACGATATAGCAGTAAGCGATAAGAGTAAGTTACGAGAAACGATACTCATTAAAAAAGGCTCACTAGACGTTATCTAGTGAGCCTTTTTGATTTCTATGGATTGGCTTCGACAGGTTTGAGCTTGTTAGCCTTCAGAATTCAGCACGGCATCTAACTTCGCCATAGAATCTGAGAAGTAGGGGTTGTAGGTCAAACGCGCATGGTTCTTCCCTTCCTCGCGATAGCCCCATGCTGAGTACCAAACTTCACTGGTTGCATTACATTGTTCTTCAAAGCCTTCAGCCTGACCATTAGAGCAGATCTTCTCGCTACCATTGATTCCGTAGTAAGGGTTGCTTGGTGAGAACAGTAAGCCCATGTGAGAGCCGTTCGAGATACGCTGATCTGGAATTTTCATGCTGTACTGAACAGCGCGAGGATCCTCGAGTGTCGTTTCTCCTTGCCAAACCAACACATTGTTTGGATTCGGCATCGATTCAGTAAATGCTTGCTGAACGTAGTTGGTGTCAATCACGCTGTCGCCTTCACTCATCATAATAAACACCGGCTTATCGAAGTGCTTATCTTCCAAGTCATTGCGAACGACTTCTGATGTCTCGTAGTAAACTGAAGCACCGTTCATTGGCAGTGAGTTGTAACGCAGCACGTTATCTTCAGGATCTTGATCGGCCCAAGTAACAAAGTAGCTCGCTAGCTCTGCATATTGAACGGCTGACGAGCTCGGTTGAAACGCAGGAGAGAACAGCAGTAACCCAGAGATTTTTGGATCATGCATCGCCTGTGAAGTCACGAGGTTCGCACCGGTTGAATAGCCGCCTAGCCAAACAGAATCATACTCTTGCTCGAGTAACTTCGTATGATGAGCTACCACACCTTGCCAATCTTCTAGGCTCGGCTGCATTAAGTCACCCACGCGACTACCATGACCCGGCAGTAACACGGTTCTCACTAAGTAACCTTGCTCAGCCAAATGGGTAGCGATGTCTTTAAATGAGTAGGGTGAGTCACCTAATCCATGAACCAGTAACACTGCCTTGCCGTTTGGCGAGGTTGGTTGATACTCGGTTGGCGAATTGAGTTGGATCTCGAGTTGTTTGTCTTCCGTCATGAACACACGGTTTTTCAATAACCAATCTTGGGTGTCATTGACGTAGGCATCAAAGCTGTCTTGCTGATAGCTAGGCAAATCTGGAGAAGTTTCGTAAGCGGGTATTGATGTCTCGTTGGAGCAACCAACGAGACTTAAAGTCGTTAAGGCCAGCAGTGCTAGGAGGGGCTTTCTTTGCATTATGTAATCTTGTCTCTGTTGTGCTTTCACTATGTCTGAAACTGAAGTTTAGATTATTTTCTGCTTGAAAGGTCTTCGTACTCACCTTCAATAACTCCGGCATCATGGGTTGATGACTGACGAGTGTTCATATGAGCTGCGAAACCTTGTTTCTTCATTTGATTCTGAATGCGCTTGCCAGTGATTAAAGCTGCAATAGCCAAAGGAATAGCAAGGATCAAGCTTGTGAATAGTGCCAAAAGGCCAGTAAATAATGCAACAATCGTAACTAATATATTTTTCATATTCATTCCTCTTTTTCTATGTTGTTACTTTATCGCTTCTATTCTGAACGAAACATGAACGCCGTTAATTAATCTCGGAGAGTCACTATGACACGGATGTGTGCTCTTGGGGAGTTTATATGTAGTCATAATCACGCACTAAAAACATGGAATACAGCTAAGTCTAATAAAATCAATGAGTTAAAAGTTGGCACGGTTGATGCTCTATAGGGGTTGGAATAAGTCACTGTAAGCAAAGCACTTACAGCTAATAAAAATTACTGGAGCCCCTATATGTTCTGTATTCAATGTGAACAAACAATTCAAACCCCAACCGTAAAAGGCTGTTCTTTCGCACAAGGTATGTGTGGTAAAACTTCGGAAGTATCCGACCTTCAAGACGTGTTGGTGCATTCTCTTCAAGGTGTTTCTTTCTGGGCTAATTTAGGCCGTGCTTGTGATGTTATTGATACTGAAATTGATGAATGGGCACCAAAAGCATTTTTCGCAACATTAACGAACGTTAACTTCGATCCTGCTCGCATCATCGAATTTGCTCAGCAATCTCACGAGTTTAAGCAGCGTTTAGAACAACAAGTTCGAGCGGCAGCTACGTTGACCGGTTTTGAGATCCCAGCGCTTTCTGCTGCTGCTCAATTCGATCTTCCAACGGATTCGTCAGAGTTATTGGCGCTTGCCCCTCAAGCAGCGGTAAACCGCGGTCACGACTCTCAACACGAAGATGTGATTGGTCTTCGCCTTCTTTGCCTATACGGCTTAAAAGGTGCGGCAGCGTACATGGAGCACGCACGTGTTCTTGGTCAAACTGACAATGCTATTTTTGCTGAATACCACGAAATCATGGCGTTCCTAGGTACAGACCCATCAGACCTAAAACAACTGTTAGATACGTCTATGCAGATTGGCTTGATGAACTACAAAGTAATGGAAATGCTGGATAAGGGCGAGACAGATACATTTGGTCACCCTCAACCAACAACCGTGAATGTGAAGACGAAGAAAGGTCACTGTATCCTTGTTTCTGGTCACGACCTGCATGACCTAGAAAAGATCCTTCAACAAACAGAGGGCAAGGGCATTAACGTTTACACCAACGGTGAGATGCTACCTGCACACGGTTACCCTGAACTGAACAAGTACCCACACCTTGCGGGTAACTACGGCAGCGCTTGGCAGAATCAGCAAAAAGAATTTGCGAACTTCCCTGGTGCGATCGTAATGACATCTAACTGTTTGCTTAACCCTGATGTAGGCTCATACGCTGACCGTCTATTTACGCGTAGCATCGTTGGCTGGCCGGGTGTTGCTCACCTTGAAGGTGACGATTTCAGCGCTGTGATCGATTGTGCTCTTGCACAAGAAGGCTTCAAGCATGACGAGATCGAGCAAATGATCACTGTTGGCTTTGGTCGTAACGCACTGATGGAAGCAGCGCCTGCGGTTGTTGAGCAAGTGAAAGAAGGCAACATTAAGCACTTCTTCTTAGTCGGTGGTTGTGACGGCGACAAATCTGAGCGTAGTTACTACACAGATTTCACAGCTCAAGCACCAGAAGATTCAGTAATCCTGACCTTGGCATGTGGTAAATTCCGTTTTAATAAGAACCAATTTGGCGATATTAACGGTATCCCACGTCTGTTAGATGTTGGTCAATGTAACGATGCTTACTCTGCTATTCAGCTTGCTTTAGCACTGTCTAAAGAGTTTGACTGCGGCATCAACGAACTGCCTCTAACACTTGTTCTTTCTTGGTTCGAGCAAAAAGCGATCGTTATCCTGCTTACTCTGTTTGCTCTTGGTGTGAAAGGCATCTACACAGGCCCAACAGCGCCAGCGTTCCTAACAGAAAACCTACTAAAGATTATTCAAGACGAGTTCGATATGCGTTCTATCTCAACGCCAGAGCAAGATCTTAAAACAATCTTAGCGGCTTAATCTAAGCCAACTCCTAAGCCCCGTTGTTGTGACGTTTTTCAAAAACAGACAACGGCGGGGCTTTTTCGATTTAAATCCTTAGTCATTTAATCATCTAGTCATTAGCAAGGTACACGAACTATGTATGCATGGTCGGATAGCGATTCAATCAATTTAGTGTGTTTAAAGAAATGGCATGAGACGCCAGATACGGTCAGCTTTGAGCTTGGCAGCATTCCACAAGACTTACATTTTAATTTTAAGCCAGGGCAATTTATTACTCTGGGTTTAGATATGCCGACGAAAACGGATTACCGTGCTTATTCAGTGGCTTCTTGCCCGGAAGATAACCGTCTGAAGTTGACGGTCAAGCGTGTGGAAGGTGGTTTGGTTTCGAACTTTATTGTTGATGAGCTTGATGAAGGTGATGAGGTTTCAGTGTTGAAGCCGGCAGGCGCGTTTAACTGTATTGATTGTATGCCAACGGCGACAAAGAAAGTAACGCTAGTGAGTGCAGGCTGTGGTATCACACCAGTAATGGCGATGGTCAAGTATTGGCTGTCTCAAGACAGTGACATCGAGATTGATTTTGTCCACATGGCACGCAACAAGCTTGAGACTATCTACTTTCAAGAACTTCATCAGCTCGATGAATTACATGCGAATTTCAACTTAAAACTGCTGCTGAAAGACAACGAAGGAACAACGGCTCCTCAAGGTCGTTTAGATAAAAACTGGTTGGTGAAACTGAGCCCAGATATCTTAGACAGAACCGTTTACCTGTGTGGGCCTGTGGGCTTCATGCAAGACATTGAAAGTTATCTGAAAGAACTTGAGTTCAACATGGATAACTTCTATCAAGAAAGCTTCACTCCTGCTACTCAGAATGCTCAATCAGAAGCGTCAAAAGCCGAAGTTGCTGACGATACGAATAGTGCTGTTAAGGTATTTGTGCCTGCGTTCGGAGCTGAAGTTGAAGCGGAAACTGGTACACCATTGGCGGATTCATTAGAAAAAGCAGGCGTTCCAATTATTATCGCTTGTCGCAGCGGTATTTGTGGTTCGTGTAAATGCAAAGTGACCAAAGGGTCAGTGGAATCAAGCAGCCAAGAGACATTGACGCCAGAACAGATTGAGCAGGGGTACGTGCTCGCATGTTCAAGCTCGATTCTGTCAGATGTTGAGGTTGAGTTATAACAGACGTGAAGCTGTGTAAGAGTGATGAAGACAAGGTCTTGTCATAGAGATAAAAGTTAGGGCGCTAGATGTAAAAAGGCCACCTAGATCAGTTAGAGAGAGCAGATCTAAGTGGCAACCCTCTTGTTTATACGGGGGAGTAAAACAAAAGGGGTTGCGAAGTCCATACAGACTTCGCAGATATAGTTATTATGTTGTGGAGCTTGTTGCGATGGACGTATCTACAAGAGCGAAGTTGATTAAACTTCAGGGTATGTCTTGTAGCGAACACCCATCATCTGTTCCATACAGTGAACAACTTGGCAGCTGTAGCCAAACTCGTTATCGTACCAAATGTACAGCACGGCACGGTTGTCTTGTGCGATAGTCGCCACACCGTCAACCACACCTGGGTGACGAGAGCCAACCAAGTCTGTAGATACAATCTCAGTTGAATCTGTGTAATCGATTTGTGCAGACAAAGCAGAAGACAGCGCCATTTCACGTAGGTACTCGTTCAACTCTTCTTTGTTTGTGCCTTTCTCAAGGTTTAGGTTTGCTACTGCCATTGATACGTTTGGCGTAGGTACGCGAATCGCATTGCCTGTTAGCTTGCCTTCCATTTCTGGCATTGCTTTTGATACCGCTTTAGCAGCACCTGTCGATGTCAGTACCATGTTCAATGACGCAGCACGGCCACGACGATCACCTGAGTGGAAGTTATCGATTAGGTTTTGGTCATTGGTAAATGAGTGAACCGTTTCGATGTGACCAGACAGTACGCCAAACTTGTCGTGAACTGCTTTCAATACTGGCGTGATTGCGTTGGTGGTACAACTTGCTGCAGAGATGATGGTGTCTTCTGGTTGAATAACATTTTCATTCACACCAAATACAACATTCTTGATGTCGCCTTTACCTGGCGCTGTTAGTAGAACCTTCTTCGCACCGTTACATGCTACGTGTTGGCTTAGGCCTTCCGCGTCACGCCATACACCTGTGTTATCAACCACAAGTGCGTTTTCAATACCGTAAGCCGTGTAATCCACTTCTTCTGGTTTGTTTGCGTAGATAACTTGGATGAAGTTGCCGTTTACGATGATTGCTTTACGTTCTTGGTCTACCACGATGCTGCCGTTGAACTGGCCGTGAACAGAGTCACGACGGAGTAAGCTAGCACGTTTTTCTAGGTCGCCATCTTTGCCGCCACGTACAACGATTGCGCGTAAACGAAGTGGGTAACCTGGGCCGCTTTTCTCTACAAGAATACGAGTTAGCAAACGACCGATACGACCGAAGCCGTACAACACGACGTCACGAGGTTTCGTCATCGCGTCGCCTTCAAGCGAACCCATTAGAGCTGTTTGAAGGAAATCATCCATCGCGCTAAGGTCTTCGTGGTTTTCCCAGTACTGAGCTGCCAGACGACCAACATCAACGCGGCATGGAGACAAGCGCATTGATAGTAGATGCTGGATAATTGGTTGAGTTTGTTCTGCGGTTAGCGGTGAGCCAGTGTAACGTTTTGCGATGCGGTGAGCTTTGATGATGTCGATAGTTGTCGCGTTAACTAGGGTCTTACCGAAGAGGATAACTTCTACGCCTTTTTGACGGTATAACTGACCTAAAGTTGGAGCGATGGATTCAGCAATGGTTTGACTAGTTTGCCAATCTAGGAGGTGCTTTTCGGGACTCATCTTTACTCGGGACCTTTCACGTTAAGTTTCTGCATTCATGGCGGTTGTAGGGAAGCCAATCAGCATAGGGGATTTGAGGCATCAGGCTGTGGTCTATATTGCCACTTAAATGTGCTTGATATGCCTTGTGTGTAACTTGTAATTTTTATGTGGCAGGATTGTAAGGTACGACGGGTTATTCTGCTAGGAAAAATAAATGTAGACAAAATATCTGTAAATTGACTTTATATTAGCCAAAAATCAAGGTTTCAACGTCGATAAAGACTATTGACTTTAACAATCTGTAGCACTTATTTTTCGTCAAAAAATACTCAAATCAAAATGTAGTATGTAATAAAGGTCATGGTGATCATTAAATATGTGATCATTGACTCAGGTTACACGTAAAGAGTAAACGACAAATAAGGTAATCAACGTCCTTTCTTGTTCGACTTTTGAATAAGCGGAGTTCGAGTGCAAAAAGTCCATCACGCAAACGATTGGATGTCACAATTTTACCTGAATCATCTAATTATTTGTTATGGCAAGTCATCATTCACAGTTTAGTTGAGTCGCAGTAAGTGGATGTTCACTTGTTATGTGGGTGATAACAACTGGAGAAAGTGTCTTTTGTTTACATCGTGCTTGCTTAAACCTTTCTCGTTTAGAGCTCATTTGTAGAAATCTCCCGCGCGTAAAGCTCACTTATTCCAAGTATGCTCCTTCGCTTTAAAGCTCCGTTCTGGATATCAGTTGGTTCTAATTTTTCGTTCTGGGCTCAGAGTAACGTTTGTTCATATCCAATTTGATCAATAACCCCCTGTTAATGTCCTATCCTTAATCTGGGCTAGGTAAATTACTTTCGGGAAGGGAGTAGTTATAAAAGTGATAAATATGTCAATTAGATGGCGTCTTATTTTTCTTTCTACGGTTTCTGTACTCATTATGTTTGGGTTTACAGTGAATGAAGTGCTTAAGAACGAAAAGAAGATGAATCACCTTGAAACAACCCGTATTAAGGTTGAAGCGCTTCAATCTTTTAATACGATTTCAAGTGATGCTTATCGATGGTTGGTTCTGTCTAATGACTCTTCAGAGAAAGGTCTGCTGCTTTTAAAACTGAAAACTGATTTGACTAGGCTAGCTCAATACGAGAAACAGCTTCAACAGTTCGACAGTAATTGGACTGTTGAACCAAAGCTGGTTGAGCTTAAGAGCGTATTAGAGAGACTCGCCCGTGTAACCTCCAGTATTAACAGGGACGCGTCACAGGTTACTGATAACAACACGCAACTGACAGAGCGTGCCTTCGACTTGTTAAAAGGCGTGTTAATGGAGCTATCTGAATATCGTATTAACATTGTGGATGAAAAAGTCAGTCAAGCTAACGCGATGTTTATCAATCTTACTCATTATGTGTTCTGGACTCAGCGAGAAGCGTGGCTGAGTTACCGTTTGTATCGCTCTCCGGAGCTGATTGATCAATATTTATTGAGTTATGTTGGTGCTTTAGAAAGGCAGCTGCAATTATTAGATACGTTTTTCCGATCAGGTAGTCGCTCGCCTGAAATTAGAAAGCTACTAAGTACGTTTTCTAAAGATGAATTTCAAAACCGATTTACCGATCGAATCCTCAAAGGTGACTTCTCTTCACCTGAAATATATGAACATGTGGAAGGTTTAGAACGAAAGAAGTTGGCGATTTCAAAGGCAGTGGGTGCTTATACCAAGCAATTACAGTTTGATCTGACCAACAATATAGCGCTACAAAAAAAGCAAACCCTGATCATGACTTTGCTTATTCTTGCCATTTCAGGTGTGTTGTTGTGGCTCGGTGTAGCAACGTCTCTTCGCTTAAATCGAAACTTATCGATTATCCTAAGAGGGGTATCTGAATGCGCAGATAGCTACGGTGAACCCAAGGTGATTCAGATTCAAGGGAACGATGAACTCACCGAGTTCACTGAAACTCTAAATCGAGTGATGGAGCGTAACTACTTTCACAATAAAGAGTTGATAACAGCAAAAGAAGACGCGATTTCGGCCAATAAAGCCAAAAGCGCATTTTTAGCCAATATGTCACATGAAATACGCACGCCACTTAACGGTATTATTGGCATGGCTGAGATCTTATCTCAAAGCCAACTTAGCGCAAATCAGCAAGAAGTATTAGGGGATATTGAATCGTCTTCTCACTCTTTGCTAGTCCTACTTAATGACATCCTCGACCTATCTAAAATCGAGTCGGGTAACTTGATGTTGTCACCACACAATGCTGATTTACGAGAGGCGGTCTATGACTCTGTAAGTGTGATTCTGTCGAAAGCGATAAGTAAGGATATCGAGCTCGACATCAATATCGACTATCAAACGCCGCCACAACTGTTTTTCGATGAATACCGCGTGAGACAGGTGCTGACCAATCTGCTTTCGAATGCCATTAAGTTTACGTCCAAGGGCACAATTACCACGGACATTGCTTATACCCCTATGTCTATGGGCAGGGGTAAGCTTGAATGCAGCGTGTCTGATACCGGGATTGGGATTGAACCAGAGAAGTTAGAATCCATATTTGAACCTTTCACTCAAGAAGATGGCAGCATTACCCGCCAATTTGGTGGTACGGGGCTAGGGCTTGCGATTTGTCGACAGCTTGTTGATTTGATGGGGGGCTACATTACCGCCCGTTCAGTGAAAGGAGAGGGCTCGACATTCACGTTTTGTTTGTATGTCGATGTTGTAGAAGCGCCTGTTCAAACTTTCGATAACCTGAGCCGAGCGACGATCATCTCGAACTCTTTCAATTACCTTGATCAGCTTGTTAAAGAGTGTGAGCGTTTGAATGTTCGAGCCAATGTGGTGTCATCCATTGCTGCCCTTAGTGAAAGTGTAAAAGAAAGCGACTTGATACTTTATTGTCATACCTTGCATCACTCGATGGAGAAAGATCTTGCGACGTTGAAGGCGATATATCCTCTTGCCCGCGTCATCGTGTGTCAGCATCACCTATTCAAAACCAACCTAATCACAGAAACGGTCCACTCGACTCATACCTTGCCATTCTTGGGCCGACGATTCTTAAACAGCTTACAATCGCTTGATGTCGGTGAAGAGCAAGCATCAGCGGTGGAACCAAAAGATGAAGAGGTTCGCTCTCTGAATCGACGCATTTTGATCGTTGAAGACAATCTGATGAATCAAAAAATAGCGAGCTTCTTCCTTGAGCAAGCGGGTTATGAGTATTTGATTGCCAGTAATGGCCAAGAAGCGGTGGACGTCATCACTCAAGGTGCTCAGTTTGATGCCATCTTAATGGACTGCATGATGCCTGTTATGGATGGTATAACGGCGACTCGTGCGATTCGACAGTGGGAAACCACTCAACAAGCTGCGCCATTACCCATTATTGCTTTGACCGCTAGTGTCCTGGAAGAAGACATTAAAGATTGTTTTGAAGCGGGCATGAACGCCTACTTGCCCAAACCTTATAAATCTCACCAGTTGTACGATCTTTTCAGTAGTCTTGATATCGTCTAGCGGACTTCTAAGCCAAGGTTGTATTGTGCAAGACAGCGACCTACATAACTGATTTTCAACAAGGCTGCGACTAAGATGGTGCTGATGTGGGCGACAATTTGAATCGGCAGTGAGAAGTGATTGGCCATTGGATAAGCAACTATAATACTGAGAAGCATAAGCAAGGTTGTGATAGCTAGACTGAAGTTTGAAACAGAAAGCAGAGTTTGAAAGCGTTGAGTCATCGTCTTCATATTGAATTCCTAATTGCTATTATTTTCTTTTGATACTTAGTAATAGCAATTATCGTTCCATATTTAATTTTAATTAAATATCAATGGCTTAATAAAAATGCAGGCATAGGGAGAGTCAAAAAGACATGATCAATTGATGTGTCTATTTGACTTTTTGGTGTCTTTTTAAGTTACCAGTTTCTGAAGCCGCAAGTGTCGATATGGAATCGAACGCCGGCGTACAGGCCTAACCCTACGTTATTCTTCTGCCCGTATTCAGCGTGAATTTTTTTGAGTTTAACGTGCAAATCTGCTCGAGAAATACCGTTGGCTGGGACAAGATCTAAGGCGCAGAACTCTAAGTGTTTACTTTGCAGGGCACCGCCAGCTTGTTGATTGTAGAGTTTTGAACGTTCACCAGAAACAGGAATAACCACACCGATTTCAGGCTCGATGTATTCTTGAATGTACTTCAAGGTGTTGATCATGTTGGGTACATGTTTTTTGTTGGGGAGGGTAAACAAGGTGGTGTTACTCATTGCCCAGTCTGTCCCTTGCAACAACACCAGATGTAAAGGCATGCTTTGTGTGATTCCCGCATCTTTGAGCTGTTGTCCGATCTCTCTTACTTGGTCTTCTGCGTGATTAAGCAACATCCAGCCACGAAATGCCGAGCGAGTCGGTACCTTGTAGCCATGAACATCCACCACGAGATCCTCGTAGGTGATTTCAGTCTCTTCGTTATACAGCCTTTCAAATTCTTCTGGGTAGGGTTGAGTCGTTGATAGCGCTAAGGTAATCAGGATGCTTGAGTACATAAGGTGGCTCCATTACTTACGTTGGCTTTGCTAGTAATATTTGAATCAGTAAATACGTAAGCTTAAGTATAGACACTGGAATTTATGTACAAAAAAACCCACTATAAAGAGTGGGTTACTAACATTATTACAAGTTAATCAGCGAGGTTAGATTACTTCTTACCTTGCGTTTGCTTGTCTTCTTCTGTTAGTTCACGAATGCGGCGGCTGATGTCACGGCGAGCTTTAGAAATCTCTGCGCTCTTGATGATGTGGTCATCAACACGGTCTTCGTAGTCAGCTTTCATATTCTTGATAATGCCTAGGATCTCGTCGTGAGTCATCTCTGGCTTGATGTAATCAAGTAGGTTATCAAGAAGGTCAACACGCTTGCGGTTGTCACGAACTTTCTTTTCGTTGTCTAGAAGTTCACGCTTAAGTTTGTTCTTACGTCGTGCTTGGTTAACAATTTCAAATACGCTGCTCATAGATTCCTTTTCCTATTCGTCAAATACGTTGTCTGGTTCTGATTAAAGCACATCAATTGATGATGTAACAGTCTTTAGATCAAAGCAAAAGTAAGGTTGTTTAATTATTCGTCACTCTCGCCGATGTGCGATTGTTTTTATCTTACCGATCAAGTTAGTATCCTATGTAGATACTGCATTGATACGATATGTGAAATGAATCAACAACAATTGGAAACAGAAGATTTGGGTGACGATGTTACTGAATCTTCGGCAGAGCAGAACAAGCTTCGTGATGCGTATGTACAAGAGCGCACTTATTTGGAAGTCGTGGAAATAGAGCTAAACCGTTCTAAGATCATAATGATTGATGAACAAGGCAGAAAGAAACGAGTACCGATTTTGTCTGAGCACTAGCCAGTATTGGCTGCATTGTTAAGTGTTGAGATGGAATTATCAAAATAATAAAAAGGAAAAACGATGAACACAGTACTTTCCCCAATTGAAGCGAGAATTATCGGTTGCTTGATCGAGAAAGAAGTCACTACTCCCGATCATTACCCACTGACACTGAACAGCTTAACCACGGCATGTAATCAAAAGAGTAACCGTGAACCTGTTCTCTCTCTTTCTGAGTCAGACGTTTTAGATGCGGTTGATGGTTTGATCGGACGTCGTATGGTGAGCGATGAAAGTAGCTTCAACAGCCGTGTTAATAAGTATCAGCACCGTTTCTGTAACACTGAGTTCGGTGATCTGCAATTTACAGAGCAAGAGCGTGCAATCATCTGTTGCATGCTGCTTCGCGGCGCACAAACGCCCGGTGAACTCCGTACTCGAACAGGGCGCCTTGCAAACTTTAGTGATGTGAAAGAAGTCGAAGCAACATTAGATAAGCTAGCTGCAAGAGAAGCTGGTGCGCTAGTGGTCAAGCTACCACGCGAAGCGGGTAAACGTGAATCACGCTACCAGCACTTATTGAGCGGTGAAGTGGATGTTGAAGCGTTTGCGACGGCATCAGTAAGCGCGGCTGCACCCTCTGCGACGAGTGAAAAGTTTGAAGAGCTTGAGTCTGAAGTAGCAAGCCTACGAGCAGAAGTGGCAGAGCTTAAGGCTCTGGTTGAATCGCTGCTTTAAATGTCAGGCGCTGATAAAAATGCGGATTGGGTCGTGTACTTGATCCGCAATCGTCACAATGCCCTTTATTGTGGCGTGACGAACAATCTTGAACGTCGATTTGAACAACATCAAACCGGTAAAGGCGCCAAAGCTTTAAAAGGTAAAGGCCCACTTAAGCTGGTTTGGAGTTTTGATGTTGGCTCAAAAAGTGAGGCGTTGAAAACCGAATACGCGATCAAGCAATTGCCCAAATCCCGCAAAGAAAAACTGGTATCACTCAAACTGATTATTGAGTGGCAACAAGACAAAATTCAATATATCGAAGTCTCATAATTCATAGCCAAAATATTTATTACTGATAAAATGTTAATAATGTAAAAGCCTACAATAATTATATTTAAATGCATGAATTTAAAGGTTAATTGTTCTTGCTGTTAATGGTCTGAAATCATGATTCAACTCGTTGCTCTTAATCTCTATTCAAAATTAACATATTGCTCATTTAGAATGTCGTTCTAATTAGTGTTAGACGCTATCATTTATCATCGTTGTCCTACATAATATCCATTAGCCATACAAAGAGATGGTGTCATGCTAGGTTAAAAAATGAGCCAAAGTAGCTCATATAAAACGAGAAAAATATGAAACGTTTACTTATGTTGTTTGGACTTGCCGTATTTTCTGCGTCCGCTCTCTCCCACGGTACTCATGTCCTCAATGGATATTGGGAATACCAAGATTATCTTTCCAATTTTCCAGAACAAAAAGCATTGACCGATAAAATGGTCGAGGCTGTACAAAATCACCCTGTGCCACTGAGAAGAATTCAAGACGAGCCAATTACGATTTCTGTGGTGTATCCGGGTCAACAGATCTCGGATTACTGGGTTCGTAATATTCAAGCTTTTGAGAAGCGTCTCGATAGGCTGAAGATTCGCTACCAAATAAATCAAGTATTTACCCGTATTAATGCTGATCTCGCACAGCAGAGCATTTCATTGCAAGAAGCGATTGAAAACAAAACGGACTATTTGATTTTCACGCTAGATACAACGCGCCACCGCAAGTTTATTGAGCACGTGTTGACCTCCACAGATACTAAGTTGATTCTGCAAAATATTACGACGCCAGTGCGAGCTTGGGCGGATAGACAGCCATTTATGTATGTGGGCTTTGACCATGCGACAGGCAGCTTAAAACTGGCGGACTATTTTAAACAAGTAAGCCCACCAGACAGTAAGTATTCTGTTTTGTATTACTCACAAGGCTATATCAGTGATGCGCGTGGAGATACTTTTATCCATGAAGTGAATACTGATACTAACTTTACCCTTAAGTCTTCGTTTTACACCAAATCAAACAAAGACAGTGGCTACCAAGCGGCTAAAATCAGCATAGAGAACGATAAGGATCTAGACTTTATCTATGCATGCTCAACGGATGTTGCCCTAGGTGCAGCGGAAGCTATTCGCGAATCTGGTCGAGACATCTTAGTGAATGGTTGGGGAGGTGGCTCTGCTGAACTTGAAGCCATTGCGAGGGGCGACCTAGATGTAACTATCATGCGTATGAACGACGATACGGGTATTGCGATGGCAGAGGCGATCAAATGGGATCTAGTCGGTTTGGAAGTGCCTACCGTTTACTCTGGTGAATTTGAAATTGTGACCAAGGAAGATTCCCCAGAACGTATTTCAGAACTTAAACAGCGAGCATTTAGGTACTCAGGTCAATAATGAAGAAAAGCTACGCCAGTACACCTAGGAACACTTTAGCTAGACTCATTACGCGTATCGTTATTTTAGTGATAGGCGTGATGGCACTTGGCGTGCTTATTCATAATTATGAAACCAGCAGTAACATCGTAAAGCAAGAGACGAATCGAACGGTTCAGCAAACCTCAAGCCTGATCCAAAACATGTTTGATTATCGTTTGTCGGTGCTGCAAATCCACCAAGACAGTAGTTCACACAGTGACACTCTCAGAGAGTATTTTGATACGAGCGATGAAGAGGTGCTGAGCTACTTTTTCTTTGGTGTTGACCAACGTGAACCTGATCATGCGCCAGATTTACGCTTTGTGGCTACCCATGATGGTTTGGCTTGGGAAGATGGTAACAGTCAATTTTATGGTTTAGATGAGTCTAGCTTAAAGCATATTTCTGATGAGGTTTCGTTCAGCAGTAATTGGCATTTTATTAAACTGAGGACAAATATAGGTAAGCGTCACTTGTTGGCTCGCCGTACCCCTATTGTTGATAACGCTACCGGGGAAGTCCTTGGTCAGCTCTATATCGCCATTGTGCTTGATAACAACTTCTCTTTGGCTGAGTCAATCCAACAGGGCAGTAATAGCGAAAATATCGTGATTGAAGCGCACGGAACACCTGTTACATCGACATTCAGTGGTGATGAAAGCTATACCATTACAGACATACTCAATTATCACATATACGAACAGTTGCCTCGTCATTTTGTCACCATCGCAACCATTAAGATCAATGCTGTTGAAACTCCTTTAATCATTCGAGCTGTTCAAAAAAATAATAATTTCATTGCGTTAGAAGAGAATTATCAGCGTGCGATCATCGTGGTGATTGTGGTGATTATATTGATGTCATTCTTTGCGCGAACTTGGATTCAAAGAAGGGTTGCCGCTGAGTTAGATAAGCTGATGGATTTCACTCGTTCAGCAAGTGATGGTGAAGAGTACAACAAGTTCGATGGTTCTAATATTTTCGAATTTCATCATATTGGTTGTACCCTTGAAGACACCTTTGAGCGCTTATCAGAACAGAATCAAAAGTTTCAAGACCTCTTTAACTTTGCTCATTCTCCTATCTTGGTTTGGTCTGATAAAGGTGACTTGATTCAGATGAACCCCGCGGCTCGTATGGCGCTATTTGACGCCGATGATAACTATGGCCCAATCGCTCAAGAGTTTGAGCATCGTATGTTGCCTAACATTCAAATGGTGGTTCAAGGTTCTAAGCTAACGGGTATTAATGTCCCCATTGGTGAAAAGGTGTTTCGCTGGAATATGTCTGCTATTCGCGTAGAACACGGCATCACAGGTGTGGTAGTGCAAGGACAAGATATTACTAAGCTTATCGAGGCTGAACGACAAGCCGATCGAGCAAGAGAAGAAGCAGAGCACCTTGCCAATGTACGTGCAGACTTTTTAGCTAAGATGAGTCATGAAATTCGCACGCCACTTAATGGTATTCTCGGTGTGTCGCAGTTGTTGAAACGCTCTATGCACAGTGAAGACAACCGCGATCAGGTGGATGTACTGTGTAATAGTGCGGAACATTTACTAGCGGTACTTAACGATATCTTGGATTTTTCAAAGATTGAGCAAGGGCAGTTCAATATTCAAAAGAAAAACTTCCGTTTGGGGGAGTTGGTCAATACGTTGGACAGCATTTATCGTCCGCTTTGTGAAGATAAATCATTAGCGTTTACGATTGTGAATCACATAGTTGATGACATCGAAATAAATACCGACCAAGTGCGTCTTAACCAGATCATGTTTAACCTGCTGAGTAACGCCCTTAAGTTCACTCACCAAGGTGGTATTTCCGTGAGCTTTGAACTCGAAAGTATCTTTAATTCAGACCATGCTAGTTTGGTCGTTCGAGTGAAAGATACAGGTATTGGTATCGATGAAAGTAAAATTGATGCTGTGTTCGAACCTTTTGTTCAAGCTGAAGAGACTACGACTCGTGAGTATGGTGGAACAGGGTTGGGCTTAACGATTGTAAAAAACCTTGTCGATATGCTGGAGGGGGACATCCAAGTCCGAAGCGTTATAGAACAAGGTTCGGAGTTCATTATAGAAATTCCTGTGGAAGTGCGCTCTAAGTCGCTCTTGAGCATTAAGCAACAAGTGAATATCGAGCCAGAGGCGTTGTTTAGCCGGTCTTTGAAGGTGCTGCTGGTGGAAGATAATCACACTAACGCCTTTATTGCTCAAGCTTTCTGCAAAAAATATGGAATGGTAGTTACTTGGGCAAAAGACGGTTTAGAAGCGATAGAAATGGCTAAGGCGACAGCCTATGACCTTATCTTGATGGATAACCAACTTCCCAATCTAGGTGGTGTTGAAACTACACAGCAATTAAGAGGCGAAATTGGTGTCACAGCTCCAATTTATGCGTGTACCGCTGATGCTCAAGATTCAACCAGAGACAACTTTATGGCTGCAGGAGCGAATTACGTGATTGTAAAGCCTATTAAAGAAGAGTCGTTACACCAAGCATTTGTTCATTTTAAAAACTTACACTGGGATGTAACGAAATACTAATTTGACTCTTTGAAAGCGCTATAGATCAAGTATTGTGAATAAAATCATTTATACAAAGCCGGCAACAAAGGCCTGCTCTAACAGCAGCGTTTTTAACTCGTCACTCATATCTAGGTGTTCAGGAAACTGAATGCCTAACAGCCAGCCTTGGCCTTGTCGTTTCTTGCTCACCACTTTGTAGACCAGTTCACTATCTAAGTATTCACTTAAGACAGAGTTTACTTGTATCTTCCAACCTACATCGATATCTGATTGTTGCGTGATATAAATGCCGCAACCTGAAACTGAAAAATCGACCAAAGTGGCATCCAATGACAAAGTATCAAAGGTGACTTCACAGCTAAGGCGTACCTTGTATCTTTCGTGTTCTCGGATAGGCTTGCTTGCAAAGCTCGAAGGAGGACGCAGGAAAATAAGGTGCGCGGGCGAGGTGATATGAGCCAGTACATTGGTTTTAAAGGCGACAATATGCCCCAGTTCAGTATCTGTGATAGCACGAACAATAATATCGACATTGATGAGTTTTCTGAGCGTCAGTGCTTCGGTCGCTTTTTGTGAAAGCTCTAGGATAAGGTACTGATCTTGTTTGTGTCCGATATAGAGCGTACTGATCTGGATTGAATCGTCTGGGCCAAATTCCAATACACCTGCTGTTTTTGTACCTGGTTTTAGGTATCTGAACAGTTCTAAGTTTTTATCTTTATGCATATTCGTTACTGAACAATGTTAACCATCTGATAAAATAATATAACGTCCTGATAAAACTATGTCATTAGTTTCATTAAGGTAATTGGCCGCGTACAACAAAAAAGTTGACTGGCTATCCTAAGTAAACAACGGCTTACTCTTGTCAAAAAAAAAGATACACTGCTGTACGTTACTTACTTGATGGAGAAATAGTAAATGGAACTGGAAACCTTATTAAGCACGTTAGCTGAAACCCCGGAAAGCGTGCAATTTGAAGATACGATGCAAGTGATAGAAGCACGCTATGACTTTTCAGAGTGTGAATTTCGCAACGGTGATGTTGTGAATGCAGCCGGTCAGAATAACGGTTCGTGTAAGATTTTTGCTTTTGGTTTAGAGCAAGGCCTATCAGCAGAGCAAACATTGGCTTGTTTTGGTCAATTTTATCGTAACGACGTGTTAGGTTTTCCAGAGAATACCGACCATCAAAATATTCGCAACTTCATGGTTTATGGCTGGAATGGTATCCAGTTTTCTCAGCCTGCGCTTCTTGAAAAAGCGAAGTAGACACTAACCAGGTAACGATTAGGTCGAAATTTAATCTCAGTATTTTGAAGCGAGAAAGCAATCTCTCGCTTTTTTGTATATGTTGAACCTGCTCGTAACTTGCTGAATAGGTTATAAACTACTGAACAGGCAGGGCAGACAAGCACTTACGGCACATACAAACTCCAGCCTTTGGAATACCGCTTGTATCGCGCCTCTCTAATTCAAAACACCAACACGTGTCTTTACCAGCGCTGATATCGCATTGAGCGGGTTCATTACATTGGGGACATTGGTGAGTTGAACTCGCGCCACTGACGTTATCCATAACAGAATCCCTTTCGCTTTCAGATAAGCCTTTCCAACCTATAATTTCATCCATTGTGCGAAAGCAGCCGCTACACATTCCGCCATTATTTTTACAAGCCGCTCGGCAAGGTGTTTTCATTTATCTAACCTGTGATTCATTTGGGCTGAAATGTAGCATATTTGTTTGGCTATTAAGAGTCAGAAAAATAAAAATGACCAAGCGAAAGAAGTAAATGACCTCGTAATTTCAAGGCTTTTCATGTAGCATCTCGCCCCTTTTGTTGCGTGGGGGATATTATGTTTATTGGATTTGATTATGGAACAGCGAACTGTTCTGTCGCGGCGATGGTTAATGGAGAACCTAGCCTGTTACCACTAGAAGGTGACAACCACTATATTCCCTCAACTGTGTTTGCTCCTACTCGCGAGAGTGTTTCTGAGCATCTATTTCGCCATTTAAACATCAAGCCAAGTGATGCGGTTGGTGAGCAAGTGTTACGACGTGCGATTGCATTGAACCGAGAAGAGAGTATCGACCTAGTACCGGAAGATATGGCATTTGGTCAGGCTGCGTTGGATCTCTATTTAGAAGAACCTCGTGACGTTTATTATGTTAAGTCCCCTAAGTCTTTCCTTGGTGCGAGTGGACTGCATGATGTTCAGGTGAGCTTTTTCGAAGATTTAGTGTGCGCCATGATGGCAAATATTAAACACCAAGCTGAGCTTACGACTCAAGAGCAGATCAAACAAGCCGTCATCGGCCGACCAATTAACTTTCATGGTCGGGGTGGAGAAGAGGCGAACAGACAAGCTGAAGATATACTGTCTCGCGCAGCTAAGCGTGCCGGTTTCTTTGATATCGCTTTTCAATTTGAGCCAGTAGCTGCAGGTCTTGATTACGAAAGCACCTTAACTGAAAACCAAACGGTATTGGTTGTGGATATTGGCGGTGGTACCACCGATTGTTCATTGTTAGAAATGGGACCAACTTGGTCTGGTAAAGCGGATCGTACCCAGAGTTTGCTCGCACACAGTGGACAAAGGGTAGGGGGCAATGACCTCGATATCTATCTTGCGTTCAAACAACTGATGTCACCTTTTGGTATGGGCAGCAAAGGCATTTCGGGTATCGATATGCCACTGACTCAATTCTGGAATCCAATTGCGATTAATAATGTTGAAGCTCAAAATAATTTCTATTCAAGAGAAAACCTAGCAGCATTGAAATTACTTCGTAAAGAAGCGTCAGAGCCTCAAAAGCTAGAACGTTTGATGAAGGTTTATCATGATACTTTAGGTTACGGCATTGTGCGCAGAGCGGAAGAAGCTAAGATCGCGCTGGCAGAATCCTCTCAATATCGTGCTGCGATTAATGTTGCCTCTGAATTGGTCGAGGTGGACATCTCAATCGAACAGATGGTTGAAGCGATTGAAACACCAAAGTCTAAGATGATTGAGTTGGTTAAAGAAGCGATTCAACAAGGCCAGAAAAAGCCAGACGTAATCTACATGACGGGTGGTTCAGCTCGTTCACCGATACTTCGTGAAGCTGTACAACAAGCTGTGCCGAACGTACCGATTGTGAGTGGTAATTACTTCGGTTCAGTAACTGCAGGTTTAGCTCGTTGGGCTGAGGTTTGCTTCAAATAAGAGTCCAATGATGAGTTATGAAGGGCAACCAGTCGCTGATTGGTTGCCCTTTTTTTGTTTTTTCTCTAATGAACTTTCTATTGAGTGATTTTTCCTAGCTCAAATTGGGATTTGTTTCACAAAGCTAAATATTTCAGTTGAGTTCTGAATGTTACGAAATATTTCAAAGCTAGAGTTTTACCTCTAAATGGTCTGATGAGTCATTTTGGAATTAGATTTTTAATGCTTTTTTAGTGATTATAAAATCAAAAACAATCATAGTATTTATCTAAAAGAATAAAAAGAATTCCCAGTGCATTTTCTGTTAAAGTTTTGTTTTAAAATGGTTTTTTGTTTTTTATGATGCGATTTTTTTTATTTTATATATTTTAATGCAACTTTCTTGTCATTCGTATATTAGGGTTTGGCTACTTGTTAAATGCAGGTAACAACTTCTCCGTAAGCACGAGGTTGTTAGTGAATAACTCACCCAGTTACATAATGGATATGACAATGAATAAGAAACTTTTAGCGCTAGCAATTTCTGGTGCAGTATTTGGTACACAGGCAGTTGCAGTAGAACTTTACAACGAAGACGGCACAACATTTTCAGTTGGTGGCCACGTTTCAGTTGCAGTTGGTGACGTAAACAGCGATGACCGTCAAAACAGCGATGACATCGGTGTAGAGTCTGTTTCTCCACGTATCAACTTCGGTGCAACTCACGAGCTTGGCAACGGCTTTACTGCTGACGCTAAAGGTGAATGGGCGCTAAACATGCTTGACGGTGGTGAAGAGTCATTCACAACTCGTCTTGGCTACGTTGGTCTTTCTCACGACGATTACGGTCGTGCAGCAGTAGGTACTCAATGGGCACCTTACTACAACGTTGCTGGCGTAGCAGATATGCCAATCGCATTCGCGAATGACTTCATCTACGAAGATCACGGTAACCTAGGTACTGGTCGTGGTGAAGAGATGGTGAGTTACGGCAACGCTATCGATTTCGGTAACGCGGGTTCTCTAAGCGCAGCTGTTGCATGGCAAGGTCGTAAGATTGATGATGTAACTACATACGGTAACCGTGGTCAAGTTGCATTGAACTACGCAATTGCTGGTTTCACTGCAAACTACGCGTACAACACAGGTGACGTAGACTACGTACTTGCTGGTTCACAAACTGCTGATTCACACGTAGTAAGTGCGACTTACGGTTCATACGGCGCTGAAGGTCTTTACCTTGCTGGTGTTTACGCAATGAACAACTACATGAACTCTGGTAACGGCCAAATTCTTGAAGAGTCAGTTGCAGTTGAATTACTAGCTTCTTACGCACTATCTAACAGCCTTAACCTAAGCGTTAACTACGAAGCTGTAGAAGACGACAAGATGAGCGAAACTGTGTACAGCACGACTGCTCTACAAGCTGAATACAACTTCACATCTCAGTTCGTAGGCTTCGCTGGTTACCAGTTTGACCTACAAGGTTCTGGCGTGTACAAAGAAAAAGCTGACGACCAATGGCTACTTGGTGCTCGTTACTACCTATAAGTCGAAGACTTATTTAGCATAGTGTTTACTCCTTAAGTTTACCTTTTAGGATACTGTCCTAGACACCATGCTAAGCCCTCTCAAGCCTTTTGGTTTGAGAGGGCTTCTTTCGTTCTATACGCACCTGTTTTAGCTTTTCCTTCATGTTCCCCTGCTATTCATTTTGTCTACGTAGCTATGATCTACGAAGCTATGGCTCTTGTCATCAGTTCTTATATGCTGCGATCTTCGGATAAAAGTATTTAAATCATTTAATTGAGCTAAAGATCAGAATTTAGATATTGGTAGCCATCTTGTCGAAGACTCTCATTTTATGATGCGTTAAACTCTGCACTCCAAAAAAATAGTTCAGGGATAAACTATGAGCAGTGTTGTCGATCAGGAACAGTTGATGAATTCGAAACGAACAGCAACCCCAACTAAGGTGCTGTGTGTTGGGCGTAACTATGTCGATCACATCGAAGAACTCAATAACGCAATCCCAGACTCAATGGTGGTTTTCCATAAACCGAGCACAAGTGTTACGTCATCTCTGTCTTCTTTTCATCAAGAAGCGCTGCACTACGAAGCAGAAATCTGTTTTATTGTTGAAAATAGCCAGTACTCCGCTGTGGGTTTAGGACTAGATCTCACCAAACGTGAATTACAAAGTAGCTTAAAAGCGAAAGGCCTACCTTGGGAGCGCGCCAAGGCGTTTGATGGTTCCGCTGTCTTGAGCCGTTTTGTACCCATTGATAACTTAGATCTCTCTGACTTAAATCTAGAGCTATTTATTAACTGTGTTCGCGTTCAAAAAGGGCATGTAGAGCAGATGCTTTACTCTCCACAAACTATTCTCGAAGAGTTATCTTCTTACACGACTTTGCTCGATGGTGATGTTGTAATGACAGGCACACCTAAAGGTGTTGGTGAGGTCCATCGAGGTGATATCTTCCTTGGCCGTCTAAAGTGTGGTGAAACGACATTGATTGAGATTGAGTGGGTAGCGAGTTAATTAATACTCTATTTTTAGTTAATAAATTGGTTTAAATGGTTAGAGTTAGTTTTTAATTCGTACAATTTGCCACCTTACAACTAATTGCATCTGGAAGGGTGTTGGTAATTGATATAAAATCCGCCTCCGTTTTTATCAATACTGAAACCCATGATCGACTTAGCCATCTTACCTGTTTACCTGACAGCCGTTGTTGCACTTCTTCTTTTACCTGGCCCTGATATGTTACTCATCGCGAGCTCAAGTATGAGTTATGGCCGCAAAGTCGGTGTGTTTGCAAGCCTAGGCAACGCGACTTCTGGAATCATTCTGACAGTGTTAGCAGCGATGGGTGTATCAGCGTTGATCGCAATGAGCCCAGTTGCTCTCAAAGCCCTTCATCTTTTAGGCGGAACCTACTTATTGAAAATGGGGTGGGATTGCCTTCGAACAGAGCAGGGTAACGCTCCTGAGTTAGGCGATAACTTTGCAGCAAAAGCCTATTACCAAAGAGCGCTAATCAGTAACCTGCTTAACCCTAAAGCGTTGGTTTTCTTTGTGATGTTCTTACCACAGTTTGTGTCGACGAATATTGAAGCGACTTCTGGTGAGCAGATGCTCGTTCTGGGTTTATTGTTGAATGTTCTCGGCTTAACGTTCAACTTTTTGTTGGTGGCTTTAGTGGGTACGATTGGTAAGTCTCTCGTAGAGAATGCTAAGTTTCGTACCTATCAACAGAAAGTCATGGGCGGAGTCTTCATCGTGTTGGCTATCTGGATGTTGTCCTCTTTCTTTACTTCGTAGACGAGTCAAACCAGACATCTTCTAGCGGTTAGCCGCTGAGACAAAAATGGACGCTTCGAGCGTCCATTTTTTATTTATAACCGTTACATGGTGAACACGCTAAATCGCTATGAGTTTAACTCTTTTTGGTGCTGTTCAATCAGTTTTTCCATGTACTGTTCGCCGCGAAAGCGAGTGTCTTCGTATGTTTCTGTCCCTTCGAACTTTGTTACCGTCTCATAATAAACCTTAACTTTTGGTTCTGTGCCTGAAGGTCGGACGATAATGCGTGTGCCATCTTCTAGGTGATAGATGAGAACATCACTTGAAGGCAGGTTAATCGCTTCAGTATTGCCACCAATGACGAAGCGTAAAGAAGACTGAAGATCTTCAATCACAGAGATAGCAACACCGTTTATTGCTTTAGGTTGTGCTGCTCTGAGTTTAGAACCAATCGATGGTGAATCTGGGTCAAGAGCAAGGCTTCGCTGCGCGTTGGTATGAACACCATGTTCAAATGAAATTTGAGCGAGAAGATCCCAAACCGTTCGACCTTGAGATTTCAACTCTTCAACCAATTGAGCAAACACGACGATAGCAGACAGCCCATCTTTGTCTCGTACCTGAGTGCCAATTGTGTAGCCTAACGCTTCTTCATAGGCGAACAAGAACTCGTTCTGATCATCTTCTAATTGCATGCCAATATTCGCCAACCATTTAAAGCCTGTCAGCGTTTGGAAATAAGTCGCACCATGGGATTTAGCCACTTTCTCTAGCAGGGTGGATGAGACGATGCTATTACCAACTAATTGGTTTTTGGTGTGCGGCTTTGACAACAAGTAGTGCGCGAACAACACCCCCACTTGGTCACCCGTGAGCATTTTATAGGAAGTATCTTCAGTTCTGACTGCAACGGCGAATCGGTCTGCATCTGGGTCATTGGCACAAGCAATGTCGGCATCGACACTTTTTGCTAAGTTAACCACCAGATCCATCGCGCCTTTTTCTTCCGGATTCGGGAAGTTCACGGTCGGGAAGTTACCATCGGGCTCTCTTTGCTCGGCGACGCTGAACACCTTATGGAAACCAGAATCATGAAGAAGATCCTCAGCCATTTGCGCGCCCACACCATGCATTGCAGTGTAGGTGATGGTGGTGTTCGCCGATTCAATATCTTTACTCACGTATGGGCTCTGATTGATCGCAGCTCGGTAGGTCTGATAATAACCTTCAGTTAACCATACCAACTTACCTTGTGTTTCAGCATCATTAAGGCTCATCAAAGGGATAGGCTTGGTTGATGCGATATCTATTTCAGCGGCAATGCCAGCATCATGCGGAGGAATGATTTGCGCGCCATTCTCCCAGTATACTTTGAAGCCATTGTATTCTGGCGGGTTATGGCTGGCCGTCACCACAACAGCCGCTGCGGCGTTGAAATGCTCAATACCAAAAGCAACGATAGGGGTTGCAGCGACATTCGAGGTTAAGTAAACCTTAATGCCTAAAGCCGTGAGTACGGAGGCAGTATCAACAGCGAACTGCTTTGAATCTAAACGGCCGTCATAGCCCACAACCACACCACGAATCTTGGCATTTGCAACGTGCTCTATTAAATAGTGACCAAGCCCTGTCGCGGTTTCTTGTATCACTAAGCGATTCATTCTATTTGGACCACATCCAACTTTGCCTCGAAGACCTGCTGTTCCGAACTCTAATCGTTGAGTAAAGCGGTCTTCAAGTTCGTCATGCATTCCTTCATCGATGAGGTGTTGAAGCTCTTCACGAGTTCTTGGGTCTGGGTCTCTCGCTAACCAATTCATTGCATCTTGCATAATCACTAAACCTTTTAATGTCTGTATGACTTACTGTTGATCTAACTTAAGTGATATTGATTATCATTTCCATGAAAGCAATCGTAAAACTCGATATAAAATAAATTCCAACGTCAAGAGGGCATGTAGCTTAGTCACTTCAAATAATTGACTGTTTAGTAAGTAAACTTACCTTGAACTATTGGATATCACTAACTAGCCTTTTACATAAATATAACAAAATTTAACAAATTCGCCGTTTTTGAATCTTTCATGGAAACCTCCAACGTTTCTGAGCCGTATTGGCTCATGGGCAGATATGAGGTTGATAGTGCCTTAAAGCTGTCTCCATGTGAGTTGTAGATTGAGATTCAGCCTTTTCATGTGTAGTCGGGATAACAATGAATGTTGCCTGGCTCTTAATGACATGTAGTTCGTAATGAAACATAGCTCGTAACGACATTTAGGTCGCAAGTATCCAATTAGGAAGGATAAGGAGAGATCTTTTGAAAAGATTATTGGTTAGGCTAGTGTGGCTTTTGAAGAGTTTTGTTTTGATTTTAGTGTCGCCTTTAGTGCATGCAAGTAGTGAATACAACATGACAAGAGGTGTGACTGAGATCAGCAGTGAGGTTTATGAACTTCATATGCTTATCTTCTACATCTGCTGCGCAATTGCCTTCGTTGTTTTTGGGGTGATGTTCTATTCGATTTTGAGGCACCGAAAGTCGAAGGGAGCGGTGGCGGCTCACTTTCACGAAAGCACCAAAGTTGAAATCCTCTGGACCATCATTCCAATTATTATTCTTATTGCTATGGCGATACCCGCGACCAAAACCTTGATTGCTATGGAAGACACCTCTCAATCAGATCTGACCGTTAAAATCACTGGATCACAATGGAAATGGCATTACAGCTATTTTGGTGAAGACGTCGAATTTTTCAGCCTTCTAGCGACCAGTGACAAAGAAATCGAAGGCATTGAAGTGAAAGGGGCTCATTACCTGCTAGAGGTTGATAAGCCATTAGTTCTTCCTATTGATAGAAAAGTTCGCTTCTTGATGACCTCTGACGATGTGATTCACTCGTGGTGGGTTCCTGCCTTTGCCGTTAAGAAAGACACTATCCCGGGGTTCATTAACGAAGCGTGGACAAAAATAGATGAACCCGGTGTGTATCGTGGCCAGTGTGCTGAACTGTGTGGCCGAGCACATGGCTTTATGCCGATAGTGGTGCATGCCATGGAAGAAGACGAGTTTGATGCATGGCTGGCGGAACAGAAAGAATTGGCGATAGCCGCACAACAGGCGGCTCAAGATGCATTAGACGCGTCACTTTCTTTGGAAGAGCTGAACACCATCGGTGAAGAGGTTTACAAAACTCGATGCGCGGTCTGCCACCAAGCGAACGGTGAGGGTATTCCTGGTGCATTCCCAGCTATTAAAGGTAGCCCAGTTGCTCTAGGAGATGTCGATGTGCATATCGACACCATTGTTTATGGTCGTGGAGGCTCGGCAATGCAAGCCTTCGATAACCAGTTAACCGAGAAAGAGATCGCTGCGGTCGTCACTTATCAAAGAAATGCATGGGGTAATGATACGGGCGATATTGTTCAGGCTTCAGATATTAACGCTTACAAGGTTAAACAAGAAGGCGGAGCCCAAGCACCTGACGAACAGGGCTCAACGGATGAAGCACAAAGTGATGCTAAGGAGCAGCTATGAGTTCACCAATCAATAAGCCGGTGAAATCGGCGCCTGCAGAAGATCAGGCCTTGAGCCATTCTGTGGAAGGCACATTGGACAGCAATGACTTGTCTCTGGATGATCACGATTCTCACGCCGCTCCAAAAGGGTGGGCACGTTGGCTGTATTCAACCAATCATAAAGACATAGGCACATTATACCTGTGGTTCAGCTTTGCGATGTTCTTAACTGGCGGCGCGATGGCAATGGTGATCCGCGCTGAGCTATTTCAACCGGGCTTGCAGCTTGTTGAACCAGACTTCTTCAACCAAATGACCACAGTGCACGGCTTGATCATGGTGTTTGGTGCGGTAATGCCTGCATTCACGGGACTCGCTAACTGGATGATCCCTATGATGATCGGGGCGCCAGATATGGCGTTGCCTAGAATGAACAACCTCAGTTTCTGGATTCTGCCTTTTGCCTTCTTAATCTTAATTGGCTCTCTGTTTACAGAGGGAGGTGGCCCGAGTTTTGGTTGGACATTCTACGCGCCGCTGTCAACGACTTACGGCCCTGATAGCACGGCGCTGTTTGTCTTCTCTGTTCATATTATGGGGATCAGTTCGATCATGGGGGCGATCAACGTCATTGTGACCATCGTGAACATGCGAGCACCGGGTATGACTTGGTTTAAACTACCGATGTTCGTATGGACTTGGTTAATTACTGCTTTCTTACTGATAGCTGTGATGCCTGTTCTCGCCGGAGCCGTGACCATGGTGCTAACTGATAAGTACTTTGGGACAAGCTTCTTTGATGCGGCTGGTGGTGGTGACCCCGTTATGTTCCAACACATATTTTGGTTCTTTGGGCATCCCGAAGTGTACATCATGATCTTACCGTCGTTTGGTATTGTCTCTGCCATCATCCCAGCCTTTAGTGGTAAGCGTTTGTTTGGTTATCATTCAATGGTGTATGCGACCTGTAGTATCGCGATCTTGTCTTTCTTAGTGTGGGCACATCATATGTTCACTACGGGGATGCCGGTTTTTGCTGAACTGTTCTTCATGTATTGCACCATGTTGATTGCGGTTCCGACGGGAGTGAAAGTCTTTAACTGGGTAGCAACCATGTGGCGAGGCGCGTTGACCTTCGAAACACCAATGCTTTTCACCATCGCCTTTATTGTTCTATTCACGATAGGCGGCTTGTCAGGATTGATGCTCGCTATTGTTCCTGCTGATTTCCAATACCATGACACCTATTTTGTAGTGGCTCACTTCCACTATGTTCTGGTTACCGGTGCGGTGTTCTCGATAATGGCCGCAGCCTATTATTGGTTACCTAAGTGGACCGGGCATATGTACGATCACAAACTCAGTCTGTGGCATTTCTGGACTTCAGTAGTCTCAGTGAATGTCCTTTTCTTCCCGATGCATTTCTTAGGCTTGGCGGGGATGCCACGTCGTATTCCAGACTACGCTATTCAGTTCGCTGACGTTAACCAAGTAGTGTCGATTGGTGGCTTTGCTTTTGGTTTGTCTCAATTGATTTTCTTATGGTTAGTCATCAAGTGCGTAAAAGGCGGTGAGCCTGCATCAAGCAAGCCTTGGGATAGAGCTGAAGGACTTGAGTGGACAGTACCAAGCCCAGCACCTCATCACACCTTTACTCATCCACCTAAAATCGATTAGAGGGATGCACAATGAATGATAAGCAAAGTGAGATAGATAAAAAACAACCTAAGCGATCTACCAAGAAGCTGACGGGCTACTTGGTATTGAGTGTAGTGGCGATGTTTGGCTTCGGTTTCGCTTTGGTTCCGCTTTACGATGTGATGTGTGAGGCGTTGGGAATCAACGGTAAAACTAATACTGTTTCTGCTGTTCAACCTCAGGGGATGCAACCGGACTACTCTCGTACGATCCGAGTGGAATTCATGTCTCATATTAAGCCTGATATGCCATGGACGTTTTCGCCTGAAGTGCGTGTGCTAGAGGTTCACCCTGGTGAGGTGGTTCAAACTAACTACATTGCCAAAAACCTATCTGGAGCCTCATTGGTTGGCCAAGCCGTACCATCGGTGTCTCCAGGTATGGGGGCAACTTACTTCAATAAAATGGAATGCTTTTGCTTTAATCAGCAGCCACTGGACGGGTTCAAGAGCGCTGATATGGGTTTGATATTTTATATAGAGCCAGACATTCCAGACTCGATACACACGCTGACGCTCTCTTATACGCTGTTTAATATCACGAGTGAGGTGGTCGGGGAATCAAGCAGTCCCGAGCCTAATGTAATCGCGAGTAACTAGGAACCAGAATCAACAAAAGGAGTTGAGCGATGAGTTCTAAAAAGGAAGTTTATTTCGTTCCACATCAAAGCCACTGGCCATTAGTCGGTGCCGTTGCGCTGTTTCTTGTTGCTGTTGGAGCAGGGTTAACCGTGCAAAACATGGGGACTGATGCTGCTGGTGGCGTGTTCGGCAAAGCGGTGTTGTTAGTCGGATTTGCTGTTCTTCTGTATATGCTTGCGGGTTGGTTTAGCAACGTAATTACGGAATCATTGAGTGGTGTTTATTCCGAGCAGATATCTCGCTCCTTTAGGCAAGGCATGAGCTGGTTCATCTTTTCTGAAATCATGTTCTTCGGCGCTTTCTTTGGTGCGCTTTTCTATGCTCGTATGATTTCTGTTCCTTGGATTGGTGGTGCGGGCAACAATGAAATGACCCATGAAGTCTTGTGGCCGATGTTCCAGTCTATGTGGCCACTGACCACGACACCTGATGGCGTAACGACACAAGCTATGCCTTGGCAAGGTATCCCTCTAAAGAACACCATAATTCTGCTGCTTTCCTCTGTGACGCTGCATATGGCACATATCAGTCTTGAACAAAATAAGCGTATGGCTTTGATCGTCTGGTTGGAGATAACCATTGTTCTGGCCGGTTTCTTCCTGTTTTTCCAAGTCGAAGAGTACGTCCATGCCTATCAAGAGATGGGGCTGACCCTTCAATCAGGCATCTACGGCAACACTTTCTTCTTATTGACTGGTTTCCATGGTTTGCATGTCTGCTTAGGGACGATCTTTTTGATTGTATTACTGGCAAGGGTTGCGAAAGACCACTTTACGCCAAAAGACCACTTTGCTTTCCAAGCCGGCAGTTGGTATTGGCACTTTGTTGATGTGGTTTGGTTAGGGTTGTTTGTGTTCGTCTATGTCCTTTAATAATAACGGAGTTGCTTTAAGCCCTGCTTGGAAGAATAAATATGTTTGAAAACGTTGATCAACTTGAAAGCCTTAATAAGGCCTTGGATTTGGAGTAATGGTGCCTGAGGCTAGGGCAAGTAACAGCAATAGCACAACGATGGCAGACAGCACCACACGACGACCTAAGAAGTGACTCAGTCTTTTGCCATTTTGTTTGCCTGAGGCGATTTGGATTAGACCTTTCATCAAATTGAAAGCGATAAAAAATAGCAAAGCGACCAATACAATTTTAAATAACAACACAAAGGTAGATGACGCCATAGTGATAACTCCAAACCGATTGATTGATGATGAACACAAGTTCCGCAGTAAAGGTTTTTGGATAGCGGTTGTTTTAACTGTGGTTTCAGTCGGCGCTTTAATCAAGTTGGGTTTATGGCAACTAGAGCGAGGTAACGAGAAATTACGTTATGAGCAACAATTAATAGAGAGAGCGAAGCAATCGCCGCAATCTTTAGACATTGTTATCTCTGAATGGAAGGACTCGCGTACACAAGCGCAAGATTCATCTGAACAGCCGTCTTTCAATGGTTTAAAGGTTGATGTCGAACTGGAAACGCCAAGTGGTTTGGTCGTTTTGTTAGACAACCAGATAAACCAAGGAACGGTAGGGTATGTAATTTACATGTTGGGCGAGGCTCCAACACAATATGGAAGCAAACAACTGTTGATCGATCTTGGGTTCGTTGCAGCAAGTAATGACAGAAGGGAGTTACCACAAATAGGAAACGTCACACTACCAACCAAGATGTCTGGGCGGTTGTACACTCGGTCAATGAATCCGTTAAGTCAGGAGTTGGGTTTGGAAAATACGGCACCGAAAAGAATTCAAAACATCAACATAGAGGCGTTATCACAATACACAGGCCAAGAGGTGTTGCCGTTTATCTTTCAACCTCAGAGTTTAAATTCATGGCCTTATGAAATGTTATGGCGACCTACGGCGATGAAGTCTGAGAAGCACTTTGGTTACTCGTTTCAATGGTTTGTAATGGCTGCGGTACTTTTGTTTTTGATGTTGTTGATTGGGTTCCGATATTTGAAGAAAAATAGCCATATGAATCAGAAGTAGGCACTTGAAATTGAAATAGTGACTTTAAAGGCAGTGTCTGCCACAAGGAAGAAAGATGAATAAATCTCAAGTACAAATGAACAAGGAAAGTGCCGATGCCAATCTCGCTGCGTTTAAACAGCGTCGATCTCGTGGTCGTCTTGTATTAATCGGACTGATTCTGATCTTCGCCTTACCTGCCATTATCGCTAAAACCGTGTTGGACCAGAATTGGTACACCTCAGGTGTCACTAACTCGGGGGAATTGGTAGAACCAAGAACCACACTAGCGGATTTCGGTGTAACGGTACCCATGGCTGGAGAGGGGTGGTTAGTGGGTTATATCGCGCCGGTGGAGTGCGAAAGCTTGTGCGAACAACAACTCCATTATTTGAATCAAAGCTACTTGGCGTTAGGGAAAAACAAAGAGCGTGTGACCGCCGTTGTTTTTGTTTCAGAAGGTAACTCGTTATCGGGTTCGCTCGATAAGCCCGGTTTGTCTTTGTTAACTGGTGGCGATCAGTTAAGTCCCGAGTTTGCGCCGGCTTCCATTGTCATTATTGACCCACTAGGGCAGCTAGTTATGGAGTATAAAAGCGTTTCTGACCCGTCGCAGTTAGTGGGGCAATCCAAAGGCATGATTCATGATTTAAGAAAGCTACTCAAGCTGTCACGAGTTGGGTAGTTAATAAGCTTAACTTGATAAGTTTTAGCAGATGGCGTTAATGCTGAGTGTTGTTAACGAAAAGGGAATAAGTATAGGGAGATAGACGATGCAGAATAAAGTCCCTGAATTACTCATCCACATGATGAGATTAACTATCTTATTGACCCTTACCGTGATTGTTCTCGGAGCTTATACACGTTTGTCGGATGCTGGCCTTGGCTGTCCTGATTGGCCGGGTTGTTACGGAAAGATCACCGTGCCCTCAGATGCCCAAGCGGTGAATCAAGCCAACCTGCAATTTCCAGAGCGAGCTCTCGAAGCAGATAAAGCTTGGATAGAGATGATACATCGCTACTTTGCAGGGACATTAGGGCTGCTTATCTTTGTTGTAGTCGCTTGGTGTATTAAAAAGAATGTTACTTCGATTGGGCTTCCTTTGCTTATTTCCGCCACTGTCATTTTTCAGGCCTTGTTGGGTATGTGGACTGTGACTCTCAAATTGATGCCTGTTGTGGTGATGGCGCATTTGATGGGGGGCTTCACGCTGCTGTCACTGCTGTGCCTGCTCTACTGTCGTTTGTCTCAATTCCAAAGCTGTTTTGGTGAGGCTTCTTGTTCTCCAACACTTAAAGTTTGGGCGCTCTTTGGATTAGTCATTGTGGTCGGGCAGATACTGCTTGGTGGATGGACATCATCAAATTACGCCGCATTGGTGTGTACACAGCTACCCATTTGTGAGGGGAACTGGACAAGCTATCTAGACTTTAAGAACGCTTTCGACTTTGCTCAACACGGCCATGATAACTATGAGTTTGGTGTGTTGGAATATCCCGCAAGGCTTACCATACATGTCATGCATCGATTGGGGGCTATTGTGGCGACATTAACGGTGCTGATGGTTGTGTATCAGCTATGGAGGTCTGGCCAAGCGCCTCACCAACAGCTGAGCGTGATTGTCACGATAGTGTTGTTTACTCAAATCAGTCTTGGGATCAGCAATGTATGGTTTCACCTGCCAATCTCAGTCGCGGTTTTGCATAACCTAGTCGCAGCGATGTTGCTTCTCAGCATGGTTGTAACCAATTTTGTCGTGTGGCAACGCAAACCAAGTGAGAGCTTGGTGAAAAATAGTGCATTACAAGGAGGTAATCATGGTCAGTAGAACGTCAACACAGCATCAAGTGGTGGTTCAAGACGAAGCTTCAAACAATGAAATGGTTGGAAAAAACAAAGCTGTTTGGAAGGTCTATTTAACACTGACCAAGCCTAAAGTGGTGGCGTTAATGTTGCTGACCGCACTAGTCGGGATGTGCTTAGCGGTGCCCAATGGACTACCTGTGCAGCAAGCTCTGTTCGGGATGATTGGGATAGGGCTAATGGCGGGTTCAGCGGCCGCATTTAATCATTTGATCGACAAAAAGATCGATGGACAGATGTCTCGAACTAATCGACGTCCTTTACCATCGGGTGAGCTCAGTAGTGTACGAGTGTTTAGTTTTGCTGCGGGCATTGGCTTGCTTGGTTTTGTGACTTTAGTCGTGTTGGTTAACCCACTTACGGCATGGTTAACCTTTGCAAGTTTGTTGGGTTACGCAGTGATTTACACCATGTATCTGAAGCGAGCGACGCCACAAAATATTGTGATTGCAGGGATTGCAGGCGCAATGCCTCCGCTGTTGGGTTGGACGGCAGTTACTAATGAGCTGCATTCAAGTGCATGGTTGCTGGTAATGATCATCTTTATCTGGACGCCTCCTCACTTTTGGGCACTTGCGATTCATCGTCGTGACGAGTACGCCAAGGTAGATATTCCGATGCTGCCTGTGACTCACGGGATAGCCTATACCAAGACGTCAATTCTGCTGTATACCTTGTTGCTTAGCATTGTATGCGTATTGCCCGTGTTGGTTGGTATGAGTAGCTGGGTATACTTGAGCGCTTCATTGGTGCTCAACGGCGGGTTTGTTTATCACGCTTGGGTACTTAAATATCGTGACGAGCCTAATATGGCAATGAAGACCTTCAAGTTCTCTATTTATCATCTCATGATCTTGTTTGTAGCCCTTTTGGCCGACCATTATCTACTCTGATAACTGACGTACTTGTGTTATTGAACAAGAAAACGGATGCCTTAAGCATCCGTTTTTGTTTATTTAGCTAATTGCTAAAGCTTATTTACTCGAAAGTATGTCACTCGTTAGCAATTAGTCCACTTTGTTCCAAGCATCTTGCCAGTGTGAACCTACACCTGGTTCGTACTGAGTTGCTGTTGGAGCCCATTGAACACAGTAGCCAGAGTATGGGAACTCTTTACACTGATAAACGCCACCATCGCTACTTAGTACTTTAGTACCGGCAGTGTAAGACTCAATGCTTTCTGGGAACACGAAGTCGTAGTCGCCTGCTGGTGGAGGTGTTTGCTCATCCATCAGATGGAAATCAAGCGTGTTCTGATCCACTAAGTTACCTTGGTCATCTTTCGTCACAACCACAAGCATGTGGTGGCCAGCTTCTGATTTAGACAAAGTCAGTTGAACATCTTCCACTTGTCCGTCTGCTAATTCAGATTTTTGAGAGGCAAGCGCTTCACGATGATGATTGTACACAGTCAATTCAGCTTGAATATCGCCTGTTGCCGCTAGAGTAAGGTCAAGCTGTGTTGGCTGGTTTTCATCGATAATGTACTCAGACTCTAAGCCAGTCACTTCTAGCTCATGGTCTGGTTCTGGAGTATCAATCTTGTAACCGATCTCGACGCTGTTAAAGCCTGAACCTGCCTTTAAGTAAATAGGGTTCGAACCGTATACAGGAGCGAAATCGCCTTGGCCGTTTAATTGACCTGCTTTGATTTGCGCCTGCTCTTGGTTGATCTTAGAGGCAAGAGCGTAAGACCAGTTGTTTGCTTTGCCTTGCTCGTTGCTTTCAATCACTAGCTCTGTGCTATAGGAAGCGTTCTCACCAGATTGGTCGAATACACGAGTGTAGACAGCGTCACCAACGTTCAGATCTTGAGTTGGGTTGATCTGACCGCCTTGATCCCAATCCGGAATAATAGGGCCGTCGCCATCAAATTTCACATCGATAACATTGTAGAAAGCTGCAGCAGTGTCACCCACGTCCCATACTGCAAGGATCACTTGATAACCTTCGCGTTCTGGAACATTACACAAGTGGCTTACTTGCATCGGTGGTTGTTCCATATTGCCTTCAACAACACAGAATGGTGTTAAATCAAAAGAGCTGCGTGCCAAAGGTTGGTTTGGATTCCAGTCAGGTTGCGTAATGTAGTATTTCCAATCGCGGGTTTTGTGGTTGGCTGTAAACGTCCACTCAAAATATTGAGAACCTGACTTGATAGGGCGTTTAACCCAGCGGTCTGCCTTTTGCTCGTCTAGTGCTGCTGCTAAAGAAGATTGCGCACTGGCGATTTTCCCATCAGCAGGGCCGACTTCAGGGAAACCTTCAGGGCCTTCCACACTTTGTGGTTCGTATTGGATACCACCACAGTCGGTGTTTTTCTGTTGTGTGTCACTCGCAGGGAACTTACATAGGGCAACACGGCTCTCAGCAACGCCATTATCGTATGCCGAAACATAACCGTGACCGAAGCTTGCACCGCTTACGCTAAGTAGCGACAGCGCGATGAGTGATTTTTTTGGGAGTTGTTTCATTATTTGTCCTTACTGTGTTTGGCCGACAAAAAAGAGAACACTCCGGCATGCATGTGCACTTAAATCCTATTAAGTGGCGGCCCCGCTATCATAGACAGAATATTTGTCGACAGACCGGTGGCTTTGCGTCCTATTCTTTCAAATAGTTTGCCAGAAGTGCGTTTAAGCAAACGGAATGTAGCCAACCAGTTTTATAAATGCGAATCAATAGATTGAAATGTGGAATGCTAATCTCGAACTTTTAATTCTTAATACAAATTAACTTGCTATATGTTTTGTTAGTTAACGTATAAATTATTGATATAAATAAAGAAAGTATTTGCTCTAATCGTTTTTGTGAATGTTTTGAGTCTTTGTGTTTCGTTCTATAGAACAATAGTGCTCATATCAAAACCAAACCTTTGGTTTCCACTAACCGAACTCTGACATGTCATGTATGAAAAAACGGACAATTGATTGGTATGAATTATATAAAGGAGTCGGTATGGAATTCACAGAACAAGACAGAGATGCGTTGTATCAAACGTGGATGTCACAAAAATCGCGAATGCGAATTACGCAGATGGAGTTTTCAAAAAAGCTAGGAATGAACCAGCTTGATTTCTCAAATGTACTGCGAGGGGAGACGCCATTGACCATGTCTTTCATTAGCCACTTTTGCCGTTTACTTCATTTAGAACCTAGAAATGTGTTCCCTTCACTTAAAGAAGGCAATGAATCTGGACCTAAAGTGGTGTATTTGAAAAGTAGAATGAGTGTTGATGGCGAGATTCAAAACGCTTATATCGAAGGAAATCAGGTGATTGTAGAGTATGCTCACACCGTGCAGCATGACTAATTTTAGAGCTAGCTCTGAGTTTTAACCCTTTTTTCTACAATCTTTTCACATAGGGTATGGCATACTTATCTGGATTATTCTATTTAATGTAAGTGCGCTATGAAACCTTTAAAACTTCTCTTGCTTGTTGCAACCAGCATTTTTTTGTTTGGTTGTGCAGGCGGTCCAATTAAAACAGCAACCAAGTTCACCAGCTATGAAGATTTTCAGCCAGGTCCTGACGGTGGTGTTGACTTAGTTTGGGCTAGAATCGGCCTGCGTGACGCACAACGTTTGAAATCTAAGTTAGACGACTATGATTCTGTGGTCATTGATCAGATCTTTGTGCTTGTAGAAGAAGGTTCGCTCGATCAAGAAGAGGTTCAAGAGCTTACTGATCATATGGTTTCACGCTTGGAAGAGAAAATATCGCCTCATAAAACAATTGTCGATGCACCCACGGGTAAGACGTTGCGCCTGAGTATCGCGTTGAGCAACGTTGAAACTCCAAACCCTATCTTAGCCGTGACGAGTAGCGTTCTGCCATTTGGTCTGGCGATGTCCACCATTTCTAAGGTGGCAACAGGCGAACACACCAACGTTGGGAGCGCCAGTGTTGAGTTATTAGTGAGTGATGCTCAAGAGGGGACGCCATTGTTCGCTGCAATCGATCGCGAAGCCGGGAACAAAGACTTTTCGACCATGATCGATTCTCTAGACGATGCCAAAGATGCGATCAACTATTGGGTTGAACGTTTAGGTGATACTCTACAGAGAACCGATGACGCATAGAAAGAGCCTGTAATGCTAGAAAAAGAGAACCTCATCAAACTTGCCAAAATGCAGATGCCTTTTGGCAAATACGCTGGTCGTACATTGATCGATTTACCTGAAGAATATTTACTGTGGTTCGATAAAAAGGGCTTTCCGTCTGGTGAACTGGGTGACCTATTAAAGCTGTGCCTTGCTCTGAAAATTGAAGGACTTGATAGTGTCGTCAAGCCATTGAAAAGAATGTAATTAAGTAAAAGCTCACGCTGATCTCGTGAGCTTTTTTGTTTTTAAGTTCTACACAATTTCATATGCATGGTGGAGCTTGAAGAATAGCTGCTCTTGCTTTCCTATAAATTACGCAACCGATAGTGTGTAAATAATGGTATACAGGGTGTTTTAAATATAAAACACAAAAAAAATTGCGTTTATTTTCAATTAGTGATTGAAACTGTGGTTTTTCCTAGTTAAGTTACAAGGAACAAGAAGATTAGTGCTGAAAGAAAGTGACGTGAGACAACGTACATTCAGCTCAAGGATAGAAAAAAGGAAGAAGTAAGCAATGTTCCAGACTGATGATGTAAGAATTAACAAAGTAAAAGAGTTATTACCACCTGTTGCTGTTTTAGAAAAGTTTCCAGCGACAGAAGTTGCTTCTTCTACAACCTTTGAAAGCCGTAAAGCGATTCATAATATTTTAGAAGAAACCGATGATCGCTTACTCGTTATTGTAGGTCCATGTTCTATTCATGATACTGAAGCTGCTCTTGAGTACGGCAAGCGTTTGAAAGTGTTACGCGACGAACTCGGTGACAAGCTTGAAATCGTAATGCGCGTTTACTTTGAAAAGCCACGCACAACGGTAGGTTGGAAAGGTCTAATCAACGACCCGTACATGAACGATACGTTCAAACTAAATGATGGCCTTCGTCTAGGACGCAAGCTACTGCTTGACCTAACTGACATGGGCATGCCGACAGCAAGTGAATTCTTAGATATGATCACACCTCAATACGTTGCTGACCTAATCAGCTGGGGTGCAATCGGCGCGCGTACTACTGAATCTCAAGTTCACCGTGAATTGGCTTCTGGTCTATCTTGCCCTGTTGGCTTTAAGAATGGCACAGATGGCAACATTAAGATCGCAACGGACGCAATCCGTTCTGCTAGCGCTTCTCACCACTTCTTGTCTGTAACTAAATACGGCCACTCAGCTATCGTTGAGACAGCAGGTAACCCTGATTGTCATATAATCCTACGCGGTGGTAAAGAGCCAAACTACAGTGCAGAACACGTTGGTAAGATTAAAGAAGAGCTAGCAGCTTCAGGTCTTCCACAAAAAGTGATGATCGATTTCAGCCACGCAAACAGCTCTAAGCAGTTCAAACGTCAAATGAACGTATCTGATGACGTAAGCACACAGATCTCTGGTGGTGATAAAGCTATCTTTGGTGTGATGATCGAATCTCACCTTGTTGAAGGTCGTCAAGACTTGGTTGATGGCAAAGCTGCAACTTACGGTCAATCTGTTACTGATGCATGTATTGGTTGGGAAGACACTGAGACAGTACTTCGTCAACTGGCAGATGCTGTTGAAGCTCGTCGCAACAAATAGATTAATTACAGCCAGCAACTAAGCTACTGAAAATTCAAAGCCCTTATTAGCAATCGCTAGTAAGGGCTTTTTTGTTGCTCTTAGGAGCAAATTGGAAGCACTTTGTACTCTTAAATGAGAAAAGACAGTAGCTCTTCGACTTTATGTGACAACAAAGCTTTATCTTTTTGGGTTTCAACATTGAGGCGTATCAGTGGTTCTGTATTCGATTTTCTCAGATTGAAGCGCCATGTTCCCATATTCACACTGATACCATCGATGAAGTCTACCGCAACGGCGCCCTTTTTATAGTGTTCTAAAACAGAAGCTATAACTCGGTTGGGATCTGAAACTCTGCGATTTATCTCTCCGGAAGAGGGGAATTTAAGCATACTGGTACACGTCAATTGGTGAAGAGATTGTTGAGTCTTCGAAATTAGTTCGATAACCAGTAGCCAAGGAATCATGCCTGAATCACAATATCCAAAATCACGGAAATAATGGTGTGCGCTCATTTCACCACCGTACACTGCGTTGAGCTTTCGCATTTTCTCTTTGATCAAAGCATGCCCAGCTTTTACGCCAACAGCGTTTCCACCTAGTCTTTCTGCAACCTCTATTGTATTCCATGTCATGCGCATGTCGTGTAGTACAGTCGCATTGGAGTCTTTCAGCAAGAAGGCTTCGGTTAGCAGGCCGACGATGTAGTAACCCTCAATGTAATTGCCTTTTTCATCGAAGAAAAAACAACGATCAAAATCTCCATCCCATGCGATACCAAGGTCGGCGGAATGAGCTAGCACAGCATTTCGTGTCGCAATCTGGTTTTCTTTGATTAAGGGGTTTGGAATACCATTAGGGAATTTCCCATCAGGAGTGTGATGAACCTTGATGAAAGAGATAGGAACATTCAGTTCGTTAAACCTCTCCTCTAACGCGTCAATGACATGCCCTGCAACACCGTTCCCAGCATTAACCACAATCTTCATCGGTGACAGCTTTGATGGGGTTATATACGAGAGTAGGTACTCGACGTACGGAGCAAGAATATTGGCCTTTCTGCAAGAATCAGAAGGTAGCACTCTACTGATAGTTATACCGTTTTTCAGCTCTTGACCCAGAACTTCAATACGCTGTTTGATTATATCTAAACCACTGTTTTTACTAATTGGCCTCGCATCTGCACCGACTAATTTCATTCCGTTGTAATTGATTGGATTGTGGCTTGCTGTAATTTGAATTCCGCCTATTGCTTGTAGGTGGCGAGTCGCAAAGTAAATCTCTTCAGTGCCTGTCATACCGAGATCGATCACGCCTATGCCAGACTCGTTTAAGCCTTTGGTGATAGCTTTTTGTAATGAAAGGGACGTTTCGCGGTTATCACGGCCAATCACTACCTGAGCTGAGTCGTAGAGTGACGTTTCAGTTGAAGCACAAAGTACGTGTTCGCCAAATGCTTTTCCAAACAGAAAGGCGAAATGTTCATTGATTTGTTGACCAATGATGCCGCGGATATCGTTATTCTTAAAGCAGCTCAAGTCTAATGGTGATTTCATCGATTTGTCGCTGCTTTAGTTCGATTTGATGATTTGAGATGAGTCAGGTTGTTCGCATTTCACGTCTCGCCCATAACTGTCTTGATATCGAATGATGTCGCCTTCGCTCAAATGGCTGCCGGTTTGTACCTCGATCATTTCGAGTGGCAGTTCGCCTGGGTTTTCTAAGCTATGAACATGTCCTAATGGAATGTAGGTGGATTGGTCTTCTTCGACTAGGTAAGTTTTCTCATCATTAGTCACCTTCGCGATGCCCGCTACGACAACCCAGTGTTCCGCTCTATGGTGATGCATTTGTAGCGATAACTTATGACCGGGTTTTACGGTGATACGTTTTACTTTGTCGCGTTTACCTAGGTCGATTACATCGTATTTACCCCAAGGTCTAAACACCTCACGGTGATGAACATGTTCTGTGCGACCAGCTTGGTTCAGCTGACTAACAATCGATTTTATGCCTTGAACTTTGTCTTTATTCGCAACCAATATAGCGTCTTTGGTTTCGACAATAATCAGGTTTTCGACACCCACAGTCGCAACCAATTTATTTTCGGAATGAATATAGTTGTGCTGAGAATCGACAGTTAACACATCGCCTTCAATCACGTTGTTGTGCTCGTCCTTATCACTGACATCCCAGATGGCAGACCATGAACCAATATCATTCCAACCAACATCCATAGGAATTACTGCAGCGTGTGACGTTTTTTCCATCACGGCATAGTCGATAGAGTCACTCGGACTGCTTTTGAATGCTTCGGCGTCAATACGGATAAAGTCGAGGTCGGTGTTTTGTGTCGCGAGAGCGAGTTTACAGGCCGCTAAGATCTCTGGACGATGTTCAGCAAGTTCTTCAAGGTAGCGTGATGCTCTAAACATGAACATGCCGCTGTTCCAGAGGTGCTGTCCTGAACTAATGTATTGCTCTGCGGTGGCTAGGTCAGGTTTTTCAACGAAACATTCAATGGCAAAAGCATGGTGGGAGAGTGGCTTTCCTTGTTTGATATAACCATAGCCAGTTTCTGGAGCGTTGGGAGTAATACCAAATGTGACCAGTTTGCCTTGTTTCGCGTATTCGACACCCCTCGCTACCGTTTGCTGAAATTCGGTCGTTTTGGCGATGTGATGATCGGCTGCCAGTACCAATAATATTGGATCTGACTTGTTCTGTTGGTTGCTGTTCGAGTGACTTAAGGCCTGTAAGGCTGCAAGTGCGATGGCGGGCGCTGTGTTTCGACCTACAGGCTCTAACAGAATACCACTGTGTTGGATATTAGCCGATCGAGCTTGCTCTGCAGCGATAAAGCGGTGTTCTTCATTACAGATGATGAAGGGAGCGGCACACTCGGTATCACTTAAGTGCGCTTCAAGGCCTTGCAAACGCAAAAGGGTTTGCTGAAGCATAGATTGCTCACCTGCGATGTTGAGGAACTGCTTAGGGTAAAGCTCGCGAGATAGTGGCCAGAGGCGGCTACCAGAGCCGCCAGCTAGAATGACAGGTAAAATCATATCGTGGTAATTGGGTGCCTTAAAATACTGGCGCTATGTTACCACGCTTCACCGTTATTATTTATCGATAAGAAATTTACTTATCGATGACCTTCTGGATTGGGAATGACAATGTCTTGAGTTTCGCTAAAACCTTGCGGGTCGATTTTAAGTGTTTGCGTTGGGAAGGCGATATCCGCATTATGTTTGTGAATAATTGCTAGCACCTGCAGTAGCACATCCTGCTTAACTTCATGGTATCTCACCCAGTTGACGGTCTTAGTGAAGGTGTAGATAAAGAAATTAAGTGTTGATGGCCCAAACTTGTCAAAGTTAACCATCAACGTCTGTTTGGCATCGATATCAGGGTGCGTTTCAAGCATGGCTTTTACGTCATCCACAATAGCAGCCAACTTGCTCGCGTCTTGGTAACGAAGCCCAAAGGTTTCATTGATTCGGCGGTTCAGCATTCTTGATGGGTTCTCTACCACAATGTTACTGAAAACCGAGTTTGGCACGTACAAAGGGCGTTTATCGAAGGTGCGGATGATGGTCATGCGCCAACCAATACGTTCGACAGTACCTTCGATTTGACGATCGGGAGAGCGAATCCAATCACCGACTTTAAAAGGTCGGTCGAAGTAGATCATCATGCCACCAAAGAAGTTCGAGAGTAGATCTTTTGCTGCCAAACCGACAATCAAACCACCCACACCACCAAAGGTCAGAAGGCCAGACAGGCTGAGTCCAAACGCTTGCATGACTGTCAGGCCGCCCATGACCATAAAGAACAGGCGAGCTACTTTTGCAATCGCCTGTACAGTTGTCTCATCCCTGTTTTTTTGCTCTAAGACGTATGCTTCAGTGTTGGTGATCATTCGTAAGGTAAACCAAACGAAGGTACATATGATCAAAATGTGTTTTAACGTTTTTAACCAGTTGATTTCGTTACCAAACTGGTCTTGGAGGATCAGCCCGATAGAGACCGTGGCTGGCCAACACCAAAGTAACGTACTGACTGGGGTTTTCAGTGCTTCTAGTAGCAGATCATCCCAGTGGAAAGGGGTTTTCTGAACCAGAATTTCTAAGCGATTGTGGACAATTCGCCAAGCTACCCAAGCAAGAAAACTCGCAATAGTGATGAATAGGACACTGTTCGCCCAATCACTATGGCTCTGGTTAATGTAGGTTTGTACTTGGGTTAAGAATTCATTCATTGTGTGTGCTGCCGCAGAAATTATGAATTGGAAATTAGCAGAAACTGGAGTTGTTCTCTACCTTTATAAATCAAGCGATTATGACACTAGTATAACCTTATTATTGAAAAACTAACTTTTTTTGAGATAGAAACTAATATAGGTTTGGCTATCCCGTGTAATTAAAATTTCTCAACAGGATTTCAAATGAGCGACAAACAATATGCAGTTATCGGTTTAGGGCGTTTTGGTTTATCTGTTTGCCAAGAACTTCAAAGTTCAGGTTCACAGGTGTTAGCCGTCGATATTGATGAAGAGCGAGTGAAAGAAGCCGCGGCTTTTGTTTCACAAGCGATTGTTGCTAACTGTACGAGCGAAGAAACGGTAAAAGAGTTAAGGCTAGACGATTATGACATGGTGATGGTGTCGATTGGCTCTGATGTTAACTCGAGCATTCTAACCACTTTGGTGGTGAAAGAGTCAGGCGCAAAAGCCGTCTGGGTGAAGGCGAACGATAAGTTCCACGGTAAGATCCTCTCTAAGATTGGTGCTGACCATATCATCATGCCAGAGCGCGATATGGGTATTCGTGTTGCGCGCAAGATGTTGGATAGACGCGTTCTTGAGTTTATCGACCTAGGCAGTGGTTTAGCGATGACCGAAATTGTTATCGGTGCTAAGTTGTTGGGTAAGCAGCTTCGCGAACTCAAGCTGTGCAAAGAAACTGGCGTTGAAGTTCTTGGCTTCAAGCGTGGCCCAAACTTAACCAAAGCACCGGAACTGGATGTGAGTTTAGAAATCGGTGATGTAGTGATCATTGCAGGGCCGAAAGAGACCTTGTCTAGAAAATTACGTAATTGGTAACCGGCAATGGGTCATAAGGTAATAGTATGAATTCGTTAAAACGAAAAGGTACTTTCTACACGCTTAAGAGAGATGAAAAGCCACGTAAAGGCTCTGAACCTAAGATTATTCTGACTAGTTTCTTAGGTGTTCTTATCCCTTCGGCCATACTTCTGACGATGCCTGTTTTTTCTGTTACAGGACTTAGCTTTACAGATGCGTTGTTTACCGCGACTTCCGCGATCAGTGTGACAGGTTTGGGTGTAGTCGATACGGGTGAGCACTTCACTTTGGCTGGAAAAATCTTGCTGATGTTCTTGATGCAAGTGGGCGGGTTAGGGCAGATGACCCTATCTGCGGTACTGCTCTACATGTTCGGTGTTAGGTTGAGCCTTAAACAACAAGCACTCGCGAAAGAAGCGCTTGGCCAAGATCGTAAGATTAACCTTCGCAAATTAGTTAAGAAGATCATAATCTTTGCATTAGTGGCTGAATTTATCGGTTTTGTATTGCTCTGTTTCCGCTGGGTGCCTGAGATGGGATGGTCAACGGGTAGCTTTTATGCACTTTTTCATGCGATATCAGCATTCAACAACGCAGGTTTTGCACTGTTTTCAGACAGTATGATGAGTTTTGTTGATGATCCATTGGTGATCTTCACGTTAGCTGGTTTGTTTATTTTCGGTGGCTTAGGCTTCACAGTCGTCGGAGACCTATCGAGTAACTGGCGTAAAGGTTTTCGACATCTTCATTTACACACCAAGATTATGCTAACCGCCACTCCGACTCTATTGTTAGTGGGTACGATATTGTTCTGGCTGTTGGAAAGAAATAACTCAGCAACCATGGAAGGATTATCGACTCAAGGGCAGTGGCTAGCCGCATTTTTCCAGTCGGCTAGTGCTCGTACTGCTGGCTTTAATAGTGTGGATTTGTCTCAGTACACTCAGCCTGCATTGTTGGTAATGATTGTACTGATGTTGATTGGTGCTGGCTCTACCTCAACAGGTGGTGGTATTAAGGTTTCGACCTTTGCAGTCGCTTTTGTCGCAACATGGACCTTCCTACGTCAGAAAAAGCACGTGGTGATGTTTAAGCGCACTGTGACTTGGCAAGCGGTAACAAAGTCGTTGGCCATTATTGTGGTAAGTGGGGCGTTATTAACCACCGCGATGTTTTTGTTAATGCTTACTGAAAAGGCAGCGTTTGATCGAGTCATGTTTGAGGTGATTTCTGCCTTTGCAACGGTTGGTTTAACGGCTGGCTTAACTGCAAACCTGACTGAGCCCGGTAAATACATCATGATTGTGGTTATGGTGATTGGACGTATCGGCCCCCTGACCTTGGCTTATATGCTAGCTCGCCCAGAGCCTTCCTTGTTGAAATACCCAGAAGACACGGTGTTAACGGGTTAATAAGATGAACAGGCTAATAAAGCTCTGTCAATAAAAACAAAGCCAGCGATATGCTGGCTTTGTTGTCGTAGGCTGACCGTTAATTGCTGAATGCTTAGCCCTCAAACATCTCAACGTATTCTTCGTAGCCTTCTTCCACTAATTTATCCGCAGGGATAAAGCGCATTGCGGCTGAGTTCATGCAGTAACGTAAACCTGTAGGTTTAGGGCCATCTTTAAATACATGACCTAGATGAGAATCACCAAATTTACTGCGGACCTCGGTTCTTGGGTAAAGCAACTTGTAGTCGGTAGTGGTTACGACATAAGCCTCACTGATTGGTTGCGTGAAGCTCGGCCAGCCTGTACCTGATTTGTATTTGTCTTTTGACGAGAACAAAGGCTCACCGGTGACGATATCAACGTAAATACCTTCTTGCTTGTTATCCCAGTATTTGTTGTCAAACGGGCGCTCTGTTGCATCGTCTTGTGTTACATCGTACTGCAGTGAGGTTAGTTTCGCCTTAATCTCAGCATCAGACGGTTTAACGTAGGTCTTAGCGTTTGCTGTCGCATTTTTGCTGTCGATGATCTGGCGGATAGTTTGTGGGTTTTCCTTTCTATCATCACCGAAGATTTTATCTAAATATTGATCACGACCGGAAGCGTAACGGTAATAGTTATAACGAACCTTGCTCTTTTTGTAATAATCTTGGTGGTAACCTTCGGCAGGCCAGAACTTTTCAAACTTAATCAGTTCTGTTTTTAGTGGAGCACCAAAGATCTTAGCTTTGTCGATTTCCATCATAAAGTTCTGAGCGACGTCTTTTTGCTCTTGATTATGATAGAAAATAGCAGGTCGATATTGAGGGCCTCGGTCTACAAATGAGCCTTTGTTATCGGTTGGATCTATGTGTCTAAAGAATTGGTCAAGAACCTGTTCGTAGCTGACAAGATCTGGATTGTAAGTCACGTTGATGACTTCGATGTGACCAGACTTACCTGAAGATACTTGTTTATAAGTGGGGTTTTCTAATTCACCACCAGAATACCCAGAGATAACGTCGGTCACGCCTGTCAGTTTTTCTAGGTCGGACTCTGTACACCAAAAACAACCACCAGCCAGTGTCGCGATTTCATTTTTACCTGAATCAGCCGTTTTATCCATTGTATTGGCAGTGCCAGTCTGGCTTACAAACAGCGAAATCAGTGGCAGTACGACTACGAGTGATACCAATATTTTAGATAGTTTATTCATAGATACCTCATCTTGACGTTTTTCTTATTCAATTTTGAATGTACGAATAGAGACAGGTTTTAGATGAAAAAAATTGCATCGTTCACAAAAAATATGTCGCCGAGAACATCTTGCTCATAAATGCCGCCAGTAGTAGGGTGTCAGTATTGATATCCAATAATAGATACTGATGGCGGTTATCGTACATCTAAGGAACCACATGCAAGCAGAAGTTAAATGGGTCGAAGGCTTTAAATTCCTAGGTCAATCTCAATCAGGTCACTCTGTCGTGATGGATGGAAGTGGCGGTGCTACTGCGCCAAGCCCGATGGAAATGGTGTTAATGGCTGCCGGTGGTTGTAGCTCTGTTGATGTGGTTGATGGTTTGAAATCTGCTGGCCAAAATATCACAGGCTGCAATGCAAAACTTGAAACCACACGTCGTGAAACCGCACCAAAAATCTTTACCGTGATTAACATTCATTTTGAAGTGTCTGGTGACAACCTAGATCCTGAGTTGGTCGCTAAAGTGTGTGCTGACTCTTTAGAAAAGTACTGCTCAGTGTGCTTAATGCTGGGTGCTGGCGTTGAAATGACGCACAGCTGGGAAATTATCTAGTCTCTGATTGTACTGCTTGGCGGTAGGCTAATTTTTACGACTTACGGGCATAGCTAGATAAAGAAAAGGGCGGAGCACTTTAAAGTGTTCCGCCCTTAATTATTCTAGCTAGAGTAGAGTGCTATTATTCAGTCGTTTCTACAATAACTTCTTCAATTTGAGCTTCTTCTTGGTATTCAAAGCTTGGGATCGTTGCGTCAACACGACGGTTTTGCGCACGGCCTTCAGCGGTAGCGTTTGATGCGATTGGGTTTTCTTCCCCTTCACCAGAAGCCGTAATACGCTCAGCTTCAATTCCTTGCTCTTCGATGTATGCAGCTACAGCGGCAGCACGTTTCTTAGAAATCATCATGTTGTATTCTGCCGCACCAGTTGAGTCAGTGTGGCCAACAATGTTAACGGTCGATTGAGGGTGCGCTTGTAAGACTTCAACAATTGGCTGTACAGCTGTTTTACCTTCTTCTGAAAGCTCTGTGCTGTTAGTCGCAAATGTACCTTGAGAGAAGCTCTCGGTTTGCGCTTTAGTAACAACTACCGCTGCTTCTTCTTCAATAACCACAGTTTCTGGCTCGGTGATTGGCTCAGAAGGTGCTTGAGTCACTGCCGCCTCAGAAGCTGCAGCCGCTGCTGATGCGGTTGTGTTACCTGTACCGAAGTTGTAGCTAAGGCCAACAGTCACAAGGTTAGAGTTAAGGTTTTGAATGATCTTATCATCAAAATCATCGAAGTATTGGTATTCAACTCTCAGCGCCCAATCGTCTGAAAACTGTTTCTCAGCGCCGATACCTAGAGCTAGTACAACATCGTCTTCATCGTCATGCATGATATAAGCAGGACCAGCTTTGAAGAAAACATCAAACTCTTGTTTGATCGCCAATCGGTACATTGGGCTTAACGATATTGCGATAATAGAGTCACTGTAACGCTGAATTGTTCTGTTATTATAAAAGCTGGTGTCATAGTCACCTAAATAGTCTGCGTTTAATTCGAGAGCAATGTTATCGGTAAAGTTGTAACCACCGTAAATACCACCCGCAACAGAATCATCTTCACACTTTTCACCGCTTACACAAGCGCTATCTAGCCAACCCATGCCAACTTTTGCGCCTACGTATGTCGTTGCGGCAATGGATGGAGCAGCAGCGAAACCTGAAGCTGCAATCACAGCACACATGATTTTTGAAAGTTTTTTCATAATCTTATCCTTGGATTAATTTTTATTGTTATCTGAACTGGCCATTAAATCGAAAACTTACCGTGTGGGACACTGCAACGGTAAGTAAATCAAGGCTTTAATTCAGTCAGGGCCTTTTCAGGAACTGTTAACACATTGTTAGTCTGATTGCTTATGAGAGTCAATGTGATTGTTGGGATTTATATTTTTCAAGGTGCCTATTTATAGCTTTTTTGTCGAAAAATTGTTGTCTCAAATGTTGGAAACGAAGAAACCTCGCATCATTTTTACGTGATACGAGGTTTCATTTTGCATGTGTGCGGATTATTGGGCTACAGACCCTGATTTGCAGAAGTGGCAGGAGTTATGGACGCTCACCTGCTAGTAAGCGCTTCTCGATATCAGCAATGATACCTGGCAGATCTGCAATAGTATCGATCAGGTAGTGTGGGTTTGATTTGTTTAGCTTCACGCTGGCTTTTTCACGTGCATCGGCGAGTGTTGCTTCATCTGCGTCTAAGTATTCTTGGTAGGTGAAGCCAGCTTCGTTGCCTGATAGTACAAGGCCTACTGTCCACATGCCTGCGTTGTGGCCTTCATCGATACCCGGCGCAGCGTCATCTACTTTCACACATGCAGCGACGTTTGTTACACCTAGATCTATCACGTTTTTAAGAGCCATAAATGGAGCTGGGCGGCCACCTTGAGGTAAGTCATCCGTTGCAACTACGTTGTCTGGTCGGTAACCGTAATCTGCCGCAGCAGGGATTAGCACATCCATCACTTCACGTGGGTAACCAGAACAAGAGCCAATTTTTACATTCTTTTCTTTTAGGTTATTTACAACTTCAATTGCGTTTAAAATTGGTGCTGCGTGGTCTGCTACTTTTGCTTTCTGAAGAGGCATGAATGCCGCGTAGATCGCATCAACGTCTTCACTTGTCATCGAGCGTCCGAACTGAGCCTTCCAACGAGCGTCAACAGCAGGAATTCGACCAACTGCTTGGATGTGGTCCCATTTGCCGATCCCCATAGGTTCACGCGCTTCTGCTAAGTCGATATCAAAGTTGAAACCTTGTCTGAATGCTTCAACGAAAATACTGGTTGGAGCAAATGATCCAAAATCAACGATAGTGCCAGCCCAGTCAAAGATAACCGCTTGGATAGGTGATGTTGTGTTCATAGTCGTGTCCTATTTCTGTTCTCTCCCAGCTAAAGTTGTTCTGGGAGATGAATGATTGTTTTAAGTTATTGGTTAGATGATGGTTTAAAGGTATTCAAAGTCTTTGCAGACTTTTGCTATCGCTTTTTCGAATACAGACAGAGCGACTTCTAGTTCGCTGCGGCTGATGATCAATGGTGGACTCAACTGGATCACGTTACCTTGTGACACCTTAAAGCTCAGACCATCGTTCAGACACTGGTAAAGCACCGCTTCTGCTTCATCGAAAGCTCGGGTTTTGGTGATGTGGTCAGTGACCAATTCCACCCCCCAGAGCAGGCCGATGCCGCGAATGTCACCAATGACTGGGTGCTTCTCTTTCATTTGAAGTAGCTGTTCACGTACGAATGCGCTGTCTGCTTGTACTTTTTCAAGTAGGTTTTCTTGCTCAATCACTTCCATGGTCGCGAGTGCTGCCGCGCAGCCAATTGGGCTTTTCTCGTGGGTGTAGTGACCAAGAGATACTTGCGCTGCCGTGTTGTATTTGTCTTTAGTGATCATGGCTGCGATTGGTACTAAACCGCCGCCAAAACCTTTACCGATACAAAGGATGTCAGGTTCGATATCAAACGCTTGGTGAGTAAACCATTCGCCGCTACGACCCATGCCATTTGGGATGTCATCGATGATCAACATGACGTTGTGTTTGTCACAGATCTCACGGATGCGTTTCCAATAAGCCTTACTTGGCACTTGAACGTCTGTGTTACGCACTGCTTCCGCAATGAAGGCACCAATGCCACCTTCTTTTTCAATCACATACTCAAGGTAATCGGCGTAGTGAACATCACATGCAGCCTCACTTTCACCGCCTGTGCTATTCCCACTTAACGGAAAACTATCGCGAAGCGAGAAAGAGTCATTAAGCGGGAAAGCACCACGATAGGAAACCGCTGGTGGAATACGTTCTACGCCAGACATTAACGGGCCCATACCTTCGCGGAAACACGCTTCGCCACCTACTGAAATTGCATCGAGTGACGCGCCATGGAATGAGTCCCACAGTGACACTACTTTAAAGTTGTTGGTGATATGTCGAGCCAGTTTGAGCGCCATGCCGATCACTGATGTGCCACCTGGAGCAAACAACACGCGATTCAAATCACCACCGCAGATCTGTGTCAGCTTTTCAGCACACTGAACGGCTGTTTCATTGGTAAAACGACGAGGTGAAAATGGCAATGACGCCATTTGCTGAGTCACTTTATTAATGATGTGGGGGTGACCATAACCTAGTTGATGGACATTATTGCCGTGAAAGTCCATGTACTTCTTGCCTGACGTATCTTGTATGTAGATGCCTTCTGCGGCTTCAAGTGTATCTAGACAAGGCGTTGACATGGCTTGATGAAGAAATACGTCAGAATCACGTTTTAACATCGCTTGAGTCGCGTCATCGTTTAGTGATTCGTTCCATTTTTCGCGTGCTGGTGTGGTGTTCACATCACCTTCACTTCGAAAGTGCGCCGCGTTCACCACTGGCTCTTGGTTAGTTATCGTCATTACTTGATATCCCAGTACATAGCATTCTTAACTGCGCCAATGAGAGCTTCAATGTCTGATGGGTACACTTCACCGATGTTACCGATTCGGAAGCAGTCTGCATTTGAAACCTTGCCCGGGTAAATCACAAACCCTTGTTCTTTCAAACGGTCATAGAATTCCTTGAATTGGTAATCGCTATGAGCTGGAGAATAGAAAGAGGTAATGATTGGTGAATGAAGGTCATCATTAAGCAGCGGTTCAAAGCCAAGAGAGCGCATACCTGCAACCAATGTGGTTTGGTTGGTTTGGTAGCGGTTATAACGAGCTTCAATGCCGCCTTCTTGTTCCAATTCAAGTAGAGCTTGGTAGAAAGCGCGCACTGTATGAGTCGGAGAGGTGAAACGCCATTTACCATGGTTGCTTTCCATGCAGTGCCATTGGTCAAACAGGTCAAGGCTTAATGAGCGAGCTTGGCCTTTGCACTTCTCTAACTCTGACTGCTTAGCAATAACAAAGCCGAAGCCCGGTACACCTTGAATGCATTTGTTGGCTGAGCTGATCATGTAATCGATACCTAAGTCAGCAATATCCATAGGGATACCACCAAAGCTCGACATCGCATCAAGAATGACGGTTTTGTTGTGCTGCTTCGCCAATTTGGCGATGTCTTTAATCGGATTCAACATACCAGTGGTGGTTTCACAATGCACAATTGCAACATGAGTAATGTCTGAATCCATGGCCAATGCCGTTTCCATTTCGTTCAAGTCAGGCTGTGATGTTTCACCTGGGGAAACGACATGGCATGGAATGTTTAAGTATTCTGAGATTTGAGCAATCCGAGCCCCATACGCACCGTTGTCAACAACAAGAAGCTTACCACTTTTAGAGATAACGCTACCGATTGTTGCTTCAACTGAAGCGGTGCCGCTACCTTGCATTAGTACGCTCGTGTAACCCGTTTGCTTAGTCGCCAAAGCCACTAGCTTGCTACGAATCACTTCAACAACGTCTTTGTTGTATTCATCATCCCAAGTACACCAGTCTTTTAGCATCGCTTGGCGAACGGTTTCAGAAGTAGATAGAGGACCTGGTGTCAGTAATAAGTATTCGTTTCTCATGTTCAATTCTCGTGATTTCTATTTTGGACTATACCAATTGTTGCGATTACTTTAACAACCAATTTAAACGGTCGTAAATAGCCCAAACGTTATTTTCACAAAAGCTTCATATTCAAATTTGTCACTTGTGTTGAGAAATTTTCCGATCTTTAAATTGCCATTTTTTGTTCATTTAATCGTCATAAAAGCCAATTAGCCTAATACTTGAAATCTGGTACATACCAATATGAAGGTGTGTGTTAACAACCTAACTGAATTTATGGATATAGAAGCATCTTGATGGGGCTTCTAACTTCTAACCTTGGCATCGGCCTGATTGGAGAAAATGATGAAAAACCGTTTTATGAAAGGATCACTTGCAGCGTTAGTCACTCTACTCGCTGGTAATGCTTATGCAGCACAGGAAGTGACGGTTTACACCGCTTTTGAAACTGACATTTTAGCGAAATACAAAAACGCATTTGAAAGTGAAAACCCAGACATCAACATCAAATGGGTTCGTGATTCAACTGGGATCATGACGGCAAAATTATTGGCTGAGAAAAACAACCCTCGTGCAGAAGTCGTTTGGGGCCTTGCTGGTTCTTCAATGGCTCTACTTAAAGAAGAGGGCATTCTTAAGCCTTACACTCCTCAAGGTGTAGAAGCGCTGCGTTCAAACCTCAACGATCCGCAATCTACTCAAGCTTGGTATGGCAATGACGCCTTCTTCAATGCGGTTTGTTTCAACGAAGTAGTTGCTAAGCAATTGAACCTACCTGCACCTAAATCTTGGGATGACCTAACGAAGCCTATCTACAAAGGCCACATTGCAATGCCAAACCCAGCGTCTTCTGGTACGGGCTACATGCAGGTTTCGGCTTGGTTACAAAACATGGGTGAAGACCAAGGTTGGAACTACATGCAGAAGCTAGATCAAAACATTGCTCATTACACGCACTCTGGTTCTAAGCCATGTGTTCAAGCGGGCATGGGTGAAGTGGCTATCGGTATTTCTATGGCGAGCCGCGGCGCGAAGCTGAAGACTCAAGGCGCGCCACTTTCTGTGATTACACCGGAAGGTATCGGTTGGGAATCTGAAGCGGTAGGTCTTGTTAAGCCTTCAGATGCAGCACAACGTGTTATCGATTGGTCTATCTCTAAAGCAGCGAATGAACTTTACATCGAAATGTATCCAGTTGTTGGCCACCAAGATGTCACAGGTAAAGCAGAAAACTTCCCGAACGTAGAGAAGAACATGGCAAAAATGGACTTCGCTCGTATGGGCAGCGAACGTGCAGATGTTCTGAAAACATGGTCTGAGAAGTTTGACGCTAAATCAGAGCCAAAATCTTAACCTGCTGAGCTAGTTAGTTTATTGGCTACTTGGTTCATTAGGCATTTGCTCCATTAAATACGCAGCCCACTAGAAGTAAGAAATCAGCAAAGGAAGGCTTCGGTCTTCCTTTTTTAGTTTTACGCCTTTAGGTTTTAAGTAAGGTACAACAAATGACAAAGCACTACTCATATTGGTTCAAGCAAGCATTGGAACAGGAATTTGGTAGCATAAATGCGGGGCTAAAATCCGCTACACCGCTTCAAAAAGACGTTAACTGTGATATCGCCATTGTCGGCGGTGGTTACACTGGTTTATGGACGGCGATTTTAATCAAACAACAACAGCCCGAAAAACATGTTGTCGTGATTGAAAAAGGCTTGTGTGGCAGCGGTGCTTCTGGTGCGAACGGCGGGTGTATGCTGACTTGGTCAACCAAATATCCAACCTTGAAAAAGCTCTATGGAAAAGAGCAAGCCAAATGGCTGGTTAAGGAATCGGAAAAGGTTATATACGAGATCGAAGCCTTCTGTAACGAACACAAGATTGACGCGCATCTTTATCGAAGCGGTACTTACTACACGGCGACCAATGAAGCGCAAAAGGGGGGAATGGAACCTGTTGTGAATGAGTTGGTCAAGCAAGGCATAAATAGTTGGAAGAAGTGTGATAACTCTTTGGCTGAGAAAGCGGGATCGGAGCGTCATATTGAAGGTTATTACTCAGAAGCCGCGGGCAGTGTGCAGCCAGCGTTATTGGCGAGAGGCTTACGCCGAGTCGCTCTCGAACTGGGTGTCGAAATTCACGAAAACACAGAGATGACATCACTTGATTATGGAGCCCCGGCTCGAATCCAAACCAAAGGTGGCTCTGTTTTTGCCGACAAAGTGATTTTGGCACTCAATGCATGGATGCTCGATCACTTTAAAGAGTTCAAACGCAGTATAGTGGTTGTTTCTTCAGATATGGTAGTGACCAAGCCTATTCCTGAAAAGCTCAAGCAATTTGGCCCAGAGAAAGGGGCGGCGGTGGTGGATTCGCGTATCTTTGTCCACTACTACCGAGATACCCAGGACGGACGACTCATGTTGGGCAAAGGTGGTAATAAGTTCTCGTTTGCCAATCAAGTTGAAAGCATGTTCAACCAAACGACCAACTACCTGCCGATTCTCAATCAATCCTTTCAAAAACTGTTCCCTAAATTGCAACAAAGTGAATTCGATTACAATTGGTCTGGCGGCTCAGACCGTTCGGTCACCGGATTGCCATTTTTCGGTAATCTAAAACGCCAAAACAACATCTATTATGGGCTCGGTTACTCAGGTAATGGTGTTGCTCAAACTCGTATGGGCGGAAAGATTCTCTCATCTATGGTACTTGGAGCTGATAACGCTTGGACCTGTTGCGGATTAACCAACGGACCGCTTGGGCATTTCCCGCCAGAGCCATTTCGTTGGGTAGGTGCGATGATGGTGCGTGACGCGGTACGAAGAAAAGAGAACGCGGAAGATTCTGGTAAAACGCCATTGTGGCTGGATAAGCAATTGGCAAAGCTGGCTGGTGCGGCGGGCAAAGCCGACAAGGTTAAATCATAGATTAATCTAGCGTTTAAATTAGAAGTTTACATTTGGGCTCTCAGTGATCTTTGGGCAAGTCATTGAGGGCTTTCAACGTTGAATTAAGTTTCAATGCTGAACAAATAATGATCTTTAATGCTTATTATATCTGCAATATAACTGTCATTTAGCTTCTATAAATTTGTCACTTAACTGCAATGTTCTCAGTTTAAATTTGGTATATACCATATGGAGAGTGCTGTAGTATGAGCAACCAAACTTATTTGAATATTGAAAACGTTGTAAAGCAATTTGGCCAATTCACAGCGTTAAAAGACATTTCCCTATCGATAGATAAAGGCGAGTTCGTCTGCTTCCTTGGCCCATCTGGCTGTGGAAAAACCACCTTATTACGTGCGATTGCAGGTTTAGATTTACCTACTTCAGGTTCTATTGAGCAGAACGGTAAGGATACGACCTTCTTACCACCAGAAAAGCGCGACTTTGGCATTGTGTTCCAGTCTTACGCTTTGTTCCCGAACCTGACTGTGGAAGAAAACATTGCGATTGGCCTTAAAAACCAAGGCATGTCGACCAAAGAAGCTCTTGAGACGGTTGAGTCTTGGTTAGAGACCATCGGCTTACCGACGTCTGGTCAGAAATTCCCAAATCAATTGTCTGGTGGGCAGCAGCAGCGTGTGGCTTTGGCTCGTGCTTTGGCTTTGTCTCCAGGTTTGCTACTCCTTGATGAACCGCTTTCTGCATTGGATGCAAAAGTAAGAACACACCTGCGCGACGAGATCTGTCAATTGCAGCGTAAATTGGGCATCACCACGATTATGGTGACGCACGATCAAGATGAAGCTTTGACCATGGCTGACCGCATTGTGGTAATGAATCACGGTATTATCGAGCAAGTGGGTGCTCCGCAAGAAATCTATCAAAATCCAGTTAGCCGCTTTGTCGCTGAATTTGTTGGCAGCATGAATTTCATTCAAGCTTCTGTTGCTGCGAAAGGCAAAATGCGCATTGCAGAGTCGATGTTAGCGTTGCCAGTTTTAGATAATTTGACACCAAAGCATGGTGATCGTTTTGATATCGCGGTGCGTCCAGAACAAATTCAGTTTGTTGATCGCTTTAACGAGTCTTTACCCGTCAGAATCGTATCTAGCGAGTTCCTAGGGGCGTTCTATCGAGTTGAGTGTGAGCTGCAACATGACTCAACGGCTAAAGAGATCATCGTTGATGTGTCAGTCAAAGAGTTTAATCGATTGAAACTGCGTCGCAGCGATATTCGTTACGTAACGTTTGATGAAGAAGGTCTTAGAGCTTACCCATCTGAAAGCCTGCAAGTGATGAAAGACGAGGCGGCGTAACAATCATGGAATCGACTCAAATGATGCAATCTAAGCTGCTAATTCAACGACGAGTAACGCCTTTTCTTGCTCGGCTAAGTAAAGACAACGTAATCCTATTCGGGCTTCTGGCTTTTTTGTCAGTGGTCATGACGCTATTCATCCTGATGCCACTGTGGGCAATGTTGAAAAAGAGTGTTCAGAGCGCAGATGGTGAATTTGTAGGATTACAGCATTTCGCAACGTATTTTGCTTCGCAGAGCCTCTGGCAGTCGGTAGGTAACACGTTTACGCTTGGGCTGTTAGTCACGGTTGTCGTGGGTGTATTAGCGTTTGGTTATGCCTATGCGTTGACTCGCTCATGTATGCCTTTCAAGGGGCTTTTTCAGGTGTTGGGTTCAGCGCCGATTCTAGCTCCGTCGTTGCTTCCTGCGATCAGCTTGATCTTCCTATTTGGTAATCAAGGTATCGCCAAAGAAGTCTTGGGCGGCAACTCGGTATACGGCTTGATTGGTATCTCACTCGGCTTGATATTCTGGACTTTCCCACATGCCTTGATGATTCTAACCACTTCACTCAGAACTTCTGATGCTCGTCTTTATGAGGCTGCCCGTGCTCTAAATACTTCCTCGATTAAAACCTTCTTCATGGTGACCTTACCTGCAGCCAAATATGGCTTGATCAGTACTCTGATCGTTGTGTTTACGTTGGTGGTATGTGACTTTGGTGTACCAAAGGTCATTGGCGGTAGCTACAACGTTTTATCTACAGATATCTTTAAGCAGGTGGTTGGTCAGCAGAACTTTTCGATGGGTGCTGTAACCAGTATCTTGTTGCTATTGCCTGCGCTACTTGCGTTTACAGTGGATCGCTGGGTACAAAAGAAACAGAAGAGCTTGTTTGATACCCGTTCTGTCGCGTACCAACCAGAGCCAAATACCATGCGTGATGGATTGTGTTTCCTTTACTGCACGGTCATTTCGGCTGCTGTCGTTATCGTGTTGGGCATGGCGATATACGGTTCTATGGTCACCTTCTGGCCTTGGAACAAAGCGCTCACCCTGAATAACTACAACTTTGCTGAGATGAGTACCTATGGTTGGACACCGTTCTTCAACTCTCTGACGCTTGGTGCATGGACTGCCATTATCGGTACCGTATTGATTTTCTTAGGTGCGTATTGTATTGAGAAGGGCAGAGCATTTGCTCCTGTTCGTCAGGCGATGCAGATGCTCAGTGTTGTGCCGATGGCCGTTCCGGGTATGGTTCTGGGTTTGGGGTATATCTTCTACTTCAATGACTTGAGTAACCCACTTAACTTCCTGTATGGCACGATGGCGTTCTTGGTGATTAATACGGTGGTTCACTACTACACAGTAGGGCACATGACGGCGTTAACGGCATTGAAACAGCTACCTTCGGAAATTGAAGCCACGGCGGCCTCGGTTAACCTACCGCAATACAAGCTGTTTTTTAAGGTGACGGTGCCCGTTTGTTTGCCTGCGATTTTAGATATTGCGACATACCTGTTTATTAATGCACTTACCACGACATCTGCGGTAGTATTCTTGTATTCTACCGATACGATACCTGCGTCAGTTTCAGTGTTGAATATGGACGATGCGGGGCAAACCGGTGCAGCAGCAGCCATGGCGGTAATGATCATGATATCTGCAGCGAGTGCGAAGTTGATTCATATGCTAATCAACAAGTTTTTCGAGAAGCGCACCCAAGCTTGGCGCAAACGCTAGCGAACCATTTTATATTGCAGTTGGCCAAGGAGTGGCTGACGACAAGAACAAGAATGAAAGGAAATTAAGTGCAGTACGTAAAAATCAAAGATGTCATTGTAGAGCAGATAGAGTCGGGGATGTTAACGCCACGACAGAAGTTGCCTGCAGAACGTAAGCTGGCTGAATCGTTTGATACAACACGAGTTACCTTACGTGAAGCTTTGTCTTCGCTTGAAGCGGAAGGGCGTATTTACCGAGAAGATCGTCGCGGTTGGTTTATCTCACCAGCGCCGCTTCGTTACGATCCAACACAAACATTGAACTTCACTAATATGGCTTTGGCGCAGAATCGTAAGCCGAAAACTGAGTTAGTGGAGGCAAAAGGGATGTTGGCAACCAAGGAGGCGACTAAGCTTCTTGAGTTACAACCGTTTTCCGATGTTTATCGAGTCGACAGAGTTCGCTACCTTGAAGACAGACCGGTTGTGTATGTGACGAACTACATTCGACCAGAGTTGTTTCCTAACTTACTCGATTATGACCTGTCTAAATCACTGACCGACATCTACCGTGAGCACTTTGGTGTGGTGTATCAGAAGATTCGTTACCGTGTGAGTACAACGTCTTTGCTGGGTGAAACCGCGCAAGCATTGCGTGCGACTTCTGGCTCTCCTGCAATGGTGGTAGAGCGTGTTAACTACAATCAAAATGGCGATTTGATTGACTGTGATATTGAGTATTGGCGTCATGACGCGATCAGTATAGAGTCGATCGCGCAGTTAGAGCGTTAGTCGTACATTAGAACGCTGGCACATCTCACTTTAGGGATTTGCCCAACTGGAATGATCAAAGGTCTCTTATCTGGAGGCCTTTTTTATCCCCTGTTTTCAGCGACTGCTTTTATCAGTCAATAAGTTAGGAATGAAATGGAATTCTCTGCCATCATCATCGTGATTATTTCGGCTCTGCTTCATGCAGGTTGGAATGTCCTAGGTAAATCAAATCAAGGCTCAGGCTCATCTTTCTTCTTAGCGTCTGGCTTTGCCGCTGCCGCGATTCTTACTCCCTATTTGATTTGGTATGTTTACAGTGTCGGCTTTGTAAATATAACGATTCCATTCTGGCAGTTGCTCTTCTTGAGTGGCATTTGCCAAATCATCTATTTAATCGGCTTAGGCATCGCCTATAAACAGGCTGATATTGGTGTTATCTACCCGATGGCACGAGCACTGCCTGTGTTAATGGTTGGTTTGGGGACCGTATTGATTGGCTATGAGTTGTCACTGAATCAATGGGTTGGTTTTGCACTGATCACATTAGGCTGTTTGTTTGTTCCATTGAAACAGTTCTCTGAGCTGAGGCTCAAGGCTTACCTGAACCTTGGCGTGTTGTGGGCTCTCATCGCCGCTATTGGTACTACGGGTTACTCCATTATTGATAAAGAAGCGCTTTTGTTATTGGAGCCATTAAGCACGCCTACCATTACTAATAAACACACGGCTATTTTCTACCTAGGCATTCAATTTTGGGCGATCGTAATTCCGCTGAGTATTTGGTTATTGGTGACTAATCAAAGAGTCGAGTTTACCAACGCATGGACACTACGTAAGAAAGCCACGGTTGCAGGCATTATGATGGCATCGACCTATGGTTTGGTGTTGTTTGCGATGACCATGACAGAGAACGTCAGTTTGGTTGTGGCACTTAGGCAAGTAAGCATCATCTTCGGCTTAGTGATGGGGATCTACTTTTTAAAGGAAAAGTGGCACATGACTCGCGGTGTAGGCGTCGTTTTCATCATTGCCGGTTTAGTTATCTCACTGACTTAAAAAGAAATTAAATCATACCTCCAACCTATAATGTGACTTTCCAGTCACATTTCTCTTATTGATAGCAAACGTTTTACTAATGTTAAAGATGTGATCCTTCTCATAGACAAGGCTGTGAAGTTACCGGTAACATCCACCCCAACGTTACCGGTAACATATAACAACAAACCGGACTCTGTGAAACTCATAAGGATACCCAAATGAAAGCTCTGACTAAAACGCTGATTGCTGCTTCCCTCACTGGCCTATTTGCTACTTCAGCAATGGCTGCAGACTTTAAACTTAAGATTCAATCTTCAGATCCATCTGGTGATTTGAACTTCAAGGTTCAGCAGAAGTGGGCTGAGCGTGTAGAGACGATGTCTAACGGACGTATCGACATCGACCTTCTGCCTGTAGGTGCTGTGGTTAAACACACTGAAACGCTAGGCGCGATCAAGATGGGCATCCTTGATGGTCATATCACAGCAACAGGTTACTTCTCTGGTAAAGATCCAGCATTTGGTCTTATCGGTAACATGGTTGGTGCATGGTCAGACACAACACAACTGCTTCAGTACATGAACTACGGTGGCGGTAACGAGCTAATGACTGAGCTTTACAAGCCTTACGGTGTTCAGTTTGTTGGTGCTTCAACAACAGGTGTTGAGTCTTTCATTTCTAAAAAGCCAATTGACGGTGTCGCGGATCTTAAAGGTCTTAAATTACGTGCACCTGAAGGTCTAGTACAACAAGTGTTCGCAGCAGCGGGTGCGACTCCAGTAAACCTTCCGGGCTCTGAAGTATTTACCGGTCTAAGCAAGGGCGTAATTGATGCTGCGGACTACACAGTATTCTCTACAAACCAAAAAGCGGGCATGAACGATATTGCGACACACCCAGTTCAACCGGGTTTCCACTCGTTGCCACTTATCGACATCTCTGTTTCTCAGAAGAAATGGGACAAGATGCCTGCTGATCTACAAACAATCTTACAAACATCAGTGCGTGACTTCTCTTACGACATGACAACTCAGTTAAAAATGGCTGACCAAGCAGCAGTTAAAGAAGCGCAAGCGAACCCAGAAATCACGATTCATGACTGGTCTCAAGAAGAGCGTAAGAAGTTCCGTGAGATCGCAAAAGGTCAATGGAAAGTATTTGCAGAGCGCTCTGATAACGCACAGAAAGTTTACACCTCAGTTACCGTGTTCCTAGAAGAGAACGGCTTACTGTAATTCAAACTTAGCTTATTGATGGGGGAGGGCATTGCTCTCCCGTTTTCTCCCAGGAAATTTGGCCATGACAGACAAAATCCCTCACGCACCAGCTGAAAACGATGAAAAGCCAAGAAACGGGCTTGATCGTCTTATCATAAAATTCAGCAACTTAGTTAGCTGGTTGTTTATCTTCACTGTATTGATTTCATTTTACGAAGTTGTGATGCGCTATGCATTTGACGCCCCAACCACTTGGGTGCACGAGACGGCTTCATTTATCGGTGGTTCATTATTCATTATCGGCGGCATCTACGCTTTCGCGGCTGATAAACATGTACGTGTTGTTCTTATCTACGATTCAGTGTCTAACCAAACACGTAAGTATCTTAATCTTGTTCACCACATTGTTGGTTTAGCCTTTGCGGGCATGCTTGCTTACGCGGCTTACTTCACTGCAGAAGAAGCGTGGTTTGCACCTTGGGGTGAATTTCGTCTTGAGACATCAGGCTCAGTGTTAAACGCGCCTTATCCTGCGCTGCTTAAAGGTCTGATCTTTGTCGTTTTGTGTGTTCTTGTTGTCCAGTTTGTATTGCACCTAATCCAAGAGTTGATGGGTCTAAGGAAGAATGACGATGTTTGATTTATCTTCTATTGGTATCGCATGGGGCAGTTTACTCATGCTGGTTATGATGATTGGTTTGCTACTCACTGGTATGCAGCTGGCCTTCGTAACAGGCTTTGTCGCGATTTTCTTCACCCTGTGTTGGTTTGGCCCTGATGCCTTGCCTTTGATTGCGAGCCGCACCTACAGCTTTGCTTCTGGTTATGTATTCCTCGCCGTCCCAATGTTCGTATTGATGGCAGCGCTCTTAGACCGTTCTGGTATCGCACGAGACCTGTTCGATGCCATGAAATCGGTTGGCCGTAAGGTTCGCGGCGGTGTTGCGGTACAAACTTTATTGGTAGCCGTGTTATTGGCGTCAATGTCAGGTGTTATCGGTGGTGAAACCGTACTACTTGGTATTCTTGCTCTGCCTCAAATGCTTCGCTTGGGTTATGACCGTAAGCTTGCTATCGGTACAACCTGTGCGGGTGGCGCGCTAGGCACCATGCTTCCGCCAAGTATCGTACTGATCATCTATGGCATGACAGCCAGCGTATCAATCGGTGATTTGTTCAAAGCGTCTTTCTTACCAGCCTTTATCCTAGCGGGTTGTTACATCGGCTACGTATTGATTCGTTGTAAGCTAAACCCTTCTCTTGCACCGATTCCAAGTGATGATGAGACAGAAGAAGACATCGCTAATCAACCTAGCTACTTCAAGGCTCTGTTCTTCCCGCTGCTTTCAGTAGCAACCGTTCTAGGTAGTATCTACACAGGTATCGCTTCAGTAACCGAAGCTTCTGCTTTGGGTGTGGTTGGTATTATGATCAGTGCACTAATCCGTGGTGAGCTGAACTACAACATGCTGAAAGAGAGTGCCATCGCAACGATGCGTACCTGCGGCATGATCATGTGGATTGGTATCGGGGCAAGTGCTCTGGTTGGTATCTACAACTTGATGGGCGGTATTGATTTTGTTGAAGAAACCATCCTTGCGCTAAGTGGCGGCAATGCGACAGTTACGTTGTTAATCATGATGGCTATCTTGTTGGTACTTGGTATGTTCCTTGATTGGGTCGGTGTAGCACTTTTAACAATGCCAATCTTCGTTCCAATTATTACTGGCCTTGGCTTCGACCCAGTTTGGTTTGGTGTTGTGTTCTGTCTAAACATGCAGGTGTCTTTCTTGTCACCACCATTTGGCCCAGCGGCTTTCTATCTGAAATCAGTAGCGCCAAAAGACATCAGCTTGGGCGAGATTTTCACGTCACTGCTGCCGTTCATTGCACTTCAAGTCCTAGTTTTAGGCTTAGTTATCGTCTTCCCGCAACTCGCGCTTTGGTGGCAATAACAGCACAGGTTCCTGACCGGATTTAGCGTCAGGAACCGAACCGCAACAACACAAGTTTAACTATTAGATTCGATTGTCAGCCTCAGTTTTGGTTGGGGCTTAGGGAAGGCTTGCCTTATGAAAAGCAAAAAAATACTCGTGATGGGCGTATCTGGATGCGGAAAAAGCCTGATTGGTAGCCGTATCGCAGAAGCATTAATGCTCCAGTTTTTTGATGGAGATGACTTCCATCCGCAAAGCAATGTAGAAAAGATGCGTCAAGGTATTCCACTGACAGACGAAGATCGTCAAGGATGGCTGGAAACACTGAATAAGCAATATATCGAACAACCAAGCGCAGTGATCGCTTGCTCGGCTCTAAAGCCGCAATACCGCGATATTCTGCGTAACAACAATGAAGACTTGGTGATTGTGTACCTACAGGGCAGTTTCGATACGATTTGGAATCGTCACAAAGCGCGTGAAAATCATTATTTTAATGGTCAAGAGATGTTGAAAAGCCAGTTTGAAACCTTGGTTGAACCGGAGCTAGATGAAGCGTTATTTGTCGATATCTCGCAAGATGTCGAGCAAGTCGTAGAAAGTGCACTTAAACAAATTAAGCAGATAGGTTAACCATGACTCAGATAAAAAATGACATTGCGATGATTGGTTTAGGTGTGATGGGCAAAAGCTTAGCGCTGAACCTACTCGACAATGGATTCAATGTTTCGGGTTTCGATTTAAACGCTGACAACATTGAACGCGCAAATTCAGAAGCGAAACAGCTTAATGAATCTTTTGAAGGTAAAGGTCAGTTCACTAAAGGCACTAGCCTTGAACATGTGCTTCAGAGCTTAGCAAAACCGCGTGTTATTGCGTTATCGGTTCCTGCAGGAAAACCTGTCGATATCGTCGTAAATAATCTGCTTGATGCAGGTTTGGAGAGCGACGATATTGTTATCGATACGGGTAACAGCTTGTGGACTGATACCGAGACTCGTGAGTTGAACTATAAGGGCAAGCTTCGTTTCTTCAGTACTGCGGTTTCTGGCGGTGAAGAGGGAGCGCGTGTTGGCCCTGCGCTCATGGCGAGTGGTGATCAGTCTGCTTGGCAATATGTGAAGCCAATGTGGGAAGCGATTGCTGCAAAAGTGGATGCGAACGGATTACCTGTTGCTCAATTTGAAGCGGGTGAGGCGTGTGCTGCGTATGTTGGCCCTTCTGGCACTGGTCATTACGTTAAGATGGTGCACAACGGCATTGAATACGCCGATATGCAGCTCATCTGCGAAGTGTATCATTTCATGCGTGATGTTCTGGACATGCCAACTCAAGAGATTGGTCAAGTCTTTGAACAGTGGAATAACGGTGTTCTTAATAGCTACTTAATGGAGATCAGCGCCGACATTCTTCAGCAAGACGATATTGTTACCGGGAAGCCTTTTGTTGATGTTGTGCTGGATAAAGCCGGGCAGAAAGGTACTGGATTGTGGACAGCGGTGAATAGTCTACAAGAGGGTTGTCCAACGCCAACCATTGCACAGGCGGTCTATGCTCGTGCGATGAGCGGTCAAAAATCACAACGTATTCAAGGGAATCAGCTTCTAAAAGGCAATATTGCGGATGCCAGCCAGTTGGACAAAGCGGAGGTTGTCTCTGAGCTTCATGACGCACTCTACTGCGCCAAGCTGTCTGTTTATGCTCAAGGCTTTGACTTGTTGAAAACAGCGTCAGACAAAGAAGGCTGGAACCTAGACTTCACTCAAATAGCTAAGATCTGGCGAGCGGGTTGTATTATCCGTGCTGCTTTCTTGCAAAGTATCACGTCGGCTTACCAACAAAATAGTGAGTTGGCGAACTTGTTGTTTGATGAGACTTTCATCAAACAAGTAGAAGAGCGTGAGTTGGCTTGGCGTATTGCTGTGGCTAATTCGGCCTTATATGGTGTGCCGATGCCGGGGATCAGTTCAGCATTAAGTTACTTTGATTCGTTGCGCTGTGAAGTATTGCCAGCGAACTTACTGCAAGCGCAACGGGATTACTTTGGTTCCCACACTTATTCGCGAGTCGATAGAGACGAGGCTGAAAAGTTTCACGTGACTTGGAGTCAGTCTCCAAGAACGGAAGTTAACGCTTAAACAATGTATAACGCCCTCGCTATGAGGGCGTTTGTAATTGTGATGCTATATCAACCTTTTAGTAAATTAGGCTTCAAATTCCAAGTCAGTTGGATACACTGTTACCAGTAACATAACTCAAAAATAATAATTATTAATTATGTCGAATAAGAAAAAACGTCCCACATTACAAGATGTTGCCAACTTAGTTGGTGTCACCAAGATGACCGTGAGTCGCTGTCTGAGAGATTCTTCTCAAGTATCAGAAGCGCTACGAGACAAGATCAACGCCGCAGTCGATGAACTGGGCTATATCCCTAACCGTGCACCAGACATTCTTTCCAATGCAAAGAGTAATGCAATAGGTGTGTTGGTTCCCTCGCTAACTAACCAAGTTTTTGCTGAAGTTATTCGTGGTATCGAGCAAGTCACCGCACCAGCAGGCTATCAAACCATGATTGCCCACTACGGCTATAGCGCAGAACTGGAAGAACAGAGTATTGCTTCGCTGCTCTCATACAATGTGGATGCGATTATTCTGTCTGAAAATGTGCATACCGATAGAGCGCGTAAGATGCTACAGACCGCGTCGATTCCTGTGATTGAGATTATGGACTCGGTATCGCCAAGAATTGAACAAGCTGTTGGCTTTGATAACTTCGAAGCGGCTAGGGCTATGACTAAAACCATGCTCGAACGAGGGCGTACCAATATTGCTTATTTAGCAGCACGTATGGACGAGCGAACTCGCTTAAAAATGGCGGGCTACGAACATGCGATGCAAGAAGCCGACAAATCGCCCGTGACACTGCAAACGGAAGACGCTTCCTCGTTTACTCTTGGTGCAAAACTGATTGGCGAGTTACTAGAGAAGCACCCACAAGTGAATGGCATTTTCTGTACTAACGATGACTTAGCGATTGGTGCTTTCTACGAATGTGTGAGACGCGGTATTCAAGTACCAGAGCAGATGGCGATTGCCGGTTTCCACGGACACGACATCACAGTGGCGATGACACCTCGTTTAGCGACTGTAGTAACACCGAGGGAGCAGATCGGTAAAGTTGCGGCAGAACAAGTTGTGGCGCGTTTAAAAGGTAATAAAGAGTGGATTGCGAAGTTGGATCTTGGCTATGAGATTGAAGTAGGCGAGAGTATTTAATTTTTAGTCCGGTTTTGCTCTTTATCGGATTCAAACTAAAACGCCCTTAACGATATGAAGTCGTTAAGGGTGTTTCTATTTGTCTTTAATGCTTTTAGCTCAAGTGCTTGTGTCGCAAGGCTCTTCAGTTCGCTAAAGCTTGAGCATCTTGTTGTTTCAGAACTTTGTGGCCATCTTCAGTGACGCCACGTTTCCAGTAGCTACTGATGTAGATGTTCTCTTTGGCTACTTCTTTTTCGTTACGGAAGTACTGTCTTAGCTCACGCATGCTTTCAAATTCACACGCTGTCCATACTGAAATCTGACCGTCTAACCATTCAATGCTGCGAACGGTTTGTGATAGTGTTTCTTCTGTTTCATCTTCAATCAACCAAGTGATTTTGATGCCTTCAGGTGCTTCAAGCGCTTGCTTGTCTGCTACTGAATTGATTTGAACCACAGCGTGGCCTGTCGCGTGCTCTGGAAGTGATTTTACTTTTGCGGAAAGCGCAGGGAGTGAAGTCATGTCTGCGACTAAGAAGAACCAATCTGACTCAAGGTTGAGTCCTTGAATCAAACCTGGGCCTGCCACTGAAATAGTATCACCCACTTGTGCGCTCATTGCCCATCTTGCAGCAAAACCACATTGCAAATCTTTAGTGATGTGGCGAACGAAATCGACTTCGATAAATTGCTCTACTGGGTTGTACTGACGAATAGTGTAAGTGCGCATGGTAGGACGCTCACCTTCATTCAATTGGCTCAAATCTGTGGTGCCGAGTGGCGAGAATAAAAGCTTGATGTAGCCGCCGGCACATTCTGTCGGGTATTTACTTAATCCCTCACCGCTAAGCGTTATACGCTGCATGTTTGGAGTAATGGTTAAGGTTTGAGTAACGGTTAATGTGATAGGGCTAGGCTTGCTCATATAAGGCTCTCTTGGATTTTGATTTCGACATCATAATCCTGAACCAGAAAACTCTCAATACTAATAATTATCATTTACTATAATTTACATAAATGCAATCTAACCAGAACTCCTCGATCTGTGTGGGTTAAACTCATTGACAAAAAAAGCCCTTTAGAAAACTAAAGGGCTTGATGTGTTAGAGCGGTTGAACGTGAGAGTAATCAGCTGTTAGCTTGCTCTAGTTCAATTGTTTCATCAGCGGCTTTCGCAGCTTCTAGCATTTTACGAATAATGAACGATGCTGCCATCGCGATACCTACCATCACGACTGCAAGAACAGTCAGCATTTGGAAGTAATCACCGTAAACCGTTTGCACGATCTCTTGTGTGATCTCTTGGCCTTTCTCTAGTGCAATAGACGTTGAGAATACGGCACCAACAATGCCCGATAGCGCGATAGCAACAGAGAACAAGCTTACTGAGAAGTTCTCGATGTGCTTAGGTGCAACTGACAGGATGAAGGCTACAACCATAGAGCCAACAATTACTTCACCAAATGCTAGGAAGAAGTGAATCGCTAGGAATACTTCAGGGCGAATCAGAACGTCATCACCAACTGTGGTCACTGCCATTGTTAGGATACCGAAAGCGATAGCCGTTAGAATGAATGAGAAACCGACTTTCGTTGCCGTAGAGAAGTTAATGTTTTTCTTTTCTAGGTTAGAGAAGATACCCGCGATGATAGGGCCCGCAACCATACACCATAGTGGGTTCATCGCCATTGACGCTTCTGGTGCAACAGGAATGAAGCCAAATAGGTCACCACGCATGGTGTTGATTGCTACCATAGTCATCGACGTCATCATCTGGCCGTAGTACACGAAGAAACAGGTCGTCAGGAATGTGATGATTAAGATAGTGCCCATTTTCAGCATGTCTGACTTCTTCGATTTCATCATCAAAGAGACAAAGTAGATGATCGCTGCACCGCCAATTGCGTATACGATGTTTTGGCCAATATCCATGTTAGAGAACATGAAGAATACCAAGCCAATCATAGCGGCAGAAAGGCCAAGGAAGGCTGCCCAGTTTTTAGTGCTTACTGGTTGTTGATCGATTTCAGCACTTGCTTCAACAAGGCCCTTGCGAACAAAGATCATCATTAGAAGCGCAGCGCCTGCTAGAACAGCAGAAAGAAGGAAACCACCGTGGAAACCAACAACAAGCACTAGCATTGGGAACAGGTATTGACCTAGTAGAGCGCCAATGTTGTTTACTGAGTAGTTGATTGGGTAGCAGTTCTCAAAATCTTCTTGAGTTTTGAACGTGCGTTTGTAAAGACTTGGGTAAGAAGGAGACATCAAACCACGTGCATAACTTGCTAACGCAATACCACATAATGCCATCGGAACATTGGTTGCTGCTGCACCAAGTACCAGTAGAACGTAACCACTTGCGAACCCTAGGAAGGCAATGGTTAAAGATCGGTAAGCGCCTAAAAATTTGTCGGCGATAAAGCCACCTGCGATAGCAAATAGCGGTCCGATTGCAGAGAAAGCACCAACAACCATCATGGTGTCGGCTTCATTGTAGTTCAGATCTTCAAGGAAGAAACGAGTCAAGATCACCATGACGCCATAGAACGAAAGTCCGAACATCATTTGGCAGAACATCATTGATTTGTTTAATCTATTCCACATTATTTTATTCTCACATTTGTATTGATATGTAGTGTAATTACCCGATTATAATATCATTACTAGTAATACATAAACTGAAACATCTATCCCAAACAGGACTTTGCTCGATATATCTTTTCTTATGAGTGCATTCATATTTCTCATGAATGAAATTTGCAATGTTAGATTTTGCTAGTGGATGCGTGACTGTGTAAAAATTAGCCGTCTTGGTTTGTGGCTAAGTAATGAACTATTAAAGAGAAAGTTAGCGAGATTCATTCGGTAAATGTTTTTAAGTGAGTACCACTTTCAATTGGCGGTTGGGTTCTCGCCAACAAAAAAGCCAGCTTGGCGGCTGGCTTTGTTTTGATATTGAAAACTAAGTTTACAAGAATGCCGTCTCTAAAGGGGCTCTCTGTACTAGTCTTTTTGTCTGTTATTCACACGGTGGTGCCATGTGAATCACCGCCAAGCCGCCTAAAGACGTTTCACGGTACTTCTTGTTCATGTCTTTACCTGTTTGGTACATGGTTTCAATAACCTTGTCTAACGAGATAAGACACTTGCTGGTGCGCTTCAATGCCATACGTGATGCATTGATGGCTTTCATCGCACCCATGGCATTACGTTCAATACACGGTACCTGTACTAGCCCGCCGATTGGGTCGCATGTCATGCCCAGAGAGTGTTCCATTGCAATCTCAGCCGCAATACAGATTTGCTCGTTACTGCCGCCGCGTAGGGCGGTTAAGCCAGCCGCAGCCATCGAAGAAGAAACGCCAACCTCACCCTGACAACCCACTTCAGCGCCAGAAATAGAAGCATTGGTTTTGTACAGGATACCGATAGCACCAGACACAGCTAAGAAGTCTTTCAGTTGTTTGGTATCCAGTTCTTTGATGAAACGATGGTAGTACATTAATACTGCAGGAATAACGCCAGCCGCACCATTCGTCGGTGAAGTCACGACTTGACCACCCGCTGCATTCTCTTCGCTCACCGCAAAGGCAAACAGGTTAATCCAATCCATGATCTCCATTGGATCGTTTTCAATAGAGGCATTCGCTTCGAGCTTTTTCAAAAGCGCAGGAGCTCGACGTGTGACTTCTAGGCCACCATCAAGGATACCTTCGGTGTCAAAGCCACGCTGCATACACAGAGACATCACCTTCCAAATTTGGTCGGCTTTCTGGTCGATCACATCCATGCCTTGGAATGACACTTCGTTGCGTAGGACTAAACCACCAAGGCTCAGCCCATTTTGGTCGGACAGTTCAAGCAATTGATCGGCAGAAGAGAAGGGGAATTCAACTTGTGTTTCTGACTCTTGCTTGCCATTCTGAAGTTCATCAGCAGTTGCGATAAAACCACCGCCAATCGAGTAGTAGGTTTCCATGTCCAGAAGGCTGCCACTTTCATCAAAGGCAGAGATAGTCATGCCGTTTTCATGAAGGGGTAGGTTGGTTTTGTGGAAGAGCAGGTCGCTCTCTACATCGAAATGAATTTCATGGTTGCCACTCACCATTAAAGATTTATCTTCAATCGCTTTACGCATGGCTGCATTAGCGCTGGTTATTTTGATCGTATCAGGGCGGTTGCCAAGCAGGCCTAACAAGGTTGCACGGTCGGTGTGGTGACCAATACCTGTCAGTGACAATGAGCCGTATAAGTCAATTTGAATACGGGTAACTTGACCAAGTACAGATTCAATCTTTTGGGTAAAATTGAATCCAGCGATCATTGGTCCGTTGGTATGGGAGCTGGAAGGCCCGACCCCGATTTTGTAAATGTCAAAAATAGACAGCATAGTAACTTCCTGTGAAGACGGTTCGATGTACGAACTCTGTGTAAAATTTGTATTTTGTTCGTTTCACTTTTTATGAAACATTTTTAGTCGAGCTTGTTCTGTGCTTGAAACGTCTCTTTTATTGAAACTTGTGTTATCAAGCTCAGAGCAATGAAATGCAAGAGCGTGTTATTTTAGCTTTAAAGCGTCACGTCTATTCCCGCATTGCCTTAGGTGTTGTCATCAATAGTGAGCATTATTGCGAGCAACCTAAGAGAATTTAAAAATACTTTTGTTACTGGATATTGTATACATAATTCACTCTATCTAATCATCAAAACGAGACTTGAACATAAAATGAGCATTAATCACCTCCTTATTGTGCTGGGTAAGCGACTTAATGAGAATAAATTGACTGATGGAGGAATCAGTCGAGTTGATGCTTTAGTTGGGTATCTGGCGGAGCTTTTGGTCGAAGAGTCGAATCAGCAAACGGCCGTTGCATTTTGTGGCGGGGTAACAAAGGGGCAAACTCTCTCTGAAGCGGATGCAATGCACCAGTATTTTCGAGAACTTGAAGCTCAGCGCGAACATCCATTTAACTTAGGTGCAATCTTACTTGAGCAACGCTCAACAAATACGGTGGAGAACATTCAGAATTTGGCTTCTGAAATGATCGAGAGCGGGTTGTTTACTCGCGGGCAGAGTGTGAAAGTAACGTTTGTTTCTAACGATTATCACTTGCAACGTATCTTTGAGATTCAAGCGTTGATGGACGAGCAAGGCCTGCTTAAGGTGCTTATCGAAAAGTGTTCAGCACTTGGAGTCGATTTGCAGATAGATTGCCTGTTAGAGGCTCATGTTGCAGTGCCATACCCACATCAAAGTGCTCAAGGGCAATTGTTTCTGTTAATGGATGTACTGACGACCTATCGAGTTTATCTTGAAGGTGTTTGTGCGGGCGTATTTAAGCGAGATTTGGAGTTGGTGAGGCGGGAGCCAGAAAGACTGTCTTTGGAAGCACTGATAGCCGTAAAGGAACTCGTTGGGTGTTCATCTCACTTTGACATTGTGGCCGGTTTACTCCCCGTATTGGGGCGCTGTATCCAGCAGACTTCAGTGGATGCCGACATAAAAAAAGTCAGGGAATACCTAGCTCTACTAGATACTAACCTGACTTTATTGAATCGTTATTTAGATCCAGAATCCGATCACACACATCGCTGGTGGCGATAGGTGATCATTTCTTTCTCGTGATGCCAATAACGGTCTTTAAACTAGCAAAGGCAATCAGACAGTAAGCTAGAAGCTCAGTGCCTTCTTCAGCGATATTTTTAACCGCTCGAACGTAATCATCGCCCATAACATTGTGCCAGAAGCTGCCCATGCCAAATAGGCGCGAGAACACCAACAGAAGCATCACGCCAGTCACTAGCAAATTCATGTGTGGGGAAGCAAGAATAAGCGCAAGTTGATCAATGGTTCGTTTACCATTTTTAATCGCATAGAAGATTGCGCTACCAGCAACCAATAGGGCAGGAACAACCCAAGCGCCATGTACAATCTTGTCGAACCAAAAGTCCATTTCACGAATAAACATCACACCGAAAAATGCACTGATGAGCATAGCTGCATGCTTAACTTCGCGCTTCTCTCTTGCTAGATAAGCAAAGGACCCAGACGAGATAATAAGCAGTAACTGCTGCAGCATCTCGGTCACCGAGATCTCACCAACATTGCCATTCAACAATACGAAATCAATTCGAAGCGCAAGGTTTGCGACAATACCAATCGCTAAAACAATGAGAGCGGTTTGGCAGCGTTTGTAGATCACTTGAGATGTCGACTGAGAAAGGGTGAACTCTGGCAGTTCAAATGACATTTGAGTTTGTTCTTTCGTTTTTGATTGGCTTTTCATAATAATTCTATGTGTAAAATTTTGTAACAGGCGGGCATTCTATCGGTGTAGGTTAGGCTAATGTCAGAGCTGCGTCAGAAATAAAACAGTGTTCAATTGGTGTGTGTGTACGGTAAACCGCTGCCTTATGGCAGACAGTCTACGTAACATAATTGAGTTTTTAGGGGGAGGATTTTACAGCTTTGAGATTGGAAACTTGTAATAGAAGTGATTACTTTTCAGTTTCTTGCTCATGGTTATTGCGGTAGTACTCCCACTGTTCAATGCGCTCGCCGTCATCGAATACACAGTAAGTTGTACGCTGATTGTTTTCAGTAACCGTATCTAATTCACCGTCCTGTTGAACACAATAAACCGCTGCTGGGTTAGCGACTGAAACACGTTGGCCTTCGCTATATTCTGCATAGTCGTTTGCACAACCGCCTAATACAACGGCACATACAGCCATCAAACCAATTTTCTTCATGCTTATCTCCTACGTGATAACTCTATAATTGAATGTGTTAAGTTCTACAGAACCAAATGAGAAGCTCTATGAAATGAGTATATTTTAGATTTCAGAAAAGGTTGTCCTAATTTGGTCAAGATATTGAAATAGGTTGATATTTCTTCATGTTTAACGACTTTTTGAGTGTTAGATCAAGCTAAGTGGATTCAAGTTACCGTTGGAATATCCCCGTCCGATCAGTTCTTGTTGGCGGTTGTGAGCCTCGAATCTATTGATGATTATGATATGATGCCGCCAAATTCAGTAGAGCAGTCAGAATCATGAGACACCTAAAAACAACCATTCACCCTGATATCGACCATCTAGACAATAAAACGGTCTATAAGCGCAATGCTGCCCGTGCCATTGTGTTAGATGGTGAAGACATTCTGATGCTGTATACAGAGCGTTATCACGACTACACCATTCCTGGTGGTGGTTTGGATGAAGGGGAAGATGTGATCGCAGGTATGGTTCGTGAGCTCGAAGAAGAGACTGGCGCGAAGAATATCCATAGCATCAAGCCGTTCGGTATTTTTGAAGAGTTTCGTCCTTGGTACAAAGACGATGCAGACATGATGCACATGATTTCTTACTGCTATTCATGCAAGATTGATCGTGATCTTGGTGAAACAGCTTACGAAGATTATGAAGTGAAAAACGGGATGAAACCGGTGTGGATGAATATTCATGAAGCGATCGCTCATAACGAAAAGACCATGGCAGAGAGCCCTAAGAAAGGCATGAGTATTGAACGTGAAACCTTTTTGCTGCATTTGATTGCCAAAGAGATGCTTTAGTCGTTATCAATACAAGCCTGTTAAGCTCTTTCTTTGCCGCCACTTTTGGCGGCAAAGTTGTTTTTAGCAATGCTAAAATTTAATAACGTAAACTAATTATTGAATATGGTTGATATTGTCAACTAAGTATTTTTGATGTATCTTTACCTCAGCGATGGCCTTATCTAGCTTAACTGCCCGGTTATATCGTTAAATCTCGCTGTGATCCTGCCCTAAACAAAGAATACTATGAATAAAAGACAGTTTATTGCCCATTATCTGCGCATGAATCGCACCTCGTACTTATTGGCGATTGTGTTCATCTTTCTCGTTAACTGGTTACAAGTAGAGATCCCTCGTTATATCCAATTGGCGATAGATTTGATTGATGATGCCTCTTCAACTGGCCACCAACAGCTTCAAACCTATGTTTGGATTGTGGTCGGTATGTCGGTTGCCATGGTGGTGGTGAGAATTTTATCTCGTATTTATGCGTTGAACCCGGGGCGAATTACGGAGGCCGCACTCAAAAGTACCCTTTTACAAAAGCTGAACCGCTTACCAAGCAGCTTTCACGAACGCTTTGCTTCTGGTCGCTTGATCTCAATAATCAACAATGACCTGAGCGGCATTCGTTTAATGTTTGGTGTCGGCTTCCTGCAGTTCTTTAATGCGTTGCTAGCCCTTTCGCTGACTCCTCTGTATATGTGGCGTATTTCACCTGAATTAACGCTTTATTCGATTATTCCTATCTCAATCGCTTTTGTGATTTTCCGTGTGGGCTTCAAGCGTATGAAAACGCTGCATTTAGAGCACATGAAGCGTCTACAAAACCTGTCTGCTCAGCTAATGAGTTACCTGTCTGGGATTGACTTGATTAAGAGCCAGCAGATGTCACCTTGGGTGAAGGCTGAAACCGAAAAGCTCAATCAACTGTTGCTTGAATGTCGTCTTAAGATCACTCGTATTCAAGTCTTCTTCATGCCGGTGCTCGATTACGCTAATGACCTGATGAAAATCATCATTCTTGGTCTGGGTGGTTTCATGTTGATGAGACAGGAGCTCACACTTGGTGAGATAACCGCTTTCCTAACTTACTCAGTTTTGCTCGCCATGCCGCTGATGCAACTTGGTCGAATCGCGACGATCTATCAGCGTGGTATGGTTGGCATTCAGAGCGCGCAAACCATTCTTAACGCCAAAGTGCCAGAGCTAGATGAAGAAAAGCTCTCTGAGTTAGATGTTGAATCGCTCAAGGGAGAAACGTTTTCTATTCGCAATCTTAGCTTTAGTTACACGGGTGAAGAACGCTTGATCCTTGATGACATCAGTTTTGATATTCCAGCAGGTAAGAAAGTGGGTGTGCTAGGCGGAATCGGAGCGGGCAAAACGACATTAGTGAACTGTTTGAATCATCACCTAGACGTTCCAAAAGGTTCAGTGTTTCTTGGTGAAAAAGATGTCACTGGTTTCTCGCGCAGTGATTTACGTCGTTATGTGAAAACCGTGACTCAAGACCCTTACCTGTTCTCAGCGACTGTCGAAGATAATATCCGTTTTGGTAGCTTGGATACCGATTTGGCCAAGAGTCAGGTTGATGAAGTATTAGAGCTCAGCCAATTGGCGAGTGATGTGACTCGCTTTGAACATGGCGACCAAACCTTAGTTGGAGAGAAGGGCATCATGTTGTCTGGTGGTCAGAAGCAACGCCTGAGTATTGCACGCGCTTTGTTGCAGCCAACCGACTTAATTATCATGGATAATGTACTGTCTGCGGTCGATTATGAAACGGAAAGAAAGATCTTAGAAGGCTTGTTTAAGCGACTGGTAAATCAGTCGGTTCTGGTGGTGTCACATCGCGTGAATGCCCTTGAATATATGGATGAAATTATTGTGTTGAATGAAGGCAAGGTGATTGCCAAGGGCGACCATGCCACGCTACTCAAAACTTGTCCTTACTACTATGAGACATGGCAGCTACAGCAGAATGAAACGGAGGCTACAGCATGTTAAAGGGTGTTGATCTCAAGTACCTCAAGCACTTTTTTAAGTTTGCTAAGAAATACAAAGGCTCTGCCATTCTGGGTATTGCGATGCTTCCGCTGTCGGTCATCACGAGCTTGTTGTTTCCTTGGCTGATCATTCAAGTGATCGACGTCCATCTAAGTCATGGTGATATGGATGGTCTGCTCGAATACGTCTTCTATCTCGTTGCCGTGCTGGTGGCGAGCTACGTGGTGGATACCACCTATTCGTACAACCTGCGTAAAACGGGTCAATACACCATAACTGACATGCGCTCTGTGTTGTTTGCTCGCGTACTTAAACTGCCGCGCAGCTATTTTGACAATACGCCAATAGGTGTCACGCTTTCGCGCCTGACGAGTGATTTAGAGACCATCGGCGAGACCTTTGTTCAATCGGTTGTCGGTTTAGTGAAAGACAGTATCAACACCATTGCTTTGTTGGTGATGATGTTCTTCATTGATTGGCAGCTGACGTTGATTGTATTGATCATCATGCCACCCGTGATGTACTTAACGGTGTACGTGCGAAACCGACTTCGTGCTCTGTATAAAGTCACGCGTTCTTCACTCGCTCGTGGAATTGGCTTTTTACAAGAAGTTCTGTTTGGCATGAAAACGGTTCAGATGTACCGAGCAGAAGAGCAAGTCGAGCAGCGTTACCAAGGTTTTACCGATGAGTTTTTGAAAGCGCAGAAAAAGATCAATAAGTATGATGCGATTCTGTTTTCGTTTATCTCTGGCATTACCTCAATCACTATCGCGATCATGATTTGGTACGGTTCTGGGCAAGTGATCGAAGGGGCACTCACCTTGGGTGTGCTGATTGCGTTCATCAACACGTTAGAAAAGGTATTTGTTCCGATTCGAGACTTCACATCGCAGATCGCTTCGATTCAGAGCTCATTTGCAGCGTTTGACCATATTGAAGAGCTGTTTGTTGAGCCAACTGAAGAGGAAGGGCGTAACCTTTTGCCATCTAACAAGGTAGAAAAACAGCTCGAAAAGTTTGTGAGCCTTGAGTTTAAAAACGTGAGTTTCCGTTACAAAGACGACTCTCCATATGTACTAAAGAATGTCTCGTTTGTATTGGAGAAAGGGCATCAAATCGCGCTTGTGGGTTCGACGGGCTCGGGTAAGTCGACGATTCTGCGTCTGATCTCTAAAACCTACCAAGACTATGAAGGCAACATTTTGTTGAATGGAATAGAGCTCTCGCAGATCTCAAGCGAAGACTCTGCTCATTTGTTCTCAATGATGATGCAGGATGTGCATCTATTTGAGGAGACGATTTCGTTCAATATTGCGCTTGGGAAAGAACACCTATCAAACACCGTGGTTGAGCAGGCGGCGCGTTATGTTTATGCCGATAAGTTTATTGAACAACTCCCTCAAGGTTATGACTTCCACTTGGAAAAGAACGGCTCCAATTTGTCTGTCGGGCAAACGCAGCTTATTTCGTTCGCTCGGGCGGTTGCACAGGGTGGTCAATTGATGATGCTGGATGAGGCGACCAGTTCGGTAGATTCCATTACCGAAGACCTGATCCAAAAAGCCATGCAACGTCTGTTCAAAGAGAAAACCGTGATAGCGATTGCACACCGTTTGAGTACCGTTCGTCACTCAGACACCATTCTGGTGTTGGAAAAGGGTGAAATTGTTGAACAAGGTAATCATCAACAGCTGGTGGCGCACAATGGTATTTATGCTGGCTTGTTACAAGAATCGATTGTCGAAGCGGTCGATTCTCAAGCTACGATAGCCTGACTGCCTCAAATCAGACTGTTGCTTTCGATAAGACGAATTGGTCTTGTCTATGCTTCACCAGTTTCTATTGTTTTCTAATATTCCCAATAGGTTAGGGAAATTAAACATATTTTTCGATTATTAATATGTTATGATCCCCCTACTACTAAAGGGGTGTCTTCGGGCATCGGGATGTATGCGAGCAAAACGTAAGTGCTTGTGTCAGTCACTTTCTGGCGAATATGGAATCGAAAATGTTGTTGGAAGAAGTTGTAGAAATTATTGAATTAACCGACTCAGACCATTTATCTCAAGCAATGGAACTGTTTAACGAGCATGGCTTTGTTGACGCAGAGCACTTACCTTTTATGACGGTTGTTTTTGAAACAGCGCCAGAGCACCTTGCGAAAAAGTTGTCGCAAATAGGCTTTAAAGGTTTAGTAAAAGTAGAGAAGAGCGAAGACGCAACTGGTTTTATGATTGTTGATGCTGAACAAATCCAGTTTAGCAAAAGCGCGTAATTGGAATCGCTCCCTAACATCCATTATGACTATTTGAGGTTAACACAGTGACAACAGCTACCGTTTCATCAACAGAACAACACGTATCCAATGAACATGCACTTTTGGGTGCGTCGTTATTAGCATCACAAAAAGTAGAACTGGCGCTGTTTACTGTGATCTCTAAATTAACTAAAGCATTATCAAAAGAGCAGCAACAGTCATTAGGTTTGGACCTGGATACCTTTTTAAGGGAGACCTCAAGTGAACAAGCCTCTACGTTGAGCCTATACGAACAGACGTTTGGTGAGCAGCTTCCTTTGAAGACAAATGAACTTAACGATTTTATTTATCATCGAAACTTGGTAACTCGAGGCTTTTGGCGAGTGACTGGCGCCGATGTTAAAGGCGGCGAGAAGCTTGCTAACCCAGAACTTTATTTAAAAGAGTTCTTGGCAAAATGTGAATACTGGCAAGTGATGCTTGATACCCAAACCAAGTAAGCGAATTGAAATAAGAAAGCCATAGCGAACATGCTATGGCTTTTTTGTTTGTGTAAACCGTCCTGAGTTCTCTGATTCTAGAGCATCATCTTCAATACATAGTTCTTAGAGACAAAGTGGTGTTTAAGGGCGGCACTGATATGCAGCACAATTAAACAGGCGAGGGCAATACAACTGGCACGATGTAGATAGAAAAAGAAGCCGTTGATTGCAGAGTTGGTAATTAGGTTATTTACGCCCACTAGCCAAAATAAAGAGTACGGCTCCTTTAGCATTAAGTAACCGGTGCTGAAAACCATAAACATCACAAGGTACATCAAAGAATGTGCAAGCTTAGCTACACATTTTTGCCCTTCAGGCACAGAGGTTGGCATGTTTGGCGATGAGCGAAAGTGGCTCCAGATATAACGCACCACGAGCAGCGGTGTCGCAACGGTCGCCAATGACATGTTGAGCACTGACAAAAAAGAAAACAGCTCTGGATGGCTGGTGACATAGTGCATCACATACCCTGCTATTGTTGCGTAGATGATTACAGAAGCCATTACCCAGTGCAGTACACGGCTTAATAAATCGTATCGTGGATTATTCAAATTAACCTCGCTCTGATCGTTATTAATATAAGATTCATCTCGATGCAATAAATCAATTTTTGGTATATTCGCATCGCGAATTAATTATATAGAACAGTATTACGCGGTATTTTTATAATTTAGAAATTAATGATGTTGCTTCAGGTGTTTTATAATTATCAATGATGTTTTAGAGTGTTAATTCCAATATGGACATGGCAAAATTGTCGACTTCCTAGCTTGTATGCTTATTACGAGATACAGTTAGTCTAAAGATAAATATATAAGGAATGTATAATGCTTCGAATCTTATTGATTGCAGTTATCTCGGTGTTCAGCGCGATGAGTTTTGCAAGCGAAGAGGTTAAGTACTCTGAACAAGAGTATTTGGATAGACCGCTGATGGAGCGCTATATCTTGGATGAGCTGAAGCAACTACGAATGGAGCAGCAGGATCTTGAAAGGCGTCTCACAATCCAGATGACAGATCGTGAATTGTCAGTAGCGGATAAATCGCTGAACTATGCCAATGTGACTGTGACGTATTTTTTCTACATTATTGCTGGTGTAGCTTCTCTTATTGCATTGGTGGGTTGGCAATCACTCAAAGAGTTGAAACACACCACCAAAGAGATGGCTGACAGACGACTCAACGACATAGCCCAAGATTATGAGAAGAAGTTTAACGTTCTTGAAAGGGATCTTAAGCGTAAGACTCGAATCATCTCAGAGAACAACAGAGAAATCGAAATCATCAATGAAATTCATAATTTATGGTTGAGGGCTCAGAATGCTCAAACCGCCGAGCAGAAAATTGAAATCTACGATGAGATCTTAAAAGTTCGCCCGGGTGATTTGGAAGCACTAACTTACAAAGCCGATGCAGCAATGGACATGCAGGAATACCACTGGGCGATGAGCTTATGTAATCGCGTGTTGGAAGTGGACGATCAAAATGCTCACGCCTTGTATCAACGTGCTTGTGCCTACGCAAGGTTAGGTGCTGAAGGCCAAGCGATCGATGACTTAGAGCGCTCTATCGAAGCCAGTGGTTCAATGCGAGAGCTATTGGCTGATGAACCTGACTTTGAGATGCTGCGTGGCTTAGAACGCTTCGAAGCACTTCGTGAAGAATAATGCTAGATAAAGAGTAGTGTTAACTAAGATGGTGGGCCTTGCATGCCCACCATATTTTCACGCCTATCGCGCTGCGGTTTCTTACATTTCATTTATTTCTTTGAATGAATTGTTATGTTATAACACTTTCTAAGTTCCTCGTTATAACCGCTAAGTATTTTATGAAGTTCCTCCGTATTGGCCTGATCGTTATTGCTATCAGCGCATTTTCCCTTGCTGCTTTGCTCTCTTTTCATCCTGAACCAGAAAAAGAAATCTCGATAAAAGTCACGCCTTATCAAGAACTGCACACGGACGGTGAGGAACAGGCGCCGCCACAAACCAATTCGAACTCAATGATCAAAATTCACTACTTTGTGAAGGTTGGGGATACCCTCAGTAATATATTCGAATCGTGGAATCTGCCTTATGAAACGGTTCACAAGGTCATGGAAGCGGATCTTGAATCTTTGAAACTCGACACAATAAAGCCTGGTGACCATCTAGAGTTGCTATTGGATAGTGACTCTAAACAACTCGTAGAGCTCATTTTCCATGAAAGTCTCGTAGAACAAGCTGTCTTTACGAAAAATGATGATGGAAGCTTTAACTACCAATTTCATGAAATGCCTGGTGAATGGAAAGAAAAACTCTACGCGGGCAGTGTTCATGGTAGCTTTTCAACATCTGCATACAAAGCGGGGCTTACGACAGCTCAGATAGCCAATATTACTCGCACGTTGAAAGATAAAGTTAACTTCGCTCGTGAACTAAGAGCAGGTGACAGCTTTAATGTACTGGTCAAAGAGCAGTACACGAATGATCATTTAACGGGCAAAACAGAAGTTCAAGGTATCTCAATTCAATTAAGAAACCGAGAAGTGGCGGCGTTTCTTGCGCCTGACGGTCTTTTCTACGACAGAGAGGGTAATAGCCTAGAGCAAGCTTTCGATAGATACCCTGTAGACAGAAAATTCCGAAGAATTACCTCATCGTTCAACCCTAAACGAAGACACCCAGTGACAGGGCGTATTTCGCCACACAATGGTACTGACTTTGCGACGCCTGTGGGCGCCCCCGTATACTCAACGGGTGATGGCCGTGTTGTGGCGCTTCGTGACCACCCTTATGCCGGGAAATACTTGGTGATTGAACATAACAGCGTATACACGACACGTTATCTTCACTTGAGCCGCTTCCTCGTTAAGAAAGGTCAGCAAATTAAGCGAGGTCAGAAAATCGCATTATCGGGTGCAACTGGCCGTATCACAGGTCCTCATTTGCACTTTGAGGTATTGGTTCGTGGTCGAGCAGTCGATGCGATGAAGGCTAACTTACCGATGGCAAGCTCAATTATGCCTAAAGATAGGAAAGAATTTTTGGCTCGAATGGCCTCTTTTGATGCCATGATCTCTGAGCCAGCAGGTCGTGCAAGTTAGAGCTATTCAAGCCTAAGTTGTCCAACGAATACAATAACGCCCCTTAGCTAACGATTTAGCTAAGGGGCGTTTTTTCTAGGTAATCACACGATTTAGCGAGTGATTCAACTAAGCCACAACCACTGCTGTGCCGCTTGCTGAAACCATCAGCATACCATTGCCTGTGCCAAGTACTTCGTAATCAATATCTACGCCTACCACTGCGTTGGCACCCGCTTCAATCGCTTTCTGCTCTAACTCTTTGAATGCGTAGTTACGTGCTTTTTCCAGTTCTTTCTCGTAGGTACCAGAACGTCCACCCACAAAGTCACGAATACCCGAAAACATATCTTTGAACACGTTCACCCCTAGGATAGCTTCTCCGGCAATAACCCCTTTGTAATCGACAATGCGTTTGCCTTCGACAGATTGTGTAGTGGTAATAATCATAATGGCCTCTGTAAGTTAGATGCGTTGTAACTAGCTGAATAACGGCTAGCTGTATTTGGGCTAGAGCAGTTTTATTCCTGAATATCACCGCTGATTATTGTCTCTGAGCGTGTGAATTCATGTCTCAACCATGTTCTCAGTTTTAGCACACTTTCTTGTTTTAATTTGTTTTTCGGGCAAACAAAGTAGAAATCTTGGTGCGGGTTAGCTACTGGATCGCCAAGCTCTACCAGCATGCCGTGGCTAATATCATCTTTCACAAACAAGCGATGCGTTACTAATACGCCTAATGAGCGAATTGCAGCTTGCACGGCTTGAATGGAGACATCGAATGTTAGATTGCTATGGAATGTGGGCAGTGGGATTTGGTAATTGTCGCACCATACCTGCCAGTCGTGTTGTCGCCTTAGGTTAAAAACACCAATGGTCGGGTTTTGTTTGACGAGTTGTTGAACGCTTAACTCACTCTGGTTTTTTAGCAGAGTTGGACTGCATACCAAGACCAGATCATCATCGCCAAGCTTTTCGCTGTAATACTGATCCCATTCATTCGGTTTGCCGTGCACAAGGGCAATATCGACACCTTCCTGCTCTAGATCAAAAGGGCCAGTTAACGTGGAAATACGGATATCAAGTGAGGGAGCAAAAGCTTGGAAATCGGGGACGCGGGGAATCCACCAGTGCATCGCGAGTGAATTGACCATGTTAAGGGTAATGCGGTGCTCGTTAGGTGTTCTGGCAAGCTCTTCGGTAGCCTCTATCACTTGCTCAAGTGCGGGAGCGACTTTTCGGTAATATCGCTTACCTGCAGCATTAAGCACAACACGACGACCGACTCGTTGAAACAACGGTTTGTTGACCAGTTGCTCCAGGGACTTGATAGCTTGGCTTACCGCAGAGTGGCTAACATACAACACCCGAGCGGCGTCGGTCATGCTGCCAGTTTCAGCTACAGCAATGAAAGCATAAACGGATTTAAGCGGAACGAGTTTTTTCATTGGTAAGTTTTCCTTACAGTTATAGTTAATATTACTCGCTATTTTTCATCACGTCACGCCTCTAAAATAAATGTTATAGGAGGTGATAATTATGTCTGATATTACCAAGGCGACGACTTTCATGTTGTTGTCGACGTTTAGTTTGTCTTTAAGTGGCTTAATGGCCAAATATCTATCTGAAGTGATGCCCACTTCGTTACTCAGTTTTGTGCGGTTTTTGTTACCCAGCCTGTTTTTATTTCTTTTTCTGACCTTTTATAAGATCAGTAAGCCGACACGAGAAATGTGGAAACCTTTAGTGATGCGGGCGATCTTTATGGTGGCGTGTCAGTGGTGTTTCCTTACTTCACTACAAACTTTAACTCTCGTTGAAGGGGTAGTGTTGTTCAGCACTGGTCCTCTGTTTATCCCATTGTTAGAAAAATTAATATTTGGCACCAAGATTCATACAACGACGATAGTGTGTTTAGCTGTCACCTTTGTTGGCGTAGTGATGATGGCGGGGGATTGGTCGCAGTTTGAGTTAGGTTCGGAGTTCTTTAGACCTGCGCTTCTGCTTGGGCTTCTCGCGGGGGTATTTAATTCTGGCTCGCAAGTCAGCTTATACAGAGCATCCAAGACGAGCCTTTCGCCAGCAGAGCTTAACGCGTGGACCTTTTTAGTCGCGGCAATCATTGTGATTCCAATGGTGGTGTTTACTTCAGTTTCTGCGGTTCCCGAGGTACGTGAAAGTGCTGAAAAAGGCTTCCTGTCGGCGTTGTTGTCTTTTGACGATTTACGTTGGATTGTTCTCGGAGCTTTCGGCCTTGCACTGTTTACCATCAATACCCAAATCTTCCGTTCCAAAGCGTATAAGCTGGCAGATAGCGGTTCCCAGTTGGCCCCTCTGATTTTTACAAACATGTTGTTTAGCGCGTTATGGCAGGGGTTATTCTTTGATGATGTGTTTTCTACTCAGCAGATGATTGGCATTAACCTCATTGTCGTGGCGAGCATCACCAATACATTGCTGGCAAAAAGACACAGCAAGGCGAAAGCCAAACAAAAACCACACACCACAATGGTGGTAGCGAATACTGCGGTATTGGACTCAGCAACTAAAAGCTAACCATTGAGCTTATGAAGCTTATGGTCTTCAGCCTGAATGGTTAGCTTAAAGCTTAGAATAATGAGCGTATGTACTCTTTTACTCGGTCGATGTGTTCGTTTGGGTCAATCTCGCAACGCTGGTTCATTTCTAGGAATCGCTCAGCATATTTGTCGTAGATCTTGTTTTCCAAAAACAGCAAATAGAGCTTGGGATCAATATGACCGCTAGTCGCCATATCGGTCATGATGTTGAGTGATTCACTCAGGAGTTTGCCTTTCTTATATGGTCGATCACTAGAGGTGAGAGCTTCGAACACATCAGCAATTGCCATTGCTCTTGAAGGTAGAGGCAGTTGATCTTCGCTTAAGCCTCTTGGGTAGCCCTTACCGTCAATACGCTCGTGATGCCCGCTCGCGATATCCGGAATATTCTTGAGGTAAGGTGGGTAAGGCAGCTTGTTAAGCATGGTGAAGGTTTGGATAATATGATCGTTGATCATAAAACGTTCTTCATCGTTTAACGTACCACGGCGAACTTTCAAATTGTGCAGCTCCCCTTGGTTGTATTTCACCTCTCCAGGCTTAAGGACGAACTCTTCTTGCCACAATTCTGCTGGGTTAAAGCCATTATCCCATGGGATCTTGTGCTCTGGCTTGTCCGCAAGGAGTGGTTCCATCACTGGTAATGTCTGTTCACTGTTATCTGGTTTAGCGTCGGCAGATTGCGACGATTTCTGCCACGAGTTGTACCTCTCTTTTTCAGCCCAAGATATTCCAAGTTGATCATCTAACGTTCGTTTCCATTGACGCTTGGCTATTTGGTCCAATCGTTCTAACTGTTCTTGTGTCATTGATTCGCCGCCAAGGTTGCATTGTGCAACAAAGGCAAACTCCTCATCCAGTTCGGATAAGCTTTGTTCGAGTATTTTTAGTTGCTCTTCTTGTAGCGCACCGTTCGCCATGGCTTTCCAGTAATCGGTTTCTGCTTGCTGTTTCAACAACTCAAAACGCATTCGTACTTCGTGGATTCGGTCGTAAATCGTTTCTAGTTTTGTTGCCTTGTCTACCACATATTCAGGCGTGGTCACCTTACCGCAATCATGAAGCCAAGCGGCGAGCATCAACTCTTCCCACTGTTTACTATCCAATGAAAATTGCGGGTAATAGCGGTCATCATCAATGGTTGCTTGGGTCAGCCATTTGGTGAGCTCAGGTACTCGTTGGCAATGCCCTCCCGTGTATGGTGACTTGGTATCAATCGCCGATGCGATCAACTCGATAAAGGCGTTGAGCATGTCTTTCTGTTGCTGCATTTGGTCAATGTTGTCTTTGGCTATTTCCGCGAAGCTCAATAACTCTCTTAAAAAGGCGTGTTTATCTGCTTGAGCTTTGGTAATCGGTCTTTCATAGCCAATCGCCACAATACCAACCAACAGTTTTTCACGGTTCAACAACGGAAATAGGTACAGATCTGAATTGAAGATTGAGTCTTGATAGTAATTGAGCACATTATCTTCTCGATTTAGGTGGATGGTCTCTCCTGACTTGAGTTTGCACAGTAACCAAGGTGTGTGTTTGATGAAGTCATTGATGTCTGCTTTGAAGGGAATGATCGCTAGGTTGGCGGCGGTATCAAACACATCTTTCTTCTCTGATTGAGTAAACAGCACAATGGTTTCGGCTTTGGTTATCAAATAGCTTTGGTGAGCGATGTTCTTGGCAAGTATCGAGAACTCCTGATTCCCTGCTGTGTCTCGCAGCAAGTTGATCAGGTCATGAAGTGTGTGTTCCATCAATTCAATGGAGTGGGCGAGGTTTGCGACCTCTTTAATCATGCTCTTTGGATAATGAGTACGGCGGAAATCGAATCGTGCAATGTTATCGGTAAGCTGCATCAAGGTATTGAGAGGCTGGGACAGCCGATTAGCTACTAGCCACACGATACCAAAGCAGATAAACAACATCCCAATCGCGACCGCGACTTGTTTGTCACGCATTGAAATGAGGTCAGAAAGCAGTTCATTGTGTGGTGTCGCCTCTGCTAGATAGAGGGTCACGTTTTGGGTGAGCTCAACCGGAGTTAAGGTCAGTGCCCATGTATTCAGGTTGTACTCGACGTTTTTGAGATTGAGGTTAAACTTTTCCTCATCTGAGATTAGCGGACCCAATACTGAAGATTTTAACGCTTCCATTTGCTCTCGTTTGGGGATGTTAAAAAAGCTCTGCTCCTGCTCACTACCAGAGAGTTTGCCTGCGCCATTTACATTATTAGTATCGTCATGGTTAGCTTGGAAGGTGAGGTTTGAGGTCGTTAAATCCAGTTGATGCTGACCCAGAAGGTTAAAGTGTTGGTCAAATAGAGCCAGTCTGGTCTGCGGAGAGTAGGCCAGCTCACTGACCTGAGAAGAGAGTGAACTCAGCGTGAAGTCGGCGCCTACCACGTGCTTGCCATCAGCTGAACGCCTAGACAGTGTAATGCCATTGGTTTTAAGAAAATAAAAAAGATAGGGCTCGGATAGGTGGATTGAACCATCGGGCTTTGCATTGCGATACCAAGTACGAGTCGTTGGGTTAAATTTACTCTCGCTTTGCACCGTGCTGATGACCTGATGCGCACCATCGAGGTAGGTAATAAAGTTCTCACCATCCAAATTAGTGCTACTGACCATCATGGTCGCTTTGGCAGGGGCATTATTTTCGGCCCTTTGTTTATTGGTGCTCAAGGGGCGGAATATTCTAAAGTTGCCATCCTCCGAGCCATAGAAGAGCGCAACTAAATTAGTATTCTGTTTGAAGATGATATCGACTGATGCTAGCCAAGACTCCTTCTCGGTAGAGGAGCTTTGTTGATTAACAAACGGACTGACCGCCATCACGTTCAAAGTGGTGATGACAGGCGCTACTGCTTGCTTGAACACTGATTCCAGTTTATCACGATGCTCATTACTGACCTCACGAACTGTGCCCAATAGCAGCTCTTGAGAATGCCGATAGCTTATTGATATCAAAACTGCACCGACAAACGTTGTCAAAATTAGGAAAAGGCTAGTGATGTGGATACTCAGCGGATAACGTCTTCGTCTCATCTAACACTCCAGCGTGTGAACTGGTTTAAGTATTGACGAACTTGGGTAGGTAGCAAGAAATTGGCTCAATTACCGGTTTACGCGCTACTATGCCATTAAGCAAAAATTAAGCGTTAGCTTATGGTGCTAATTGTCACTTTCTGCTGATAAACTGGTTTTGTTGTTGCCACAAGGCACACCTTTCCAGAAAGAGATTTAAGGTTATTTTCTGAAAACGTTTAGAGAACAAGCTAGAGGGCATTGATTCATGGAACTCAAAGTAGATACTCACACCCACACATACGCAAGTGGTCATGCTTACAGCACGCTTATCGAGAATGCCAAGTCGGCAAAACAAAATGGCTTAGACATGTTTTGTACTACTGATCATTCAGAATCAATGCCAGGTGCGCCACACTACTGGTTCTTCAGTAATCAGCGTGTGCTTCCTCGCTTTATCGAAGACGTTGCAATTATGCGCGGCGTTGAATCAAACATTATGAACACTCAGGGAGAAATCGACATTCATCCGAGCGTTGATAAGAACCTAGATTGGGTGATTGCAAGCTTCCACGAGCCCGTGTTCCGCCCATCAGATATCGCGACCCATACAGAGGCTCTCGTGAATGTGATTAAGGGCGGTCGAATTGATGCGCTTGGTCACTTAGGCAATCCTAATTTTGATTTCGATTTTGAAGCCGTTATTCAATGTGCGGTTGAGAACAACGTGGCGATTGAAATCAACAACACCACACTCAAAGGCAATAGCCGAGTTGGTAGTGTCGACCGCTGTTTTGAGATCGCAAGAATAGCGAAGGCGAAGGGGGCATTTATTACAACAGGGAGCGATGCGCATTTCTGTTTAGATGTCGGTGGCTTGGATTTAGTCGCCGCATTGTTAGATGAAGTGGGTGTCGATTCGAGTAAAGTGATTACCCATTCGCCAAAGCAATTCCTGGCCTTTTTGGCCTTGCGCGGTCGTAATGAAATCCCAGAATACTCAGCTCTTGTTTAAGAGAATGTCGGCGGGTTTGCATTTCGATACAATCAATTTTTGTGCCTGACCGATTTTTGTATACACTAGCCGAAAATAATAAAGTCGAAGTGCCACAGTAATGATGGCGCTATCTTCAAAGTCACAGCTTCACTTGGAGAAACAATGAAAACTCGCTCAATCCTTTTATCTGGTTTAATCGCTGCTTCAGTATTGTCTGGCAACGCATTTGCTAATGTTGACCTTAAGAAAAACATGCAAGAAATGAAGCTTGCGTTCAAACAAGCGGCAGAAGCTCAGAGCATTGAAGAGATGCAAAAGCCTATCGTTCGTTTAGATACGCTAGTGGCAGAGCTGAAAACGGGTGTTTACCCTGTCGAGAAAGAAGACAATTTCATGGAAGGCTTCAAAAAGATCAGTGCATCACTGGATAGCATTGAGCAGAAGCTAGACCAAGGTGACTTAGAATCGGCACAGCAAGAACTTCGTACTATTGACGGCCTTCGTGAAGAGTACCATGAGAAGCGTAACCCAAGCATTTGGAGTAAGATCTTCGGTTAATTCGCTTATTTGTTCCGTTTGCCTAGTATTATATTTGTTTAGCTATCACTGCCGATAGCCATCTTGTTCGCTAGAGTGACCAAAACAAGTTAGTAGATAACAAAGTTCAACTTCTAAAACGCCGCTTATATTTCCCTTTGTTGGAAAATGTAGGCGGCGTTTTTTATTGTCTTTTTTCTAATCAGTTTGATGCACTGAGGTGCGTAATATTTTTTAGCGCTTCTGTTGTAACCAGTTTTTAACTAAATAGAGTGTGCGTTAGCTTCAATTTTTTAACTTGATGTTAATCTTTACGTTTACCTATATAGCAAGTGCCTCATAATAAGGGAAATTTATAAAGATTTGGAATAATGCGCCGAACTTCGTTCAATCTCTCCATGTTACTTGCCACAGCGTTAAGTTGGGCTTTAGTGACATTAATGCCTGTTATCAATGCTCATGGTAACAGTGCGGGAGTATGGGCGTCGTTGTGTACGGTCAACGGCTTTGAACTGGTTCAAATTGAAGAAGGCGAACCGAATACTCACAAAGGTAAGCCGTGTCCGTTTAGCCATTTTTCCACATTTCACCAAGATGAACTTCCAACTACACTACTGACAACTCGACTGAGTTCTATTGTCTCAGACAGCTACGCTTTTTTGGCTCTAAGCGAACGCTACACGAGGCAAGCCCCGCGCGGCCCTCCCTTTGATATTGCTTAAACCTAACCTTCTAACATAATTAAAAAACAAAGTATTAAGTAAAGTTAAACATGCCTAAGTGACTTTCTGATTTTTCAGAAGGTACGTTTGCGCATGTCAAAGGAAATAATAATGTTGAGAAATGAATCTCAAACTACTGCGAAGGCACAAGCGACTTCGCAACCTACAAGCAGTGCAACAATTGGTTCGAAAACCAATATTAAAAGCAAAGAGCGCAATAAAACCCTCTACTTTCTCACCTGGCGCTGGCACTTCTATGCTGGGCTATTCGTTATCCCTTTCATGCTGATGTTAAGTATTACTGGCTTAGTGATGTTGTTTGACGATGAAATCGAGTTAGCTTTCCATCACGATGCGATCGAGATTGTTGCATTGGGCGACCCGATTAAAGTGTCACAACAGCTAGCAGCAGTGCAGAATCAATATCCGCAAGGTTCAGTGACACAATTTGTACCAAGCAAAGTGCCTGACTTGGCGAACCGTTTTTCAGTCTCTCTGGAAGACGGCACATCGGTTTTCGCAACAGTGAATCAATATACCGGTGAAGTCGTCGGTGAGGTGCCACGCAGCGACAGCCTGTATCAACTGGCAAATGACATCCACGGAACTTTATTGATTGGTGATTGGGGGGATTATCTGATTGAAGTGGCGATAAGTTTATCCATTCTATTGCTAGTTAGTGGCATTTACTTATGGCTACCAAGAGATAACGCGAGCCGTGCTGGCTTTCTTAAGCTGAGAGTGTCATCCGGACCGCGCGTACTGATGCGAGACTTGCATGCGAACATAGGTGGCACGTTATCTCTTATTCTGCTGCTCTTTATCCTATCAGGGTTAGCGTGGACAGGTTTCTGGGGCGGTAAGCTTGTTCAAGCATGGAGCACTTTCCCGGCTCAAATGTGGGATGATATTCCGCTGTCTGATAAGACACACGCATCGCTTAACCATGGCTCAGAAGAAGAACTGCCATGGAATCTGGAACAGACACCACTGCCGTTGTCTCAAGATAAGCCTGCAGAACACGTTCATCATGTGGAAGAGGCGTCCGAACCTCATGATCATTCTAAGATGGGAGAAGACCACTCTCGACATGTCATTGCGGCGAGCAGTTTCGCGATTGATGATGTTATTGAGAAAGCACGATCTCTTGGTTTCACGCATTACAAGGTGAATTTCCCACGTTCAGAAACGGGTGTTTACACGGTGACAGCGAACACTATGGGTGGTGACATCATCGATCCAACTCAAGATCGCACTACGCACCTAGACCAATACTCAGGCCGTATTCTGGGTGAGGTGACATGGCAAGATTACAACTTCATTGCCAAGACGCTAGCTGTTGGTATTTCTCTGCACCAAGGTGACATCAGTATCATCAATAAGCTTCTAAATGCCTTGTTCTGCTTGGCCTTCATCGTTGTGTCAGTGACTGGCGGTGTGATGTGGTGGATGCGCAGACCTTCAGGTCAAAGCAAGTTGGGAACGCCACCGAAGTTTGGCGATGCTGGCTTATGGAAAGCGGGTTTAGTGACTGTGGTTATTATTTCGATATTGTTTCCACTCGCGGGTGCAACGATTGTGATTGCAATGCTATTGGATTGGTTACTGTTTTCACGCGTTGAGAGATTCAAGACCGCGTTGAGTTAATTGACATGTAAACGGACTTTCTCGACTTGAGAAAGTCCGTTTTATTAATCAGATGATCGCTTCTTTTATGAAGAAGACTTTAGACTTGATACCGTTCTAGATTTGATAAAGCTTTAGATCTGATAAAGTTCTAGCGGCAGGCCGTCTGGGTCTGCGAAAAACGTAAATGATTTCCTCGTGAACTCATCAACTCGAATCGGTTCGACGTCAATGCCTTGTCCTTCCAAATAGGTTTTGGCATGTTGAACGTCATCAACACAAAAGGCCAAATGTCTCAGCCCTTGAGCTTCAGGAAAGCTAGGTCTTTCCGGTGCGTTAGGGAAGCTAAATAACTCAATTTGAGCACCATTAGGTAGCGCTAAATCAAGCTTGTACGACTGGCGAGCCTCACGATAGTTTTCGGCAATTATCTCAAGTTTTAAAACTTCCGTATAAAAGCGTTTCGACAATTCGTAGTCTGAACAGATTATTGCAGCGTGGTGTATTCCCTTTAGCATTAGTTTATTTCTCCTGCCAGCTTGTCACCTAAGTGCTCCATCGCGTAATCAATAAACACGCGTAGGCGGGCGGGCATGTACTTGGTTTGTGCAAACTGCATAGCGATGGCGCCATGGTAATTACTCTTGATGGTCCAATCTTCTAATACCTGTACAACAGAACCTTCAGCCAGCGCGTCTTGAATCACGAAGTCATGGAAAATACCGACGCCTAGACCTTCTTTCACACCTTTGAGTCGCATTTGCGAGTGGTTAACTGCGTACCGCCCACTGACGGGCACCGTGTGAAATTCATCATCTTTAAGGAAGTCCCAAATGTGGTCTTTGTCTGTCTCTGCAAGGTATAAACAGTCATGTTCAGAAAGGTCTGTTGGGTGGCTTGGAACTCCTTTGGCTTTCAGATAGTAGGGGCTCGCACATAACACGAGGTTTGTCTTTCCAAGCTCTTTCAAAACCAAGCTTTCATCGGGCTTATCGGTAAGGCGAAACGCAATGTCGATACCTTGGCGCAATATGTCGATGTCGCCGTCAGCCGCTCTTAACTTGAGTTGGATCTCTGGATACTGATTTAAAAATGGAACAACAAAAGGCTGTAGCACTGAGTTTAAGAAAGCTTCAGGCGCCGCTACCGTTATGGAGCCTGCTGGTTCTGTGTGATCAGAGGTCGACAACTCAACCGCTTGCTGTGCAGCGTTAATCATGACCACGCTTTGGTCATAAACCAGTTGGCCTGCTTGTGTGATGATCAAAGTACGAGTCGTGCGTTCAAACAGCTTCACTGAGAGCGCTTTTTCTAAGCGTGTGATCAGTTTACTCAACGCAGAGGGTGTCACCCCTAGATGCTTTGCTGCAGCGGTAAAGCTCCCTTCATTAACCACTAAGATGAACGAGGCGAGATCAGGAAGTAGGGCGATGAGCTTAGGATTAATCATAAGTATCCAGTTAAACAAGTTTCAACGATGAGCGTAATGGCAATTGTGAGTGATTTCGTGTGATTTGTGAATCAATTTCATCAATTAAACGGCTGGATTTTCTGAGATAAACCTAAATTCATCACTATATCGTTCTGAGATGAAAAATTGATATTTGATATGGCAGCGAAATTAGACCGAAATGGAGGGCGATTTGACGTTAAAAAGAACAGGTAAGACGCGTTTATGTGCCCTGTGTCACTGGGATGAACTATTATTAATGCCTCAGGTTCACTAATGTTTTTCCAACTAAAGGGATAATCGGAATGCGGATGTTCAACTAGAATATAGGCATTAGTTTTACAGTGTAAATGATCGTTTTGAGATCGTTTATATCCCTACATAAAGCGGCGCGTGATGCTGCTGAATAATAATTAGGAAGGAATGAACAATGTCTTCTGCATTTTACCAACAGATTCAAACTCAAATCGAAGAAGTTAAAGAAGAAGGTCTTTACAAGTCTGAGCGCATTATCACTTCTGCTCAAAAAGCAGCGGTTTCTATCTCGACTGGTGAAGAAGTACTAAACTTTTGTGCAAACAACTACTTAGGCCTTGCTAACCACCCTGACCTTATCGAAGCTGCTAAAGACGGTATGGATCAACACGGTTTTGGTATGGCTTCTGTTCGTTTCATCTGTGGTACTCAAGACTCTCACAAAGAACTAGAGCAAAAGCTATCTACGTTCCTAGGTAAAGAAGACACAATCCTATACACATCTTGTTTTGATGCGAACGCTGGCCTATTCGAAACGATTCTAGGCAAAGAAGACGCAATCATTTCTGATGCTCTAAACCACGCATCTATCATCGATGGTGTTCGTCTGTGTAAAGCAATGCGCTTCCGTTACGCGAACAACAACATGGAAGAGCTAGAGCAGCAACTTATCGCAGCTAAAGAAGCTGGTGCTCGCCACACGCTAATCGTAACTGACGGCGTATTCTCAATGGACGGCGTAGTAGCTAACCTTCCTGCTATCTGTGACCTTGCAGACAAGTACGATGCACTAGTAATGGTTGATGATTCTCACGCTGTGGGCTTCATGGGTGAAAACGGCGCTGGTACTCACGAGTTCCACAACGTTGTTGATCGCATCGACATCATCACTGGTACGCTAGGTAAAGCAATGGGTGGCGCTTCAGGCGGTTACACGTCTGGTAAGAAAGAAGTGATCGACTGGCTACGTCAGCGTTCTCGTCCATACCTATTCTCTAACTCTGTTGCACCTGCAATCGTATCCGCGTCTATCCGTGTTCTAGATCTTCTAGCTGAGTCTGGTGACCTACGTACTCAACTATGGGAAAACTCTGCTCACTTCCGTACTCGCATGGAAGAAGCGGGCTTCACTATGGGCGGTGCTGATCACGCAATCATCCCAATCATGCTTGGCGATGCAAAAGTAGCGGCTGAATTCGCAGAGCGCGCTCTAGAGAAAGGTATCTACGTTGTAGGTTTCTCTTTCCCTGTAGTACCAAAAGGTCAAGCTCGTATCCGTACGCAAATGTCTGCAGCACACTCTCGTGAGCAACTAGACCGCGCAATCGATGCGTTCATCCAAGTTGGTAAAGACATGGGCATCATCTAATTTTAAAGGGGTGCCACGAGCATCCTTTAATTAGATAGAACACCACCCAGTCGAACATATAGATTTTTGATTCTCGCCTTACAGTTAGGCGAGATGAACTAGGTAACATTATGAAAATTAAAGCACTTTCTAAACTTAAGCCTGAAGAAGGCATTTGGATGACCGAGGTTGAAAAACCTGAAATGGGTCATAATGATCTTCTTATCCGTATTAAGAAAACTGCAATTTGTGGTACAGACGTACATATCTACAACTGGGATGAGTGGTCACAAAACACAATTCCAGTACCTATGGTAGTAGGTCACGAATACGTGGGTGAAGTTGTTGGCATCGGCCAAGAAGTTCGTGGGTTTGAAATCGGCGACCGTGTATCTGGCGAAGGTCACATCACATGTGGTCACTGTCGTAACTGTCGTGGCGGCCGTACTCACCTTTGTCGTAACACAACAGGTGTTGGTGTAAACCGCACTGGTGCGTTCTCTGAGTTCCTTGTGATCCCTGCGTTCAACGCATTTAAAATCCCTGCAGAAATTTCTGATGATCTAGCATCAATCTTTGACCCGTTTGGTAACGCAGTACACACAGCGCTTTCTTTCGACCTAGTAGGCGAAGATGTGCTAATCACTGGTGCGGGCCCAATCGGTATTATGGCTGCAGCTGTTGCTAAGCACGTTGGTGCTCGTCACGTTGTAATTACTGACGTAAACGAATACCGCCTAGATCTTGCTAAGAAAATGGGTGTGACTCGCGCAGTAAACGTGATGGAAGAGAAGCTTGAAGACGTAATGTCTGATCTTGGCATGACTGAAGGCTTCGATGTAGGCCTAGAAATGTCTGGTAACCCATCTGCGTTCAACAGCATGCTGACTAACATGAACCACGGCGGTAAGATCTCTCTACTAGGTATTCCACCATCAGACATGGCAGTAGACTGGAACCAAGTAATCTTTAAAGGTTTGGTTATCAAAGGTATCTACGGTCGTGAGATGTTTGAAACTTGGTACAAGATGGCTTCTTTGATTCAGTCAGGTTTAGACCTAACGCCAATCATTACTCACCACTACAAAGTGGACGACTTCCAGAAAGGCTTCGACATGATGCGATCTGGTATGTCTGGTAAGGTAATTTTAGACTGGGAGTAGGTTACTACCGGTTTTGAATATCAGAAGGCAACAGGTAAAACTGTTGCCTTTTTTATCGCCATTCATAATTGATAAATAATTTAAACTATTGATATTTAGTGGTTATATTTGTTTTTGTATATAGTGGCAAGTTTGATTCAATCAGGGTTAGACCTATCACCAATCATTACTCATCACTTTAAAATTGATGATTTCCAAGCTGGCTTCGATGCTATGCGTAGTGGGCTTTCTGGCAAGGTTATCCTTGATTGGGAATAGAAAAAATTAGGCTCTAAATAGCAAAGGCGACAGTGAAAACTGTCGCCTTTTTTACGAATAAAACCGATAAATAACGGTCGATTACAGTGTCTGCCGCCACTTTGTCGCCATTAATTCTCTAATGGATTGAGGTGTACAGCTTGTATCAAATGTTCTGGTGCAAAATGGGAATACGCCATTGTCTGCTCAATTTTAGTGTGTCCAAGAATACGCTGTAACACCAAAATATCCCCTTTGTTCATCATAAAATGCGAAGCAAAAGTATGCCGTAAAACATGCGTCGCTTGTCCACTCGGAACGTGGCCAGGTAGAGCCCTTTTAATGTAGCGCCAGGCATCCTTGTAAGTAGTGTTGAAAATTTCATGGTTGCTCACTGCGATATCTAAGATCTCTTGATATAAAGCAGGTGAGATGGGCACACTTCGATTTCTCTTACCTTTTGTCTCGGTGTAAGTCAGTTTGAATTCAGATACCTGTGAACGGGTAAGAGTCAGAGCTTCACTTATACGAGCTCCGGTGGCCAAGCAAATCTTAGAGATTACAATAAGTTGTGGGATCGAGACTGTAATAACTCGGTTGCAATTCTTCAGGTTAACCAAGAACTCTTCAATTTGTGGCTTGGTTAGATATGCCAGATTCTTCTCACTGGTTTTGATTGTCTCGATAGCTTCAAGCGGATTGGGGTATTTCCATTGATTGTACTTAATCAGTTTCTTGAACATCCCCTTTAGGTAAATCAATTCCATGTTATGTGTTGTTGGTGAAATCTCAATAGATTTATTTTTGCCACGGTAAGGTATTCGTGCTGCACGATAGTCTAAGTAGTCTCGTTCTTTAAGGTGATAGGCAATCGGGTTACCTAATCCTTCAATTGTTTTGGCTATTAGCTCCCGAGCTTGTTTACCTGATTTCAACGTATGACCGTGTATGCTCCACCAAGTGTCTAACAGCTCGCTCATTCTACGGTGATCCGGTTTAATACCCATCCATGGCTTATCGTCAATTTCTCTCATTGTGTGAAGCTCAAAAGCCTTGGCTTCGCCTTTAGTCGCAAATTTCTTACGAACACGCTTCCCCGTTCGCCCGTTTGGGTAACATTCGCAGATCCAAGGTTTGGTAGAACCATCTTTTAAATTGCGGACAGACATAATAAAGCCTAATATAACTGTATATAAAAACAGTGTAAGTTGGGCTGGAACGTAGAACAATGTTTTATTTAGGACAAAAAGCACAGGCTGGGCACCTATCTCAAAGTGCTAAGAAAGTTAATAGGTTTTTGCTATGTACCAATCAATTCATGTGACTTCTGGATACAGCCATTTCAAAATTAACAGCGATGGTCCAATTGGGATAAGTAAGAAGAACCAAGGGATGATTGATGCGCTTTTGAAGTTAGGTAATCGTTTTACTGCGCCATTTGGTGGGTTTATAGAAGCAGAGAATGTGATCGGTTTGAAATGGGTGAAGCTGGTTGATATTAAATATCTGTGCACCGATGAGGAAGCCGAAACTGTCGAGTACGTCATACAAAAAGACCACTATGTAGTGGGGACGTACCAAGACCGGAAGTTGTATATTTTATTGTTTGGTGGAGAACCAAAGCACCATCAGATTAGAGGCCTTGAACAAGACGGGAAGAACAATGTGTTCGGGTTGTTTTAATGTTAGACGTTCAACCAGCGCATTCTTGCCCAAAAATGTTTCAGGACCACTTAGAGGTTGCACAACGAGCAACACTGAGCCAAAGAAGAAGGCTACTATAAGGCAGCCTTTTTTGTTTGTATGCGAAAGTGTTAGTGCTACACCCCGAGGCCTGGGTGATAATAGGCTGTTAAGTATCGGTGACGCTATTAATCAAATTAGTTGCGAGTGCTCTTAAACAGATGAGTGCAACAGTTAACGCTTTTCCATTACTAACGCAACTCTACCTACAACCCTTACTTCATCTTCTTCGACTGTTAGAGTCGAACCGTTAAAGCTGATAGCTAGTTTTTTGCCTGGTAAACGTTGAATTTCATTTAGAGACAACAGCCCATCCATATCTACTAGGTACGTACCGCTTACTGCTTGATGGGATTCTTTATTTATAAGGAACGTAGTAGTGCCATCTTTAATTGCCATCACATTAATAACGCCAAGCTCGTCTAGGAGAGCTTTATCGAATGCAAGTATCCCTTTCCCAACCAATTTACCGTCATCAATAGAGAAGCAGTCTATATCGAAGAGAGTCTTCGATTCGTTCTTCTTATTAATGTGCTTTTGAGTTGGTGTTTTAGGATACGGGTCGCCTTTATCGAGAAGTAACCATTCAAGTGAGACGCCTGTGCTCAAATGAGTTCTTACTGCAATCTCGAATGGAGTTAGATTTCGTTGTCGCCAAGTCGCGATTGTTGATTTTGGGATGCCAAACACGTCTGCAACATCCTGTTGACGGTCTGAATTCGTGATATCTATCAATTTCTTGATAATATCTTTCCCTCCCAAATACGATATTTGGTCTATTTTAAGTTGCTTGTTATTCATATGTGATCAATAATCGCAATTGAGATCGAAACGGTGAGGTGCAACTCGTCATTTCGAAATTAAACATAAATGACTAGACAGGATATCATTATGCTCTCATATCAAGTAGTCCTAAATACGCCTTTCATGACGTACGATCAATACTCTCAATTCTCCGGTATGCCAAAGCGCACAATCATAGATTGGGTTAAAGATGGTCGCTTACCCATTAAAACCAAAGCAAAAGGAAAAGAAACCCCGTTAATTAATATGGTCATGCTGCTAGAAATGGCAACGCGTGAAACGATGGAGAGAATGGGGTAGTCGCTCATGCGTTTATCTTCCCTTATTTCGACCAAAGAGTTTTGTCCGTTTGGGGGTAAACATTCTTGGTTTGAGTTTCGTTGTCGTCTCGTTTGTCTTCAAGTGAGTATTGGTTATGAACGAAATTGACTCAATAGGCGAATTTTCTAGCACAAAACAAGGGGCCTTTAATGAGGCGTGTTGCGTGTTCGCTAGGTCAGAGAATATGGCTAGGCTAGCAGAGGCCATAGGGATGAGTCCGACCATGCTGCGGAATAAACTTAATCCTGAGCAGCCTCATGTCCTGAGTTGTGTTGAAGCCATCACTCTCGCCAAAGTGAGTGGCAATCATACCATCGTAAACAGCTTGCTTCTTGGGTTGGGAGTGGTCACCGCTCATATAGCATCTGATAGCACGGAAGACACCTTTGTTCAAAGCGCATTAGAGAACTCGCTCTATTCGGGTGAATTGTCTCGAATGGCGTTGGAGTATGCAGGAAATCATCGCCTAACTCGCACTCAAAAACATAAGATTATTCATACCGCACACACCAGTATCAGCATTCAGGTAAAACTCATCAGGAGCCTGGAAAAACTGAATCAAGGTGGTTGTCTGCTTAAAGCCATAGAGGAGGCGGCAGACGCTAATGGTTTATTTGCTTCAAACATCAATTCGGAGCAATGATGTCTGTTACTCAGTGCGATAAGTCATGTCCTGAAACGTCTGGTCATGGATTGACGGAGGAAGATAAGCGTAGAGGCCTTAGGTATATCAGGATCATTCGACGCGAGTTATGCGCTCGTCAACTTTCTTCATTATGGGTTGAGCAGGCGAGGTTAATGACCCAATTAAGGCGTTCGAACCATGTGTTTGAACAAGTACGACTGCGAATTCGTTTATTCGGCCTTGAGAAGCGAATACAAAGAATCAGACAACGTTGGCTTTGATGCATTTTAATTTTCCAGAGTTGCGTTATTGGTTTCTCAGAAGGTGAGCGTTATTTAGCCGAGGTCAACTTTATGAATCATCATGTGTTTGCGGTCGTACAGGGTAAAGTTATTCAAACCAGTATCAAAGCAGTCTCCAATTTAGTCTTAAAAGGTAAAGAAGAGTGGCGTGATGCAGTCAGTTGTCCTTCGAAAAGGTGTTCGATAAAAATTGACACCCGTGGCGGCTACGAAAGCTCGAAAGGAATGGCTTTGACCGGCTCTCGAATCTTGTCAGAGAGAGTCAATAGTACTGATTCAGTAACGGCGCTCAACGCTCAAGACAATCTCTCTTGCTTTGTTTTTTCTAAAGGTGAGTATGGGCAAGGTGCACTGAGGATGAAGAGATGACGGCTCATTCTGAATACGCTGCGTCTTCATCCATTTCGTGTTTGAGTCGGCTACTTGAGGAAGCGCCTTATTTGTCGAGGTGCAGTGACAATAAAACCGCGATGCTCATAAGACCTCGAAACTATGCGGTCAGATGGCCGTATATGCAGGTTAATCGTAAAGATATGCAGGCGTGGATGGTGTTTGACATCGATCATGACCATCGATCTGTCCCCAACCCCTATATTTGGCAAGATGAAGGCTTGCCACCCCCTAATCTAATCGTTCGAAACCGCACCAGTAATAAAGCCCACCTTTTTTACGCTATTGTGCCGGTTTGCACCAGCGATCAAGCACGATCCAAACCCATTCAGTACCTCAAAGCCATTTATCGCGCCTTAGCATTACGACTTGAGGCGGACTTGAGTTATTCAGGACCTGTTGCCAAAACGCCCTTTCATCCTTGGTGGCAGACAACTGAACTCCACCGCAGTGTCTATGAACTCAATGAGTTAGCGGATTCTCTTGAGCTGGAGAGAACGCGGCCATGGCTTCGTCAAGATATGGATTTCTCTTATTCACGAAACTGTACTTTGTTTGAACACACTCGCCGGTACGCGTATGACATTGTCGACGAAGAAAGAGAAAAGGGCAGTTATACGAGCTTTAAACGCCGTGTCGAGAGTTTCGCTCATTACAAAAATACCGGCACCGCGGATAAGCCGCCTCTGAAGTGCAGTGAGGTGTTGGCGGTGGTGAAAAGTGTTTCTCGTTGGACCTGGGATAAATATTGTGCTCGGTCAGACTGCCAACGAGGTGTGATGAGGTTGGATAGTGGATTAAGTCTGCAGGAAAAGCAGCGTAGAGCGGCCAGAAGAACCCATAACCTTCGTCGGACGAAGACCACTCGTCGAATTATCCGCACATGTCAGGTTCTGTTACGCAAAAATCAGGAGCTCACAATTGGGTTGGTGGCGCGTAATGCGGACCTGTGTCGCCAGACCGTCAGTCGTTACGTCTATTTGTTTGAATGGGTCAAGTCTGCTTTATCCGAAAGTCGGCAAAATGGGCCAGAGCATCGTGGTAATTATGCTGTTCATCAGATATCTGCCCCTATAACGTTATACTGGGCGGAGTCTGAATTAGGTAAGAAGAAGGCGGTGCTTGAGTCAGCTTTTCCTTGAGTTGAATAATAATGAGTAACTATCGGGTCAAAATAAGCTCTCTTGGTAAATTTAATAATGAGTTTGAGTCGACATAACCCCATTTAATGCGATTAATGTCTCAATTCGTGCAAATATGGATTTACATACTTTATGTTGCTGTATATTTATACAGCAATGTGAGAGGGGGAGTTATGTCTTTTAAAGATACAGAGACACTGTCAACAGGAATTGAATTCATTGTTGAAGCCGTGGCGGTGAAGACAAATGGTCAAGATCATTCAGCGTTAGGTTTATACCTGATCAGCTTACTGCTCGAAGATCAAAAGATTTCCCTTGATTGTGATGATAAAAGGAAAAGGGTGGTAGTACCACTTGGTAAATCGCGTCAAACACATCTTGATATGGGTTGGAAGTGCCCTGCTTTTTAGATTTGGTTGTGTTAGCTAATTGGATGAACTTGATAGTGATAGTTCTTCAACTCTTCACTTCTTTGGCACAACTCAAATGTGAAATAAGGCTGGGTCACTAAACACTGAGTGAACCTGTCTAATTCATTCGTATGTATAAACAGCGAAATAGGTGCAATCTGACGGTTTTCATTATCGAAGCAGTTATCAATATGTGCTCTGTCGATATAAACAACGTCCATTTCCTGTTTAGGGGTCTCTTCAATAAGTTTTGTTTCTAATCCGCTCTTCTCAAAGCGTTCTAACAAGGCATAAAATTTATCAACGTCGTTTTGACTTTCTATCGCTGAATATTGAGATAGAACGCTTTCTAAGTGTTTTTCGATTGAGCCAAACTTATTCTTCATCAAACAAACCGTTTTAAGCTTTTTCTTGATAAGGCTATATCGAGCTTGTTTGATTTTTGGCTTCAAGAAGTCAGTGATGATCTTGTTTCGTTGCTCTTCTTTAACAAAGTGACTGGCAATGTTTACTTTGAAGTAAAGGTGAAGAAGAGTGTTTTCGAAGGTCGACTTAAGAAGTTGATGGTATGAATGTTCTGACATTGTTCACATGGATTATTTATTGATGAGGGTATCTTATCATGAAAATAGCAAGGCTCTAAGGCTGAAAGCAAAATGACGTAACTTGCTAGTTGTTCGTTGTTATGCTTAAACCGTGTACCCATCGTAGTCACAATATTTTCAATTTTGAAACTCGACTTTGATTCTAGTATTGGGATTAACTTAACCAAGAAGTTTTGGTTGCTGAGAAGCCTAATCATTTGAATTCCGCGGATAGTGCTTTCGCTGCTGGTGTCACTTTCTTTAGGATTTTTACTGTCTCGATATCATCGATTGGTAACGGAGGGATAACTTTAGGCGTTGATAGAAGAAGTGTATTACCTATGTAATACGTTGACAGGGCGCCTTTTGTTTTTTATTGTGTACTACACATGTAATACATGAGGTGTTTGTTATGAAGACTAAAATCATCAGCGTTGCGAACCAAAAAGGTGGCGTTGGAAAAACCACTACTCTTGTCAATTTAGGGGCTGAGCTTGCACGAAAACGAAAAGTGTTAGTGATTGACCTCGATCCTCAGGGTAACTGCTCTAAAACGTTAACAGGACAACGGGATTTTAAGTTTGAAGAGACGGTAGCTGCTTTATTTGATAAACCTAAAGTTGTGTCCATTGTCGATTTAATTCAACCTGCAAAGCTTAATGGGAATTCCATTGAAAACCTCTATGTTGTTCCCGCTGATGTTCAGTTGTCACGTGTCATCGAAACATCACTGACAAAGATTAATCGTGAACGAATTTTAGAGAAGCAATTGGTGAGGTTAGGTGATACTTACGATTTCATTCTTCTTGATACGCCACCAAACCTATCCCTAACGACTCTTAACGCAATCCAGGCCTCAGACCTTATTTTGATCCCTGTTGATTCTGGTGCCTTCTCATTAGACGGCATTAGTTCTTTACTCGAAGCTGTATCTGAAATTAAAGAAGACGAAGGTAATTACCTGATACTGAGGAATGAGGTCGACTCAAGAAACACTATCATTAATGAGTTCATTGATGAGGAATTGGAGGTAGTACAAGATAAATTGTTACCAGTATCTGTCCGCCGCTCTGAGCATGTCGGACAAGCTAATGCCGTTTCCTCTCCGGTGCGCTTTTATAAATCGGGCTCACTTGTGAATAACGATTACCGTAAACTCGCTGTGTTTCTTTTAAATTTAATGTAATACATAGGTAATACACATGAGCAAGTTAAAGAAACGAGGAGCGATAACCGCTCTCTCTACTGAGAAGAACGAAGGTTCAAGTAAGCCGACTGGAATTACGACTGTTAAAAAGAAAGTAACGACATCTTATAAAGTGCCTCCTCTGACTCTTAGAATGTCATTGAAGGATAAAGAACGGATCACTGATTGGGTAGCAAGTCTGCAAGAGCAGACAGAGAGAAATGTGTCTGCAGCGAAATTGTTTCGAGCGTTGGCTTTATATCGAGACAAGATCGATGATGAAGATCTCATCGAGTTGATCAACAAAATGAACTAAATATGTATTACACATGTAATACACGATTATTTTAAAGACTCTAAATATTTAAAGAGATGCCATAGAGCCGGCTTCGGACTCAACTTCTCACACTGATGAACATGACACTTTGGGAGTTTTTTACCTGTTCTGAGCCTTCTCTCCTTGTAAAGACAAACACTTTAAACGTGTCTCTATCACGATTCTTATCGTTGCCTTGGGCGTCACCCTGCGGGCTAGGCTTTACTGCCCTAAGAGTCTTAGCGTCTTGTCGTTTCCTCCTCGTTGTTCTCTCTGTCTTTGAATAAGTTCGAATAAGGGCTTGTTTTCTTATGCGCCGATTTCTTTCACTCGCCTCATTTTCGGGCTCGCAGGCTGTTAACCGTCTCTCCCCACAACCTGTTTTTCAAGGGAGGCTTCGCCGCTGCGCGCCCTTGCAAAGCAGAACGATGTTGAGAGAGCGGACCGCCAAGCGGCTCCGAAAAGTGATACTCAAACAGAAAGGAAACTCTCATGGCGCAACAAAACTCAACCCCAACTCTCTCTAACTCAAATTCAGCGACCAGCGTTTCGCCGCTGGGGCACGAAAGCTCACCAAAAAATGATATCTCTAGTCCTTTAGCGGTCTTGAAGTTGCGCTATCAAGTCAAAAAGTGTTGTGATGAGGTGAAAAGAAAGTCTGAATTTGTTTCAAAAATCCAGCGTTTAAAAATGTTCAGTCGTCGTCAGTCGACAGAGCAACTGGCTGATATCGCAGCGTTAAAAGACCAAGGGTTCGTTGACGCTATCAAGCAGCAGTTTCCGCAATTGGTGTCGCGTCGTTTTGCTTTCCATGAAATCCGTGACTTTTTCATCGAATTAAATGGTGCTGGCTTTGGTGAATGGTTTCTTCACGAGCGAGTGGATCACATCATTATGTACACCAACTACGGGTCTGTGTTTCCAGCGTTGCGCTTTGTGACAACGGGGGAGGGAACGTTTAAGTGCTCAGGATTTTGTTTTGATGTGCGTTTTGGCGCTTAGGGGGTCAAATGAAAGTGCGTTCTACAGTATCCGCTGACATATCCCTGCACGTGATTTGGGTGAATTCGACCGACTTTGACTCCACCGTAAAGGCCGTCAAGGTTCATGAGATTTTGGTGAATGAGTTTGGGTATACCGACTCTTTAACACTAGAGCAAGGCAACCGAGGGAAGGGGGGGAGTATCAGTGTGTGTGATAACACTACCACCATTAAGCAGATGCGAGAAGACTACGCCTACGCGAAGAAAACGGAAAGGACGAGAGAAACTACCTCCGAGCATCGCGAGTCGGCTAAGGCTTTACTCTCTTGTCTGTATGACGACTAAAGTCAGCAGATGCGTGACGGCTCAAATACTCATCAGATCATCAAGCTGTCTGAATTTTGTTTCGATATTCCAACTGTTTGCGGTATTCAAGCGGTTCGTGTTTTTAGACGAGCAACGCCCTGTTCGGTCTTGTCCTAAGTAGCCAAGGTTATCGAGTGGCGCAAGTCGAGTAACCAGCAGGGCGCTCTCTTGGTGGGGAAGGGACATTTCTACCTGGGCGACGTACTTTGGGTTGAGATATTGGCTTAGGCTGTCCTTTTGGCTTGTTGTCGCGACTTCCTTTAAACCGTCCCATTTGAGAACCCTCACGCAAGGGAGGCTTCGCCGCTGCGCGCCCTTGCGCTGCAGAACCTGCAACTGGGTACGGACAGTCAGACGCTCACCAAGACCGAAAGGAAATACCATGTCAGCACATGTTCAATACTCAAATGTTTCGTTATTCACATCAGAAGAAAAGGGCATCCTTGACCAGGCCGCAAGCATTCTCAAATCCAAACTGTTTATTTCAGAACAAACGCCATTAACCTCGCCTGAATTGGTGAAATCGTTCTGCCAAACGTCCATGGCCGCTTGTGAGTCTGAAGTGTTTGGATTATCTTCCTCGATAATCAACATCGAGTGTTGCGCACCAAAGAGATGTTCTACGGTACCGTTAATGCCGCTTCGGTCTATCCGCGTGAAGTCGTGAAAGCGTCGCTGGCCGCGAACGCGAGTGCGGTTATTCTCTATCATAACCACCCAAGTGGTGCGCCAAGAAGCGCATATGTAAAACGCAATGTAATTGCTTGATTTCAAGGAGTAATCAATGATTAGAAACGCATGCAACTTCCATTAGGCTGGCTGTTGTGTGAAGCCGTTTTGACAATGTGGCTGACATTTCCCCTACGAAATGGAGAGCTGCTAATCAGAGTCTTGCTAAGACTACGAAAGAAACTGATGTTTGACGCCTCGAAGGTTGGACTGTCTGTTATGAAGGTAGGGACAAGACAGAGTCACTGGATCTCCACCTATGACCTGTCTCTTGATCACAAGTTACATCTCAAGAGATTTGGCGAGTAGGTAGCCTTCAAGGATAATTTGCAACTTGAACCATCCTTCCCAGAGCCTTTCCCAGCCAACTCGCCCATTTCGCTTAGAGTCGTGCCAACCAGCAAGCTTTCCAAGATTAATATACGCCCAGTAGATACTTGGTGCTTGGCGAGGCGGCTTTGTCTTTTCTTGCTTTGACCATAGTAATTTCCACGCAAGAGGACTTAACAACTTCTCACAGCTTTGCTTCTCAGCTTCTGGTCGATTTAAGCCAACGTATCGTAGTTGGTGCACTCTTACCGCTATGAAAGCCAGTATTACGACCATCTTTTCGAGGTTGTCTTTACTTTGCATACGAAGGTCTTCCACATGAGTTCCTCCCGTCTTCCATGCTTTGTGGAACTCTTCTATCAGCCAACGTTTTTCATAATAATCCAAGATTTGTTCTGCATCTTTCGCATTGAGAATAGGTTCAGATGTCAGTATGTGCCAACATAGTGGCTTGTCGTGGTTTAGCTCTTTGCAACCAACGTAATATAAGGAAATAGGCTCCCCTTCTTTATTAGAAGGTACCTTGAGAGTGACCGGAGCATACTTCACTTCACAGGTAGCTTCACGCGCCTTTCGTCCACCACGCTGCTTCACCTCGACGACTCTATTTCCAGCTGACTTTAGAGCACTGCTGAACGTATAAAGAGAGTCTGTACTTTGCTCTATACCTCGGTTATGCGTGGAACGAACAACAAAGCGCTGTTGATGAGTAGTCTTATATGTAAGGTACTCGATGATATCTGCTTCTCGGTCACAAACGGAAATCACATTGTCGAGTACACCACCAAGGCGCTGTGCCATATGCCTTGATGCCCGCTCCCATTTGAAGCTTTCTTTCGTCTCATAAGCGCGCGTCTTCCGCTTGGATTTTTGTCCATACTGGTTAATATCTCTTACCCAGCGCTCTTGTTCTATGAGACCAACCACGTGTTTCTCTTGAGGAGCGAACAGCAAGACCGAGTGGACTTGCATCCCTCTAGAGGACTTTGTAGAGCTCGTATGTCCCATCTCATCTCTAACGGTCTGATGAGTAAACTCCAGAGAAGTCGTATCCTCTAAGGCGAGCAGACAAGAATAGGTGCGGGCAGCTTTAACTGTTGCATTAAATCCAGCCTCAGCAATAGCTTGTGCGTCAATGGCGTCGTTCCGACTAAAGCGGTAAGCTGCTTCAATATCTGCAACTGATTCAAGAGACTGCACAATAGACTGACCGATATGGTTAGCAAGGGATGCAGTCAGTTTAACGAGTCGCTTGGTTCGCCTTAGGTCTCCCAACTCAGCGTCCGAAAATGTATCTGTTGCCCATTGTTCTGCATTGACTGAAAACATCATACCTACCTTCAACTGTTTATTTATAGTTGAGATCGGAAGTATGCAAAAAGGTTCAAAAAATCCTGAGATGAAAATCGCAGGATTTGTGTATGAAAGACAGACCTATGACGGGGGGAGAAATCTCGCTTGGATAGAGACTGAACGCTCCTACAGAAATAGGAGTTCAAGTCTCCCAGTGACGAGCCGTGCAAGGGGTACAGTCAGAGTCTAAGGCAAGATGGTGACGTTACATATGTGAACTTGGGAACTTTCTATTGTTATCTTGGCAACAAGATCTGGGAGCCTGAACCTACATGCAATTAGAAAGGGCGGAGCCTTCGTAGTAGTCCGAGGTTAGGAAAGCTAATCACATGGCGAAGGGAGGCAGTTTGACAAAACGTTTGTAAAAGTGAATTAAGCAGGAGAACAACGGTAATGTTGCTTTCAACGATCGCCCAAAAACAATAAACACTTGCAAAGAAAGCAACTGAGAATCCAGAGTATAAATTTAATCGTTTATACGATCTTCTTCATTGGGAGACATGGATACATCAGGCTGCTATTAATGTGTTATCTAGGCCAGGAAGTAGGACAGATGGCGTAGATGGTAAAACTCGCGACTACTTTAAACAAACCTATGAAAGACAACTGTCTTTGATCATAGAACAGTTAAAGTCAGGGAATTACCGTCCACTACCTGTAAAGAGGGTCTATATACCAAAGCCGAATGGAACCAAACGTCCTCTCGGTATTCCGGCTTTACGAGATCGTATTGTTCAGGAAGGTATAAGAATGGCACTCGATCCTATATACGAAACGGGTTTTCATCCCTATTCCTTTGGGTTTAGGAAAAGTCGATGCACTATGGATGCGATTGCAGTGTTGATGCCCTTAGCTAACTCCATATCAAAACATTTCTATGTTATTGAGGGGGACTTAAAAAGCTACTTCGACACTGTTAATCATCGAATATTACTCAAATTGTTAAAAAAGCGGATAGCAGATAGGAAACTCATCTCTCTGCTCCATCGCTTTCTTCGTGCCGGTGTCATGGAAAAGCAGCTATTTGCTCAAACTCGTGAAGGGGTACCGCAAGGGGGGATCATTTCCCCACTGCTAGCAAATCTATACTTGAACGAATTTGATCAATGGGCAGCGAAGAAATGGCAGCTATCTCAATCAGAAAGACAAAATACGAGGAAAGCGGGTCGCGGTAATTATACCATGGTTCGCTATGCCGATGATTTTGTTGTCGTATCAAATGATGGGATAGCTGGAGTAAGGCAAGCTAAAGCTGAAATTAAGGAATTTCTGGAGGAAGAGCTAAAACTTACTCTTTCTGAGGAGAAAACTTTAATTACACACGTTAACAAAGGATACGACTTCTTGGGGTTCTATATTAAACGGAACTACTCGGAAGGACGATGGGTGGTACACTTGCGCCCCTCAATGAAAAGTGTGAAGCGTGTGAAAGCCAAGCTTAAAAGTCTTACTACACGAAACCAAACTTTATATGATGAAGTTACGAAGATGAAACAAATAAATCAAGTAGTTAGAGGGTGGTGTGAATATTACAAACATACATCTTTACTCAGTGATTTAGAAGCGATCAGTCGCTATGCGTGGCACAGATACCACAAGTGGTTACTGGCAAAATACAAAGGAAGTAGAAAGGTGCAACTCATCAAGGACAAAACATGCACAATCATGAAACGTCAACGATGGGTAGCGAATACATTCGGTATTCAAGTACATCAATGGCTGCCATCAGCAAAAGAGCTCAATCGTTCTCGTTATTGGAATCGGGGCAGAAATGGATTTGAACATCCCTATCTAGTCGCGTCCAGTAACGAAATCCAACCACCACTAGGACTCAAAGGTCCAGAGCTTTCGATATATCTAACAGCACGGATGAGCCGTGAAGATAATAGAGAGTATCCAAAGGACTGGCACTATAGACGACTAAAGGTACTAAAGCGAGATAGCTTTGCATGTGTGATATGCAAAGAACAAAATGACATCCAAGTTCATCACCGTAGAGGCGTTAAATCGTGGGCGGTAAAAGACTTGGTAACATTATGTCGAAAGCATCACATGATGGAACACAAGAAACTGCGAGTTGATGATTGTCAAATGGAGAGCCGGATGCGGGGAAACTCGCACGTCCGGTTCGGAGAGAGGAGTGAGTAAAACCGCCAGCTGTGAAGCTGGTATGGCGTACTTGCCCCTACTCTACGCCACCCCAAGTCAAGCTGACCGACGCATTACTCGTCAACTGACGGATGCGTTGGCATTGGTTGATATCCGAGTACTGGACCACTTTGTGGTTTCATTTGAGTGTGTGGTGTCTTTTTCTGAGCGAGGCTGGATTTAAAAAAGCGGCTTATGGCCGCTGATTGAAACAGGGTAGGAGACTACCCTGTCATTACTGAGGGATCTTGACGGGATAAGTACCAACCGATTCTGTCATGCTCTTACATTTTAGTGCCGATTGATACTTTTCGCCTCACACGTCGATATTCAGTGATTGGGATTTCTTTATCCTAAGCTCTTTGGTGCTGAGGTTCTCTTCCTTCCAGATGTTTTTAATCGTCCCGATACTCACGGTGATATCGTATTGTTTTAACTCCATTGTCAGTTGCATTAATGTAAGGTGAGGTTTCTGCAACGTCAGCTCGATAATCTTGTCTTCTGCGTGCTCTGGGATACGATTTTTACTGCGGTTTAGGGGCTTATTGATCCGCTTCAGTCCCATAGGCCCTTCCTCAGCCATGATTTTCTGATAGGTGTAAAGGGATTGGCGAGAGCAGCCAAGGATGCGGGCTGCTTTAGATATACTGCCTAGCTGTTCAACGAGCTCTAAGGCTTCTATTTTCCGCTGAACCTCTTTGCCATATTCGCTGCATTTACGAGGCTCAACCAGCTCGGTAATATCGAGCCGACGGTGGCCAAAATAGGCGGAGAATGTGCCATCGAACTGACATCTAATCTCTACTTTTTGGTTTTCAATGGAGTAGCGGATGGGCGAGTCGATAACGTACCTTTTGTTACCAAAGCCAAACGTATGATCACGTCGTATGGTTCGATATTCTTTCTGCACGCAGATGCTGTTCAGATCCAAATCAACGGGCAAACGCTTAAAGGCCGTCCGTGAACTTTTGGGCCGAACGCGAACCTTTTTATCCCAATAATTTGGGATAAACTCGTCTTGTAAATAGCGATTCGCCCCCTCCATATCGGTAATGTTGTGCAGTCGTAGTTCTGGTACCAGCCTATCTTGGAACGTATCGAATGAGCGTTCAATGCGTCCCTTTCCTTGTGGTGAGTTAGCAAAGATAATTTCAATACCGAGCTCTTCACACGCTCGTTGCATCTGAGAGAAGTTACTTCGCTTGGGACCGCCGAAGATACCCGCTCTATCGACGTAAAGCGTCTTAAATATCCCTCGTTTCTCAATATAAGCTCTCATCACCTTCATACAGCCTTCGGTGGTCTCAGAGGGGAAAAACTGAGCATGGATATCACTGGTGGCGTCGTCAATCATAGCAATCAAACAAGATTTTTCATCACCAAACCAGCGATGAGGACTCCCATCCATTTGAAGCATTAGTCCAGGCAGCTCCATACGCTCTCGATACTTCCTAACTCGACTTCTACGTCGCTTAGCACGTTTAACATGATGAATATCGTGTGCCCAAGAGCGTAACGTTTCGCGCTTAATAGCGATCCCTTCATTCTTTTTGAGGACTTCAGAGAGATGCTGCAAATTGAAATCGTAGTACTTAGTTTGTATGAGACTTTGGACTTCTTTTTTGAGCGAATCAGGGATCTTATTGACTGGAGAACGGCCTCGATTACCATGAATGATGAATCGAATGCCTTCTTTTCGGTATCGGCTTAGATAGCGCTCAACCGTTCGCCGAGACTTGTTGAGCAAGGTTGTGGCACTATTGATGCTGATTTTGCCATCGATAATTTTGCAGATAATATCGACAGTAAACTGGGATTTAGAATCCATATAGAACATCCTTAGCCCCTTCCAAAGTTTAATTAATTACTTTAAAAGGTAAGCCAAATGAGTCCCGTCAAAATCCCTCGGTAGTTATTGTAATGACAAAGTCGCTTGGTAATTAAGGTACGACAGAATCGCTTGGTGATCACAGGGTAGGAGACTACCCTTTAACACATTTTTGGACAAAAGTGTGCCAGTGACTTTGCTAAATTAGTATTTAACGGATTATCTGAAGTATTGCAAAACCTCTTATCGATTGGCCTAATCAACTAATCCACTACAGGAGACACATGATAGAGAGTATAAGTTTGGCTTTAGCAAGCTTGAATATTGATTCCATATATTATTTATTCAGGACACTCCTGCCAATAGCGAGAGCCTATAGGCATTTCAACAGCTTCGATTGCTAGACCTTCGCTGGAACGAACCATTTGATAATACCGAATTGGATTACTTTCAAATATATTGCGAATGGTCATCTTTACATCAATACTAGCTTTGAGACCAAAATAGACAGCATGGACTGCATTAGCTCCTGCATTAAGGTTTCCAAGTTGTCCACAAATCACACGCCACTCATGCTCATACTCCCAGTCTTTCGACTTGGTAGTGAGCATCTCTCTTACTATCGAGTTAAACTCTTCATTGTCATTTCCACAGCAACACTCTGCATACTTAGCATATTGATTTACAGAAATTTTATCAGCATCAACATAGTCAACTTTGTGAGTAATCATAGTTGTATCAGCTGTACCGAATAACTTACTCATATCATACGCAACACATATTCCTTGATGGCAATCAGCATAATGACTCCACATCGTGGTATTCGTATTATTTTCAGATAAAGAAAGCACACTAGATTCCGACATAATTGTTTCTATTTTTTCTCTAAAGTCAGAAATTTTTTCCATGTAATCAGCAGAGAGTTCTTCACCCACAAAAGCAGAGTTAGCGATACTCAAGGTTACGTTTCTCCCTATTTTGTTTTCTCGCTTTAATCGAGCCTGCTCGATCATTTTCAAGTAAGCATCCTTGGACGGTTTGGCTTCACAAAACTTAATCTGACAATCAAAAGGATCATTGAATGTTGTTGGCTTAGAAAACCAAACTGAGCGATTTATCAGAGACATGACAGTAAACTGATTGAAGGCTCTATATTTATACAAAACTTCAGGGATAGACATAGGGAATGCACTCTTGAAAATAAAACCCAATAACTTCGCACGACTTGAAAGATCGAAATCATCAACTCAGCTTAGCTTCTAACATTAGAAATAGTTGGTCAATATGAACATATATGTTTAGTGAAGATAATCTCTCCCAAATGATAATGGTCGGGTAGACGACACTTGTTACCAAGTGCCGTCTACCCGACAAAAGTGTCTTAGCTTACCTTCCCCCGTCTGACTAGATACAACCCAAAATCGATCAATCTTTATTGTAAATGATCAGACTTAATTGGAATCGACAAACTATATTGTCTTCCGACACCAACGGTTAAGCGAAAGTTTACCATCACTCTATCTAGTGGCTTTTGCACGAACCGGTTACACCACATCTTGTGCTTTATCCGTTTTCCCCCAAAGGCTTATGTACTGGTGTGTTATCATCACTAACACGCCTAAAAAGGTGATGTGTGTATTTTCCTCTCTCGACCGGAATCGCACACATGATTAAAGCAAAATCAAAAGCTCGTATCCTCACGACATCCCAAATTAATAAAGTCCTCAAGCGGTGTTTTCTCATGCAAAACGCAGAGCTAAAACGTGTGGTTATCGCGCTGTCTTTTTCTACTCTAAGGGTAAGTGAACTCGCCCAAATCACTGTTGCAGATGTGATCATGCCTACAGGCAAGATTAAAGACGAAATCCATCTTAGAGCTTCGCTGTGTAAAAGGAGAAAACCCCGTTCAATCTGGCTTGGTCGGATGGCAAAACACATGATCCAAGAGTGGATTGATTATCGCAAAGCGCGTAATTGGGCGACTACATTTAATAATAGTTATCAGGGACTAAACCCAAGTAGCAAGCTAGTGCTCAACAATAGAGGTCGAAGCTATTCAATGAAGCGTAAGACTAGGATTAATCAGAGTGGGGATAGGGTTGATTACTCTGTTTGTGATGTGCTTGAACTGATGATTCGAAATATCTACCAACGGACAGGATTCAAAGGTTGTAGCAGTCACTCAGGGCGGCGCAGTGCTGCAACTATCATGAATAGCCAAGGGGTGGCTTTGGGCATCATACAGCGCACTCTAGGACATTCAGAACCGTCAATGTCGCTAGAATACATTGATGTGTTACCAGAACAGCTAACAGAAGCAGCAGAGATGGCGTTTTGAAGTTGTTGTCAAAATTGAAACTATGGTATTCTTTACTACACTTTGGGGGGTGGGAATAGTGAGAATTTATGTCACTGACGAATTTGAAAAATTGATGATTAAAGCCAGATTAGATAATGAAATTATCGTTAAGGTGGCGAATGAGCTTAACAATGGTTTGCATGATGGTGAGCTACAAAGTGGAAAGCTATATAAAAAGCGTGTTCCGTCACCAGGTCAAGGTAAACGAGAGTCAAACCGAAGTGTTATAGCTATTCAAAAAGGTAATCGGGTGTTCTTCATAGATGGTTGGCGAAAGAAAGACGTCCCAAAAAAAGGTAAAGAAATACCAGATAAGTTATTGGAAACCTACAAGTTACTCGGTGAAAGCTTCCGTAGCTTAACGGATGAACAGATTGAACAAAACATCTTAGATGGTCTGCTAAGAGAGGTTAGAAATGATGGATGATCGTTTAGAAAGAATGCAAGCAATGGCGAAGCGCTTTAATGCCAATGGCTCAATTGATCAGTTAACCATGCGTAAAATTGATGCCTTGGCTATGAGTGCTAAGCGTGAAGATATGACCGCAGCCAAAATTCAGAAGTTGAGAAAGCGTGAGCATATAAGCCAAGCTGTTTTAGCAACTGTGCTGAATATGAGTAGCGAAAGCGTTCAAAAGTGGGAGCAAGGTAAAACTAAACCTCAAGGGGCTGCATTGCGTCTTTTGAATATCATTGATGAGAAAGGTATAACGGCAGTTATATAGTCGTTATTCATGTATGGCGATAGTTTAAAAACCACTTCACTTATGAAGTGGTTTTTTTGTTAACGGTTGTGTTTATAATTTATTTATCGGTTAAGCAAACAACGGTAAGTAACTATGACGGACGCAACTATCAACCCAATTATTAGCCAACTAAAAACGGAGGAGGAACAACTTACTTCCTTGGATTCTAAGTTAGAGAAAACGGCACAATGGATGATGGAAGCATCAGGAACGCCAGAATTTGGTGATAGACAAACCGTTTACTATCCGCAGTTGAATGAGTGGAGAGAGCAGAAAGCAAAAGTTAACGCTCTTTATATACAAAGAGCGAACCTATCTTGTATTGATGAGCCGACTTCACCTACAGCGGTGGCGAATATGATGGAAGAAAAGTGTGCAATAAAAGAAGCCACAGTTACCAGTACCACTTATGAGAGAGCGCAAAGGCGCTTATTTAAACAGGTTAATGGCTTCCTTAGGGCTTTGTTGCAATACTCAACCTAGGTGGTCTTTTGATATGGTTAGGCGACTCGGTAGCTCTTGGGCATCCCGAGATGAGTAAAGCGATTTAAAATAGAACAACCGAGTAACATTTCTTTTGACTGATTTTCAAACTCCCTGCTGTGTAATGTATTACCGATTATATTTTTGTAACGTTGCATGGCGGTTTCTGAGATATTCCTTTTTCCGTATTGCCGCACGCTCTGCCAACCTATAATACCAAGGGCGAAGCAACCTATCAGGTTGCTCATCCTCTTAGGATGATGAGCCTCATCGGCAAATATATTGTCTTTCGGCGGAATAACAATCTCAGCATTCGGGAAATGATTTTCTAATGTCTGGTACACCGCATTGGTATCATACATTTTATCGGCACTGACGTGCTCGACATCCGTAATGATGGACTGACATAGCACCCCGACAACCTGATCATCCATCGTGTTTTTATCGGTGAGGACTGCGCCTTGAATGAAGTGAGCTTCATCAACAGCAAAGTGCGCCTTTCGCCAGCTTCGTTTTGCATTAACCTTATGTTTTTCCTGGTGCCATTCATCCATACCAAACCGTTTGAGCCCCGTTGAATCAATGGCTATCGCTGCAATTTTGTCATCTGGCCTTTCATGCTTTCTAAAGCGTGGCGCCGTGAAGTTGAGCTGCTTCAGCCGTTTTGACAGCAGCGTATAATCAGGGCATTGAAGTCTGGTCATGCCAAGCTTCGTCAGTAAACTTTCAATCAGCCCCTGAGCTTGACGTAAGGGAAGTTTATACACCAATCTGATGTAATGGCAGGCTTCGATGGTGCTGTCAGGATACTTAACGGATGAGCCGGTACCGTCATAAACGCGTTCGTCGTATTGCCAATTATTGATGATATCTTCAGATATCCAAATATCGAACCGCCCGCGTTGCTTGAGAGCCTGATTGTACTCACCATAGTTATTTAAGGCGTAGATATGCTTCTTAAAATGATGGCGTTTGGCGTCATTGTATTTGTAAGGAATTTGTTAATAAGCCAACCTGAATGAAAGGCTGGCTATGATAACTGAATTCAATGTTAATGGAATGATTGAGTGTTATCTGAGCGATTCAACAAAGCCGTGCATGAAAGAGCTAGCAAAAGCAGAGCCCGATATCGATGCACTCCTACCTTGGAACTTCAAACATTAACAACATCGCCCTGTGGGTTCATGGGGCGCATACGAAATGTCGTAGGAGGTGCAACAGAGTTTTGTTGTAAATGAGAATAGCTTTCAATACTATAAGGAGATCTCACCTATGACAGTAGTCTTCGAAATGCATTCACAATCAGTCACCAAGGTAAAGAAGGCGTTTCTTTCCGGTATATGGGCAACATTAATCAGCATTGCGATAGGTTTTACCTTCAAGATCTGGCTTGCGGGGTGGGTAGCAAAAGCCGATTTGGCGCTCTTTCATACTGTCGTTGATATCATTTCTCTGTCCATGATTCTGATGACGGGCTTCCGCTCATCCATGGTCGTGACGTATTCTCAAACCAAGAATGATATCGATATTATCAATATCTTCCGCTTTACCCTTATTTTCGTCGTTCTAATGACGTGGGGTGGGGTGATTCCTTACATCAAGCACAGCTTAGATATTGGTGTCGAATACTTACAGTTGGTGGGCATCATTTTTGGTTTGGGGCTTAAGCTCTACTTTACCAATTTAGTTGCCATGTATCGTTTGTACGATATCACTAACCGTACCACTTGGCTTGATCCTGCGTTGAACGTGGCTCTGTTTCTATTCGCTTACTATATTGCTGGATTCAGTACGTTAACGGCGTTGTTCTATGGTTTGACCATATCTTCGTTAATAACGGCACTCTATATGTATATCAGCCGAAGAAAAGAGATATCGACCCTGCCAATTAAGCCTGTGCTGCTTAATTCAGACATGTACGGTTATGTGAAAAACAGCTTTACTGCGACACTCGAAGCAGGAGCAAGCATTCTTATGATTTACATTGCTGTGTTGTTGACTATACGCTACTTCAGCGTCGATGAACTGGGTGATTTTCAGGTTGTAGTGCGTCCGGTCTTCACATACATGACGATGTTATTCGTATTCCCAATTTACCGCTTTGTTCTGCCTGAACTGTCTGTGAAGGTACGAAATGGTGAATTCTCTGAGATTCAGCTTATCCGTCGATGGGTGTTTAAGTTGTCATTTATTGTCAGCGGTGCGTTTTTCTTGACGATGCTGCTGTTTGGTTCGAACCTTGTAGAAGCGCTTTTCCCTGCTGAATATATCGGAGCGGTACCAGTACTGTTCCACTTCTCGATGTTCTTCATTTTTATGATGCTGAACGCCTACCAATTGGCCTACATTAAAGCAAACGGGCACTTTAAAACGAGTCTATTTATACGCCTCGCGGGTATCGCAATGCTCGTCATTATGTTCTATGTAATATCGGCGTTTACTGACAATGTCGTGGCAATCATTACCGCATTGTGCTCTGGATACATGATGATGTTTATATTATCGAGTTTCAAAGAGAAGCAGATTCGTGAGTCTCATTGGTGCTGAACTTGGCTACAACGATTACGCAAACTACAAAAAGGGTGCTGAAAAACTGTCGCCGACATCTATCTATGCATCTGCAAACATCGGTTACACATTCGACAACACGATCCGTCCATTCGTATTGGCTGGTTTAAGCTCTGTTGACCTAAACGCAAACAAGAGTGCTGGCTACGCTGGTGACAGCGGTACCGGTTTCCACTTTGGTGTTGGTGTTGAATACACGCCAATAGACCACCTAACATTACGCCTGATTTCGCAAGCAGATGCAGTAAGCGTAGAGAACGATTACGGGTCTAAGAAAGAAGACAAAACACTAGCATTCAGCAGCATTAGCTTCGGTGGTTCATACAATTTCTAATGTAGTTTGCCTACTTCGAACAACTTGACGTGACTAATTCAACTTTTTGGGGTATTGCGCACATTTCCCCGAAAAGTGGTTCTGTCACGCCTCTAAATTTAATTGCGCAACAAAGCCGTAGACGACACAAACGTGCCTGCGATAGTCGCGTTGGCATACCTCTGGACATAAATGTGGTCAGTGACTTTACTAAATGAGCAGTTGACGGATAATCTGAGGTATTGCAAACCCTCTTATCTATTGGCCAAAGCAACTCACCCACTACAATCAAGACTCCTTCTGATCTTGATGATTATGTTCGAAGACCGACTAACTGAATACTTGTAACCAAGATCAGTTACACAGAATTATTTACAGGGTCTTTTTATTGACATGTAAGTAATATTTGGTTATCTTTTGATTATCGATTTGAACTGATTGAATCGATAATAGTAAGAGTAGGATCGTTCGGATTGACTGGAAAGCATAGCTTACCATATATACCCTACCTCCCGCTGCCTTAGTAAGCTTATGCATATACTGTATTAGGGATAAGATGGTGATACATCATATCTTATAATTTCAGATGGTAGCGCCATGCAAGACATGGATAAACAAAGATTCATTTCTTTCAATAGGGATCACGGAACTTTATCAATGGCTCTTCTAACCTAGCGGTTATGAAGAGCCGTCTTGATCTTTAGCCTTCATTTTTGCTTTCTTCTTTTTCTTCTTGTAACTCTTCTTCGCTGCTTTTTTAGCTTTCCCTTCAAATGGTTTTCTTCCAGACAGAATATTTTTAAGCAAAACTAGAAACGGCTTACTTGTATCATCTGGTGTGATTAGTTTTTTGGCACGAAAATCATCATCTGTAACAACGAATGCTGTTTCACAAAACATATTGATGTTTTTGTTGTTAGTTTTATGTAGTGTGAAAAGTACTATGTAGTTTTTATCTTTTTCTACTGATAAAAGCCCTGTAAGTGTTTTTCGGTGATCTCCTTTCTTCGAATGAGGTAAGACACAAATGTTATGGAGATTGCTTTTTAGAAAGTCGATAAAACTAGGAAAAAAGCTTCGGTTCTCTGTGTATTTGTCATTGCAAAAAACGCGCAATTCATTGCTGAGAGTTCTTTCTTGGGTTACTGCTCTATAATTGTTAGAGTAGTGTTCATATCTTCTAAGAAGCTCGCCTGTTTGATCTAATGCTTGAATGCTATCTTTGTCTTGATCAAATGCGCGACTGTATAGGTGGTTTGTGGGAACAATGTTTATATTGAGTTTGATTAAATGCTTTGACTCTGTTTCGAATTCATCTATAACAAACCCCTTATCTTTAAGGTGTGTTAAATCATAGCTAACCATGCTTCCTTGTTCATTTTGAATATTTACAACCCAATGTCCTTCCTGAATATGCACAAGTTACCTCTTAGCATTTGATTTAATGAGTTATAATACTAGAGTGAGTATTGCTTTGTCTTAAACTTTTTATATCTGATGGACTCATTACGAAATCGTTCCAATGTAGAATTGAGCTTGATATTATTTAACGAGGAAAAATCGTGTCACGTCTATTACTTGATGATGCTGTATTAAAACTGATTGATGCAAAGCTAATGCTCAATGGTCACGTTACGGCTTTGTTGAATCGCTCAGATAACACTCAATTATTCCATTAACATTGAATTCAGTTATCATAGCCAGCCTTTCATTCAGGTTGGCTTATTAACAAATTCCTTACAAATACAATGACGCCAAACGCCATCATTTTAAGAAGCATATCTACGCCTTAAATAACTATGGTGAGTACAATCAGGCTCTCAAGCAACGCGGGCGGTTCGATATTTGGATATCTGAAGATATCATCAATAATTGGCAATACGACGAACGCGTTTATGACGGTACCGGCTCATCCGTTAAGTATCCTGACAGCACCATCGAAGCCTGCCATTACATCAGATTGGTGTATAAACTTCCCTTACGTCAAGCTCAGGGGCTGATTGAAAGTTTACTGACGAAGCTTGGCATGACCAGACTTCAATGCCCTGATTATACGCTGCTGTCAAAACGGCTGAAGCAGCTCAACTTCACGGCGCCACGCTTTAGAAAGCATGAAAGGCCAGATGACAAAATTGCAGCGATAGCCATTGATTCAACGGGGCTCAAACGGTTTGGTATGGATGAATGGCACCAGGAAAAACATAAGGTTAATGCAAAACGAAGCTGGCGAAAGGCGCACTTTGCTGTTGATGAAGCTCACTTCATTCAAGGCGCAGTCCTCACCGATAAAAACACGATGGATGATCAGGTTGTCGGGGTGCTATGTCAGTCCATCATTACGGATGTCGAGCACGTCAGTGCCGATAAAATGTATGATACCAATGCGGTGTACCAGACATTAGAAAATCATTTCCCGAATGCTGAGATTGTTATTCCGCCGAAAGACAATATATTTGCCGATGAGGCTCATCATCCTAAGAGGATGAGCAACCTGATAGGTTGCTTCGCCCTTGGTATTATAGGTTGGCAGAGCGTGCGGCAATACGGAAAAAGGAATATCTCAGAAACCGCCATGCAACGTTACAAAAATATAATCGGTAATACATTACACAGCAGGGAGTTTGAAAATCAGTCAAAAGAAATGTTACTCGGTTGTTCTATTTTAAATCGCTTTACTCATCTCGGGATGCCCAAGAGCTACCGAGTCGCCTAACCATATCAAAAGACCACCTAGGTTGAGTATTGCAACAAAGCCACGTGATGCCACACCCAGCCAAGCCGAACGACGTATTACTCGACGACTGACTGACGCGTTAGCCTTGGTTGATATTCGAGTACTCGATCACTTCGTGGTGTCTTTTGAAGATGTGGTGTCGTTTGCGGAGCGTGGTTGGATATAACCATTAGTTAGTGAAAAATGTCTCTCATTCACGCCTATTCTGGCGTGAATGACTTCGGTAACGTAATGCAGTAAACTAAAGACAATTAAATAAGGTTTCTATTATGTCTGAATCAAGCAAAGTCACATTAAGCGTTGAAGAGCTGATCAACCTAACCGCTCATTCTGCCACTCAAGAGCAGTTAAATGATACGCGTAAAGAACTCGATCAGAAGATCGAAGCGGTTCGGAATGAGGTCCTGGGGGTTCGTAATGAAGTGAGTTCCCTTAAAAACCTCATTATTGCAACAGCCTTCGCGATGATTGCGACGGTAGCCGGTGCCGCGTTTTGGGTGGGTAGTCATATCAACGTTTAATGTTCAAATATGTTTTCTGAAATGCCTCTTATCCTAGAGGCATTTTTTTTATCTCGTGATTGCTGTGTACGCTTGGGTTTCTGCGCTAAAAGAGGTTGAGCCAAAGGCTCGACCGCAAGCGGTCGTCAAAACGGCTCTCAGGACCACAGTACGCCCATTTGCTCTATGTTTGATTATATTGCTTTGTCATGGTGTCGCTTTGTTGATTTTTGCCTTATAGGGCTTGATAGGCGGCTTTTTTATTATGACGGTTTAAAGCTGATTTGAAGCACAGTGTCATGGTAAGGGCTTCGATTGGGCGTTACCCTTCGGGCAAGGCTCTCCGCTTGTATCTTTCATCTATGGCCTAAGAGTGGCATCACCCTGGTGAGTCACTGCGTGCCGCCCCAGGATGTGCCTCTCTACAGCCCCTATCTAAAAGAATATCGCTGCAATCCTGAACGCCTGCGCTACTGCGTAGCTGCGCCTCGTCGTGCCTCCTCGTTACCTTTCACTGATTTCAATTAAGTTCGAGTAAGGGCTTGCTGTCTTATGTGCCGATTTCCCTTTCGACTCGCATCATTTGATGGGGCTCGCAGGCTGTTAACCCTCCTCAATCAGAACCTTCTCTGCAAGGGTAAATGAACGCTTCGCGCCCCTGCAGAGAAGAACCATGTTTGAGGTAGGGACAGCCAAGCGGCTCCATAAAAGTGATACTCAAACAGAAAGGAAACTCCTCATGGCACAACGACAATCAACCCTAACTCTCTCTAAATCGAATTTCAGCGACCAGCGTTTCGCCGCTGGCCACGAAAGCTCACCAAAAAATGATATCTCTTTGGGCGTGCACCCAGTAGGGCTAAGTCGTGATGTTGTCCTATCAGGATCAACATCTGTGGAAAATATTGTCGTGATTGCCGCTCATGTAAAAGCAAGAGCTAGGCATTCCAGTGTTTGGCTAGAACTGACGGTTTTGTTCCCAGAAACAGAACTCAATAAGCCGTACTGGGGGCAAGGCATCGCGAGAGGTCATGTGATTACTGAAACAAATAAGGTAGGGCTGAATAGTCGTGCTGTCGTCATAGGATGGGTGACAAACAACCATCAATACATCGAAACATAAAAGAGTGGATCATCCCCTTAATTATAAAATGGAGACTTAAAAGATGAAATATCTCTCACACTATATTCAAGACAAACAAACTCAGGCTTTTAATGATGCTGGGGCGTTCTTTGCTTTTTCTAATCAACAGTTCGATGAGGCAAAAAAAGATAGCGTGAAATACGCATCACTAGGTATGGGGTTAATTTGCCCAGTTGATAATGCCAAGCAATTAATGACTCGTTTAGATTCCATCGCTCAAGAAGGGATCGCCGAAGATATCAAAGAGAACGGGAAAAAGGTGATCATTCGCCGTGAGTTATTTAATCACGAATGTTTCTACACCAATGATATTTGTGATTGTGTGGAAAAGCTCGAAGGCTATGGCATTTCATACGATGAGATTTATGAAGTGTTTAATCATATTCGTAAAACGGAAGACGTTTATTAAACGTGAAAATTAAAGCGCCTTGATATTTGTTCCATCAAATATCAAGGTATGTTCAAGTCAATTATGGTGAATATTCGAATGAACATTCTGAATGCTACACAAGATAAAGAAGAAACGAAAGCAAAATGTTACTTTTGTACGGCCGTGCCGTTTTCGTTGGGTAAAGTGGTCTATACGCAAGGTATTGAGCAGTTATTAGATAATAATGTCGGTGCTAACTTGTCGATTTATTTGCAGCGTCACCAAAGTGGAGATTGGGGAGAGACTTGCATTGAAGATAAAATCACCAATGACGAAGCAACCAAAACAGGCGAGAGAGTGATATCGAATTATACGATTTGTGATCAATCGGTTTGGATAATAACTGAACGTGACCGCAGCGTGACCACAATTTTATTACCTTGTGAATATTGATATCTCAATGGGATGGCATAAAATGAGAGTCCTATTATTAGGGCTCTTTTTTATTATGAAACCATTACTTTATCTTTCGCTGTTATCGCCGTGTTTCAGTTGGGCTTTTTGCTTTGATGAGGCCGGGCGATTTTATAATGTCGATCCACAGCTTTTAAAATCCATTGCCACGGTAGAAAGTAGCCTAAAGCCGAACGCGTACAATGAAAATAAAAATAGAGTCGGTGAGGTGGTTAGTCGTGACTTTGGATTGATGCAAATCAATTCCCATTGGTTTGTTCGACTATCCAAATTTAATGTGAATGAAACAAATATCTATCATCCTTGCTTTAATGTTCATCTTGGCGCGTGGGTATTAAGTTCTAATTTTTCTAGTCATGGTTATAACTGGAACAGTGTCGGCGCGTATAATGCGGGTTTTTCCAAACGCACTGAGAACGCCAGAAAAATATACATCCAAAAAGTCCAATCGGTTTATTTTAAGATGAACGTTCAATAAAAGACCTTGCACCATAACGGTGCAAGTTCTTTCGCTTTTCTTCTCGCTTTCTTCCTTCAATTTCCAGATCCCCCGCATCCCTCGTTCGTCAGATTCATTCGCCACCTGGTCGGCTTTTGTCTTTCGCTGTCAGTTTTTCCCGTCGCTTTGATTAAGGAACTCAGATCATTCGTTCTGAGTTGTTGGTTAGTTGAGTTGGTGACCACACACCACGCCATAATCTAGAGATTATGAATGGTTGTCTGTAGTAACTAATTGAAATTTATTGGTATTAAGTTTTTGTTTTTTAGTGTTATGGCATGTTTGATAGCGTTCTACGGTTCAAAAGTGCCTCTGTAAACAGGAGCTTGAAATGAAAAAAATATCTCTTACTCAGCGATTTGTCGAGCGCGTTAAACCGACTTCGACCACACAAGAATACTATGATACCAAGGTGTCTACGCTGTATTTACGAGTCTACCCGTCAGGGAGGCGCGTGTTTTTCGTTCGTTTTCAGCACAACGGGTTGAGGAGGAATCATAAGTTAGGTGGCGCGTTAGATTACTCTTTACGTCAAGCAAGGCGAGAAGCCTTGCAGCTTGTTCAGCAAGTGCGTAGCCCAAAAATGGAAACCTTGCCCTCCATAACGCTACAGGCTTTCGGCCAAGAGTTTTTCAAGCGTTATCCTCGTCATTGGAAACCTAATACTTTGAAAAAGAACGAAAGTGCCTTTCGTCTTCAGATCGCGCCTTATCTTGGAGATAGGGAAGTGCAATCCATTGTTCGAAAGGATGTTGAGCAGTGGTTTACCCAGTTAAGCCATGTGAAAGGGTCAGCCAACCAAGCGTTAGTGTTGCTGTCGGTTATGATGCAGCAATGTGAAACGTGGGAATATCGTCCTAAAAATACCAATCCTTGCCGTGGTTTCAAGCGTTATAAAGCAGGAGAGGTAGAGCGCTATCTTAGTAAAGACGAATTGCGTCAACTCTGGCGAGTGTTAGACACGTTAGAGGGCGATAACCCAGCGAAGGTCATGATAATACGTCTGTTGATATACACAGGGTGCCGCTCATCGGAAGTGAGAACCTTGCAATGGAAAGAGTACCGAGGTAATCACTGGCATTTACTAGACAGTAAAACGGGGGCGAAAACGGTTTACCTTTGTTCACAAGTCAGGGCTTATCTTGATGCATGGCAATCAGAGAGTCATTACCTGTTTCCGGCCCCTTGTAACACCCAACCCATATCAACCAATCAGTTGGGTATCTTCTGGCGACAGGCTCGCCAGTTGGCAGGATTGGAAGGCGTACGCTTGCATGATTTACGTCACACCTACGCCAGTATTGCCATTCAGTCGAAGGTAAACTTGATCGTGCTGAGTCGTCTTTTGGGGCATGCTGAAGCAGAAACGACGTTAAAGTATGCGCATTTGGGACGAGAGGACGTGTGTCAGGCGGCCTCTCATGTGTCGGGAGTACTCGTTAAGGGGATGTGCTCATGAAGTCACTGTTATTCACTTCTAAAGTCATTCAATCACTGAATTCAAAAACTAGAACGTATACGGTGTGGGATACCCAAGTTCCAGCGTTAGGGGTTCGAGTTTATACCGATGGTCGCCGTTTCTATGTGACTCATTTATCCATTCCCAATCAGACGTTGGCGGTAGTGGGGCAACTGACACTAAAAAAAGTGAGACAACACGTACGCGCTTTACAGGCCTCTTTTTTAGACAAAAAGACGAAACCGATACGGTTGATCCGCTTTGATGCGTTGGTGAAAGAAGAATGGGCGGATAAGGTCTGCAAGGGATGGAAACTGAGTACACAAGGGACTGCGTCGAGCGCCTTAAAAAAGCATTTGTTGCCCGAGTTTGGACGTTTTCCTGTCAGCTGTATTGATTCGTGTCATGTACATCGCTGGTTTGATGAATTGAGTCAGAGTTACGCAGGGACAGCTAATCGTAATCTTGATGTGCTTCGTTCTATCTTCAAATATGCGGTGAAACAAGGTTATTGTATAGACAATCCTTGTGATGGCCTCAAGCAAAATCGTAAAAGAAAGCTCAATCGTTTTTTGAGTTTGGACGAGTTAGCGCGATTACATAAGGCATTAACGGTGGTCAGCCAGCAAGGTGATATGGAAGCGTGCTGTTGTCAGGTGCTAGAGCTGGTGCTGTTAACGGGGTGTCGAATTTCAGAGGTAACAGGCCTGCAATGGTCTTTTGTTAAAGGCAGGGAGTGGCACTTGCCAGACAGTAAAACGGGTGCGAAGGTGGTGTATGTGGGCAAGGAAGCGCAACAGCTCCTTTCAGACATACCACAGCAAGTATGGGCGCATCGTAGCGAATCACACGATGATGTGTTTATGCCCTTGCGTCGTTTTGTGAGTCGGTCGACTAAGGTTAGTATGGTCTGGCAACAGGTGCGAGCCTTAGCCCATATCGAGGATGTTCGCATTCACGATTTACGTCATACCTTTGCCAGTTATGCGGTGTTAGAGGGGTACCCTATTCCGATGGTGTCGAAACTGTTGGGTCACACGCGTATTTCGTCAACACTTCGCTATGCACATGTGAATGATGCGCAAGTATCGCAATCTGCTGAGGTGATAGGGGAAGTTATTAGTGGAATATTATCAGGTCAGTTTGTGAGTAACCCTAAAACTCGAAAAGTGAGAGCCTCCAAACCTAAGCCGACGAAATCTTCCCCTAAACGCAGAGAAAGACCTATCAAAACAATACCGGAACTGACCGATGAGGAGGTTGAACGGTTTAGATATGAAGTGGATTTTTGGGAATGGTGATTAAAATATCTGTCGGAATAACATAAGTACATCAAATTAAAGGTTAAGATTTTTTGTGAATTTGATTTAAGTCTCTCTTGGAAGCGCAGTTAACTGAGTCGTGTATATTAGTTAGCTTTGTAACTAGGTTTTTCGGATAGGCGACACTCGTTACCGAGTGCTGCCCTCCAAAGAACGTGTATTAAGTTACCCAACAATCACAAGGCAGCTAGATCAGATTCAAACCATGAGTTTCGTCCCCGTTGCTTAACCTTGCGCTCTTTGAGGAAAGGTTCATAAAAGGGTAATAAGGCGTAGCCTTACTCATGATTTTTACATGCCTCTTAATCTGCGTTTTGGCTATCTGAACCAGATTAAAGAGATAGTCGATATTAGCGATCTTTTGCCATCCATGAAATTGTCCTTCGTCTCGTTGATTCAGGTAATCTTTTCGACGTACCTAAGCCTTGTTTTTCGTTGGATGACGCCTTACCGCCCAACGCCATAACAACCAGAAGAGTTAATGACTTACATAGTTGAAAGTTCGCTTTGCCACGCAATGACGATAGTAACTCGCCCAACCTTTAAGTTTCGGAACCAGTATTTTAATCAGATCGTTCATTGGGGTTGTTGCGTGCTTTTTGATGAGTTCACGTAAGTTACCCAAAAATGATAGCTTGAAAGTGACATCAATGAATGGCAGGAATGGCGAGTGCGAGTAAGAGGTAGCGGTTAAAGGCTTGTTCAGTTGAGGGAGCTCATGCTTTGTTACGTAAACGACAGTTACATATGGCGTTATCAAAAGTCTATTTGTTGGCTTTCATCCTTAGCGATAATGCAAGTTACTGAAAAAGCAGATAACTCGCTATTTCGTAAAAACATAAAAGATGTGAATTTCTTCAGGAAAATTAGCGGAATATGAACACGTGCACACTAAATTAGGTAGAATGCTGAGTTATACAGTATTGAGTCTGAGTAACAGCGTAAGCTATCCTGGTTATCACCTGTACTTCTGTCTACCTAATATTTTCATGGGGTTATAAAACTTGATTGATTTACGAACCGCACTTAGTGTGATGTCAAAATCGTCGCCATATGCAGTCTCTACAGAGCGAGACGCAACAATATCAACTGACTTAGATGCTGTAAAAAAGTATCTATATGTACGAACAGATATAGAGGCTGACTTTGTTAAACAATTGAAAGGACTATCCTCAACCGATAAGAAAATCATTTTTTTGTGTGGTAGTAGTGGTGATGGCAAATCCGAAATACTAACAAAGTATAAGAAAGAGTATCAGAATAGAGCTGACTTCCATCTCGATGCAACCCACAGTTTTCGTCCGAGTGATTCGGCTATTGAAACGCTGGATGAATTGTTTACTGAGTTTAACACTACACCGAAGCCGCTAGTTGTAGGCATCAATACAGGTATGTTGGGTAACTATGCTGAAGAAGGCGCGGTGACCGAAGTAACATCATCAATCAAAGCTTTTTTAGAGAAACAGCCGACCTCAGAAAATCATATCTTTTTAGATTTTGAAGACTATCCTAAATTTACGTTAGAAATTGACGGTCATACTTCTAAGTTTGCAAAAGAGCTGCTTCAGAAAATTACTGAAAAAGATGAAAACCTAATTCGCCAATACTTTGATGTTGAAATGCAGAAACAAAGCCCTGATAAAAAGCTTTGTGCTAACTATCAATTACTAGGGCGTGAAGAGGTTCAAGATGTCATTGTCGATCTATTGTTCAAAGCGCGTTTAATGAAAGATCAATTCTTAACGGCGCGAGCATTATTGGACTTCATTTTTCATCTGCTTGCTGGGCCTGGCTATTTGTTTGATAACCTATTCAAAAAAGGTGAAAACGAGCTGACCAATATTATTTCAGACTTTGACCCATCGATTCAACGTACACAAAAAATCGATAAATTTATTTTGTCTCACTCACTGCAGCTACCAGACGTTAACTTTGAAGATTATAAAACCGCATTGACTGCTTTTGGTATACGAAGGGGACTAAATGCCGAGTCCTACTTGCGATTGTTTTATATTCTAAGGAAGTCGGACTATGGGAATGAATACCATAAGCAGTTTTCGAATGATTTTGATGAGCACCTAATAGACAATTACTCAGAAGTTTGGCAGTTGCATACTGCTTTTGATAGCTCACCAGAGCAAAAAGAAAAACTGCGTCATTTTTATCGCCAAACAGCAATTACAGCTATCCATAAATATAACAATCGAAATGCACCTAAATTGGCGAAAGGGGAGTTTTTCATTTCTGAGCATAATGGTTATTTTTTAGCTTCATCCCTAGAGTTAAAGGCTGACGTTAAAGCGATTAACAATGACCACAAAAAAAATACTGGCTATTTCACTGCTTATTTTCGAGTTGGAGATAAAACCTTATCGTTGATGGTCAATATCAATTTGTTGAACTTAATGCAACGTATCGTTTCCGGTTATCGCCCTAACAAACATGATAAGAATACTGTCGTGTTACTGGATGAGTTGGTTGATGAAATTGCGGATATCGCAAATAGTGCAGATACCCTATATATCGTTGGGAAAGGTAACAAGCAATACAAAATAACCAACGTAGATAATGAAGATTTTGAGGTGAGTGGACTATGAGTTTAATGCTAAGAGCTGACTTGCCCCAGTCTAAAGATGGGGTGAAAAATAACACTTTAACTACCTACTTCCCAATTAACACAAAGGATAGAAAAGATATCTTTAATTGGGACAGTGTATTAGGTTATGTGGTTAAAACATCATATCGAAAAGAATTGTACCTAGAAAAATTAACTGATGATGAAAAATTAGCGATTAAAGAGGGTGAAACAACTGAATCAGAAATAGCGCTCGCAACATTTAAGTTGAGCTGCGAGCGTAGTTTTAAAACAAAGTTAGATGAAAGTGATTTCTGGCCCATCCTAGAAAAAATGTACTTTGAAAATGACCAGCTTTTTAAAATATCGCCTGAGTTTTTATTGTTTAAGACTATTAAGCAGAAAGGCAGTGCAAGGGATGCAAGCTTAGGTGGAATGTTTTCTAATTTATTGCAAAACTTCTTCTTTAATGAAAAACCAAACAATCAATTTAACTTCTTAGAGGAGCAGCTGTACTCAGAACTATTGAAGTTAATGAAGCCAAGCAATAAAGAGAAAGATGGAGTTTTGACTTTTTCTGAACCGAGTGAAGCGCCATATCTACCATTTATAGCAAAGCAACTACAGCAAGATCTTCGTTTTCTAGGCAAAAGACCCAAATACCTGTTATCAATCTTCAAAGAGTTTTTACACCTTTACGCACATCTTTATACGGCGCAGCTAGCGCTTAATTTAACAAGGTGGCAGAAGGGGGAGCCGGAAGCGCAACTATGTTATTACATATTAGACAGTGAAAAAGCCAGTGATGAGCGTTATCTGATAAAAGAATATGGCTTTAAACAGTTGTCAAAGTCGTTGTGGAATATCTTTCCGTACCTCTCAATGAATGAAAGCCTGCAATCTAAAAAGATTGATAATGCAGTGAACACCATTCAGCCATTATGGGCCTTAGCTGAAAATCTCCAGCAAACTCCTAGCTCCGCTACTTTACTGAAAAACTATGCAGAGGCATTTAAAGAGAGTCGAGATTTAACCCTCGACTTGAGTGACAGTGAAAACCCACATGATGTGCTAGCAGATTTACTTCAGTTGAGCAGAATGCAGTTTGGTTCAAAAGAAACGCGTCATGAGATTAATAAGCTTTACGTCAAAGCAACAGAATCTGAGTTTTGTAGCCATTTTGCACAATCCCGTGGCCGTGCTGGTCGCGTATTAGTATTCAATCAGGACTATCTATTGTTATTGACCAACTTAGCCATTGGTGAGCAAGATAAACTTCGTTTCCACGAGTTAATCAAAGCCTTTGAATCAAGAGGTGTATTTTTCGATAAACAGAGCCAACAAGCCTTAATTAAATTCTTTGAACGTATTGGTAATGTTGAACGTATGAGCGATAGTGGAGATGCAGTCTATGTTAGAAAAACAATTTGAGATCTTTTTAACTGAGCAGTTTTTAAAGTTAAACGAGAAAAAACTGCAGCATGGTTACCGTTATCAGTTCCAGTCGCCGGATAACAAGAATAGCCAGCGTTTATACAATGCGTTTATCCAAAAATGTGATGATCAATTAACGGTCAAAAACACTACCATCAGAGCGTTGAAGTGCGGTAATACCAAGCTTTTACCTGTACTACACAGTGAAAATGACATTGGTTATTCTGAGAACTTTATCTCACATTTACGTGATGAAGTGGCTGGACAGCAAGGTGATTTTAAAGGTTGTGCATTGTTAGTTATTCATAACAGCATGCTAGACACACTAATCAACTCTGCTGAAGATATAGCTCAAGACAATAGTGTTTGGCACCCAGAAAAAATCAAAGATGCTTTAAAAAGTCTAATTGATCCCAACGCAAAAGACCGCAAAGTTTCTGAATGTTTGCTAGATCACCGTTTTTCACAAATAGTGGATGATGGTGCAACTATGTTTGGCTTTGAGGAGCTTTACAAAGCGATCTTAGATGGGGATTTGAAGTTTCATGAGCTTGGTTTGTTAGATGACCCTGAAATATTGAATTGGAGTGGTAAACCAGAGCAGATTAACAACCGTTTAGAAGAAAACAAAAAGCTATTTGATCGTATCAATACGGTAACTGAACGTTTTTCAACAGAGCTTGAAGAGAAGTTTGCGGAGAATGATTTTAGCGACAAGTTTGTTGCTAAACATTTTAATGATGAAAAATTGGAAAGTTGGAAAACAAAGCTTACTTTTGCTGATTGTTTAAATGAGAAAAAAAATAACGTAAGCAATGTCCTAGAGCTCGAGTCGATTGATTCTCAGCAAATAGATAGGCTAGCGAAGAAAAGTAAATCAGACAGTAAAGCAGGGAAACGTGAACAACATATCATATTGCCGTTACAACAGGGCCTGCAGAGCTTTGATCTGTCACTTACCTTTTTAGGTGGTAAGGTTGAGAAAAATCAACTTACTCTACAGCATACCAAAGATCCAAGTATTGAAATCCAGCCGCCTAATAATAGTGGTGGAAAACGTAGTAAGGTTACTGTTACGGGGGCATTTACAGGTGAGCCAACGTATTTTAGTTTGGTCTTAAAAAGAGACAAAACAGCAGAGTGTTATAAATTCCGTGTTTTGGTCTTAACAGCAGATAGTTTTTACTTACCTTCGTTTGAAAATATCTTCCTAATTGAACCAAATAAAAAACGTATAACGCTACAAACAGAAGATAACAGCTTTGTAATTGCAGAGCAGGGCAATAAAGCTAAATTAGAGCAGTCTGGGCAATTATTCGACAATCAAGAAATCAAAGAGATCGACTTTGAATTATTAGCCAATGAGTCAAATGATGTGGTCTTTGAAGTGACTAGTCCGGCTGGTAGCTTAGCCTTTAATGTCGAAGGGGCTGTAGCATCTGATTCACTCTCGTTACCGCTTATGTTAGATACAGATCGTTTCGTACAGCTATTTAACGACGACTATTTTGCATGCTTTAACCGCAACAAAAACAAAGTGCTACTAGACAATAAAGAGGTTGCACCTAAAGGACGACGTTTAACACTGTTACAACGTGAAGCAGACTTTTTAGATAAGCAGTTATTAAATCAACATGTTGACCCACAAAACAGCGTAGAGCTCAAAGCGATTGAAGCAAACTACCCTGAAGTTTACCAGTCATACCTAAAGCTATTTGAATACTGCACAATCAATAAAACACTACCGAGTTTATCTAGTTGGGGTGACGAGTTTAGAAAGGTTGTCTCTCAATTGGTTGATGCATACAACCAAACGATAGCTGAAATTGGTTATGATGTAATGTTAACCAAAGCAGAAAAACTGCTCGTTAATATCGGATATGCACAATACCAAGAAAACGAAGAGTATCGGGAATATATCACTCCATTCCACCCCTTAGTGTTGGCTTATCACTTGAGCCTAGCTGAAGCAATAGTTAGTGATAACATCAACGATAACAGCAGTTTTAAAACACTACCCAAAGTGACGTTAAAGCGCTTGAATGCGCGTGGTTTATTACCTTTTCTGTATCACCCTAAACATGAGTTTGCTTTTACCAAGCTAGAAAAAGACAACTGTATGTGGCTTGAGCTAGTGCCTCATCAAGAAACAAGTTACAGCTACGTCCGTAAATTGGTGAAAGATAAGGTCACAGAGTTTAAAGATGCCTTTAGTTCACTATTTACTGCAGGTAGCAAAGCTACACTGATTATTAACTCGGTAAATAACCATAAAAATGTTGAACTGTTTATGGGGCTGGTGGATTACGTTAAAACGCAAAAGGACAAAGTCTGCCATATTCATGTGAACTTATACGATGATAAAGAGACACGCTGCGAATTTGACCGTTTTGCAGAAACAGCCAGTTACGACGAGTTAAAAACGCTATATGGATTAGATAAAGGTGCGGTTCGTGAGCAAGCAGATGCCATTATCGACCTGCTACGCACTCGTTTAACTTACAGTAAGTTCCGTAACGATGAATGTGATACCAAACCGCAGGCGTATGCGCATCTGAGTTTTTTTAGAAATCATCATAAAGTAGAGCCAACAGATGTAAACGTGCTAGAAGAGCTTAGTGGCGTAGTTTGTCACGGCTTATTGGCGGGCGAAGCAGCCGACAACAAAGAGGAAAGCTACTTCACTGCATTTGGTTTGAAGAATGTTGAAACTAAAGATAATTCGCACCTTAGCATGGCGCAGCGTCTTAATGGTTTGATTAAACCTGCCCGTAAAACGAATGTGCAACACGGTCGTGCTAACTCTTTAGCTTTAGCGGTGAGTGATGACTTTAAAACACTACTTGAGCGCTCTTACGATAATTCAATATGGACCACAATTATTGACCCTAAAGTCACCTTAGACTTTTTTGAAAGCGCTAAAGATATGGTGCTGATCCATTACTCAGATAATTACACTAATTCAACTAACTACGATGCGATCACAGTTACCAAAGAAACGGACCTGTATAAAAAAGTATTAGAGCAGGACGAAGGTGGCATTATTGAGGAGTTCAACGCCTTCAACGGTGAGTGGTTACTCAAAATGATCACTGCTAATAGCAATGAGCGAAAAGAGAAAAAGGGTATTATTGGCGCCTATAAATACATCAATTGCTTATTAGCAAAGTCCGACATTATTTGGGTTCCGTTATCAGTTGCTGAGATGGTTCGTGTAGCCGGTAATATTGGCTTGAAAATGAATGACAGTGATTTTTCACGTAATGTAAATGGTTATAAATCCGGTGCAATTTCAGACGATGTGCTGTTTGTTGGCTTTAAAGACAATCAACTTTACTTACTTCCACTTGAAGTAAAAGCAGGGCTAAAACAAACTCACAATAAAGGGGTAGAGCAAGCCAAAGAGCTAAAACGTTATTTAACTGAAGATATTTTAGGTCGTGATGATTTAGCAGGGCATCTTTACCGCGGTTTGTTTATGCGTCAGATACTGATGCAGATTGATAAATACAAGCTGTATAACCTTTATCAACCAGATTACTTTGAGCAACTCTTAAAACAACGTGAATGGTGGCTACAGGGCGATTACCAATTAGCTGAACTGCAAGACTACCCTGAAGGGTTCTTAGTAGCGATGGTAGAGAATGACACCTTCTTTGAAGCAAGCTTTAAGGAGGTTCAAAACATTCTTAAAATTCAATTGCCAAGTGCTAGTTTAAATTACTTAGTAAGTACGCCGCTAACCGAATTAATGGCAGGTGCTTGTTCTGATACATTAAGTAAAATACCTGAAGAATATATCCTATTGAATACGTCTCATAAGGAAACACCTACTAGAGTTTCTGATGAAGAACCTAGTACGGATCAAGATGGAGGTGAGGTAGAAAAAGCAAGCTTTGACGAATCAAAAGTGATGAGAGTACAAGAAAGTGCTCGGATATTGATAGGTGAAGATATTACTAATGGAAAAGGTGTCTTCTGGGAATATCAGCATCCCGATCTTGCCAATAGACACCTAATTATTTTTGGTAGTTCTGGACAAGGCAAAACTTACTGCATACAAGGGTTATTGATGAGTATGTTCAAATCATCAATTGATCCACTTGTGTTTGATTATACAAATGGATTTTTGCCAAACCATTTGGAGTCAGAGTTTAAAGAGCTAGTTGACCCTCATTCTCATGTTCTATGCCATAAACCGTTGCCCATGACGCCATTCCGCCAACAGTCACAAGATTTTGGTGGTATAGAAATCAAAGAACCACCTCATACTGTCGCTGGTAGAGTAGCATCCGTATTCAATAAGGTTTATTCAAGTATTGGAGAAAGGCAGTTAGCTGTTTTAAATAATGTAATTGAGTGTGGTGTACAGCGACATGGTCAAAAATATAACTTTCAATGCATGCATGACGATTTACTTGAGGAAGGTCAAATTGGAGAAGCTTTAGCTAGCAAAATATCTCCACTAGTTAAATCAAATTTATTTTCATCAGAAAGTACTGGTGGTTGGGCTGATATGCTCAATGGCTCACAGCAATTAAATATAATGCAATTGGCTTCATTGCCTCATGATATTTCAATGTTGGCAACTGAATTCATGCTTTGGGACCTGTACGCATATGCTTGCAGTTATGGTACTAAAAATAACCCGATCCCTATCGTTTTGGATGAAGTTCAGAATCTAGATCATCGCTTAGAAAGCCCACTAGGGAAGATGTTGACTGAAGGGCGAAAATACGGCTTGTCGTTGGTATTGGCAACGCAAACTCTAAGTATGCTTAAAAAAGATGAGCAGGATAGACTTTTTCAGGCATCACATAAATTATTTTTTGCCCCTGCGAAAACAGAAACAAAAACATATGCAAAAATTCTCGAGCTTTCAGTTTCAGGTACTAAACAAGTCGATTGGGAAGAAAGGTTAGGGGAATTGAAAAAAGGGGAGTGCTTATCTGTTGGTTACCATCTTAACGATAATGGTGAATTAAAAATGGGCGTTAAAAAAGTAAAAGTTACAGCATTACAGGCTAGATAACACGTGAACTCTGAAGAGCTTATATAAGCCGTTTTAGGTGTTAAGCGTTGGTCGCGAAACGACCAACGCGACGTTAGTAATGGATTAGCACTTCGCCTGTTACACTGTGAAGAGATTGATTAGGGATTATTTTTAATCACAGACCACTTTAAAGTGAAGTTATCAGACGGCCTCAATGGCAGAGAGCAAACTCAGCGTTTGGTTTTTGATATTGAAAGCAAATTAATACGCTTACTAAAAGAGAGAATTGTTTGCCAAACTTGTTTCGTTTGAGTTGGTATCAGCAAGAGGTGTTTAAGTATAAATATGAAAAAACAACTAAGTGAAAGAGGAAACACATTGTGGGTGTTTATTAAACATTTTGGTCGGGTCTCTAAAGAATTTGTAATAACTATTTTTTTCTCTTTGGTTCCAATTTTAATCAGCTCAGTAGTTGCTGCATCATGGTCTTCTATTGCATTCAGTGAGGCATTTATTGACAGTTTCGAAAGTGGGGAAGCATTCTTATATACGGCTGCATTTTTAGCACCATATATTGTTAATAGGTTAAAAGAAGGAACTAAAAACATATGGAAGGAGTTTTGTTTTTATCTGTTCCTAGGTTCTCTGACAACAGGTGCTTATATTTTTGTGAACTTGAGAATCGAAAGCTTACTCGGAATAGAAATGAAGATAAGTCCTTTGACAATGGATAAGGCAAGTTTGTTTGTCGTATTTGCAACTCTGATTGTTTGGTATTACAGTATTTGGCCAAACCATCTAGAGACACTTGGAAGTAACCCAAGTAAAAAGAACGAAGAAGAGATCGAAGAAATGAATGAAAATATCACGAATAAGTTGGGTGGTTAATATATGAATGTAATTAATAGTAAATATTTAAAGTTAACTCAACCTATTGGTGAATTTTATTGTTGTGTTATGAAAGCTAGTGAGTTAACTAGTATTTCATTCTCTGATGTTAGAAAGTTGAAAGATGAAAACGAAGATGGAATTGATAGCTATTTAGGAATACAGCGTAAGCTTTCTCCTCCTAGAGTGAAGAAAATTAAAGAATATATAACGTCTGTAGATGCGACCTTCCCAAACTCAATCATCGTAGCAATTCCTGAAAAGTATATTTCTACAAAAGACGGTGTTTTAAGTATCACTTTTTCTGAGGAATACAGAGGAAAAGTTGCCAAAGTATTGGATGGACAACACCGACTTGCTGGTTTTGAAGATACAGATGGTAAATATGAAAATAAAAAAGGAAATAGAAAGGATTTTGAGTTACTAGTAACTATTTTTGTTGAAGCTGATTTACACACTCAATCTCAAGTCTTCACTATGGTAAATCAGAGTCAAACTAAGGTTAATAAAAGCCTTGTATATGATCTGGAAGCTCTTGCACTAGCAAGAAGCCCTTTTCGGAGCTGTCATCAAATTGCGATTGTTATGAATGAAAGAGATGACTCTCCTTTTTATAGGAGAATTAAACGATTAGGGATAAAAACTAAGGGTGTTGACGGGGAACTTCTTACACAAGCTGCATTTGTAGATAACCTTGTTAAACTAATAAGTAAGAAGCCTAGTTTAGATAGAGATATCTTATTGGGGAAAAAGAAAGGTTTTTTAGGGCTCAAAGATGACAAATTACCCGATCGTAAAAGAAATGACTTTAAAGTCTTAGTCTTTAGAAAGAGTTTTATCGAAAAGGATGACGCTGCAATTGCTGCAAATGTTATTAATTATTTTTCAGCAGTTAATGAAAGGTGGCCAGATGCATGGGATAAAAAAAATAAAAAATCAGTGTTGAATAAAACTGTTGGGTTGATTTCATTAATGCGAATGTTGAGATTAATAGTTAATAAGTTGGTTGATGATGGTAAGGTTGAGTATGGTGATGTAATCAAAAAGGATGAATACATAAAAGTGCTGAATAAAGTTAAAGTTGAATGTGAATACTTTACTAATGTAGATGCAGTCTCAAGAAATGCTGGATTAATGTATAAAGAAATGACTAAATATATTAAGTAATAGGGTATGTTAAATCTAAACAACCATAATTCGTAGATTGGGTGTTATGGTTGTTTAGATCCCATTCTTGGTTTATCTAGTTGTGCGTGTGACCAATTTTAAGCAGTAATCGAAATTGTACGGTTTTTCGATTCGCACATTGGATTGAAATAATAATGGTACATACACCATTGTTTAAACTAAATAAGTAACTATAGCTTTCTAGCAAGCGCTTCTATAGATTTGTGGTTTCTCAGTGAAGCAATACCATCTTCAACATGAGCAGCCCAAGCTTGTTGGTATTGTTTAGTATCAAATTCTGGGTAGTACATCTTTAAAACTAACTCAGTCACATCACTGGTTTCACCTAGCCACGTAAACTTATCCAATACTAATGAGCCATCGAGTTTCGCTTCGATGAAGTTGTACCTAAAATCACTCTCTACAGAGCGAAAAAAAGCAATACGCGCAGATACGTTTGGAGTAACCCCTGTATAGCCTTTTAGCTTCTTCAGCTGTTCTTCTGTAGTGCGAGTCAAGTTCATGCGATTAGGTAGCATTATACAGCCTCCTTGGTAGGCTCTTTCCAGAAGTAACCTTGTTTCAGTGATGAAGACTTGGTTGCACCATCAAAGCAGATTTCATAAGTACGAGCGATATCATCTTGAATCATATTGGTATAGTTCTTATCAATCTCAGTATCCGTCGACAATATAACCACTTGGTGACTTGCAGTAGGGAAGTAGTTTTCTACTAGCTTATCTCTGTGGTGCGAATCCAAACGTCCAAGTGGAGTATCGATAATAATTGGCAATTTGCGACCTGATGTTTTACCTAGCGCTTCAAGGATTGAAATCGCATAAATTTGTTTTTCACCAGCTGACATCGCTTTGCGATTGATCTTAATACCGTGCTCGTCAATTAACTCAACATCAAATGTTGCTGGGTTAATGGTTGCTGAAATTTTTAAATCTTCTTTTCGGGCAAGCTTTTTATATGAAGCCACAAATTCGGATTCAAGTTGTTTTACGCGAGCTTTAGTTAGCTGCTCTGCAAACTTGTCTAGAAGTAGCATTGCATTTTGGGCATTAGCGACGCTGCTATCTTTATTAGCCAGATCTTTATTTTTGTCATGAAGTTTTTGAATTTGTTTTGCTGTTTCAAGCGCTAAGCGAAGTTCACGTTTCGCTTTTTCTAACAAGTCATGATACTTAATAATCAGTTTTTCTTTCTTCTTATCAAGCTCTCGTACGTCAGAAAATAAGCCTTGGACCTGCTCTTGCTCTGGTGCGCGTGCAATATTGTTAGACGCATTATCGATTTCATCTTCAACTAATTTTAAGCGAGTTCTAGCTTCGTTAAATCGGTTGAATGAGTCCGAAGATTGCTGGTTTACTTGGTAGTCTATAGTCGTCGATTGACGGTCTGATATATCAAGTAATAGATCTTGCTGTGAAACATTACCTAAGTGGTCCGCAAGACTATCAGTGATGGCTTCCATTGCTGCTGGGGCTGAACCACTTAAGTTGAAGGATAGCTTAGCTCGTAGTGTCTCAAGGAATGAGTCTAACTCTTGGCCAAAGTTTTGTTTTTGCTTGATGCTCTGTTCTTGCTTGATCTTCTCAAGTAAAGAAAACATTGTATTTGGAGCAAGTGAAAACGGTAAGCTAGTTTCCATTTCCATACGGATCTGTTTTTCTAACTCGACTTTCTCTTTTAACAACTCATCAACTTTTAGTGTTTCGGCTTCACGGGTTTTCGCCCATGCGCCACCACTTTGTGAAAGTTTGTTCTCTAAGTTGAGAATGTCATTTGATGTGAGCTCTATTTGAGCGTCAACAATATCAGCTTCTCCACGTAGCTTTTCCGAATTACGCTCATGTTCGATACGCTTGGTATCGAGCGAATCCATTTCTTCGCGGATTGATTGAGTAAGCGTTGAGGAGCCCTGTTTCTTTAGGTAAATACCTAGGTCACTCTTAAGCTTCCCAATAACATCTAGCCCTAGTAGGCGACGAACTGCAGTCTTTAAAACTTTCCCTGATTCATCTTCAGCCAAATCAGCGATTTTTTCACCATCAAAGAAGAAAAGATCAGCGATGCCAGTTGGGATTAATTCGTTTAAGAAACCTTGGCATTGTTCGTAATTGAGCTCGGGAATGGGAAGGCCATCTTTTTCGAGGCACAAATTGTCCTTCTTGTCTTTTTTCCAACCACGAATCACTTTGTATGTGTTTTCTTCACCGTTTTGGCTGTATTTAAATTCAAGCTCAATAGATGCATTGTCTTGAACACCACCGTGCCCAACACCCTTATGGATCAAATCACCTAAAGCTTCAATATACTCGCCATTCGACATCAATTGGCCAAACGATTGACGACCAAAAAGAGCCAAACGAACGGCAGTAAGAATTGATGTTTTACCTGCACCGTTTAAGCCACCGAATAAAATGATCGGGCGTTCGGTGCCTTCAATAGCGCCGTTTAAACTAAGACGAGCAGGCGCCGGACGTAAATCTATTTCGTGGTATCCACGAAATACTCTGAAGTTGTTTAACGTTAATTTAGTAATCAGCATGACTTTAATTAAAACTCTTTTAGTAGCTGCTTATCGATATCAATCAATTGTTGATTGTAACGGTCAATTTCTTGCTGGTGAATATCAAACTCTGCCTTGCTTTGTAGTGAGGCATGCTTTTGTTTGATCTCTTCAAGGCTTCCCCAGTCTTGTTTCAGTAGTGAAGCAATCTTATTGTTGATTCCGCTACGTCGACTTAGACCTTCCATTGAGACTTCAAGCTCAATTAGCTTCATTATCATTTCAGGTGCAATATCGAAATCTTCACTTAGCTCGTTGATAATTAGGGCATCATCTTTACCAAAACTTGCATTGTCGTCATAAACCCAATCAAGATCGTAGCCATAAACCTCATTGAAAATAGTCGGTAGGGAGTCATCCCAGTCAGGCTCGTTTGGATCGTGGATCCATTCTTGGCGAATAGCATGTAACTCTGGAACTGTTATAAGCTCAATTTCACGACCTTCAGATTTGTATTTCTTATCGAGCTCCAACAATTCACGCAACCACTGGCGACGATATTTTAGCCAGTAAGGGCCGGGAATAAATCGGATTAAATGCCAAGCAAGTTCTGTAGGATTCGGGTGAGCAGGGGTGCTTTTAACTAACTGATAGGAGTAGTGTTCAAGCAAGTGACCGTCTTGATACAGTCGAACCTGGGTTCCATCATCAGAAATTTCAAGGTGTTGCCCTTCGCCAAGAGTAATGCTACTTTTTACATCCTCAAGAGTTTTTAGCTCGTTACCTTTGTATGATGCTTGGTTTGTCACTTTCCCTGTACGACGCTTAAAGTTTCGGTATTCATCCTTATTTTTTGGAATCCCCGTTTCAGCGAGCATATCTCTGAATTCTAATAAAGGTGACATCCAAGATTCACCGTTTTGAATCAAACTTTCCATAGCGCGGTCTTTAGTTACCACGGTACATGTCCAGCATCCAAAACGAGAATTACCACAAGATGGGGTGGTTTCGTCAATAACCATTGGGCATTCCCCCTGGCCTGAAGAGTCTTTATAAAGATTCCAAAGAACTAAGTTTTTCCCTCCCCAAGGGTTTTCCCACTCAAGATCGTACCGATTGCTCCAGATGTTTTTGATGCCATAAGGTGTTTTTTCGGTTGTTAGATGGCAGAGCCTTAAAATTTTCCACACGTCATCCACCCCCCAGGTATCGATGGGTGTAAAGATAAACGCATTGGAAAGAGTTGTATGGCGAGCCAGACGAGAGCCGTCAATTTTATGCTTTGCAATTACTTGAGCACGAGAAGCACTTTCATCACTACGCGAACCTAAAACCACAATAACTTCATCAAACTGAGATACTTTAGATTTGATGAAATCACTGACAGGGTTTATTTTCATTCGCTCTGTACACCATCGGAAAGAACGTGTGGGTGCAGGGTAACCTTTGCCTAATAGACTAGACCAAAAGGTTTGAGAATCTTCAGGGACAACTTTGTGACAAGTGATCGGCAGATTGTCTCGCTTGGCCCCTTTGCTAATAGCGTCTAAAGAATTGTTAATATGATTAACAACCACAGGGGTTTCGACAAGCGTATCGGAGGTCACAACAAAAACAGGTTTTGAGCGTTCTTCCTCTTTAAGGCCAAGTAGTGCCATATAGATCAAGGTCATTATTGCAGATGAGTCTTTACCTCCGCTGTAACCAATCACCCACGGTCTTTTATCTGCACAATAAACACGTTGTACGTCAGCAATATAGTGACTGAGTTTATTGTTTGCGAAATCTTCAGTGTTGATAAATTCTTGATATTCTTCGGCGAGATCTTCCGCCAATTGTAGCTCGTGTATCATGATAACTGCTTCTCTAGAGCTTTTTCTTCTGGGGTTAGTGGTAACCCAAGTTCAATTTTTAGTGCGTTGGCAGTTAGCTGAATATTCATTGTCGACTTACTCAGTTTGCCATGGTTCATACTGCGTTTTATCCATTCAGGATTGGTCTTTAACCAGTCTACGTCAGCTAGTTTTTGTAATTTCTTTTTCCAATCTTTAGGCTCTTGGCACAGAAGGTGTTTTCCTAATACGCCAATTGCATGTAAACCAACACCGTGTGCATGCAAGTACTCTTGACGAAGTTGTGCTGGTGAAATTTCTTTATCGATAACTAGTTGCCAATCTTTGATGTACCGTGTCACTTCTTCCCAAAATTCCGCAGCTAATTTTTTTTCTTCTTCGGTAAAGCCGTCTTTTGGTCCTTTGCTTAAAAGTGCTCTAGTAGATTGCTTAATGCTACTTAAGGTAAAAAGCTTATTCGATTTAGGACTGATGTTGGATTTTTCCATTTCGGTTAGACCAACAAATGGCTTTATTTTTTTTGCCAATTCCCTTGCTAGTTCTGAACTTTCATCACGATGATCGTACAACGTGCCCAACGATGGGCTTGGTTTAACCGCATATTTATTTAAGTCCGCGAACATTTGTTGGCTGCGGCCCAAACCTTCATCAATGAAAAACAAAACAGGGATATTGTCTTGACCTAAATCAGGGTTTTCTCGAAGTGCTTCTTCAATCGCTTTGCGTCGGTGTTGCCCATCATTAATCAAAATTTGAGCATCCATAGGGATCTTAAGTGTTCCTAGATTTGGTGCTCCATCATGATCATCGAACGATATATCAACACCTACCGATGCGGTCAAAGCGGAGAAGACGTACTCTTTGGGGTTGTCTAACAAGTATTTGACCATCTCAGGAATACGAGTTTTATTTAGGGTTCTTTGAGCCCTCAGCTCTGGTGGAACGTCATCTTCGTTATAGCTGAAAATTTTAGGGATAATCCTAAGAGGGCAAGTCGCAATATAGAAGGGGCGTCCTGCTTGAATACCTCTGACGGCAGGGAAAGAGTAACAGTAGCCTGAATCCTGATTTAGCATATTAGCCTCTATGTATGTCATTTTAATATGACATACATATTAGTCGGTATGTTATTTTTTGACAAACTAAAGTTTGAGTTTGTTATGTTAGGGCTAGTTTTGTGCGATAAATAACATGAGTATGCCAAAATTAGCGTTGTATTTTACAGCGATGTAATTGAGATTTCCATGTTTTACCTAATTTTTATGAAGGTTTCTTCGTTACCAGATTGAAGCCTTTAATGTGCTTCTTGTGTTTACCCAGCAGCGCTTCAAACTCCGCTCTGTTCATTTGCGCTTCTTCATTGGAATCATAATCCATTAACAACGCTAAACGCTGGTCCAAACTTTTCTGTTTTTTATACTTCTTATCGTCAGTTTGCATGTATAAGTGTTTGTTGAGTAGTGGCGGCCTACGCTGTTCATTTACGTAATCGAAGAAGTCGATGTCTTGATCAGCCATCTTGATTTTTATACGCTCAGTTAAAAAGGGCACCGACTTTTCAAAGGCATCATAAGCGGCTAGGGTGAGTTTCCCTGATGTGATGTGAATCTTTATGAGGTCAATTTCGTTACCTAGTTCGCCATACATTTGCAACCCTGAACCTACGTATACTCGTAGCAGTAGTGGTAAATCATCGATAAGGTCTCGATGTAGGATCAGTGAGTGCCCTTCGTTTAGCAGGCTTGTTGGTAGTTGGCCGTGTGCTTTCTCGCATTGCTGATGAATTAAGTCGGTGTCGGCAATCGCAAACAGTAATTCCGCAGCCAGGTTGATTGCGGTTTTGTAATCATCAAACAAGGCTTTGATGTCGCGCTTTAGGGGCTCTGGTTGCTGCGTATAGGGTTTTCTTTTCTCAAACAGTCCCATAGCAAAGTAGAGGAGAAGATCTTCTTTTCGGCTCTTTTCTGCTTGTTCAAATTCTTTGGTATCAAACATCTCTTGCAGTAAGTTGAAGGTTTTTCTGTGTGAGCCTATTAACTCAAGAATTTTGTCAGATTGTTCAAATTCATCATTTGCAGGAATACGCCCTAGCTCTAAACAGGTATTCCAAAAGTTATTAAACAAGCCTTGATGTTGAGTAATAAGCAGTTTGGCTTTGTCTTTGGCTTCAATAGGCTCTGGTGACGTCAGTTGCTGCCATTTGTGGTGGCGTTTGTATTTATTTTGCAGGTACAGTTGCTCTTCCAATTTGTCTTTGAAGATATAAAAAATACCAGGCGCGACGGTAATTGCGTCTTCTTGTAGGCTTCTCTCTATGTACGCTTTGATTTCTGATTGCGCATAGTATTTTTGGAAGGTGTTACGAGAGGTGATGACCCCATCTTTATAAGGTTTGAACTGAGCAATATAGTTTTCGTTAGCCAGCATGACAGAAACCACCAGAAACTTGTCTGCTAGCTCCCATGCGTCTAGTAGGGCTTCGAGTCTGTCATCTTGGTCTTCTATTACGTTAAGAACAAACCCTATGTTTACGATATCAGAACTGGATTTGTCGTTGTCGGGTTGAAAGTTCGGATCCCAACCCAGAGCGTCGAGGCCATGTGCTTCGAGCTCTCTTAAATCGTCTCCGCGGCCACAGCCATAATCGAAAATTGAGTGCTCGCCTTTTAAGTAGCCATGTTTAACGAGAGTCTTCATTGGTGCGGAGAGTTCATGACGCACGATGGCCGTTCTGTACCTATCAATCCCAGTTTCTTCTTGCGTTGTTACAGAGGAGCATCGGAATAGTCGACCATCGACAAGCTCGTAACCATTGCGTGCTATTAGGTTTTCCCAAGAACGTTTAAAACCAATCAAACGGCTGTTTTCGTACAGGCCTGCATTCTCGCCTTCTTGTGTGAGTGAAACGAAATGTTCGTAATATTCACTCGTTGGCAAAACCATGGTCTCTTTTCTATGTAAGATCGGTGGATTTTCAGATTCGCGATAACCTGTAATTTTGTGGCTTAATTTAGAGAGGTCGACATTGAGGCTTTGTTCTAATGCGGGATAGGAATCAGTATAAAAATTAGGGTAGTGAAGAAGAGATAAGCGGAACTCTTTTTTAAACAGTTTAACAAGGTTCCAGTTTTCGTCATCTAAGTTCACTGCTTTTGCTACGGCGGGGATGAACTGTGTCAGTGCATTAGGTAGCGCACTGAATGCATCTTTATGGAGGTAAATCGCATTGGGCAGTTGTTTGCCTATGTTAACCTCAGCCACTAATTTGGAGAATTGCTCCACATCCATGTTAGGTGCTCTTTTTAATGTTTATTAGTTAAAACTACTGAAACCCAAAATCGCCGAACGTTAACTGTCTCATTAAGCAATTTGTTAGCGGCTGATTCTGGGATATTAGACCAGCCAACCCATACGTGAGCCTTGGGTTGAAAATATCGTCATTATACATTTTAGTTGGCTTGAGTTTGAATTTTACCGTCGAAGGTTCATCTGGATCCTATGCTTGACTGTTCTATATAAACTAAGAAAGGCAGCTAACTCTTGCTTGGGTATAGTTATTTTAAATAATTTATCTATTAATAATTTAAGGTATTACCTCCTGTCTGAGAATATGTTTACTGACATGGAGCATGGCTAGCTCCAACAATTAAGGTTAAATCAATGCGATAAGTGGGTATAAAAGGAATTTCGATAATGGCCAAGAAAAAATATTTTAATGGTTACCATCTAAAGCATAACCCTCTATTAACGCTAACCCTCTATTAACGCAAAGATTAGGATGGTTAGCTATTGGATTATATTGTTTAGCGACTGCTGTGTCATCCGTTTGGGTTAACTATTCATTCTCGACTTTTAATTCAGAGGCATTAATATTTTTTACTGTATTGGTTGCTCAGCTTTCATTCTTTACATTAGCGAAAGAAAATTCAGTTCTCAACTTTAAAATGAAATGAACTAACGCGAGGTAGCAAACATGATTTCTGAACCATCTCAAAAATATACACCAGCATCTATTGTATCTAATCCGGAACGAGTATGGCCTAGCAAGCGACTTGAATCAGCACCTCGTTGGTGCTCAACCGACCTACGGGATGGAAATCAGGCCCTAGCTAACCCTATGGATCACGATAGAAAACTTATGTATTTCGACCATCTTGTGCAATGTGGTTTCAAAGAAATCGAAGTCGCGTTTCCTTCTGCGTCAGATGCTGAGTTTCAATTCGTCCGTAAGCTAATAGAAAAGGACCACATACCTGATGATGTTTGGGTTCAAGTAATTACTCAGGCACGTCCGGATCTGATTCGAATGACGATGGATTCTTTGAGAGGAGCAAAACAGGCAATTGTTCATGTCTACAATGCCACCGCTCCCGTATTTAGGGATGTGGTTTTTCGAAATTCAAAAGAAAAAACCATTCATCTTGCTTTAGACGCTGTTGAATTGATTAAGCAGTTATGTGAGGAACAACCGGAAACTACATGGTGTTTGGAATACTCTCCGGAAACCTTTTGCTTTACAGAGCTTGAATTTGCCTTAGAGATCTGTGAAGCAGTAAAAGACTTATGGTGCCCTAATGAATCCAGACAATTAATACTAAACCTACCGACTACGGTTGAAGTCAACACTCCGAACGTGTTTGCCGACCAGATCGAACTATTCATTAGAAATTTTAGCGATCTCAATAATGTAACTATCAGTATCCACCCACACAATGACCGCGGTACTGGCGTTGCTACTGCTGAACTTGGTGTTCTTGGTGGCGCTCAGAGAATTGAAGGCTGTTTGTTCGGCAATGGTGAAAGAACAGGGAATGTTGATTTAGTAACACTGGCCATGAACCTATATAGCCAAGGTGTTAACCCAAACATTAAGTTTGAAAATATCAAGAAAACCGTGGAAGTAGCTGAATATTGTAATCGAATTCCGGTACATCCTAGGCACCCATATGCGGGTGAGTTGGTCTTTACGGCATTTTCAGGTTCACATCAGGATGCCATTAAAAAAGGGTTTGCAAAGCGGTTTGAAACGGGGCAAGTCACTTGGGATGTCCCATATCTACCAATTGATCCCATTGATATTGGTTGTGCTTATGAAGAGGTAATTCGGGTAAATAACCAATCAGGTAAAAGTGGTGCAGCTTGGCTCATAGAGCAGAACCACGGATTGAGGCTTCCTAGGTTACTACAAATCGACTTCAGCGAAAAGGTTAAATCATTTACTAACCACTCAGGTTGCGAAATGAACCTGAATGAAATTTGGCGGCTATTCCGAGAGTCATATGGCGTTTTAGATAAACCAGATCTTCAACTGATAGATTATGAAAGCAAGTCTGAATCGGGTGAGCTATGCATCAGTTCAACTTTAAATCACAAGGGGCGCAGAGTTGATGTTGAAGGGCTTGGTTCTGGAATCATGAGTGCTTTGGTTAATGGCATAAAACAAGCCTTCGATATCGATATAAATATCAAAGATTATTCTGAGCATACGCTGGGGCTTAGTACTGAAAGTAGAGCCGTCACTTACGTTGAGATCCAATCCAATTTACAGCTGAGTTACTTTGGCGTCTCAATTAATAGTGACTCATTAAAAGCTCTTCTGCAGGCTACTCTAAATGCGGTTTCTTCATTTTTGGATCAGGACGAATCCTTTAATCGGCTCGACTAAGCAAGGCCTTCTTTTTAATACACACTGAGTTTGGAAATTATGGAAAAAATCTTAAATATCCCTTCAGAGAATTGGACTAGCCCAACTAGTTTTGACCCTGGCATCGAACAGATCATTATCGAAGACACCCTAGATACTGAAAAGAAAACTGGGATAAGAACTCGCTTTGTTCGCTTTAACCCTGATGCTGGGACCAAGGAAGTATTTCTTCATGATTACCATGAAGAGGTATATCTGGTTTCGGGTGACCAAATTCTTCTCGATAAAGACACCTTAGAATTAAAGCATAAATACACAGCAGGTGAATACTTTATAAGACCAGCAGGTACTCATCATGGACCGTTCAAAAGCTACGACGGGTGTGTCCTTCTAGAAATTCACTATTACTAAACAAATAAACTAACAAGGCAGTTGAAAGGGAACATAAAATGGCTTATCAATCACACGCAAATTCATGGGAACAACGAGCGACAATCCGGACAAGACCAAGACGCATTATTGAGGATGATGAACTTTCATTTTACCCAAAGGAAAGACAGCCATTGTGCTTTGATCCGGTAATTGAGAAGTTGGGTTTAGAGGTACAAAATACGATTTTGCTTCAAAGCCTATACAAATATATCAATGATATTGTAATTTTTGAGACTGAAATTGTTAACAAAACGGCACTAGATATTGCTAAAGGTCGTTTTCCTTTTGAGTTTTCATTCGAGGCTAGATATGACGCAATGTCAGTTGTTCTTGATGAAGACTACCACGCATTTGTTGCAATGGATTTCCAGAATCAGATGGAACAACAAACTGGTTCAAAGCCCTTTCAGGTATTTAATGAAATTGAGCTTAGTCGAGCAATCCCGAAAGCAATCGCCTCATTAGATGACGCTAACCATAAAGCCGGCGTTGAACTGATTGCTGTGGCCATCTCTGAGAACACTGTAACTTCTGACGTTGCTGCTTTTGCTAGTGACGACAGTGTTAAGCGCTCAATTAAGGGTCTTATGGCAGATCATCTTGCAGACGAAGGTCGCCACTCAAAGTTTTGGACAGAGCTAGTCAAGATTTACTGGGCCGAGATTGATGAATCATCTCGATTGGCTATTGGGTCTGCATTGCCAAAATTTCTTGAAGAATATCTTACAAATGATATCCAGAAAGAATTTGATACAGCGTTGATCAACCAACTATCCCTTCCAGGTGTCGTTAAAGCTAAAGTACTTGAAAACCTTGTTGGTGGGTACCCTATTACTGGACAGCACCCTATGGTTGCAAATATCCGCCGATTCCTAATTGCGTCAGGCATTTTTGAGCACGCACCGACCCGAAATCTTCTTGCTCAATATTCATAGATCATGGAAAGACAATGAAACTTTATTCTATTGCACTTGATAGCAAGTGTCCTTGCTCGCATGAACTAGCCAATCTTATTTACGAGCTTGGTCATAATATTATTTCATCAAAACCCGACGAAACTGTTTCTGAAACTGAAGACTCAATGAAGGTCGATTTCACTCTTAAGCGTTACCATCCTGATGACATCGATTTAGGTTCAAGGTCGTCAGTGTATATTAGCGTGGCTCATGAGAGTGATAATGAACAATACATTGTTTCTACATTAGCACCATTTGACGGGCAGTTGGTGCTAATTACTAAGTCAGTCATAAAGAACGGATTCACACATAATGGGGCAGATATTCACAAAGAAATTTGTACAGTTGTAGAACAGTGTGTTTCTTTGACGCTCACACGCTTGTCACAAGGTTTAACCAAAGATAACACAATTCCTAGTGATGAATTAGTGCACTATTCAGAGGTTGACCTTCATGAATTAAAATTTTGGCACAAGTCTAATGAGACGATCGAGAACGGAAAGTATTATCAAGGTTTATACGAAGCTTATGAAAATACGGTTATGTTGTTCCCCCAAAAGGCAGCGGTCAAATTTGGTGATACCTCGATCTCTTACAAAGAGCTGGAAGGTAAGGTTGAAAGATATGCGTCAAATATTCAAAATCTCCTGTATTCAGGTAGTTGTGCAGAACAACAAGTCATAGCAATCGCATTACCAAAGTCCATCGAATTATATGCAACGATTCTGGCAGTGTTAAAACTAAATGCTTGTTATGTGCCCATCGACCCCGAGTACCCAGAAGACCGAATTAAGAACATATTGAAAGGCTCTAAACCTCAATTATTAATTGGAGCGTTAAATTTTGAGACAGAAACGCGAGCTACTTCAATAGATGCCCTAGAGCAAAATATTGATATCGGAACAACAGCGACGTCGTTTAAATACGAAGAAAACACAAGTCAAAATGCTGTGATGATCTATACGTCAGGTTCAACGGGTGTTCCAAAAGGCGTGCAACTCACTCATCAGAATGTGGCTCATTTCTGTCACTGGTATATCACAGAAACGAATCTATCATATGATTCTCGTTGTCTTCAGTTCACAACAGTTTCCTTCGACGCATCTCTATTAGATATCTTCCCTACATTTACAACTGGGGGGACACTTATTGTACCTTCATCAGAGCAGCGACATGACTTCGAACAACTAAACAATTTAATCTTAGAAGAGTCAGTCACACACTGTTTCATACCACCAGCAATGTTATCGGCAATGCCGCAGTGTTCATGGCCATCTATGGAATACATCATCACCGGTGGCGATGTCTGTGACAGTGCAGCGATCGATCATTGGTCCGGACAGTCAAATTTGGTCAATATATATGGGCCTACTGAATGTACTGTGCTGGCTACCTTTAAACGACTAGATCAAGGCTGCAATAACAAAGTCATTGGACAGCCAATCAATAATACTCAGGTTTACCTGATTAATGAAAAAGGCGATCCTTGCCAGACTCTGGAGCAAGGTGAGCTGTATATAGCAGGGAAAGGAGTTGGACCTGGGTATGTACGAGATATTATTCAAACTAATGAACGATTTGCCCCGATTGAATCGAACTCAAAAGCAGGCAAAACGTATCGCACGGGTGATATTTGCTTTTGGGACAATAATGGTGAAATTAACTTTATTGGTCGTCGGGACAATCAGCTTAAAATTCGAGGATTTCGAGTTGAGCTTGGTGAGATAGAAAACACGATTCTTCGATTAGACCTTTACACTGGGTGTGTAGTTATAGCCGACGATAAAAAACAGATCAGAGCTTTTGTTAAAGGTCCGAAATCTAATGTTTCTACCGACCAATTACGTGTTGAGTTGGGCGAATGCTTACCAGATTATATGATGCCAGTATTAATCAAAGAGCTCCAAGAATTTCCTTACACGGTCAACGGTAAAGTTGACCGTAAAAAACTTGCAGAATTCAAAGTGCGTTCGGTTGGTACCACCAAAGATGAAGTTTGGACTAAATTACAAACGGAATTGAGAGAAATATGGGCTGAATCACTCGACGTTGACCCTGAGGACTTATCTCTGAATTCATCGTTTTTTGATATGGGAGGTCATTCATTACTTGTATCAAAAATGCTCCTCACGGTAAGGAATACCTACGAAGGAAGCTTTACATTAGCTCGCTTCATGGAAAAACCAACGATCGAAGCACTAAGCAAACTTTTAACGTCGGACCACCTCACGAAAGGGGCGCAGATTTCAGACCGAATATATGCAGATTTGGTACTGGATCAAAAAATCGCCCCCTTTACTGAAGAGAATCTTAACGCATTTAATCCCCGTGCAGTTTTATTAACAGGGGCTACAGGATTTTTAGGTGTTCATATTTTGGAGCAATTGGTTCAAAAGACTGATGCGATTATCTATTGCCACATCCGAGCAAGCTCTCAAGAATATGCACTCAAGAAACTGGCTGAAAATTATAGAAAATTCGGGGTCAATGACTTTAATCAGAACCCTCGAATCAAAGTGGTATGTGGTGATCTAGCTGCCCCGCAGCTAGGTCTAACTGACAGCGACTACCAAATGCTATGCGGAAATGTTGATGTCATTTATCACAACGGTGCGCAAGTGAATCATATCTATGATTACACTTATCTTTACAATGCTAATGTTCGCTCGACCATCGATCTACTACGTATGGCTTGCACTGGTCAGCAGAAGCAAGTGGTCTATGTCTCAACATTAAGTGCTGCAAGTAATCTAAATGAACAAGGACACATTGTGGAAGAGGGGCCAGCAGGGCAGCTACCGGCTTTCGTAAACAATGGATATAACCTCACCAAATGGGTTTCTGAACAATTGGTTTGGCAAGCTTATGAACGAGGCGTCCCAATAACACTTGTTCGACCAGGGAACATTACTGGGCATTCTCAAACTGGCCATTGTTTCCCTGACCAGAATCGAATTTTGTTGCTATTAAAGGGGGCTGCACAAATGGGGGTCGCCCCAAATTGGGATTTACAGTTCGATCTGTGCCCCGTCGACTTTATCGCCCAAGGTCTTGTGGAAGGTTCATTAGATAAAGTTAAACATACACCTGTTCTTCACTTTCATAACCCGAAACCACTAACTTGGAAACAATATGTGGGTCGGCTAAATCATCATGGGATACCAATTAAATTTATATCGGATGATCAGTGGAGAAGCATGCTGCTAACACTAGATGAATCAAATGCTTTATATCAAGTAGTGTCATTTTATCTCGATGAAAATTCAGAGGATATTGGTGACATCTCAAATATAGATTATAAAAAAACCTTAAACCGTTTAAATCAATCTGGATTGGATTATCCGGAAAAAGACAACAAGTTGATTGACGCCAATTTAGGGTATCTCATTTCAAGCGGATTTATTGCAGAAACTGTAAACATCAAATTAGTAACTTCATAAACCCAAGTAACCTGTAATTTTCAGATATTTTTCAGTTTTAATACCTTAAGGATATATAGATGAATTATTCAGAAAAACGCTCAACACTAATTAATGTTCCAAATACAAAGACCATTAGTACCCCCGTTACTATTAAAGCATCGGCTGCTGAGGTTTGGTCAATTGTGGGAGATTTCTCAGGCTTCCATAAATTTGTTGATGGATTAGAACGAATTGAAATGACTGGCGAAGGGGCACGTTCCGTTCGTAAAAAGTTATTTGAAGATGGGCATGTCGTTATAGAGCAGCTCAATCACCGTGATGAACAAAGTATGCTAATGGACTGGAGCTTGATTTACACAAATATGGATATTGGAAATCTATGGTCATCAATGCGAGTTAATCAGATCGATAATGACCACTGTGAAGCTATCTGGGATATTGCCGGTGAACCTTACAATAACGAAACCAACCAAACTGATTTTGAATCGTTTGTCGAAGGCTTTGCCCGAAGCTGTTTGAATAACGTTAAAGAAATCGCTGAATCCACGAAAGCAGCGTAACAAAAGCCAAAAATAAAAACCAGATGGGTTCTATACCCGTCTGGTAGGGAGAAAACATGGAAAATACTATATGTCATCGACACTTCTATCCTGCCATTCCTCAAACAAAAACCTTAAGAATGGAAAAGAAGATTGAGGCTCCAGCCGGTGTTGTCTGGAGTGTTGTAGGAAACTTTTCAAGATTTGACCGATTCACTGATGGGCTAAATAAATGCCAGATGATAGGTGAAGGATTAGGTCAGGTTAGGGTTAAGACATTCGATTCGGGTGATTATGTTGTTGACCAAATCTCGTTTAGAGATAACTCCAACATGAAAATGCACTTCAATATAATTTCCACTTCTCTGAACCTCAGAAACCTTTGGGAGCTCATGAGAGTTGAAGAGCTTACTGACTCGTGTTGCAAGGTAGTGTGGGAAATGGCAGGAGAGCCAAAAACAGGGGCTCAACAGGAACTGGAAGTATTTTTATCGGACTTTGCTAATGCTGCGTTAGCTAATGTCGAAAGCATTTGCAGTGAAAGGTTAAATGAGGTCAGTTCATGAGCACTTTATGGTTTTTAGCTGCCATTGGGGTGCCTTGTATTTGGGGTATCTATGTTGCTGATATGACCAGTAACCTTCTAGCTCTGAAAGTTGAGCCGAGTGACATTGCCACAGAGCATTTTTCACTTATGAGTCAAACTCCTTTGGCACAGGAAACCCAAATTAAAGTTCATCTAGATAATGAAGTGCTTTGTGATAAAGCAAATGGCGAAAAATCAATACTGGAGTTGGCCGAAGATGCTGGTGCTTACATCAACTCAGTATGTAGGAATGGTTTATGCGGCGCATGTGTGGTTAGGGTGGAAGGGAATACTCGAGGAGGATGTACCGACGTATTAGAAACGCATAGTATCGAGAAAGGGATAAGGCTCGCTTGTTGCACTTATCCAATTGATGATTGTTCTGTGTTCAGTGATACGTCACTTTCTTGAACCAGACTTGGGAAGGCAACGAATGAGTTTGGTGAAATGCTAGTACGCTTCTTAAACATTGTGCTGAAAGCACTGTGGCTATCGTAACCAACTGCTACTGCTGCATCCGTAACAGAATAGCCACTAGCCAGTAGCTCCATACTTTTAAGTATCCTAAAATGTCTGAGCCATTCTCCAAAGCTCAAACCAGTCTCTAAGTGGAATTTACGGGAAATAGTTCGTGCCGACACATTCAGTGAGAGCGCAACATCGGCTAGTTCCCAGGGGCGCTCTAAATGAGCGGTCACACGTTTACAGAAAGATTTAAGTTCTTTCGATGAAGGCATGGGTACATTAAAGTCTGTGAGGTGAATTAAGCGCAACTCATCAAGAATAAGTTCGTTGATACGTTCTTCGCGTGAACCTGTTGTAAGATTATCAGAGAAATCAGAAGCTGCATTAATCAGCTCTCTAAGCAGCGGGTTAACTTGAAATATACCTAACTCATTACCAAGATCAGCACGTGCTAAGGGATCTATGAAAAGAGTTCGTACTTCAACTCGGCCTACCGCGACTAAGCTGTGAGGTACCCCTGCTGGAATCAGCAGGCCCCGAGATGGAGGAATGACCCAACAATTATCTTTGGCATAGACTCGAATTGCCCCTTCCAGTATGTGTAAAACCTGAATAACCTGATGGTCATGAACAGGCTCTTTAATACCGTTTTGGTAGGTGTACTTAATAGCCCGAATTGGTTTTTTGGGTCTGTCAGTTTGGTAAAACATACTTAATTCAATCAGAAAATAAAATTCATCTTAAAAAAGGGTTATTGATACGCAAGATGTTTTATATTCACTTTTGCTATAACTAAATCAAAGTGATGGAATGTTCAAATCTATGAAATGCACGCCCATATTTCCATTTATTACTGCTGTCGAAACGTTAGAATTCGATGGCATTCCTATTGTTTGTCTTAAATGTCATTTTGACCCTATCTATTATTCGGATACCTTAGCAGTAAAACTGTTAGGGAGGGACTTATACAAGAAAATATCAGGCTCAGTACATAATAGAAAGGCAGAATTTTTGGCTGGTAGGGGACTGGCCATTTCAATATTAAAGCAGCTCGAACATACGAATACGATAGTTGGTATTGGTAATCAAAGAGCACCTGTATGGCCTGAAAGTGTAAAAGGGTCCATAAGCCATGCCGACCAAGTAGCAGTTTGCGCTATTTGTAGAGACAGTTTGTATAAACGAATAGGCATTGATATCGAATCGCTGAATGCTGAAGTTTCGGAAAGCTTGAAACAATCAATTATAAGCCCGCCCGAAATAAATCTATTAAATAAATGTGGTTTTGTTAAGTCAACTGCATTCTCTTTAGCTTTCTCGGCCAAAGAGAGCCTATTTAAAGCCATCTTTCCTGAAGTTAATTACTATTTTGATTTTGATTCAGCAACTCTTACCTATATAAATACAAATGAAAAAACACTTAAAATATCTTTAAATGTAGATTTAAATGAAACCTTTAAAAAAGGGAAGGAATTTTATGGGAAATATATTTTTACGGGAGGATATATTCTTACATTGATAGTTGATTGATTACTATTTTAGTGAAATGAGTTTTTACGATAGCGCTAGTTATGTCACCAAAAGTCTAGTTTTTCGAGGATAATGCACAATACGTTCTAGTGTTATCCAGTAGGTTTTTAGCGTTAGTCCGGCGATCTTCTGTTAAATGGCTCTGCGAATAATATTACTGGTTTGATAAAAAAACTTATTATAAAAACTTTAGTAGAGCTTATTTAGCGAAAAGACGGGTACACTTATGCATGATTAAAATGAGGCTACAAAGCGAGAATAAGCTAATGTTTCTACCGGGCTTCTGCTGTTTCTGGCTTCGGTGGCTTAGCTATGGGTCCTTTTATTTAGGTCGATTGGCTATAGGATCTAGCCTCATGGCATGAACAATTGTCCAATTTCTGAAGGAGTAAGTTGTTTAGTTGTAGAATTAGCCCTTTCAATATTGATTAAATTGGGATCAGCTTAATCAAAGTAAATTAATGCTGGTTTTCATTTATCCCTGATTTCAGATAATAACTGCGACACTCATGGAAAGGCGTAGAAGAGGAAGCCAACTGCGAAAGTGGTACGCTCTTCTCGCCAAAGAAACAAGCAGTACTACCATGAATTTTCTGCTTTGCCGTCTTTGACTGAGAGTTATCTTCGACCAGAGTTTACAATACCTAAATGGCTCTTCTCCGCTTAGATGAGCTTGATTTCTGGGTAAATGGTAGAGTGAGTTTCTAGGATTGAGGTTTGTCTAATCTTCAATTTAAAGTAATCAGTATCCCTGACTCCTCGGGCTAAGGCCTATCGATACATTCCCAGCTTCCACTTGGGCATTCGTCAGCTTATATTTTGCATAATTGCAGCTCCCAACTCTTCTCTCCCAGAGCGCGTCTGCAAAGTTGATGAGAGATAAGATCTGAACCAGATTAAAGAGACAGTCGATTTTGCCATCCATGAAATTGTCCTTCATCTCGTTGATTCAGATAATCTTTTCTACGTACCTAAGCCTTGTTTTTCCTTGGATAACGCCTTACCGCCCAACGCCATGACAACCAGAATAGTTAATGACTTACAATGACTATAGTAATTTGCCAACCTTTAAGCTTCGTCCTCATGAGAAAGTTGATTTGATACTAATTATGTTTACTTTAGGGACTGCTGCTCCTTTTCTCTTCAGTGAAAATAGTTTTATTTGTCTTTCCATGACGAATTCCATTATTGTTTTGTTACTGATTGCCAGAGTAAGTAGATAGTTACGTATTCTTAATTTATATTTGTTAAGGGTTTATAATGAAAATCATAATTAGATACTGTTCACGAAATGCCTCCAGTATATAATGGATATTTGATTGATTTGATGCGATGGTGCGTTCTAAAATTTTTTCATTTCTAGCCTGTATTTTTGGGGTGAAAGTGCCCCTGTATAAGAGTAACTTGGCGTTAATGTAAAAACAGTGTGGTCAAATCTACACCCCAACCCCTTCCAATAGGGGCGTTTTTCATCGATAATTTAGCCTCTTAGCGAAAACAAAGACTAATTGGAAAGCGCCCCCAAGATGCCCCTGTATTTTCAATTCTTCACCACACACCACGGCGCATTGATTACAATGCGAATGGTTGTCTGTTAAGAATATAAAGACAATAAATACAAAAAGTTATATTTAATGATGAAGGGGGGGTAGAGTGTAAAAAATTTTCAAAATCTCAACTAATTAGCCGCTGAAATCGTATTTAAAAATATGTTAAATGTATTTAATATCCATTTAACCCATGCATGGTAAGGTTTACAGGCTATTTGATTTGAAAGTGAGTGTATTTGTATTTGATTTCAATTTAGCCCTTTTCTGGCTTTGTTTGTGAGCGATTGTTAGGTTGTGATAATATGATATCGTATTTAAATATACATTAAATCGTATTAACCCAATTTGGTGGGAGAATATCTAAAAATGGCAAGAAGCACAGTATTACAAGCCACAATCAAGGGGCCGCTAGAGCAAGATTTTCGCAATTTTAAAAAGAGAGAGGGTTTAACTGATGCTGATGCGATTCGTCAGCTTTTGACATTGGCATTGCGTATTAAACTGAATGACAGTGACGATGAAAGGCCGTCGAACCGTGAGTTGATGGAAGAAACGTATCGTAGAGTTAGGCAGGTACAAGGTGTGCTAAATTTAAATTTGGCGCATAGCTTTGATGGGGAGGGGTATTATAAGAATAAATCGGATTCGATTGATCAAAGAAGATCCAACACCGCTTTGGTTGATAAAAGCGTCGACGAGTATCTTGACGGCGAAAAAAAAGGGTAGCCATTGGCTACCCTTTTATTATCGCTCTAACTCTCTGTCGATTTCTTTGTCTTCCCAATAGCTCTCTTTCTCTGGTTGATTAAATTCCATTTCTTGTTGAGGTGAATGTTCTTTTGGCTCAAAGTGTTCGAGTGATTGGCTGTCGAGTTCTTTTTTTTCATTATAGTTGAGTGTGTCTAATTCATTCTCTTGATGAGAAGAGTGTGCTTCACTGAATTCAATGTCATGTATGCTGTTATCCCTCTCTAATTTATCAAGGCACGATTTGATGTCCCCTTTAAGGTTGTCTTCTGATATAAATTGAATGTCTCTTCCATTAAATTTCTCGACAATTTTTTCAATATTGTTGGGGTTTAAATCGTGATTTCCGTGGTTTAATACAATAATGATGTTCTGCCTCAGTTCGTCGGTAGAAATGTTTTGAATGTCGTTCTTGTGATTGACATTAATAATATCAATCTGCCCTTGAGTTTGGTCTCGAATTAAAAAAGAGTTTTCAATTGAGGTACTGATGATGGTGGTGTTTAAATTCTCTCCTTGATGGAAGTGGGTTAATTGTTTGGATTTTGTTCCTAGGGTTCTTGGATTAATATCTAGGGAGGTATCTTTATTTCCTTGGGTGTCTAAATAGGTCACTTCAATGGCTTTGGTTTCACCTTCTTTATTGTGGATGTTGGTTAGCATCGCAGGGTGAAAGGATTTGTCTTCGGATGAATACACCGCAGGGTGAAATTTAACATGGTGATTTTCAATATTATTCACACCGAGCTTGTTTAAGTACGTTTGCGCTAATGTGCCATCCATTGGCAGGCTTTGGCTAATGTACTCTTTGGCTCTTTGTTCAAACTGTGCAATATGCCTTGGGGTAGTGTTGAGCAATTTTTCATGTTTGCTGTTTTCCTCCAGTTGGTATTTTTCTGGTTCGTTGAGCATCTTGTGTGCTTCATTCATGGCCTCTTTGTAGCTTATTGCCTTATGGTTCATAATCAGGTTAATTAATGCGCCTTTTTCGCCTGTCGTGTAGTCTTTAAAATAACCACGGTACGCTCCGGTCAGGGTGATTTTGGTGGCGGATTGGCCAAGGCCAAAGGTTAAGTAATCCCTGTCTGATTTGGATTGATTCGGCTGGCCTAATAACTGAACGGCGAGACTTTCGGTGTATTTGGGTAGTTGCGTATTGATGTGCTCCCTAAATTTGTTGTAGTCAAAGTCACCGCTTTTATTTTGGAATCGGACGTCCTCATGAGGCAGAGCATTACGGTTAAAGTAGGTGGTGTTCTTGGGTGGGATTTGGCTGAGGGTTTCTATCGCACTGGCTTTATGACTTTCTTTGGATAACCAGCTTTTGACCAGTTGTTTTGTGTTGTCGGTATAGAGTCGGATGTGCTGGCTGGCACGGGTGACATCGATACCAGCCCGTCTCAGGTTCGTCAGTGCGGCTTTGCTTTGTATCGCGGTAATGACGTGGGGATAGGAGGCCCCTTGTGCCATGTCTGCAGTTCGACTGTAAGCGTAGTCCCAATGCCCATCTTTAAGCTCGTTGGGGTGAATGGTGAGCGTTTGCCCTGTTTTGGATTGCGCTTTGATGCCTTCCTCATTGGCTTGCGTGATGCGGTATTCGACGTTGGCTTTGATACCGCGGTCTTTATCGGTAAAGCGGGTGATGATTTTATCGCCCGTTGAGAGTGGCTTTTCTGACGAAGAGAACAGTGTGGTGAAACGGTGGTCACGGTTACGCGGTAAGAACGGTCTTGTCTTACCTGTACTCGCGTCTTGAAGTGTTACTACGCCATGCTCTGAATCCACATGGGTAATCGTGGCGTACTCGCCTCGTTTAGTGCTCAGTACCAAGCCCTTTTGATAAGGCATCATGGTGGTGAGTTCTTCTCCGGTTGCCCCGATAGAGCGCAGTCTGGTTGCCATGATATTTTCTTTGCCAATGTCATTATTTTTCATCAACCCGACACGGATGTAGTTGGTGATGGTGTCACGTTCCTTGTTGGTGTAAGCGATGATAAGCGTGCTTTCTCTGGTTTCTGGGGTGCGCTCTAGATAATCCTTTGCCACAACGTAGGGCAGCTTTTCGGTGGCGGTCAGCTGCGCTTTGCGTCGGTTTTTATCGTTTTCATCCAGCGTGGAAATCACATGTTGGTTATTGCCTTGAGTGTCAGGCGCTTGGCGTTGAAGTTTGTCCAGAGCGCTTTGTGGCTGTTTATCAATGGTATTTTGCTGTGCATTGTGCAAGGTATCATTTTGTGGACGCACCATATCGGTCATGTAAGCGGTTTCGATGCGACCTTGACTCATGGCAAGTTCAAAAGGCTTACCGGCACTGAGGGATAACAGCTGCTCTTTATCGCCCAGTAGGGCTGTTTTGGATTGACTGAGATTTACCAGTGCGGTGAACTCGTCGGCTTGCTTATTGCTGACCATGGAGCTTTCATCGAGAAAGAACAAAGTGTGTTGGTAGTCGCTGGCATCGCGGTTTCCTTGTCGGATGTCAGAGAGCAAGCTTTCCAGGGTTTGCGCTTTCACGCCTTTGCTTTCGAGCTCTGCTACCGCTGCGTGCGTAGGCGCAAGACCGATGACATTTTGCTCTGGTTGCTGGCTGGCTTCTTTCACTAACTGGATAAGTTCAATGTTGGATTCAAGCATGGTGGACTTCCCTGTGCCGGCCAACCCTTGGATGGCCACAAAGCTGTCCTTGGTGGTTGAGATAAGGGTGATGGCGTCCTTTTGGCCTTGGGTTAAGCGAGGCTTGGTATCGAGAAAATCTTGCACCTGCTTAGGCGTCGCAAAAGGCTGATGTTGGTCTTTACCCTCTGTGATGTTTTGCAAGATGCGCTTTTCAGTCTCCAGCGCGGCTTGCGTCGTCCAGCGTGTGCCGTCACTGTACTCTGCAGAGAGGGTGTCGCTGCGTTTCGTTAGCTCTGTTTCAACCTGCTCTTTAGTAACAGAGCCACCGGCTTCTTCAAAGGCGTAGCGCACCGCTTCCACGACTAACGCTTTTTGGCTAAATGCCGCTTCTCGCTCTGAGAGGTGGTTCAGGGCAAAGCTGACCGCTTTTTCAAGGAGTGGGGTGCTCTGCGCTTTTGCTAGTGCCGATAGTGCCTGACTGACATCGTGCTTTAGCAAGTCTTGGGTGGCGTCGTTTAGGTAGCGGTCGTTGACATTTTGCGTCTGCAATACGCGCTCAATGGCTGATGGGGATACTTGCTCTTTCTCAAGTGCGCTTTGGGCTTTGTCCGGTTTGTCGGTGAAGATATCAAGGCGCTCTGTTTTTTCAGTCAGGTCGTTTATCAGGGGCTTAGATAAGGTAAACGCTTTGCCTGACAGCAAGGTATGGGCTTTTGGCTTAATATGGTGGGCGCCGTGAACATAGTCGTATTGCAGCGGCGCGTCTTTTAGGCTCTCTAAGTTGACGCGCTGCGTTTTCCCTTTGCTCTCAAGCGTGAGGCTTTCTTTGTCAAGGTGAGTGACAAGGTAGCTTTGGTTCGCGTCCAAGCCGGCAGGGAAGTGTTTGCCTAGCGTTCGAAGACGTTCGCCTTGGGCGATGTTGAGACTTTGCGGTTTACTGATTTGCATCTTCATGCGCTTAAAGGCGCGATTGGACGGGTTAAAGGTGTGTGACTGTCCATCGTGTTTACTGAGTGCGGTCATGGTGTTGCTCTCTTTATCGATACTGGCGATGACAAAACTCTGAGGTTTGTTTTTCTCCCAGTGGGTGAGTGTCATGCCTGGTTTGTAGTGTTGAACGAGTGGTTGTTGCGCTTTGGAGAGGTGGTGAGGGGTTTGAGTGAATAGGGTGGTTTCGTGTCTGGCGAGGGCGCCGGTATTTTTGAGCTGGCCCCGTATCGCTTCGGTTAACCGCCGCTGCTCGACGCCGGAGGTGGCAATCACTTGCGTGTTGGCTTTATCGGGGAGGTCGGCGTACACACGCGCTATCCTATCGGTGTCATTGTCATGCAGTTTCACGTTGGTGTTGCTGGCTCGCTTGCCAACCCAAGAATGACTCTCCACATTGCCTTTTTGATACAGCGAGATAGCGTTATTGGCTTTAAATCCCTGACGGCTTGATACGCGATTAAGCATCACCACTTTACTGCTCGATTGTTTGGCTTTATCGGTGAGGGCTAACAATTCATTCGCGCTCATCTTATTGGCGTCATCGATGAGCAAGACGTCTTTATTGGTCAGCGGCGTATCGCTTTGCAATAAGCTGTGGGTGGTGTGGCGCTGCTCTGGTGAGAAGGTGTTGGCTATCCACGCGCCAAGCGTTTTGCTTTGTCGCTGTAGGCTCTCCATCCCTTCCGCTTTTGTTTTGGCGCTTTGTGAGACGAACTGGACGCGTTTACCACTGTGATTGCCTACATTGAGTAGCAGCTGCGCAATATCTTGTGATGAGCCATGCACATTCACCACGTGGAACTGTTTGGTGGAGTGGTAAAGGTCGGTAAGCATACGTTGCTGACTTTCAGGAATAGCGAGCTTGTCTAGGACTTTGGGTGCAACGTGGGTACGCATGTGATGTGCCCGACCTTGGGTGCTGTCGATAAGCGCTTTCTCGTTATCAATTAAGCCTTTGGTGGTGTATTGCCCTTTCTCTGCCAGAGGGATAAGTGTCCCTTCTTTTATCCATTGGTCTGCGACCGCTTTTAGGTCAATGGCATTGGCTTGAATACCGCCTTTGGTAAATTCTGAGGCTGCCCGTTCAATGACTTTTTCCAGTTGCAGGGCAGTGCGGTGTTGACCAAGGTGTTCGATGGCACGCTCAAAGGCGTCTTGGGAGATGTGCTCAGGATGATAGGGCTGCTTGGCGATTTGCAGTGCATGTTGCACTAAGGTTTCGGGGTTAAATCCGGCGGCTTTCGTCTGCTGTTGCCATTTGGCATTTAGGGCGGAGTCACTTTCATAGGTTTTGGGTTTTCGAGTGTCGAGGTTTGCTACGTCTTTCGCAGCGCGGGAATCAACGCCGAAATCTAAGGCTTGTTGGTTGATTTGCTGCGTTCGAGTAGAGAAGGTGTCGATGAGTACTTGAGGCACACCCTCTACATCAAATTGCCCGTTGCCGACGCCTCGCGTTGTATAGCCTAATTCTTGCGCCTCTTTAGCCAATTGACTCTGGTATAAGATGCCGTAGTATTTTTGGAAGTTGTAGATGCGTTCCCCAGTACCATTAATTGCCCCGCCTTTTTGTTTGATGCTGGAAGCCAGTGTGCGCAAGACGCCTTCTTGGTCGCGAGTCATATTAGCGGCAAGAGAGTGGGAGTGGATTTGTGGATCGTTTTCACGGCTGGTCTTATGGAGAATAACCGCAAAGGCCATGTTTTCGGTGTTGGAGAACTCACGTACGCCGTCTTTGTTAATCGATACGTTTTGCGCTGCGTCTTTTTCTAATTGAGATAGCGCAAATTTAACCGCATTGGTATGTGCGTCAATAAGGCGAGTATCGCCTCCAACAAGTGCCAGTGTGCTTAATCTTTTTGGTGCTGAAAAAGTTAAATCAAAACCTGATTTATGGTCATCACGCTTCCCTTTGATAGTCTCGTCACCGAGGTGCCCAGATAAGACGGATTCTAGTGTTTTTTGGTCAACAGGCTTACCAAGCAATCCTGCTTCTTCGGCGAGTTTGCCGTGCCAAAAGCTGTTTGGCTCAGCGCTCTTTTCTTTAAGGTAGTAGTTGTCGTTGTTGTCTTGCTCAAGAGATAGGGTGGACTGGTTTAAGTCTTGCTCTTCTTTTAGGTAATACCCCGCTGCGCCCGCAGCGGATTTTAGGGGGCTGATGGAAAGCATGAGTTTGTCCTTATGCAGTTTGAGTGGTGAAGTGTTAATCGAGTGGATTGAGAGCCAGTTTCACTAGATGGTGAGAATGCGCATGGGTTCCTTAGGTGGAAGTTTGGGGTATATTGAGGTGAGTGTTCTACGCATCAGTATTAGGAGTCACGCAATGTTTAGTTTTCTCAAGCGAAAACCAGAAAACCCATTAAAGTTTTATAATGAAATCCCTTTGGTCGAAAATGGTGTTACCAAACCGGGGAAGCTGTTTGTTATTGAACAACAGTTGATGAAGGAATTTATTGTTAGAGCGTTAGATGATAATAAAGTTAGGCGTGGCGGTGTCATCAATACATTTGAAGGACCTTATGCTGATGAAACCGATTTTCGCATCCAATTGGACTTTGAACGTGCTTTTGACTTATTGACAAAGCAAAAAGAAATGAGAAGTTGCAATCCATTTTTTCTGCCTGAAAAACCTTCTTTTCAGCTTGGGGCTGTTGATATTGTCACATTCCCTTTTCATCATGCTTTGGTTTCTAACATCGATATAGCAAGTAACACATCTGAAATTCTGTGGAGAATAAATAATAATTTGGTAAATCAGTTTTTACCTCATAACTATCGCAATTTAGGGGCTCTATCTGTTTTTCATTTTAATGAGGAGCCAATAGATGACGCCCCTATTCACAATATCTTCTTGTTTGAGGAAAAGGTGACCGACGAGTTTAATCGTAAATATAAGACTATTGTAAATTCATCATTGCTCCCGATTTATGTTGATGTGGACAGTTCTGTTATGGATGACAGATATGTTTATCAAGAGAGAAGAAAAGAGGATGGTCCTCCTTTTAATCTAGAGTTGATAACAAAGGCTCTTTTTTCATAGTTGTAAATGTTTCGTTATTGAACCATAAATTCAAGGGTTATATTTCTATTGAATAGCAAAACGCGCACCGTTTAATCGTCCTTGACGCATCAATTCACATCTTCTTAAAATTAGAGCGTATCAGTACGTGTTGATAGTGATAACAGAGATTTGAGTTTGTCTTTGATTGACATGGTGATGCTCCTTATACAACGTAAATTACCGCTAGCAGAAAAACTGAGCGGTAGTCAGGACGAGAGGCGGAGTTTAAAAGCCTTGCAATGGCAAGGCTTGTGGCGGTCTAGTGATTAGCGGTTATCGTAAGGTTCTAGGGTGTAGCCTCTATGGTGCGTGCGTTGGATTAACCTTTTAGCGTCTCTATAAGTCAGCACGAGATGTCGCCAGTCGTTGCCGTCGAGCATATCAAGAACAAAGAGTGGTTCAGGTTGTTTTTTAGGTGGTGTGTTTTGGTGAGTGTTCGGTTTTTTTACTCGCGCTATGTTGGCGCTTGTGTTGGGCTCTTGGTTTCATAATCACCTTCCATTGTTGAGGAAACAACGTAAGGCAAGAAAGAAAAGCGGCATAGATTAGTATGCCGCTAGCTAAATAAATTGAAAAATGGGAGCTTTTCAAGATTAAGCTTGAAATTACACTGGAAGCAATGTGAGCAATGTCGTTTGAGTTATAGTAAGCCCATAATTCACATTCAGATATCCCCTCCAGAGTGTTTTTTAAGTTCCTCAAAACGTAATGACTATTCATTCCACCATTTCTCCCGAGTCCATTTCGATATCTTGAGATATCGCCGACTCTTCAAGCTCTTGCTGCGCTCGCTCTTTATGGTCACTGTCTGATTTGAGCTTTTCGGTCTCCTTGCTGGTTAACGCTTTGACCGTCTCACTTCGTTGTGCTTGTTGGATTTGGTCGGTTTCCAGCTTCATCTCTTCCGGCGTTTCAAACTGCTTGGCTTGGATTTCGGTGAGTGCATTCCGCTCTTCTTCGTTGAGGAGCATACCCGGGGCGACACACTCAAAGTAAATCGCTTTTTGATACGCCTTGGTCATGGCGGGCGATGGGGTGTAATTACGTTTGATAAAGGCCGGTGTCACATCTCGCATTTTATCAAAGTGCAAATCCAGTTGAGTGATGAAGCTGCTTCCTGGTACGCGAAGGTAACATTGCAAATCATCCATGGCTTGGATTTCACTGCTAGAGATAACCGGTCGTGTCACCGTCTGGTGGCCAATCGATACCCCATCACGCAGTGCATTTGCACCGTAAGAAATGTGCTCTCTTGAGACGTCCACCTCTTGCTCACCCAAATCTTTGGATGAGATTTGCGCCATCTGCGCTGATGGTGCGCGAAAGTAAAAGCGAGAGTTGAGTAAATCAAAAATGACGTCCGCGGTATTTTTGCCGTAGGTTTTCACGAGCTGCGCATATGATTGGAGACCAATCACATAACAGCCCCCAAACTTACGCACTTCTGAAATGATGTTATCAAGCTCAGGTAATTTATGTAGACTCGGCATCTCATCCATAATCACCCAGATACGGCGGTCTTCATCGGCTTTGAGTCCCAAGATAGCGTTAGAGGCAATGGCAAGCCAAGTCGAAATCAAAGGACGCAGAGAGGCGTGTTGCTGCGCGTTACTGGATAAGAATAAAAAGCCTTTTTGTTTATCATCTTGTACCCAATCGGTGATGGAAAACGGCTTGCGTTTGGGTTGGCCTTTATCGCCTTTTTCATCCAGTCCATCTAAAAAGCGTAGGCTCTTAATGTAAGTGGCCAACACGGACTTAATCGAGATGGCGGTCTTTTTGATGTCCTTGGAGACTAAGGATGCCGACTCCGTACCTTGTAGGAAATTACCCAACGCTTCGAGCTCTGAGGTTAAAATCAGGCTAAGTAGCCTTGCGGTCGAGCAGGGCTTGTCATCTTGGCTCATGCGATACGCCGCACTTGAAAAGATAGTCCGAGCGGAATCAACCCAGAACGGATCGCCTTCCCCATGTTGCGGGATAAGCGCGTTCGCAATGTTTTCAAAATCAGGGGCATCCTTAGCATCACACCAGACGTTCCAATTGGCGCAGCGTTCATCAAAGGGATTGAGTAAGGTGTCTTGGGTAGGGTCAAAGAACTTGCTGGTAAAGGTGCAGCCTTTATCATAAATAATGGCTTTATCCCCACGTTTACGTATCCAGCGTAATAGTTTACGAAGCATGACGGATTTACCGACCCCTGTGGTGCCGTCGATGAGCATATGCTGAACTTCAAACTCATGTTTAAACAAGGCCTGCCCATCCACTTTGAAATCAGAAATCCGCCCGTTACCTACGCCCTGTTTTTTGAGTTTCTTTGCCCGTTTTTTTAAATCGTTAGTGAGCACTTTGGGCTCGGCGTATTGAAAGCCTCGGACGTGAAAATCTTCACTTTGTTTTTCGCCTTGTCGTTTAAAGAAAGTCATGACGAGCAATAAGATGGTGAAAGCAATACCGATGCCAATCAAAAAGTTGATTTGTGCCTGGCGTATCACGTTATCGTAGAGATTGATGAGTTGGGTGTTTTCCAGTTGGGAAGCGAGAGTGCCAACGTAGCGTTTCCCGCCCCAGAAAGTCGTGACTTCGCTGTTAAGATCGTGCCCAAAGTTGGCATAGATATGATTGCGCCAGTAGTAGAACACAGACCAAAAGGCGTTATCGGGCGCGCGTAGCCAGGTAAGAACGCCAGTGAGCGCTATCACCGACCAAATGGCGGCGTAGACTAAAGTATTGTTGACTTGAAAGAACATCCGAATGGAGTGAAAAGTAATTTGTCCGCCACGGGTAAAGTGGTTGCCGGACGCGCGTTTAGGTCTAGGCATCGTGGTTCCTTTAGAGTGAAATGGAGTACTTTTTTAGATAATTACCTGCGTATGCAGATGAGCTGGCCAACAATTGAACGGTTTTTGGCTAATGGTATTGCGGTGTAGGGCTCTGAGATGAAAAAAATTTACGCATGCAGAAGGTAAGTCACGGATGTTCACCTCTCCGACGGGGTGGGGAGTCTAGAGCCCCGACATGCTGGAAAAACTTGGGTGGTTTTATTTCCTTGCGCTGATAATCCTCACGGTCTCGAACTTGGTCAGCGTTATGCTCGAAACCTTCAAAGCAATCCTGATTACTATTTTTAGGAAGAAAAGCGAAATTGGTCTCTGTGTAATAGAGATGGTGATCTTTATGCTAATGATGGGCATTACCGGACAGTGATTGGTCGAGTGTTTTTGGAAACGAATGGCTTTGAGCCTATGATTAAAAATGTCCTCGTTGCTTATTACGCTGGGTAGTGTCCATCGTATTCGTATTTTCCCGCGTCGGCTGATTTTAAGGCGATTTCACGGTAAATTTGTTAGAATGATAACGTTCCTTAATGACCTTCAACTTCTATGAATGACCAACTAACCCCAATCAACAAAGACCATTTAAAAAAACTTATCCGAGCAGAACTGGAACCGACATGGTTTGATAAACAATCAGTTAGCCCTGATATGTCTTGGGTGACTCCTGCTGTGTTTGAAATATTGTTTACTGAGTTGATAACTCATACGCGCGGTAATCAGTCTAAGGCTGCTAGGGTTTTAGGGATTAACAGAGGTAATTTCACCAAAAAGTTAAATCAGATCACAACTCGTGAATTTGGAGCGGATGAGAGCTTATAAGTAGGTATCCGCCTATTGGTACCCTAACGAGGGTGAAGAGATTAACCAACCCCCCATTACCTCTCAAGAAATCAATGGCAGTTGCTCTAATTCTCGCTTCAAGGAGCACTGGCGGTAATATACTCCAATTGCAAAGTAACCATCATTGGGCTCTTTTAGAAGTCAACTAATATACCCGCCTATTAGTGTCGCGGTAAGTTTTATAATTGGCGCTTTTTACTTCAATTTGAAAACAATTATCGGCATTTTTAGGTGATTTCGATCTATTTAGTACCATGAGTATAAACTCAATCTACGAAGGTTTTAGACAGGTCACGCCCAAACTTTGTGGATAACTGCTTTAATTTGTTATAAAAAAAATAATGTTAGGTTGGAATTTAACGAAGCAAGCAAAACGGAAGGCCAAATCAACCATGGAAAAGATAATTCATTACGATATTCAAAAGGTTAAAGTTAGAAGCGATAAAGAAAGCACTCGACTGACCAGCCAATGGGATCAGGTTCTACAAATCTGTTGTGACAAGCCACTCGGAGAGATCGCGAGAGCAAGATTAGCGTTTAACCTTGTCGATTACATCACAAGTGAAGATCTACCTTTTCGCTTATTCATCACACGCGCACCACAAGCTATGGCCACCATAGGCGAGGAAACACGAGTGTATAAAGAGCATCGAGTTATTAATGGTAAACAAAGCGGAATGATTTACGCCAAAAGCGAACAAATGTTACCAAAAGAAATTCACTATACGAATGAGTTTGTGGCAACCCGCTACGTTGCTGGGACAAAAACACCACTCTCTGCCACCTCCCTCGTTGATTGCCTCAAGGCTGGAGATGTCATAACACCACTCGATGGTATCTTGTTTTTAGGCTGTAAACGAATCGCCAGTGATATAGCACGTCTTAAAAAAATCGAACCCACCATGAACATCGAAATGAAACGTATCGAAGTATCAGACAACTTCACAGGCACAACAAGAAAGATGGCAAGTTACGAATGAATAACGAGGCGTAAACGATTGCCACATGCATTAACGAACACAACAGATATAACACACGGGCGAAAATTCAGTGTCATTACTGAGGGAACATGACGGGATAAGTACCAACCGATTCTGTCATTGCCTTTATATTCTAGTATTCATATCGTTCAACTGCCTCACACATCGATACTCATTGATTGGGATTGCTTGATTCTCATCTCTCGTGTATTGAGCTTTTCTCTTTTCCAGATAGTCTGGATGGTACTGATACTCACGGTAATGTTTTCTTGTTTGAGTAGTTTCATCACTTGTATCGACGTATTATGCGGGTTGAGTAACGTCAACTCGATAATCCTATCTTCGGTGCTCTCTGGGATTGCGTTTTTACTGCGCTTCAGTGGCTTATTAATCCGTTTGAGGCCAAGTGGCCCTTCCTCTTCCATTATTTGCTGATAGGTATATAAGGTTTGGCGTGAGCAACCTAAGATACGAGCGGCTTTAGAGACACTACCAAGCTCTGCAACCAACTCCAGAGCCTCTATTTTACGTTGTACCTCTTTGCCGTATTCGTTGCATTTACGTGGCTCTACTAACTCAGTAATGTCTAACCGTCGATGACCGAAGTAAGCAGAGAAGGTACCATCGAACTGACATCGTATTTCTACTTTTTGGTTCTCTATGGAGTAACGTACTGGCGAGTCGATAACGTACATTTTGTTATCAAAGCTAAACGTGTGGTCACGTCGTATCGTTCGATATTCTTTCTGTACGCAGATGCTGTTAAGGTCTAGGTCAGGTGGCAACGACTTGAACGCAGAGCTCGATTTAGTCGCCTGAACCATCACATTATTCACCCAGTATTTGGGGATAAACTCCTCTTGTAAGTATCGGTTTGCGCTCTCCATGTCAGCGATGTTATTGAGGCGCAGTTCGGGGACAAGGCGGTCTTGGAAGGTGTCGAAGGCTCGTTCGATTCGTCCCTTCCCTTGAGGTGAGTTGGCGAAGATAATTTCGATACCGAGTTCATCACAAGCTCGCTGCATTTGCGAGAAGTTGCTGCGTTTCGGCCCACCAAAGATACCTGCTCGATCCACGTAGAGAGTTTTGAATATGCCTCGCTTTTCAATATAAGCTCGCATCACCTTCATACAGCCTTCGGTGGTCTCTGAAGGGAAGAACTGCGCATGAATATCACTAGTAGCGTCATCAATGATGGCAATCAAGCAAGACTTCTCATCACCAAACCAGCGATGAGGGCTGCCATCCATTTGCAGCATAAGCCCAGGCAACGGCATACGCTCTCGATACTTCCTTACTCGACTTCTACGGCGTTTAGAACGCTTCACATGGTGAATGTCATGAGCCCAAGAACGCAACGTTTCACGCTTAATCGACAGTCCTTCATTTTTGCTCAAAAGCTCCGAGAGATGTTGAAGATTAAAGTCGTAGTACTTGGTTTGAATGAGGGCTTGAACCTCCTTCTTGAGTGACTCAGGGATTTTATTGATGGGAGCACGACCAGTGTTACCATGAACCACGAACCGAATGCCTTCCTTGCGATAGCGACTCAAGTAACGTTCAACGGTTCTTCGTGATTTTTGCAGTAATTGCGTGGCACTATTGATAGTAATTTTGCCATCAATGACTTTGCTAATGATATCGACAGTAAACTGTGATTTTGAATCCATATAGAACATCCTTAGCATCCTTTAAAGCTCATTTGATTACTTTAAAAAGTACGCTAAATCAGTCCCGACATTTTCCCTCGGTAGTTATTGTAATGACAAAGTCGCTTGGTAATTAAGGTACGACAGAATCGCTTGGTGATCACACACGGGCGAAAATTCAGCTTACGAAGGTTCTGGACATTTTTGAGTTAAAGCTTTAACTCTAACGTGGTCGTTTTGGATAAAGATTTCTATGGGTTAACGGCCTGTTATAAGTTTGCTAGATGATGAAAACTTTTAATCCTATGAGGGGGAATAACTTCTGCATTCGAATTATAGAAAGTATTAGCACTTTCACCAGCATCTAATTCTGACTCACCATCCACCATCAGTTTCAGAAAGAACAAAGCTTTAAATACCTCGTCTCCTCGAGGTTTAGAAGTAAAAGAAACTAAGTATGGTTTTGTAACTTCCTGAAAACGGAATACAAGCTCTTTATAGTTTTTTCCAAGTAAAGTTCCTGCAATATCTTCAACCAACTCAGGTGCATCAGTATAGTTGTGGTTTGCTCCTGGAGCTTGAATAGCAACTGTCTTTATGAGGAAGGCAAATGGTCCTTCATCATGGTCACCATTTTTCCCAGACATAGATAGGGAAAAAGGATTAGAACCAGATTTTTCTAAACCAGATGCCAATGAAGACAACCTTTGAACTAACTGACCTTTGACTAAACTTTTCGTAAGAATCCCATATTCTCTAAATGATTTATGATCTTCAACACGAGTGCCATGAAACCACAGTATTTCGAGTTCACTATCAGGCTCACCGAGCTTTTCTCGAGCAGCACTTTCAACATTCTTTTCGAGTGTATAGTAATCGATTTGTTTGTCATTTTTGACACTTTTGAGTACTGAAATGAGATCTTCTTCTGTTGTATGGAAAGCATCACAAAGTGACCGTTTTACAGATTCATAAGACGAACAGTCTAAAATCATATCTATCTCCTTACTCGAAATTTTGATTAAAACGAATAGCGCTGCATTATATGTGAGCAACGCTACCACGAAACTTAGCCATACCAGCATAAACACTAAACCCAACACTCAAATGACAAATGCCAAGCGTTGAGAATCACTCTTAAATGCTGATTATCTCCACAATATCGCCTGTAACAGTTACACTTACTAAGTCATCGTACTCGAAGGTCTTGGTGTAGTTCTCTGAAATAGCCAATGCGTATATCTTTTCTTGTACCTCAGAGGGCAAAGACGACCACCAAGACAGCTTGAAAAAACAATTTTCTGTATAAGCAAAAATCGATTTCATCAACCACGACTTAACAAACTCATTGCCTTTCGATATAAGATCTTTTACATATGCGTCGATAACGCCATGTTCAGATAAATACGAAATTACATATGCTGCATTCCCATCGATTGCTACCGTAGAAAGAGCAATATGTTGAAAATTATCATTTGGATTCCCTTTATTCTGCATTTTATTATGGTTTAAGTCGTAATAAGGAGATATAGAAGCACATACAGCGATAGTGAGAGGAGCATCAAATTTAATTACGTATGATGTTATTCGACTAAAATCCTTACTTTCATATGCTGTTTCATAAGCTAGTTTTATTCGCTCAATATCTTCAAATCCTTTTCTTACATTTTGTCTGCTGATATACAGTTTTTCTTGAATCAAAACTTGTTGATAAAGCTCTAACCCTTTATCGATGTTTTCTGCTTGCCATTCAACGGCTTCCATCGCTGCTTTTTTTTGGTAATACTCATGACAAACGGCGCGGTACGAGCTAGCCCAAGAATTGGGCAAACTTGGGTGAAATTCCTCTAACTCTATGGCTTTAAATAGCTCTGTATCGTGGTAATGACAGAAGCCATAGAAGATAGAGGCCTCTTTTTTAACACCCGTTTTTAGCTTTCGAGTTTCTTCAAAACCCGTAAGGTTTCGATAGAATGTTCCGACATGACCACTTTCAGCTAAACTCGACAGAACACGCCCACGTTGAATTGTGTGTGCACCTTTGATCGGTAACTGGCAATTACTAGAATCAAACGATGCACAACAGTACTTTTTACTATCAAAGATTTTATTAATAGCAATCCGTATTTCATGCTCATTAAGCAATCGTTCATTTAAGCGATGCTCATGACATTCGCCAAATTTTTTGCCACTTGGACACCAACAAAGATCGTTCAACTTTGTATTGGCTGCTGCCATTACGTCATGAGCAAACTCTACCTTACTTTGAGAATCAAATCCTTTAACGACTTCACTCAGAGTGGACTTTATATCAAACATACTGAACTCCAACTAGCAGCATTTAAGAGTATCTTTTAACTAGACACATTCCATGTAATTGTAGAGAAACACCCAGAAAAATCACGTATCATATTGTTTTTATTACTGAATAATGAAACAAAAATTTAAGAGGAAGGCAGTGTCGGTATTACATCCTATACAAAACTAACTACATATTTAGTTATTAGAAAAAATAGGGCAAGTGATGACAAAATAAATATGTCCCAAATCTTAAGCTGGCACACTTTGGGGCATTTTCGAGCTAGAAAATGCCACGCGTAAATGTGACAAGAGAAGGGCTCATATGTGTTACGTATCTTGTCGCTTAAGTTCTTTAACACCTTTTTCAGTTTTCCAGTTGGTAAGATGCTCAGCTAAGTGGTTAATCTCAGCAACTGCAATTACTGCTAAAGTTTGATCATTGGATTCAATTTTTTTGATAGCTTTTTGAGAAGAATGTAACGCAAGAATTACACCATATGATTGGTAATCTTTAAAACCATCGGGTGACTTAAGCTGAATATTGACACCGTTTTTGGATATGATTTCGTATCTTCTAAGTTTATTCTTTTCGACTTCAGTAAAGATTTTCTCTAGAAACTGACTGCTAGTACCTATGTTATTAACTAAGATTGTTATTGGCGCATTCTTTTCTCGAGCAATCTTTGCTGCGAAAATATAAGCAGCGTTAAGTTCATCTCCTGAAATTAATTCTGGTGAAAAATAAGCGAACCTTTCCATATTCATCATCTCCATTTTTATATTGTTCGACGCCTACCGTTCGAACAACGGGCGTTTACTAACCCAAATTTATTGAAATACCTGAATCACTGCGTTAGAGTCACAGTTACTTCCCGATCCCCTGGCCAATATTAGCAAGTCGTTCGACTGAATCCATGCCAAACCAAACGATACAAATAATCATAGTGATCAGAATTATCGCTCTGGTGTATTTATTCATTGGTTCCTTCCTATTTAAATGGCCGCTACAACCTACAAAATCACATCAGATCTGGCTGACTCTGTGATGGAAAAAATTCGTTAAGAAGAATGTTCTAGCACGTACCATTTCGGATTAGAGTAAGTATGTTGAAGCCTTGCTTTAATCCCTCCGCCTAATAAATCGAAACTGGTTGGAGAGTGTCTAACATACTCAGTCCTTGCCCAAATCACTCTTAAGCGCCAAGGCCGCAGCACTCTCTAGCATGTTCAAGAAATTCTTTATCTGCCCCAACAACACGCTCCTCTGCTTGTAAAGCAAGGTGTTTGTTGAACTTATCCACTGTAAAACCATTTTGCAGCGAGTTTGATGCAATAATGATGTTCTTCGTCAAGGGAAAGGCGAACAGTTCAAAGCTAAACAACTGATTAAGATCCTGATAGATAACTGGATTATCACATGTTAAAACATGTCCACCGTCCTTCTCTGCAACAAAAAAACTAAAATCAATTAACGTATCGTCATATATTCGAAAAGTTAATACAGGCAGAACCATATTTTGTATTAACTTCTGATGCGCTTCATCATGTCTATTTTTATACAGATAATCAATAAAGCGTACGTTCAACCCAATACTAGACCCAACACTCTTTGGTAAAGCCTGGAAGATTGATGGTAGCTCCTCTGCTAACTCTATTGCCAATGATTCTTGGCTAGGAGATCTCCAAAATTGAAAAGCAATAATGGACTTTACCAATTGATGAAAGGAAACCTGATTTTTTAAAGCCACGTATTCACTTGGATTATTTCTAATATCCGCTACGATTTCAAAGGCGTCTGAAAGCTCATTTTCCACTTCTTGATAAAAATCTTCGATCATCTGAGGATTATCAAAACCATTGACGGTGTATAAGTGCTTCTTATACATCATCTGAGCAGGGTGCATTTGACTGATGTTCCCCCAAGGTTTTCTTAACACAAATAACTTATCATCACCCTCTGGTGTAAATCCTTTTAAATACACCTCAGGTAAGTAATGGTGTTTGACTTTTTGCTGTTTTGCCAAATATTACCCCTTTAATTCAATGCCCTCTTGAGCGGTTTGTAATATGTTTAAGTAAGCATAGGGTGACAGGGCACCTGCCATGCAGCTCACCCCAATAGCCCAAATTGTTTCTAGGGTTGAGAATATTGCTGTTATTTTCACTTTATTCATAAGCTGTCCCTCCTCTTGGTTGATAGTTTTCACTAAAAGACTGAAACTTCGGATAAACACAAGGAATATGAGGGCTACGAGGAAAACTGATACCGAAGGAATCGAACTTCCTGCTGCCACCCCTATCAGCCTATGCTCACTTACTTTTTTAATTGCTATTCTTCTTTTTCTTTATAACGTGATTTACTCGCAAAACGAGAAGGAGACCCTGAGAATTTGCACACTAAGCAAATCAAGTCTCCCGTTTGAGCACCCATGATTCTCTCTTTTGTTACTTCACTTGAACCACATTCTGGGCATGTACCTCTTGAAGCTACCATATTACCTCCTGACAAATTAAATATAAAAACACATCAAGTTACTTAGATGGCTAAGAGCCTCTTTATATGCAACTACAATCCCATCTTTGATGTGGCGCTTCAATTGGCAATCAGCAGGTTAGTGACAAAGAAGGGGGAAATAGTTCACAATTTTTGGCAATGCTGAGTGAATGCCTGCTTCGGGAAACTTTTTGTAAGAGAAACCAGTAACTAAGAGAAACAAATGTTTCCCCCCACTAAAAGCATTAATTAACTGCTATAAGCCAAGATCAGCAAGTTCCGATTCGATAATACGCTCACCTTCTTTTAACCTAAATCTCACAAAATCGAGATAAATAGTAAAATCGACATCTTCGACATCTGAAGATGAATTTTGAATGAAATCTAGACATTGCTCTAAGCACCTTTTGACTTCACGGTATCCAAGAACATTTTGAACAGCATCATCGCCATACATTGATCCAATTTTTTCACTAACATTTTCAAGTTGATCTAACTTTGCTTTCACAGCTGCTGTAGCTAGTGCTTTTTCATATCGACCTTCGACAATCTTACTGAATAGGTGGTCAATAAATGGTGTTTTCATAATATTTTCCTTACAAATTAATTTTATAAAAATTATGTTCATTAAAAATAAAGATTACTTTCAATAGAGTACATTTGTCTTTAAGTGAATTTTATCTTTGCATACAAACACCTCCTTTTTGAAAAATAAAGGTCTTTTGAGAATATTAGGATAATAGAAAGGCACAACCATCAGAATATATGATAGGTGGGTTATTTTTTAAATGAGTTAGAGAAGACTAGAATTAGTCCATATCTTTATTATACCATCCAATGAACGTTAAATGTGAATTATTATCATTCATTAGTGTTTTGACATTATTCTATTCAGTTAAGTAGAGGGGTATCTATATTTATTTCTACCCGATGGCATTACTATATGTAAGTCAAAAGTCACAATAATGGCTGAAGGATAACTTTGGTTCTAACTTGAAAAGGGGCACAAACGTTCTAGTTGTGATTCTAGCGGTGATGTGATTCTAGCGGTGATCGTTGGCACATATCTGGACTGTTTAACAGCGCTCTTCTTACAGTTCAGTATTGATTGTGTAAGTTGCTTTCGCGATTTACCTGTTTCTTATATAAAACCAGTGACATAGTTAACAGATTGATATTGATTAATATACCTACTAAAAATGCGGAGTTATCATTCACGGATTACTTTACGTATTTCAGCAGGACATTCTCATGAAGTTAAATCTGGTTCTTAACCACACAAATCAAGTCGAGCGATCAAAGTTTGTAAATTGTATCGATAAGCTATGCCAAGACAGCAAAGGAGATTCTGATTTAGCCAAACAACTTGAGAAAATCGATGGCCAACTTAAAGCAGCATCAGGCAATGAAATCACACAATTATTTAGTCTAATTCAGACTCTTTTCCAAAAGCATCTAAAAGAACAAATCGCTATCGGCGGACCTCAAGTATCTTTGCTTATCAATATCCTCGTCAGAGATGGGAATTGCATTGCTACCATTCCTTGGATTGAAAATCTTTATGCCAAAGAATATACCGAGATTGATGAGCTAAGCCAAAGCCTCATAAAAGAGATTGAAGAAAACGACACCAGTGACTTTGAGCGATTGAACCGCCTAGATATTTACCGTGAGTGCATGAAAGCAGCATTTAACAATGATTTAAGGTCTAATCGCACTGCAAAAATATCTGAAGATGAACGCTGCATCTTAAATGTCTTAGCTGAACGCCTAGCGCTTTCTAGAGAGGAAGTTCATGCAATTGAACACTCTATAGACCCAATTCCAGAACTAGGTATTGAGAGTGCATTAGAGTACCTTCGAGAAAACGGTGTCATTCTTATAAACCGCCGTCGCTCTGAAATTATGATTGCCGATGAAATTATCGAATCTCTTCATGGCGTTCTTGGCAAAGAGCTGCATGATAAATATGTTCTTCGCATTCTAAGGTCACTTTCTGATGCTGACCTCTCCAATATACTCAAAAATCACGGATATAAAATTCGTGGCGTTGAGAGACAAGACAAAATAACCACCATTGCGCACTCTGGCTTATCCATCAGAAGTATTTTGATGACCGATCTCCACGCTGAAGATGCCACTCAAAATCAGAGAAAAGAACGTATCAAGCAACTCATTGAAGATATGGACCTCGATATTTCAAGAATAGGGACAAGGCTACAAGACCGCATTGACGTTTTGATTGAACACCTAAGGTCGTCAGAAGAAGAAGAGTTTAACGTACTTAGTGTGAGTGGCTATAAAGAACTACTCGAAGCACTGTCTCAAAACGAATTAAATGTTGAAGATAGGATTAGAGCAGACTTCGAAATTGAGAACAAAGAGACACTTGATCCTGAACGCCTCAAAGCACTAAGTATCACACCACTAGATATCCTTTATCTTTATAGCAATGATGAGATTAAGACTATCCGCAATGATATGAATTTACCTCGACGTGGCAACCCTAGAAGCCAAATTATCGAGAGTTTTGCCAGTGCCAATGATCGACTCATCGAAAACTATCATCTTTTGGCCTGTCGTGACCTTCAAGGGCTTCAAACTGCAGGTATTGATATCAAAGAAGCCGATATAGGTGTGAAATTTGAGGAAGCGACTCGTTCGATTCTAGAGCAACTAAGCATGACTGTTGATGAAGATTTAAGAAAAGACATCAATACAGCTAAAGACAAAGCTGACATCATCATTTCGTTAGAAAATGATGATGTTATCGTTGGTGAAGCAAAGTCATTTAAGAATGGACAATTTTCCAAATACTCTTCAACATCTAGACAAGTTAAAGCATATGTTAAGCGCTGTGAAGCCAATGGGCATAGGGTCGCTCAAGTACTTATTGTTGCACCTGCATTTTCTGATGACTTCATTGATGCTGCTGATATGGATACAGAGATAAACATTTCTTTACTAGAAGCTGAGGGATTACAGAAAATTCTAGCCGCATTTAAACAGCGTAGAAACCCTAATTTTTCACCTAAATTATTGACTAAAGGTGGACTACTGAAAGCTGACTTGATCTCAAAATCAATCTAAGCACTGTCTATTTTCCGTTGAGACCTAGGTGTTACCGCTAGGTCTTTAACTTCTCTCATTTTCATTTCTTTATGAGCTAGAGGCAGATAGTTCACCTTCGCTTAATCTAAGTCTAACATTGAAGTATATGGTCAGGCTTAAAAACTATACACTTTACTGGCATTAGGAAAAGTTGGTCAAATGATGCTTCACAGAACTGTAAGATCAACCCATCGTAAGAAAGTTTGGTCGGGTAGATCTACTACTCTAATGATTCATTATAACAAATAGTAGCGTATCGATGCGATCGCTGCCATTTTAAGAGGATACTTTATTGCTTGGTACTCATGGGAACAGGAACGTAATACTTTATAGGGTTGAAAGGAACGTTTTCGCGCCCAAGCAGCGGCCAACGAATACCTAATCTAGAATAAAGACATTTAACCCGTTTCTATTCTCTCGTACTGGCCTTATACCTGAAATTACATTCAATCTCGATGGATATCCTGTGCTGAGATTAATATTTCCAACCGTTCAGTTGCAATGACTTAGGGATAGGGCTGTAGCAAGGGTATTCGGTTTGTAAGCCGTAGTTAATAATCATTGAAATATCAACGCCGAAGGACCCTGCATAGTTTGCTCGTCTGAACTTCTGCGGATCGTTTTTGGCGGTTTTCTCAAGTACCATCCAGATCATCTCTTCAAGAAATTCAGGATGACGCCTTGGGTCAAGCGCCATGGTGTCGCGCATACAGAACCAACTTCCACCGCCTAGCTGTTTTTGATTATAGGCATTGTCAAAATACGCAGTATGCAAACCTTGTAGGTAGGCGTTTAAGCGTATGGCTTCGACGGTATCCGTCTCGTCTATGTGCTGCAAAAAGTAGGGCAGTTTGGTGATGTCCGCCATATCTTTCTTATCTATCTTCATCAGCGTGGGGCTATTGTACTGCTCATGTATCTCGCTCAGCAGTTGAGTGAGCTCAGGAGAGTGGGGTTGAGCTTGCACGCTCGCACAGGTAAGCAGTAGCAATGGTAAGACTGTTTTCATGGTCACTCTCCTTTTAGATACCTGTTCATAATACCAGCACCTGGGCGGTGCATAAAGTTCTATTTTATGCACCGAGATCAATATTATGTTTTCGGGTTTTGTGTGTATCTTGGCGCTGCTGGATAGGCTTGGTCGGAGGTGACGTATTCCGTCCTTTCGGGTCTAGTGACCTCCTTTTTTACCTGCGACTTGACGGTCAGTTCAATCATCGGCTCAGGTTTGATGATGGGCTTCTGCGCTTCCTCTTGCTGAAGTTTGACATCATCGGTAACCCCATCAAAGCGCGCTTGATTAAAGAGTCCGCCCGTTTCATTGTTGTGCAGCATAGCCGTGCGGGCTGCAGCCACGGTATCGACGGTACTAGCCCATCCTTTCTCCATCGTGTTGTTTTGCTCGGGTGTCAGTGCTGGTTGTTGGGTTGGTGTGCTGGCTTGGTGCGCTTGGTTCATTTTGCCCACAATTTTTGCCGCGTCACCATCGAGTCCTGCCATGGTGGCGAACGCTTCAGTGCGAGTGAACTTTTGCCAGCGTTCTTTCGCCTCGGCAATATCTTCCGGTTGATGGGCGGTCATCAGGCGTTGGACGTCTGGTTGGTTTAATCCTATGTCTTTTTCCAAGTAATTCTGGAAGCCTTGAATAGCGTTGGCCGTAAAGCTGGCACTGCCAGAGTCTAGGCGCGTTTGAGTATTCGATAAGGCGTTCAAGTCCGATTGGCTTTGCAAGGCACTAGCACCAAGAGATTTGGTGTTGCTGGCGTTAATCGCAAAGTCATGCGCAAACTGCTCAACCGAAGTTCGGGTGTCTTTATTATCCACCTGCCTGCCGGCACTGGTCACGGCATTGGCCCCTTCGGTGTATTGCTGCGTGGCTTGCTCAAGCTGCTGCTTTTGCTCGGTCGTCATATTGCTGTAAGCCGTACGTTCATCATCAGACCATTTCACGCCGCCACTGGCGCCGAAATTGAATGGCGATGCCCCTTTGCCTGTTCCTAGGCCACCCTCGAAGCCGCCATAGACACTTTGCAGGTAAGCTTTTGATTGGTCTATCGTCCAACCCGTTTGTTGAATCACGCTGTCAACCGCCGTTTGCATGTCATTCATACCTTGGTTGACTTGAGTATTAAAACCACTGGTATTGCCTTCACCGTAAGCCAGGTTTTTACTCACACTATCATGCCAGCGGTCGCTCAGCGCAGCGCCTCCTTGGATGGTTTGACTCAGTTGGGTACTGGTTTGTTCAAGGTTTTGCTGCGTTTGGCTGCGGGCATTTGCCACACTCTCTTGCAGCATACTTTGTGTGTTGGCGCTGATGTTGCCGCGACTGGTGGTGTGTGAGCTGTCGTAGGTGGTGCGTCCATCGCCATGTTGTGTGGTCACCGAGCCGTCTGGGTTTTGGGTGTAAGTATGACCTTGGTTGGCGAGGGTGTTGGTATCAAACTTATTGGCATGCGTGTTGTTCATGCTGTGGTTATCAATCTGCATACTGCCAAAATCCAGATTACCCGAGGACGCCGCGGCACTGGCTCTGGCATTGGTCGAGTTAATCATGCTTGAGAGCTGGTAGTTCATACTCGACAGGACTTCTTGACCGCCTTTTAAAATCCCTTTGGCTATCATAGGGACGGCTATCATTAAAATCCCCGTCATCCAGGCGAAGCGGCTGTGCAACTCATCCGCGGTATTCGCGTTGGAGAGCACCAGCCCTCCGAACTTACCCGAGACATCCGTAGACAGCGATTCTAATCCCCAAAGCTGAAAGCCGTTGATGATGGCAAACAAGGCTGGCCAAGTGGCCAAAAAGGCAAACGTCCCAACATAGTTTTTGAGCACCATCATGGTTAAGCCAGGAATGACTGCCGCCCCGGCAACAAAGAAGCCTAGGCAAGCAAAAAGCATAAACAGCATCGTATGGAGCATTGGCAAGTATTCTCTCGCCATTAAGCCTAATGACGCCCACATCGAAGTGGTTTGCAGTTTGTTGGTGGTGTAGGCGTAATTGAGCGCGGCTTGCGTTGGGTCTAGGCTATCAAGGTTATAGCGCAGCTCGTTCATCAACATATTTTGTTTGATGGTGTTGGACGCGCTGGTACTGATGGCAAAAAATTTGTTGTAGCTGCGCTGCAACGATTGCACCACTTGGGGTTTATAACGGTCCGCGTCTTTGCCGAGCAATTGATGCGCTAACAAACTCATGTTTTTATCTGCGGCATCATTAAAGCGCTGCTTGATGATTGGGTAGGCTTCTTCGCACCGCTTGTAGGTGCTTTGACCGCCCCCTTCATCAAGAAAAAGGGCGCGCAGTGGGCTTTGCCTAACGCCGTCTAGAAAGGCAAAAATATCAGGCGCGGCAAAGAGTTCATCCCAGGTGTATTTCCCATTGATTCTCACATCCCCAATCATGCAGTTATGAAAGTAGTCTCGCCAGAGCTTTTGTAGCGCCAGCTCATTGATCCTGGATTGTCTTGACAGCTGGTACAGCTCCGAGCCAAACAACATCCCAGTCCGACCATAACGCTCATCGTCGGAGGTGGTGAAAATGCCTTCCACGCCTTCGGCCATCCCCACCATGATAGAAGAGAAAAAGTAAGTAGGCACGGCCACGAGGTAAGGGACATTATCCACCTTGTAAGCCTTACCCGGTTGGGTCTTATCGATGATAAGCATGTCGGCTTTCATATTGATTAGAAACAGGGGCACAGCAAAGAACACCACCATCCATTTGATGAGGTCTTTGGGGTTCCGTGACAGCATGAAGATAAACAAACTGGTAACAAGCCCCAGCATCATGCACATCTGTAAGTAATCCCCAAAGGTATTGGTTCTAAAAAAAGTGGCCAGCGCATTAAAGGCTTTGTTGACCACTTCGCCGGAGGTGTAAGTGTAATATTCGAGTATCATAGGTCAGTTCCCATAAGCTTGCGCAGGTTTGGTGGTCGTGCTGATTTCTTTGGTGCTTTGCTGCGCGGTTTTTCTTTGCGAGTCAATCAGTTGATTACGGGTGTTGAGTGATTCAATGGCTTTGTCGGCCAGCCCCGCAGTAAAGCGTTTGGCGTTATCGACATCACGCGTGATGAGGGTGATGTCATCCTGGCTGTTGTTGGTGTTGGCCAAGGATTGGCTGGCCACATTCAACATGCTCACGAGGTACTGGTTAAGCAGCTCCACCGCTATCATTCGTGAGTAGTTGCCAGTATCGGGCGATTGATTGGCGGATAAGTCGTCAATAAAGAACTTGAGTACCGGGGTTTGAGTCAGCTCCAGAAACCCTTTTTGTTTCTCCGTGAGGTTTTGGTCCGTCGCTATCGTTAGCAGTATCGAGTCCAGTTGTGTGCGTATCTGGTTTTGAATCCCGTTGGCTTGAGTGATGGAGAGATCATTGCGCTTGGTGAGGGCAATGCACGCCTCAGGGGCGGTTTTGCGACACTGATAAACGTCCGCCTGGCCCCCTTCAAGCAAGACATTGACCAGATTGTTGTTGTCGGTCAAAAGACTCGGGTAGTAACGCGGGTTGCCGTTTTTGTCGTACACGTAAGTGCCTGACAAGCTCATCATAAATTGCGCGAGGTTTTTGTCAGAGGCCAAAAAAGCGTTATTCATGATCGCGGACCAAACTACGTTGTGATGGGTTTGGGTCATGTCTTTCAAGGCTGGGTCCTTTTTGGCGTTTTTTAGCTGACCCGCAGCTTTGCCCCCTGCGCCACATTCATGTTGACCTTGCACCCAATCTGAGAAGGCGTTGTTTTGTGTACCAAGCGTCGCGCAGACATGCTTTTTGGTAGCAGGAGCGGCAAAGGCGGCCAGTCCACCGATGGACGCTTGCGCGGCTTCACAAGAGTTCACCGATTGATTGAGATATTTGTCGAGCCTGGCTTGGAGATTATCCAGGTTTTGTTTGAGCTGCGGCGCCCAGGTTTGCAGGGCTAAATTGACAATAAAAGGAGGAGCATTATGAATAATCGCTTTGCCCAGTTTCACCAGTTGGTCTGAGCTGATGTGTGAAAATCCTCCCATAAACATATCAATGCCAGAGCATCCCGTACTGATTGAGGGGACGGTGACGCTGACCAACTGTGCCTCGACGATTTGATTACGCACAAACAAACTGCCCCCGGTGTAATAGTTGGCCGATTGCCCTTGGTAAGCCGTCGGGTTTGAGACGTTGGCGTTATACCCTGAGTTATCAAAAAAGCGGGCCAGTGAGTGATTGGTATCAGCGTGGCTAGCGCTTGTTAAGCTGATGAGAAATAGAGGAATAACTCGCTTATGCACCGAAATGGTGGATAAGTGGTGGAAAAGTAAACGTTTCATTGCAGCGCCTCCTGCACTCGCGGATCGCTTAAGGCTTGTTGGATGCTTTGAGCCAGCGTGCTTTCTGGTACGTCTCCAATGCTCAAACGTGAGAACTTACGGCTGTTCACGTTCATTAAGAAGGTCGCAGGCATGACTGTTTTCCTCTGATCTGGGAAAAAGGTTTTGCCTATCTCTGGTGTGACAGGAATAGGGACCTCAAACCCTGAAATACCCGGTCCATCGACCGAGAAGGCGTAAACCGGCAATTGAAATTGCTCACCAAGGCGAGTGATTTTAGGCGCGGTCTTATGGCAGTACGGGCAGGTGCTTTCAAAAAAGAACACCAGGGCATATTGGTTTTGCATGGCCGCGTGGGCGCTGGCGGCATGAAGCAAAAAAGCCAGCATAAGGGTACGAAGAAATGGCATAGCGCCTCCTGACGTTTTAGGGTAAAAGAAGAGTGAACATCATTTAAGAGAACGGTCTGGACGAAGTTGGGTGTGTTGTATCAAACGTTGCACTAAGGTTGGAGTGACTTGCCATACTGGCTCTGTTTATGGCGTTTGGTGGTTTTATACGGATTGATTCGCTTTAAAAATCCGATTGCTCAAAGTCGGTGGCGACGTTGTAAAAGCGCCCAATTAAATCATTTTGGCTTATCCAGCCGTACGCCAGTGGCTTCATCTCTCCAGTGCTTGGCTGCACCAAAATTAAGGCGGGCGTAAAAGGCACCGAGACTTTGCCTTGGTTGTGGCGGTTTGCTTTGAGGTTAGTGATGAAGGTGTCATCATTACTGATGCCCAATAATTCAAAATGGTATTGGTCAGCAAACGCTTGAATGGATGGGGCGAGTTGCTGGCTGAGCGTATCTTTTCCCTCATAAACAAAGAAAAAGCCCCATCCGTCTTGCTTCATCTTTTCAACCGCTTCGGTTTTCTTCTTATCCTCTAGTGCTAAATACACCTGTCTTGCCGCTTGCTCGGTCGGATGGTCTTTGGTGTAAGAAAACTCCGGTCTTTCGAGCAGCAGGGCTTTGAAGGTCATGCCTAATTGGTCGGTTTGGTCCGTGATAAAATGATTCAACGCTAAAAACTTCGCGAGCTTGTCTTTATCTTTGGGATGAAGGACGGCATCGTTTTGCGCTTCGATATGCACAGAGTGAAACCAAGCCATTTGTTCGGTCGCCGATAACGTTTTAGCACTTGAGACGGTGGTTTGCGTGTTGCTTGGTAGCGGCTTAGGTTTGGGTTTGTCGGGCCTTACTTTTGGTTCGTTGTACCATCGCCACCCTGGAGGAGGTTCCTGAGCAAGAGCGGGATGGAGGTGAGCAAGCAGCATTAGGGTAATGACGTAAAGCCATGTTTTTTTCATCATCATAGGCCTTGGTTAAGTGCGGCAAAGCGATTAAGAGGTTACACACTTGGGTCTTTCGCGTAAGTGGCGCATCTGCTGTGGTGATGGATTGCGCAGCGTGAGTAAGTACTGAAGGTATTTATCGTGCAGCAAAGCGTGGTGTTTCGACCACATACCTTACTCACTACTAAAGTAGTGAGTCTGTTTCTCAATGTTTTCTATCAGCTCTCGATATTCATCCAGCCTTTTCGTGATGTCGGGATAGTGGTCTAGCTGTTTGATGTGTATCACATCACTTGGAATGAGGCGTAAGAGCGTCAAGGTGTTGAGTAAAAAATTTTGAAGGGGTTTGATAAGCATAACGATGTCCTTCTTGATCATTGAGGTGTGTATGTCATGGTGTGCCGTTGGTATAGAGCCGCCTGTTATCCGCCCGTGGCACTTTGAAGTCGTTGCTTGATTTCATCAAAGTTGGGGAGCTTGGTGTTGGCTCGCATTTCCGGGTAGAACTCTTTAAAATCAATGTGTTCAAAGTTGATTTGACCCAGTTCTTCGGGCGTAATGGCGGCGCAGGTGGGATTTTTTGCACTGCCCAACCTTTTACCCAGTTGCTGAATAGAGCCTTGCTCTTGAATGATTTTGGCCAGCTTGTTGTCGTAAACGCAGTAACTGCGCTTTTTACGTGTGCAGACACCCAGCACTTTCTTGGCGCAGTATTGCCCCACGTACAGGGTTAAGCCTTTCTCCTTGGCTTTCCCCAGCGCTTCTTCCGCTTCGCTGCATTTTGCTCCCAATCCTTGCCCCCATCCTGAGTCTTTGCAACAATCGTTAAAGCCCGCGAGTTTCTTATTGCACTTCATCGGTTTACCCGTGAATATTTTGGGTGGGTCTCCGATGTCTTTCACGGCTTCGGCAAGCCCTGCTAAGGCCGCAACGGACTTATCAAAATGGCTGTTCAGTTTGGGCGCCTCCACGTAGCACTCTCCGTCAAGACAGAAGGAGTGCTCACCACATTGCAGGTCAGTGGCTCGGCATGTCTTCTCAGCACAGCTCTTTGTGACCTCTTGCTCAATGCACACCCCATTTTGCTTAAGGCGGCAATGTTGAGTTTGAGTCGTACAGTCTTTCGGAAGAGCTGCGCAGGTATCCGGTCGGTCACACTGATGGTTGACCCGATATTTCCAGCAATCGAGCGTGGTCGGAATACCATTAATGGTGCGGGTGGCTCGACCTTCAATGCATTGCTGATGAGTGACATTGCACGAGTTCATCAGGCTGCATTGTGTTCGCCAGGTCATGGTGTTCTTGATGCAGTTCCCGCCGGATAAGGTGAACCCGTTTGAGCAGCTTAGCGTGGCTTTTTTCGTTTGTGTGGTGGGTCGACAAATCTGGTAGCGTTTATACCAGGATTCGCTACCTTTCCAGGTAATGTGGTCGGCCTGTTTTAAATCGCCAAGCGTGTAGCCTTGGTTGGGAGAGACAACCTTCCCATCCCAGAAATACGTGGTATCTGACCCTGAAAACACTCTTGTTCCCCCCGTTTGCCTCACGTAATTGTGATTATCGTGTCGGCATTGTGAGAGAGGGCGTTGGCAATTATCCCCTTGCTTTGTCCAGCCCGTAGGGCAGCGGTAGGTGACATGGCCAGTAACCACGGTGGCAACGGGGACTTTTGTACAAGGCACATTGTTATTCGTTGGACGATGACACTGTTTAGGAATGTGTTCGATAAGGCACTGGGAGCCGCTATCACAATCCACATAGGCATTTGAGAGGCCGTGAGTGATTTCAAAAGCATTCTCTTGGCCAAGTAAGGCGAAGCGCATCGCCGGATCGCTTTTAACATCGGGGCGCCCTTTATTGAAATGGGTGTTGATGTCTTGAGCCCATTCATTGGTCATAAATTCTGTCCCTTTTTGTGCATTGATCTCACTGTCTGACAGTGTGGATTCTTTTGGACTGCGGATCTCTTTTCGACACGTGGCGTCTTTGCAATAGTCCTCGACATTGAGCGGAAGGGCATGAGGCGTGAGAGCTTGGTTTGCCGTTTTTTTCGCCCAATGAGCGCTCTCGGTAAAGGTGTGTTGTTCGCTGGCAAGCGAGATATTGGATAAAAGACTGAGCGTGAGCGCAGTCCAAAGGTCAATGCGCATATAGAGCACCTCATCAAAAATTGGGGCGAGAGAGGGTTATTGGGAATAGAGCGTGCGCAGCAGCGGGTGAATGTTTTGCTGCGCATCCCCGGCAGCGAGGTAATCCAGAGCTTGGTAAAGTGAAATGTTGCCGTAAAGGATGTCGTAGTCACTGGCTTTGCAAGGCTGCTTAGGCAAGCAGCGGTTTTGTTTGACCGAAACAAAGGCCGGTACGTGGTGAATATCAAATTGCTTAAACCAATCGGGGCTGATGGAAAAGCCGCTTTGAATGGGCGCCTTATTGGGTGAGCGTATCAAGGCCTCGATCCGCTTGACCGTGGCCGGAAAACCTTCGGGTAAGACACCGCGTATCACCAGTGGCACGCCTAAGTGTTCACTTTGCATCAGAAGCTGTTTTAGCGCGGTCTTGGGCATGGTGAGTGACACAAACACCATTACCCCTTTGGGGGCTTGATCAGGGTGGCGCGTGGGCTTTTGTCTTTCCAGTAAGGGGGAAAGAGTCTCTTCTTTGACCAAGTCTTGAACGTTGCGGCTGAGCGTCAGCGCTTCTTCTCGATAAGCCTGGGCTTTATTTTGTATGTCGTCAGTGGCCCCCGCCTTCGCCGCCTCCGGTTGTTGAGTCATTTTTTGCTCAAGCTTGGCAAAAGCTTTGAGCTCTTGCTCCGTGTAAGACTGGGTGGGTAACGCAATAAAAAAACACAGAAAAACAAGAGAGTGCCTAAAGGTGCTCTCAAAAGATGGCATGGTCATAGTAACCTCTTCATTATGGCCGCTGAAAGGGTGGGTAGAGGGTGTGAGCGTTTTGGCAGCTGATTGACTGCCCCTGACGAGCATTGAGAGCGCGACAAAACGAGAAGCAAAACTGCGAGAGCGGGAAACAGCAGTAAATGTGCTTGTTGTTGGCGAGGTCTGTTTTTAAAAAATCGGTAAGGGAGTCAGGGTGACTGGTAATGAATAGGTCAGTCTCATTTTTGTGGATAGGAATGGGCATCATCGCGTCACCTTATAAAAAGACACAGTTGCGCTTTCGCCATTGTACAAAACCAAAGTTATCCCCTGTGACCGGATTGTCATGGCCGGCTTCCCAGAGCGTGGTCGTGGTGGTGTACGGGTGACACCAGGCGGCATCGGGAATAGGCCCCGACATTTGATACCGATAACGAGATTTTGGCAAAATAGGATCGGGATATTGATAACAAATCGCGCCATCTTCGCCGCGCGTCTCCCAGATGATCCCTTGTCGATGCAGTTTGTAGTTAAGCTTTTGCATCAAGAGTGTCGCCGCCTGGATGGGCGTGTCTCGATAGTTGGTGGTGCCAGTAAGCGGATAGGCACTGCCCTGTGAGCCTAAACACCAAAATAACGCATCAATAGGTAAGGCTGCGTTAGTGGAGGTCAACATGGCTTCGGGCACACACGCAAGCTGAGCCACTAGGTTACCAAACAGTAACGCTTCGGGATTGAGAATGAGGGATAACTCATCGTCGTCCCAAAGTGGGTCAATTTCCGTCATGTAGGCAACATCAAACACATCTGTGGCCATGCAGGCGGTGGATTGCATCAGTTGCAGCCAATAAATGATGGGGTACTTATACCAATGGGCGTGATAAAAACCTCCGTCACTGCTGTCACTGTCACGAGCGGTCACGCGACCACCGATACGCTGAGTGTTGGCGCCTGACATTTGCACGCCCATGTTCACCATACAATAAGGGACGCGCGTGATATCGGTTAAGGCATAAGGCTCCCAATAGCCAATGTTGATGCCGATTTGCACAAAGATAGGCGGCGGTTTCGGGCAATAAGAGATAGGCATTGTGGGGTTATTGGTGTCTGGATATTTGGACGGCATGACCGTGGATGAGCCTATGGTCATCGGGAACAAACAATCCCAACAAATATCGGTAATGGGGTTAATAAAACGGCTTTTACACGCCGCACTGGCTGCTAGGGTTGATGGGGCAATAAAAACCAATAGGCAGCACAACAGTAAACGCAAGTGTCGTTGAGTCATGGTGAGGTCCTTTTTCCACGCAGAGCGTGGGACTCCTTTTGTCTCGACAACAGGCTTCGCCACATTATCGCAGCCAAAAGCGAGCTTGGTTAATAGAAAAAGAAGTGATATTGGAAGCATGATCAAGGGGAGGCGCGCACTTCTAAGGCCATTTTATTATCATTGCTCTACTTCCAAGGGCTGCAAACCCGATACGTTCACTTCATCGATGCGCCAGCGCGTGCCATCTTGATAGGCAATGGCCGGGACGTGAGTGATGTTAAGCGATTGGGTTAAGTGGCCTTGCTGCGCAAAATACATTCTTGCATCAAGTAAGGTCGCCATTTTATTCGGGCTGCCTCCCGTCAGCACCCACTTGATTGGCTTGGCGTTTTGATACTCGCTGGCGAACCTTCGTTGCTGCGCGTCTCTGGCATCAAAAAAGACCAACACCTTACTGAGCTCAAATAGAGGCAGAACGTCTTGACCGTCTACCTTTGGCCAAGTGCGGCTATCAAAGGGGTTCACTCTGGTGCCCGCTTTGGCAATCACGGCCCCCGTGGTGGGGGCGATGATGTCTTTAGGGAGAGTGATGCTTGGATCTACGTAAAAGGTGCGGGGATCGGTTGTGGTGGTTAAGCCTGCAACCGGCGGCGGGTTTTCAATGCTTTGCAGGGCGCGCTCCGTGAATTCGTTTTGCATGTCCGCCAGTTTCCCACTGGCCTCAAACTGCCTAAGCCTTTGGTCAATCCACTCCAGCATGTCGATTTCACCGATAGGGAAGACCGGGGCGACTTGCCCCAGCGCTTTCCCGTGAGCGTTAAAAGTGGCCATGCCTGCTGCGAGGATAAAAGGCAGCAAACTAAGTGCTTGCCCCAATGGCTTGATTAAAGGCGTCAATGTCTTTGCCATAAAAGTGCCTGGAGGTTTGCTCAATGGCGCGCTCCAGTGATTGGCCTTGTTTATAAAGATTTTCACAATACTCAAACTCCTTAGGCTCGGTTGAGAACATGGCGCGTTTCACCGGAGAGGCGAAAAAGCGGTGATAGGTGACATGGCCACCCGCTTTGATGCGCGCGCTGCTGTATCCTGCTTCAACAGACGGGGCGAAGCTTTTAATGATGCGCTGCTCAAACGGTGAGAAGGCATCCGGGTTTTGGAGCAGATACTTATCAAACCCTTCCCCTTGACGAAGAATGATGTGAATGTCTGAGTTGTTGTAGCAGGCTTTGGCTTCCTCGTTACTAAAGAAGTCTTCAATCCCTTGAGTCACCGTACAAAAAGCGCCGCCGAACTTACGGGCGGTGCGATAACCGGTGTTGATGAACTCCCTCGCTTGCTCGTTTGCCCCAGAGAGGAGGCTCCAGGCCTCTTCAATGATGCACAGCTTTGGGGTAGAGCGAGATCCAGCTAGGTACATCTGCTGGTTAATCGACACCATGAGAGCAAAAATCACGGGTCTGAGCACAGCAGGCGGGAACCCATCGAGTTCAAGCGTGGTGATTTCCACATTGGGGTCGAGCATGGATGGCTTGTTGAACACGTCTTTGTACATGCCATCTGTGCAGAACTTTTTCAGTTGCACCGCTATGTCTTTAATGCGTCGGTCGCTTTCTTCTCCAGCAATCTCAATCAAGGCGTCTCTGACATCATCCACCAAGACTTGATGACCTTTACGCTCCCATGCCGTCACTATCGCATCGCCTAAGACGCTTTGTTGAAACGCCGTCAGTGGTACGTAGGGTGACGCGATGGTGGCAAACAACGCCGTGATATTATCGAGCGCTTCCATCATGGGATCGACAGGTCTGCCGTCATCATCCACAAACTCAAACTCAGCACTTTGCATGGCGCCTAAATGCGTGAACGGGTTTAAGAAGATGTTGGCGTGGGTCATGTAGGTCCCCCCAAGGCTCAGGGTCAGCTTTTTATAGCTGGCTCCTTTATCGAGGATCCACACTTTACCGCCCATGGCGTAAACCGTTTCAGCGATTTCTTGGACTAGGAAGCTTTTCCCTGCGCCTGAGCCTCCCGTCAGGGCGATGTTTTGGTTATCACTGCCACAGGTGAAAGGGTTAAAGAACGAAATTTGTTGGCGCATAGTGGGCAGCAATACGCCACCTTTGAGCTGGCTAAAGTCCATGATGAGCGGAAAGAAATTCACCAGGTTAGAGCTCTTTAAGGTACGAACGCGCCCCGCTTTTTTACAATCGCCCCATAATCCTTCACTCATCATAAAAGGCAACGTGGAGAGCAGCGCTTGTGGCTGATTCATTTTCAGTGGAATGATGTCAAGGCCAGCATGGCTAAATGACTCCTTCGCCGCTTGGGTGTCTTTTTTCTGGTGGGCTTTATCGGTCATCAGCGAGACCGTGAGCACCATAGATGCAATGGTGAACTCTTTAGACAACAACCCTTTTTGCAAGGCTTTGCGCTCTTTGAGTTCATCTTCAGCCATGGGCGCGAGTATCGCCATTTGGCTGTTCACCGTCTTGGTTAAGTCTTTTATCTTGTTATCGTTATCCGCATTTTGCTTACCGGTTGGCTCATTGCGAAAACTCAAGGTAACGCGATGAGGGCAAGTGATGTTACGCGACACATTACGGATTGAAGAAAAGGCTTCTGGTAAAGCGTACAAGCGATAATCACCAGGCAATCGAGAAAGCCCTAAATGAACAAGGCGTGTGCGTACCTCTTCCCCTTGGTCATTGGTATGACGGGTGGCGATATGACCACGATGGGTTAACGCTTCGGTATCGGGAGATAACGCTTGCAGGTTCAAAGGTTCTAATGGGTTGTAGCTTTTTTCATTGGGTCTGTCTTGGCTTTTATCAAAGTTTAAGGTATCACCGACGCTGGTCAACAGTCCCTCAGGCGTGACGGGCAGTAAATCAAAACCAAGCTGCGCCAGCCCCGTTTCTAGAGTCATTCTCGCATCAAGCAGCTCTTGTGGGTCTTTTTCCGTGGTGGAGACAAAAAAGAATGCGTCGTAGTCGCGCAAATCAAAGCGATTGTTTTTTTGCCTATGTAGAAACCCGTGTTGCGCCGCGTAGTGGGCGTAAATGGCGTCATCGTTGGCCATTTTCTGACAGATACCGCCCCGCTGACTGAGAAGGGCTTGGTTCCCTTCGAGATAGTGCGCCACTCGGTTGTGACCAAAAAGCTGCACTTGATAATCCCATTTATCCCCTGCGGGTAAATCCCCCATAAGGTGGCTTAACGACTGAATTAAATCGTCGTTAGCGCCCCCAAGGAGACTGATTTTAAAACCAAAACCGCGAGAGTGAATATTGTCGAACACCTGCTCAATGGGATCGTAGTCTCGATACGGCAGTTCATGGTGAAGGTGGTTTTGGGCTTGCTTGGCCTCTTGAAATAAGGCGGATAAGCCACTGCGTGAGGAGGAAAACATGGGGGACCCCTTTTTCTATTTTAATGTTAGGGGGCGTGACACAATCTTGGATCGCTTGATGGATTCCCCCCTAATTGAGAGAAGGCTGAGACTGAATGTCGCGCGCCCATGATAAAAATGATGTTTAATCTTCGTTTCTTTTTTTCCTAATCAATCTTTCCAAATCGCGCGCGCAGGGCGCCCAGACCAACGGCTATCGTCTAAGACAAAGTAGACATCCATCGTATCGATGTAGTGATTGTCTTTGTCTATGAAAGGGAAGACGGTGAGTTTTTTAACCTCTTCTTGGCTTCGCTCAGGCTCCCCATCTCGGCTACGCCTTGGCAGTAAGGTAAAGACAGAAGGTGGGGCGAGACGAGATTGAGGAGAGACGGTGGCGTTGCCACTGTCTCCGGTATAACCGTATAGGTTGTTTCGAACCTCGTTCATGGTGACGCAACCTGAAACGCCGCCGACCTTATCGCAACTGTATTCACTCTCAAAGCCCGCGCTGCAACCGGTTAGACCTAAGAGGATCGATAGTGAGAACAAAGAATGCCTATTCATGGTTATTCCTCACGCCCAAAGCCCACGTCGCTTAACCCTTGTTGGGTTATTTTTTGCGCTAATGGATTGATGGGGGCAGTTTGAGTGGTTTGTGGAAGAGAGGGAGCGTTGGTGATGACATCCAAGAGCTGGTTGCTGTTGGAGACTTGCTCACGCTGCTCATTCATGCGTGTTTCGTATTCATCGGCCAATAAGGGATCTAATGGAAAGCCTTCCAAAAAGACAATATTGACGATGGCACCAGGATTGACTTCCACTATCGGATGATAGAGCTCGGCCAGTTTGATGTAGTAGTCCGCCAATTTGCTGCCAACGCTTTCCGTGGCGCCGCCAAGCAGATTCAACCCAATTTTATCGCTGTTGATGCTTTGACTTGGTCCGAGCGCCGTCGGTGTCGTGGTTTGTGCCAGGGCTTTACCCGCATCACCGACACCTTGCAAGATCCCCGCAATGCCGGCCATTTGAACGATTTTACCGTTTTTCATAATGGTGGTACCGCGAATACCATTGCGCCCAAAGTTAAACACGGTCGCATTGACGGGGATATCGAGAATATCGCCATTAGGGTGGATGCAGCTCATTCTATTGGTGCGAGCGACGCCGCGACTGGATGAGATTTCGCCGTAAACGGCACCGGTGATCGTGCAATTCTTTAATTTGGATTGCTCACCGTTGGGTAAAATCCCCTGATTGACGGTCTGAAAGACAATCGGTGAGGTATCCCCTTGTCCAGAGACGCCCCCATTAGCGTCTGCGCCGCCGGTGATCACGGCGGTCACAAAGGTGCCTGTTGGCACGTAGTTATCGGTCGTGCGACGGGATTGTCTCTCCTCTACACTGGCTTGCCAGTGAAATTCAAAACTATCAAAGGCATCCCCGCTAAAGGCCACATCATCTTGCTCTTGGTACTGGAACTCATTCACCTTGGCGGTATCTATGTTGCTATTAATGGCAGGTCTTGGGGGCAGTTTGTATTGGCCAAAAGTGCTTCCCTGATGGATCTCTACGCTATGTTGATTCGAAGGATCGCCTGCATTGAGGGCTGAGGCTAATTGCGTCTCAAGTTGGACCTTGAGCGCGTCAACTTCATCGAGCTTTTGTTGCATCTGCTGCTCAAGCTCCGTCAATTGCGATGCTTTATCGCGCTCATTGGCTTTTTTAATATTCTCCAACTCAGAGGTTAAGCTTTGTCCAAAGCGACTTAAGGTGCCTTCGAACCGCGCTAAGCTTTGCTCGATTTGGTTGATTTTATCTTGTTGAAACGTCAGGGCGGACTGGTTGTCTTTGTCGGTAAAATCATCGGTGACGACAGCACCAAATCCGACGTCTTGAATGTCCTTGCTTTGCTCTTGGGGAGGCAATGTTAACCGCCAAACAGCAAAAGCCAGGGCGGCAAGCACCAGCAATACCGTGAACGTAATGGTGCGATTGCGCTTTCTTGTTACGGCATTGACCGTGCCACCGTCTTCAAAGTCACCGTCGGTATCTTTGAAGACGCGTTTTTTAAAGCGGTCAAAGGCGTCTTTGGGTTTATCGATCATGGGTGGCGCCTCCTCCGGTAATGAGATAAAGCGTGGTGGTTTGCCCAGGTTTTAACTGATAGGTATCGAGCGCGGCTGAGCGTGCGGAATAGCTGTAGAACTGTGCGGTGGTCAGTGTCATGTCACTGCGGCTTTGATTTTTTAGTTGATAAACCACCCCAGAGTAATCACGACCAACGAAGACCGTTTGAGGGATGATGGCCAGTGACGCTGCATCTTTGGGTAAGGTTTTGGGGTCAACGTCGTGACGTTTAAAGCCGGCGATGGGGGCGCCATCATGAACAAAACGCATCATGGCTTTGGTGAGCGCTGTCATGGCGGCGGGATAATCCGCCGCCTGCTCAATCGGGCTTTGCTGCTCTTTGTAGTTTTGCGACCAAACAAACTCCGTGACCAAAGACGGGGTGGCTTTGGGGGTAATAAACAGCGCAAACAAACGCCCTTTTTCTGTCGTCAGGTGCGCGGTAAACGGTAAAGGAAGGTTGATTTTTAAAGTGATGGAGCCGGAAGCGTCTTTTTGGTTACCCGTTGAGGTGCAAAACCCTTTCGGGCAGACGATCGAAATAATACGGTCATTTTTGACCAGCAAACGGTTCACGTTAATGGAAGAGAGTGACAAGGGGATCGTGTCACCTTCGTCAAACTCATAGCTCACCATGGCGGCATTTTCAGCCAGAGCAAAAGAGGGGATGAAAAATACCACCCAAAGCGCGATGGACAAAAAATAAGGGTGCCATTGCGGCGATGGGGTGAATGATTGCTCATAAAGATTCATCGGTGTCGACCTCGACTTCTTCAATGGAGAGTAAACCTATGACGCCTTGGTCATAGCTAAAGTTGACTTGATACCACTTCATCTCCGGCTCTAGGGCGCGTTGGCCTACGTGCTTTTGGAGTTTCCCATAGAGTTGCACTTGGAGCGTGTTGAGAGAAATACGGACAGACTCGACAGAAAATTGGCTGCTGATGTTGTCTTTTTTAATTACCGTGGCTTCTCGAAGCAGCTTAGGTTGAACGATGTGCCAGCTTGTCTCGTCTAAATATTCAAGTAACTGGCCAAACTGACGTCCAACGCTGGCTGGCGTAATGTTGAGTTTCAAGTAGAGAAGATAATCCGCCATTTGCTCAAGATAAGGCTCATCGACTGTGCCATCCGACACCGTAAAGGCTTGAGAGAGGGTCGGTGGGATTAGGGTGCGGCTCTGATGGGTAAGGGCTCGATAACTGGTGTAACCCAACACCAGGTTAGTGATAAGCATGAAAAGAAAGCCTGCACTCAAAAAAAGATTGAGGAGGCTTTTGACGGCCAGCTTATCCCGTTTAACAAATGGATCCATGATGAAGAGTCTCCTTAGAAAATCCAGTAACGACGACAGGCTGAGGGGGTACGCTTAAAGAGGGTGGGACTGACAAAAGAAGCCCCCCACCAATAGAGTGACAGGGTCACGATGTTGTCACCGTATTGCGCTTTGATGTAACGCAATCCCCCAAACCAAGCCAGCGATAACGTCAGCCCTATCATTTCGTGTTTAAGCCAGAATGAGAGGCCAAAAATGCAGAGGGCAGGAATGAGTTCATCAACAGGGAAACCGAGCCAGCGGCGACCTTTGTTCATGTGTTTTGGGATAGAGAAAAACTGATGAGGGTCTTCCATTGTGACTCCTTAGCCTAAACCGACGAGTGGCGCTCCAACATTCCACAAGACTGAGCCACCAATAAATCCGCCAACGGCTGCAAACCAGTTACGGCTCATCAGTCCAGTGACGACCGCCCCCGCAAGCCCTGTGCCTAGCATGGCGGTTTCAACCGCAGAGCCTTTGCCCGCCGTGTCTTTCATGGCTTGTTTACCTGACGCGAAGATATCGACAGCCAGAGCAGGTTGAGTGATAAGAAGTGTCGAGACAGCAACGCCAATCCCGATAATGAGGGTGCGCTGGGTGCGTGTTTTCATAATAAACATCCTTATTAAGTGATAAAATTATCATGTGCGTGGTCATGACGGGGAAAAGGGAGCGAGCCCTACCACATCCTTGAGAGGCTGGTAAGACGGGTTATGTTGTCCGAGGTAGGCTATGCAGCGTGCTAATTAAACGGATCGTCGGGAGAGGGGGTAAAGCACGTCTCATAAAGAAAACAGAGAAGATTTTGCGTACTTTAAATCACGATTACAGCTCACAGGTTGTCGTTGAGCCCCTTATCTTTCTGATTACTTAAAGGCAACAAAGAAGCGTTTACATACTTTAAGCCGCGATTGCGACTGACGTGTTGTTTCCAATTTTGAGGGGTCATTATCGTGTTATTGAGTTTACGATAATGTTTTTTGCGAGCATTTTTTGATTGTGGTGGTGTGAGTTGACGGACCGATTGAGTGTGTTTTTGAACCGAAACGAAATGAACACCCTTCCAATAGAAAGGAAAGGGGAGGCGGTCAGTAAAAGGCAATAAAGCAGCAAATGCCATGTATTCACGCCCGACCGAGCCCAGTACTTTGAAGCTGACAAAATCCCCTTGTTCAACAAAGCGGTCCAATAAACTCCCCGCCTCATCTTCACGACAATATCCGTATACAATTTGCATTATTTAAACTCCTTTTAAGGACATTGTTTTGTTCTTTTAAAAGAACAAAACAATGGGCTCTCTCTCAAGAGCCGTGCTACAAACTGGCTTGTGTATTCTTGTAGTAGAATACGCACACCCAAAGGGTGTGGTGTCTGGTATTCCCAAGTAACTCTGTTGAACCACTCAACCAGCATGCTTAATTGAGTAGAAAAACAGCCTTGGACGTCGCCCCAGATAAGGCTCCTGAACTTTTTAGGCATATTACGCAGGCCTGCGCCCATCTGCGGCGCTTTTTGCAATAGTGAAGGCAGCCACTCTTACGGTGATGCGGGTGTTGGTATGCAGATGGAATAAAAAGCCGACGAATGTGTTTTTCGACTTTGATTTCAAAGACTGCGATATCAACGTAGTCAGTATGAATCAACATCAATGGGGAGGACAATGTTTAAAAACATCAGCAACGCACAATGGACTTGGTTTTCGACATATTGCTCCGCACCAGCAATTTTGGACACTGAGTTAAGTGAGTACAATCACTAATGAGGGGGTTTATTGCAATACTAAACCTCGGGGGGTTGTGTCGCAAAGTTTTGTAGAAATGAAAAGTACTGATTTTCAGGTGTAATTAGGGTGCTAGGGCGTAAAATTGCTCCCAAGCAGATAAGCCTTCAGGATTATCGATCTGTTCATTTTTAATTATCGTCCACAGTTCCATGCCTATAAGGATGGAACTGGCTCCCTTATCTGATTTCCACCCCAGGCACTGATTCATTTTACCTTTCACTTTCCGGTGACTTTGCTCTACTATATTGTTCAGATATTTAATTTGACACATTTCAATCAAGTTGAGTATTTTTCCCATCGGCCCGAGTTGAACATTGACATTATGCAACGCTAACGCGTTGGCACCACTCTTATCGATAACCACTTTTTCTGGTCATCATAGCAGATTGCCTTGGCAAAGAAGGCGGGAGCCACTTTCTCATCACGGCGTTCGCAGAGTAAAAAATCAATAACATGGCCGTGCTTATCAACGGCTCGAGAGTAATATTGACCTTTGACCTTTGACCTTTGACCTTTGACCTTTGACGTTAATGTATGTCTCGTCCATTCGCCACGAAGAAGCGACAAGCTTCTTTATTTCACGGTAGCTCAGTTTGTAGGAAATATAGTAACGAACGGACTGCAGTATGAGCTCAGAAAGAAAGTGACGGCCAGTAAAGCTAAATGTTAAAGCTGATGAATGTTGAGGGTGATCATAACCTACCACCCTTGTTTGCGATAAACCCCCTAGGAGAGGGCAATGCCAACCTCACTTCAGAAGAAGAGATTTGAGTTCCATAACAAGATCGTTTGCGGGATCATTATCGATTAAAGAACAAAAGTCTTCTTCTAATTGAAGATACTTCAAAGCACGATGTCTCAAATTCTGTCTATCGTCTTCACCAAGCCACTTACTTTGGATAAAGGTACACTTTAATTCCAGCTTTAGGTCATCCATATGCTGTCCTTCTTGCCCAGTTAAAGCTTGATATTCCTCTAGTAAATTTAATGCAACTTTTAACGACATGACTTTCTCCAATATGGCAAAAATAATTCATAATACTTCTATAATCTTGAATGATGGAGTATTTTTGCTGGTTATTAAGAATAAACGCTCTATACTCATTATTATAAACCTTAGATAATTTCTATTTTACTCCAATCGATTTTTCAACCATTGGACTACCTATAACTAACAATAAATAGTTATTTTTAAATTGATTATACATATTTTCTCTAAATATTTATTTGGACTGTAGAAAATTTTGGCGATCCCAGATCAGATTGTGAGGATTACATCGTTCCTAAAAATAGTTCTTATCTCAGTGGGATAAGTGGAGTAGTCCTTTACTGAATTAAGGTGAAAATGTTAACCTAATCATATTAATTAAACTCGATGAACTACTCGCAGTTGGAGGAGTTACCACTATAATTTTACGCGTAATCACATCCCTTTAAAATATCCAGACTCCCAATATTTCAGTTTGAATTTTTACATATAGTTAATCGTACTATTTAATTGTCTCAAGTAAAGAAGATAAAGTGTTCTTATATGGGAAATAGTTAGCCTCTTGGATGGTTGGTAGGTTTTCTATAAAAATTGACATATTGCTAATTGTTTTAAAAGTAAAAAAACACAACAAAATTGAAATGATAATTATAATTTTTCTCGAAAAACTCATAGATATAATAATATTAATTTAAGCACCAAAAATAAAAAATTAATTAATCAGATATGATTTTAAGAAAGAGGCCTAAGCCTCTTAATGTTAAAATGCTAACGATTAGCTAACGCTACTTTTACTGCTTCCCCTAAACTAGGGATAGTTGTCAGTTCTGGTACTCGTTGGGCATAAATAACCTTGTTGTTAGTATCCGTTACAATAATACTTCGGCTAAGTAATCCTAACTGTTTAATCTGAGTCCCTGTGTTTAGTCCAAATTGATGGTCTATAGAATCAGAAAGGTACGTCACTCCTTCAATAGAATGTTCTTTAATAAACCGTTGCTGAGCAAAAGGCGTGTCTGCACTAATTGCGTAGAATTCAATATTATAAAGGTCATCGGTATTGTTTTTTATGTATTGAGAAAGCTCAATACCTTGCTGCACACATACTGGGGTGTCGACTGATGTGAGTATATTATATATTTTTATTGACTGACTTTTATTACTTGTATCATATTTTTTTAAATTTGAAGTAATTAATTGAGCTGAGGGCATTAAATCGCCCACCTTTAATGTAGAGCCAATTAAATCAAATTTGGTATTTTGTTCAAGTGTTACCACTTGATTAATCCCAAAACTCTCGCTAGCTTGAGTTGTTTCAAACTGCGCCAAAGTATTTATTGAATATATAGCAGCTGCAAGAACAAGTAATTTACGCATAATCACACCAAAGCTGCCATTGCTGCCATTGCTGCTTCATAATTTGGTTCGGTCGTGATTTCTGGAACAAGCTCACTATATTTTACAACACCTTCACTATTAATTACGATAACTGCTCTTGCTGAAAATCCTTTTAGTGCACCTTCATTTAAGTTTACGCCGAAGTTTTCAGTGAAAGAAGGCTCTCTGAAGAAAGAAGCCGTTTTTACATTATCAATTCCTTCTGCACCACAGAAACGATTCATAGCAAAAGGTATATCGGCAGAAATACACAACACAATAGTATTATCTAAATTGGCTGCTTTTTCGTTAAAGTTACGAACACTTGTTGCACAGACAGGAGTGTCGATACTAGGGAAAATATTTAATAGAATATTTTTACCTTTTAAGCTTTCTAAAGTTAGATCATTTAAATCTTTGTCACAAAGCGTAAAGCTAGGAGCTACTTGATTAGGTTTAGGGAGTTGACCAGAAATTGAAACAGGATTTCCTTGAAAAGTAATAGACATAACATTTTCCTCATGATTATTTATTATTTAGCTCGAATTAATTGAGCTGGCGGATAGTAGGGTAAATTTTATAAACAACAAATCCGATGTGTCATTTATTTTTAGTGCTTTTATTCCAATCATCATCAAAATTTAAATCAAACAACCTATAAGCTTCTTTAATTGACGACTCACCGCCCTATCAGGCAGTGCTTCTTATTTCGTTAGCCGTTGTTCGATAGCATCAAGACTTACGCAGCTTCTATAAGCAGAGACGATTGTCCAGCCGCCTTTAATTCTAGAAGGCCTTTATCACGGATATTAAGGGCGTCGTTTAAGTCGGGATTTATGTTCGTAGTGGGCTTTGTTGCGTAATTAAATTTAGAGATAGAGCGAACCCGTTTCGCATGCTTTTTAGTCAACACGACAAGTATCAGGCATGCCTACCCAGTAAGTTTGTTCAACGCTTTTATCATTGCGTAAGTTTCACCCACCGGTGCATTGTAATTTCTTAGACTTAAACGGCCACCAAGCGAATGTTTAATTCGATACATTGCTGTTTCTGAGAGTGAGCGTTTGTTGTAACCATACCGCTCTTTTCAATCCTTATTTGAACTGTATAATTTCTGGCAACCCACTGCGAGATTTCGAGGATGACCGCGTTCCCAAAAGGCTGCCTCTTCTCCATTTGTAACCGTCGATAAACTTAGCTCTGCTGCAATGATTTCATGAGTGCTTGCATTGACTGCAATATCCAGCTTTCTCCAGACTACTCTACGCTTACCATTCGTCCCGTGCTTTTTGATTTTCCATTCGCCTTCGCCATAAAAACTAAGGCCAGTAGTATCAATAGTTAAGTGCAGTATCACACCTCTCGTTTTTATCTTAAATGAGATATCAACTTGCTTTGCTCTTCGGCTAATACAAGTGTAGTGCGGACAACTTAACGGAACATGGGCAAGCCTAAATATCGAGTCGATAAACCCTGCAGCGCTCTCAGTGGCGTAGAAAAAACTCGTTTCACCATGAACGCTGTCGTGATAGCTAAATCACTGAACCGACGTGGCCTCCCGCGTTTACTCTGTTTGCTTTGCGACCACCCGCTATCGCTTTTTCATCAATCCAAAGGTCAGAGAACCGCGGTTAATAAGTGATTGCTTGTATTGCTTCCAGTTGGTTATTTTGTAACGAGGTTTAGGCATGGGGCTACGAGGAGTAACGAATGTAACTGAGCAGATCGTTCAATTGAATTACACAACAAAGGCATTGTGCCGATAAGTAACAATGGTCAGCTCGATAATCCTGAAGGCTTATCTGCTTGGGAGCAATTTTACGCACTAGTAGCCTAATTGCATCTAAAAATCAGTATGCTCGTACTTGATCATAACTTTGCGACACAACCGATAATTGAGTTTAAATTTCAATCTTTAAGTGTTTATTGAAAAGTCAAGGTGTTTTCTGGGCTCTTACAGACTTAAAGTGGTCAGATTTGATATTTTATCAAATATGAGACAATTCACTTCTTGTTGTGAGTTTTTATGACTCACGTCACACTTTGGGGTGTCTATGACTGGCTTACTTTTCTTGATGGTGGTGATTTTATGTTTGGTGTTTTGCATGAAATCATCAAAAAATAAAAAGAAGTTATCTTTTTTTCAACAACGACTGGAACGAGAACAAAAAAAAAAATCATTAAAGCATCTTTTTTGTGAAGAAACAGATTTGCCTAATATTAATTACATTCAAAAAAAACTACTTAATAAAAACAATAAAAATCACAGTGTTATGCATGTAATTTGCGTTGGGAGAACTGCAGATTTCTATAAGTTTTTCGATTCTAAAACGAGTAAAATAATCAAATACGAATTACATTGCCATCTTAGTGAAAATCTTTCACCGAGTATCATGGGGTTGTTTGAAGGTAAATATATTATTATTATTTTCGATAGTGATAATCCTGCTCTGGAAAAGGATATAATTGAACAGCAACAAAAAATACAATATTTTCTACCATCTGAAAAGAAGGTTGATAATAAAAAAATAATGTTAGACTATTCTGTTGCCAGTATGAAAATCCCTAGCCTCGTTCAACCTCTAGATAAAAATAAGCTATTTAGACGAATGGCTTACAGCGTCAATAAATCATGCCAGTGTGTTGATGGTTTATATGTATATAATGTTAATGACTACAATAAAAGTGTCAATAGGCGTCATGTAATTCAAGCTTTGCATAGTGACATTCAACAAGGTGGTGCTCAGTTTGAGCTTTTTTACCAACCCGTTGTTTATAGTATGAGAACATCTAAGGATTATCTCTGGGAGATTCTCCTTAGATGGAAACGTACACAATATGGAGGGCCTGGGTCGTTCATGCCTCTACTGGCAACGGAACCGCATTTACATTATGCATTAACCATGATGATTTTTAATAAATTAATAGAATATTCGATGGCCACTGAAAAAACATTACCGAATTTTAGTATTAATATCAGCCATACTGATCTAAGTATCGTTAGTTTTTATGATGATGTGATGGAATCAACCAAAGGTGCCCCAGGATTAAGATCATCAATTATATTTGAAATGGTTGAATATAGTGAAGGGATTTCAGGGGGTAATATTAAAGAAAATATCGAACTCCTTAAGAAAGCAGGTTTTCGATTTGCTATAGATGATTTCGGCTGTGGCTATTCTAACTTTAACCTTTTATCAAAAAAGCACTTTGATTTTATCAAACTTGATAAGTCGCTATTAAAAAAATGTCAAAATGATATTGTGGCTAGTGAAACACTTAAGTTTATGGTTAAACTATCAGAGCTTATTGGTGTTACTTTGATTGTCGAGGGGGTGGAAACACCTCTACACTTACGGCTACTTCCTAAAAAGGCGCATGTCTTATTTCAGGGTTTTCATTTTTATAAACCAATGAAGCTAACTAACACTCTTGCTCTCACTTCAGTACCCGTTCCCATTCAATCTGTTCTGAATCATCAAAATTTGGAGTTCACTAAGTAAAGCGGTGAAGACATAATATGGAATTGATAAGGAAGGTTCTTAGAATTCAGACAAAAGAAGAAAAGCGACTAATTTTGAAGGCTAGATTACAGTTTGCAATGACACAGACTGCGGGAAGAAAGGGTTGTGATTGATGTTTTTCTTGTACAGAGTCACCACGCCTGAAGGGGTTGTGTGGCTTTGTTGCGTAAAAGAATAATCCACTTCACGGGGTTTGAAGTCCGATGGAACGAAAACGTACGCTAAGGCCAATCATCAAAACCTGAAGGATTTTCCAGGGGCCTTAGCTGCCCCTTCATCACTTGATCTGCTAACGTAAATGAATAGTGCCCAAGTAGGTTGTGTCGCAAAGTTTTGTAGAAATGAAAAGTACTGATTTTCTGGTGTAGTTCACTTGCCCTTTGACGTTAATGTACGTCTCGTCCATTCGCCACGAAGAAGCGACTGGCTTCTTTATTTTACGTGTCTGGTGCTCAAACAGGGGAGCGTATTTAATGATCCAACGGTTCAATGTTGAGTGGTCAACATGATGCCGCGCTCACCTAACACCTCTTCAGTTTCACGGTAGCTCAGTTTGTAGGAAATATAGTAACGAACGGACTGCAGTATGATCAGAACCTACCACCCTTGTTCGCGACAAACCCCCTAGGAGAGGGCAATGCCAACCTCACTTGAGAAGAAGATATTTGAGTTCCATAATAAGATCGTTTGCGGGATAATTATCGATTAAAGAACAAAAGTCTTCTTCTAATTGAAGATATTTAAAAGCACGTCTCAAATTCCGTCTATCTTCTTCACCAAGCCACTTACTTTGGATAAAGGTACACTTTAATTCCAGCTTTAGGTCATCCATATGTTGTCCTTCTTGCCCGGTTAAAGCTTGATATTCCTCTTGTCAGCATCAGCAACTTTTTTAATTTTGACTTTAAATCCAACAGGCGACATGGTGAACGCGAACTGTTCGACCACATCTTCAGGAGCTTGCTGAGGCTCTAACGTAAATTCATTAAATAAAGAATGAAACGCCAATTTTATTTCCATAATAGCGAGTGAACGACCCGGACAAAGCCTTGCCCCCCCGCCAAATGGTTGAAGGTTCGAAAATGACGCCCCTTTTTTATTTATCCAACGATTAGGATCGAACGACATTGGATCTTCAAACAAATCGGGATCAAAACCGTTAGCATGCAGTATTACGAAAACAGGCGTGCCTTTTTTTATTTCAAAATCACCAAGATAAGTATCTTTTGTCGGCTCTAGGTAAAGCTGAGGAGCCACAGGTTTAAGGCGCATCGCTTCATACATAATTGCTGTCATGTAGGGAACCCGAGGGATCGGCCACTCTAATACAGAAGCTTCTCCCAGATCAGCCAGTTCACTTTGTAAAGCTTGCTCGCTACCTTGGTTTCCACTCACAAGAAACGCCATCCAAGCAAGAGTGTTTGCTGTGGTATCTTCCCCTGCTAATAACAGAGTAATGGCGTTCGCTAGAATATCTCGATCAGTCAGTGATGTATCCAATTCTTGTTCCAGCAGCATTATTTGAAGCATATTTTCTGGCGACTCTCTAAGTTCAGGACACTCAGCCAAACGCGTGCGCTGCTTATCAATACAAGTCGACACAAAATGACCGATCTCTTCTAAACTTGCATCGAACTGAGTATCTTTCTTGGTTTTGAAAAATCGCCATAAAGGAATAGGAGACTTAGAGCGCTGGCTAATCACAGGAAAGACATGTCGCAAACTTTCTCCGAGAGGAGTGTCTGATTGCTCAATCGAATTAAAGTCTTCACCAAAAGCCAACAATGATGTGACATCTACTGTGTATTTTTTGAATTCGCTAACTAAATCAACGACAGTTTCTGATTCTGATAACTTTTCAAAGTGCTTTCTTAAACGTTCGGTAATCACACTTAACTTAGGGTAAAAATGTTTAAGGTGGCTAGGCTGGAACATAGGTTCAGTCAACTTTCTCTGATGTTTCCAACGATCACCTTCTGCAGAAAAAATACCGTTAAGCCCTGCTTCTTCAAACACACTTTCAATGCTTTTCAAACGGCGAAAGTCATCTGGCCTCGATTTTAAAATCGCCTTAATCTGAGAGGGTTCAGAGAGAACCATTACATCCTTCATTCCCAGTTTCAAACGAAAATAAGCACCATATTCATTCACCCAAGACAGCATCTGTTGATGAACATTGGGTTTCTTCAAATAACTCACATGCCCCAAAAAACCCGATTTAGGAGGCATTGGAAGCTGTTCAATTTTCTGCATTTGTATTTCCTTAACTTGATCTGAATGCTATGAATAGCAGATGCTGAGAGCGGCCTAGCATGCTTGTTATCGTAATACGAAACTTTTGTTGTGATACAACGCTAGCGCGTGTAAACAATGTGAGTACCGTATTGTGTGAACTAAAGAACTCTTGTCGCTCAGAGCGAGTGACTGCGGTGTCGGTAGATCTTATAGATAGATTGGATACCGATTGGCAGCATAGTAAAGATACCAATAAGCATCACACTTCCATAAATGTCTTTTGAGCTAAAAATTTCGCCATGCAAAGTGGCGACATCAAGGTTGTCTTTGAACAAGAAGCAAAGGATGTATTTTGACATGATGGTAACGTAAATGATTGAGGGCAGGTATAAGTAACCATGGGGCGGGATCTGCTTCAAATGTACTTTATCGTTGTAGCACCATAATGCGAAAGGCAAATAAAAGGTAAATACGCATAAAAACCACCCAAAGAAATTACTTAACGGAACGCCAAAATACACACCACGATCGGTCCAGACCCACAGCGATTTGATGAGCGAATTCACAGGATCCATAACGACATCCCATGAAACCATTACAAATGAGGCAGTAAGAGAGATGATGATTGCTTTACTTTTCGTTTGTATCGGTTTATCAAACTGATTAAGAAGGATGGTTGATATAAACCAAGAGACATAACCCAAACTGAAGTAGGTCGGCATGATTGCTAATGGGACGTCAAATATTTTAATTCCTAGTCGGTCAGAATAATAATAGTGACCAAAAGGAAATCCACTTGAAATACTAACGCTTTCGTAGAAAACACTGACAACGAAGACTAATAGAAAGAAACATGACATTTTCTTTATACCGCAATAGACACTACCGTGTAATATTGCAAACGGGAACAAAATTAGTGGAGTAAATACGCTCGATATATGTAAGTCGGTATAACCTCGAAGAAATGAATAAACAATATAAATAATGGTGATTGCAAGCAAGAATAAAGGTGCTCTAGGCTTCATATACTACTCTTATTTTTGAAACTAAAAGTCATGATAACGATTAGGCAAGATGAATAATGGTGCTAATCAATTGATATCAAATAGACGGTAATAATAAAGCGGGACAGAATATCATGAAAAGTTTGTTGCCTGGTCTAATCAGTGGCTTTGATGTAATGTGATCTGTACCATTAATACGGTTGTGTCGCAAAGTTATGACGAAGTACAAGTGTACAGATCTTCAGATGCAATTAGGCTGCTAGGGCGTAAAATTGCTCCCAAGCAGATAAGCCTTCAGGATTATCGAGCTGTTCACTTTTAATTATCGACCACAGTTCCACGCCTGCCAGGATGGAACTGGCTCCCTCATCTGATTTCCCATCAGCCAGAGTTAAACATTGACATTATGTAACGCTAACGCGTTGGCACCACTCTTATCGCTAACCACTCTTCCTAGTAAACCCTTATAGCAGATTGCCTTGGCAAAGAAGGCGCGAGCCGTTTTCTCATCACGGCGTTTGCAGAGTAAAAAATCAATGAAATGACCGTGCTTCTCAACGACTCGATAGTAATATTTCCACTGACCTTTGACGTTAATGTATGTCTCGTCCATTCGCCACGCAGAAGCGACTGGCTTCTTTATTTACGTGCCTGGTGCTCAAGCAGGGGAGTGTATTTAATGATCCAACGGTTCAATGTTGAGTGGTCAACACTGATGCCGTGCTCAGCTAACACCTCTTTAATTTCACGGTAGCTCAGCTTGTAGGAAACATAGTAACGAACGGACTGTAGTCTGATCTCAGAAGGGAAGTGACGGCCAGTAAACTTAAAAAGCTGAAGAATGTTGAGGGGTGAGCATAACCTACCCCCTTGTTTGCGACACACCCCTGTTTCTTGTGATTAAAATTTGCCGCCACTATATCGCCATTCGGGTACTGGAAGTAAGCATAACTCCATGATTTTTCGTTACATTAAGTTAGCTTTGAGATTATAGTTTAAAACTTTCTATATTACGTGATCCTGAAAGCGATACTAACCAAGCGAAGTTTGAACATATTGGTTCTGTCACTTTCGCTGATTACTTCAATGGTAATCGTGCACAAGTTGTTGTTGATATGAGAGATAAGGATGCGAAAGGTGAACGAGATTATACCGCGTTATCTGCCACCTCGATTGACGCATTGGTTCAAGCTATGAGTGGTTTTGCGCCTCAGGGTGGCGACAATGGCTTTATGGATAACCTTGATAGTAAGTCTCGAGTTGCTATCACTAAGGCATGGTCCGATGTTTCTAGAGGGAAAAACGCTTTTGCATAGCTAATAAACTATAATTTCAAACATTAATCTAAGCCGTCTTCTTTTTGAAGCCGGCTTTTTTATTTTAATTCTCATACAATGATTGATTTAACTTCATCTGGAAAGCATTTTTAAAGTGTCTGATTGTTAGGTGGTTAAGGCATACGTTGTTGCATAGATCGAGTTGGTGGTAATATCATCGCGTAATATGTAAGAGTGGTTATGTTACTCTGTATTAATGATGCGTGATTAAAGTATGGAAATGTGCGATACGCCATGGAAAGCGACGTAGAGGGTTTGACGACTCAGATAATGCTCTTCTATGAAAAAGAGCATCATATCTCCCGCTTCGAACGCTACAAGATTTCATTGATTCTCTGTTTTTAAAGTGTTTGGCGAGGACGAATAGAAAGTCAGAAAGTACGGCCATGAAAACGGAGAACTTGGCGAACGCTCTATCTCACAGTGGATGTAGGTACGCATGAAATCTTTGTGTAGAGGTAAACCTCGTCGATGTAGTAATAGTGTAGTGCTGCCAACATTACTTAATCTACCTCGAAGAAAGAGCAATGATATGTCAGGTAACGGAGCTTGTGATACGAAGGTGTACCATTAAGTACTGCCCCGAAAAGGTATTATTCCGTTAACCTCACAGCGTAAAAATACAAGTAACTGGGAGCCTGGGCATTCGAGATATGACGCAATAGGAGTGTTAAAAAGTGATGCAATAGCCCAGTGGAAAGTTCACTCCGATTATCACGTTCGAGCAATATTTGAAACAGTAATTTTACGATCTAAGGGGTCACTAGTGGTGAATGAGCTTGAGGAATTAGAATTCTCCGGTAGGTTGTTAGTATGTTTTTATGCATATGTACCTTAGTCAGCTAATTTTCCTATAGAGCTTAAAGGTTCCGACTTTCCGATTAATGAGCTAAATCAATCTTAGAATGTGGCTCAATCCAGCATCGATGTTAATGGAATAAGAAGTGCATAACAACAGTATCAAAATCTGTGAAAAATAAAACATTTTCAAAGCTGAATTTTAAACTTAAATATGGTTAAATATAAGAATATATTTAAAATATAGGAATATATCTTGCGTACTTCAATCAATACTAAACAAAAACCAAAAGGACAGCTTCTTTTACGTACTCTTTCTATGCCTGCAGATACTAATGCGAATGGTGATATTTTTGGGGGGTGGATAATGTCACAGCTTGATTTAGCTGGAGCAATCCTAGCTCAAGAAATATCTGGAGGACGGATAGCAACAGTTTCAGTATCAAGTATCACTTTTAAAAAACCAGTAAAGGTTGGTGATGTCGTTTGTTGTTATGGTGAATGCGTTAAAATTGGTAGAACATCAATGTCGATTGATTTAGAAGTTTGGGTAAAACCTATTCAAGAAGATAAGGTTAATCTAAGATTCCAAGTATGTGAAGCTAATTTTAATTATGTAGCTATAGATTTGTCAGGGAAGCCAAGACTGGTTCAAAAATTTTCTGATTAAATAGCTTGAGGCTTTAGTTATATTAAACTATTAACATTCAACGGTGAACTATAGTTACTTTTTTAAATGAAATATTTAAAGCTATCTTTGGAAGTTAGGTTTTTAATTGGCTAAGTAAGATGGCTAAAAATTGGCGATGTTTAAATATTACTTATGAAGAGGGAAGAGAGGGAGCTGGCGATCTTATCCATATCAATGGAAAACATGAATATCAAAGAATAATATTGTCTTGGATTGATTTAGTTATGGGCAGGCTAACTAGTGTTTGACTTCGTTAGACCTGCCTAGATATTTATACTTTAAAAATGGTTAGTTCGTTTTTTTGAGATTCTGCTAAGAGCGCTAGCTCATTTGATGCCTGTAGTGTTTGATTAACTGATGAAACGTTCTGCTGTACCAAATCGAAAGCTCGTACTGCGTTTTTTGAAATTTCTTCAGTGACGTTGTATTGCTGTTGGGATGCATTGGCTACGAGTGTATTTATATTAGAGATTGACTCGATTGTTGTAGATATCTCTTCAAATGAAGACTTTATCTGATCAGCTAGAAATACGGATTTCTTGATTAATAACACGTTCTCTCCCATATTCCGGTTCGCTTTTTCAGATTGAATTTGCAATTTTTCGATGATACCTTTAATGCTGATGGTGGAGGTTTGCGTCTTTGAGGCTAAGTTCCTTACCTCATCAGCGACTACAGCAAACCCTCGTCCAGCTTCACCGGCTCGGGCTGCTTCTATTGCAGCATTGAGTGCTAGTAAATTTGTTTGTTCTGAGATGGCGTTTATAACCTCTATAACAGTTCCGATCTCCTCCGCAAATTCACTCAACTCTTCAATAATTCGAGCTGTACTACTAACTGAGTTATTAATTTCATTGGTAAAGTTTAGGTTTTCATTCAATATTTTGATACCATGTTCAACATTATTTTGGCTTGCTCGTGTTTCTTCTTCGGCCATTGTTGCTTTATCACTTACTTCTAGTGAGGATGTCGAAAGCTCGTTAATAGCAGTAGATATCTGTTCAACTTGAGATAGTTCATATTGAACGTTTTGTATTGTATCTGACATAACTACAGTGAGTTGTTGTGAGGCAGATGAGACATTCTCTGCAATTCCATGTGAATTTTTAATCAAATTAGATAGTTGTTCAGAAAAATTAATGAGTGAACGATATATCCCTGTTTCATTCCCTGTTTTTTTTATATTTTGACGAAGATTTCCTTTAGCCATGGATTCCATCAACAAAGCAATATCTTTAGGAGAACCGCCAACAGGTTTTAAGACCAATATGTGTATAATAAAAAATAAGATACCAATAGAAGAAATTATACACAGTAATCCGGTGAGTATAGAGATGAAAACTTGGTCATTAACTCCTTTGTTTATAATATTATCTTTGGTAAAAATTACATACTCCCACCCGTTGATATCTAGTTTGCTCCAAAAAGCAGTATAATCTACATCTTTTCGTCCGATTCGATTTGTATATGATAATTCTGGGTGGTTATTATCAAATTTTTTAAATGTAGGGTTTTCTAAGAATATATTACTTCCTACTTGTTCTTTATTAGGTGAGGTTATTATTGTCCCTTCTTCCGTATATAGGAAAACATCGTCTCTACCTATAATATCTTTTAGTATTGATCCTTTTTTTATGCTACTAATTATCGCGATATCTTCATTTATCTTATACACTATACCGAATACGACCTCTCCCGAAGTTGATGAAGTATAAGGCTTTGAAACATAGAACTCTTTACCTTTCTCGAATGTTTCGATAAAATAATCACGTTGAATTTTTTTAACATTAACTTCTGTAATTTTTCCAGACATATCGTAAAGCGAACCTTCACGGTCAAAAAGGAAGACACCGACACTAATATTACCAAAAATATTATGAATTGATTGCAGTTGGTTAGTAAGGTTAGAGGATAAACTACCATTTCTATAACTATCATCATCTATTTTTATTGAAGACAAAATGTGTTTGTAAATTTCTAGTTTTTCTGTCATCTTTCCGTTAATTGTTGAGTTTTTCTCATGAAGTATCTCCTTGTTTAATCGAATACTTTCATTGTGGAAAGACCAAAAATTCAAAGATGCGATGATTAAAATAATCATTGTGATGATTAGAACCATTGAACCTATGACTTGTAATTTAAATTTATTCACATTGTTTTTCCATTATTTTCTGCTAGATTTATTTTTAATAATAATTATTTCTTCTAAGGTGAGGTATCCTTTGAAGATCAACCAAATAAAAATATTGAACGGGTTTTCATTCTCTATAATTCGTTTCTAAGTTAGGTTATTGTCAATTTAGAGCTACTTTTATTAACCATTTTGTTATGATACCAAGCCATTGAAAATTATTATTCTGATAAAAATATGCCCGATAAACCATCGGGCAGAGGAGCAGTTGAATAATTAGAAGAAGCCTAAGGGATCAATGCTATGGCTTACGATGATATTTTTGGTATTTTGGTAATGATCGAGCATCATTTTGTGTGTTTCTCGACCAATGCCGGATTTTTTGTAACCACCAAATGCAGCGTGAGCTGGATACGCGTGGTAGCAGTTGACCCAAATTCGTCCAGCTTGGATATTTTTCGTCATATGTGAAATCAGATTGTTATCACGTGTCCATACCCCTGCACCTAATCCATACTCAGTACCGTTAGCGATAGCCAGTGCTTCTTCAGAGTCTTTAAATGTTGTAACAGCAACGACTGGACCAAAGATCTCTTCTTGGAAAATACGCATCTCGTTAGTTCCTTTGAAGAGAGTTGGCTCGACAAAGTAGCCATTGTCTTCATAACTCTTACCGCCAATAAGTAATTCAGCGCCTTCTTCATGACCAAGTGCGATATATTGACGGATTTTGTCAAACTGCTCTCTTGAAACCTGTGATCCGACTTGTGTATCGGTATCGAGCGGGTTTCCTTGTTTGATCGTTTTCATGCGAGTTTGTAAACGCGAAATGAAGCGATCGTAAATAGATTCTTGAATCAGAACTCGCGAAGGGCACGTACAAACTTCACCTTGATTGAAGAAAGCCAGTAGTACGCCTTCGATACACTTATCTAGATAGCTGTCTTCGTGATCAAATATATCAGCCATAAAGATGTTTGGAGACTTACCACCTAGCTCGACTGTTGATGGGATCAGGTTATCAGCGGCGCACTTAAGGATATGTTGTCCAACTTCAGTCGAACCAGTAAAGGCGATTTTTGCAATTTTTTTGTGTGTTGCAAGCGCTTGACCCGCTTCTGAACCATAGCCATTAACGATATTTATTACACCAGCAGGTACGAGATCTTCGATGAGTTCCATTAAGAACAATATCGATGCAGGAGTTTGCTCTGCTGGCTTCAAGACAACGCAACAACCTGCAGCCAGAGCTGGTGCTAGTTTCCAAGCCGCCATCAAGAGTGGAAAGTTCCATGGAATAATTTGTCCGACAACCCCAACAGGTTCAGGAAAGTGGTAGGTCATGGTTTGCGAATCCAGCTCTGAAGCAGAGCCTTCTTGGGCTCTAATGCATCCAGCAAAATAACGGAAATGGTCGACTACCAGAGGAATATCAGCGGCGAGCGTCTCGCGGACAGGTTTCCCGTTATCCCAGGTTTCAGCAATAGCAAGCATCTCAAGATTCTGTTCAATACGATCTGCGATCTTTAGTAGTATGTTCGAACGCTCAGTAACTGATGTTGAAGCCCAATCGCTTTTTGCACCATGTGCAAAATTAACTGCTAAATCGATATCTTCTTGAGTCGAAGCCGGAATTTCGCAAATTACTGAGTGGTTGATTGGAGAGGTGTTCGTAAAATACTTTCCATGTTTCGGTGCGATCCATGCTCCTCCAATGAAATTTTGATATTGTGGTTTGAAATCAACAATTGAGTTCTCAGTTCCAGGTTGTGCGTATAACATTGTCAGTTCCTTTTTTAAGATTCTGTGCATTATTATCTACTTGCCCAGAAAAAATAAAATAAGAAACCTCGTCCATAGATTTAGTTATTTTTAAATTTAACCACATAAACTCAATGGTTTATGTGTAAATGGTCGCAGTTAAAGTCCTAAATGTAAGGGGTATGTGTCGTTTTTCTAATGGTATTGAATCTATGTAGACCAACTCAGTTAATATGGATAAAAAGCATTACCTCCATTGCATGGTAAGCAAATAGGACATATATATCCTATTTTCTGGACGTAATAGTGAGGTCTTTTTTATAATCCCATGATATTTATCGTATTTTTTTATTGGTGCAATTGGTTTCATTATTTTATTTTAAACATATAACGTTAACATATGAGGGACGAGAACAATGAACTAGAGGAATACAAAGTGTATCAAGAACTGAGCCAACTACTAGATGATATTGGGTATGCATTTGATAAGCATGAACTGAAAATATGTACTATCAGAGCTCAAAAAAACAAAGTAATAAAAGCGATGCTTGTAACGGCAAAAGAACTGAATTTTGACATCTCGTCAAACCTGTCGAAAAGCGTATTGTCGGCAATAGTTAGTCAAGACGAAGTTAGCGAGCAACAAGCTATTAGCGTTTTGACGAAATATGTACTTGGCGATAATACGGTCCGAAAAGAAATGAGAGAGAGCCTTTTCCTTGCTATGGTGAGGGAAAGCGAAGAGTTTCACATTATTATGCTACTGAATGGAGAAGGGGTTAATCGTGTTATCTGAAGAAATGCTCCATGAAAGAACTAAAGAAGCACTGCGATGTGCGCGTTTGCTTGAACTTGATACTTCAAAGCAATTTATTAAAATATGCATGAGCGCTTGTGTGGCAGATACTCGTATTCATATTAATAATATTGGTGAAGTTCTCAGTAATTCAATTGCTTACCCAAGTAGACTCTTATCTGGTGCATATGAAACCAGTGAACTTCATCAGTCGATAACCCCTGTCCTAGATAAACTTTCTCAATAGTATATTTTATCGGTGGTAAAGATGGTTATCCTGAGGTCAATCAAGAGTCGTCGGTTGGTCCTGATCTGACAGTTTTGTTTTTTAATCGGCGCTTGTCAGATTGAACCTAAGGAAGATTATTTTCACTCAGTTCCATTTACTAGCTAACAATGTATCAACTGAATGTTGGTGGCAACTTATTTCCCTTTGATGAGTAACCATGTTCATTCGTCTTGAGTTTTTGTCGTTATTACCTGTTTTTACTTGTCCATGTTGTCAGGGCTTTTAGCGTCTTGTAAACAAATCAGTCGACTTTGTTTCTCTTTTCCTTCTTGTATCTAGTTGCACATTCTCGTGTCACTAGGTCTATCACTTTATACTTCATTGACTTTTTCGAAGTGGGTTAAGTAATGTTGTTAGCGTAAGCGCTCCATAAACCCCGCATTCTAATCGCCTAACACGAATAATAAGATCAAGTCTCCAACCATGAGGAGACTTGAAATGGGAAAACGACACACTAATCAAGAATGGCAAACGCTTATCGAGCAATCTGAATCGAGTTCATTGTCAACGCTCGCATTTTGTAAGCTCAATGAACTCAATCCCTCAACGTTTTATGCTAAGCGCCAGCAACTCAAAAAAGCGGATGTATCCCAAGGCTTTGTGCGAGCGGAGGTCGTCGAAAAGACAACGAAATACCAAGCTCAAATAGCCACCGCTAACATGACTCTTCTCGTCAATAATGTTGAGCTGAGTATTCCTCAAGGCACGCCAGCGGCCTATCTCGCAGAGCTTATCGGTGCATTATCATGAAACGCATGCTCAGCGCTCCAGAGATTTACTTGTATTGTGAAAGCGTCGATTTTAGAAAGTCCATCAACGGCCTTGCAGCGATTATCGAAAATGACACCGACCTACCTTTAGGAAGTGGCGCTCTGTACTTGTTCACCAACAAACAACGCGACAAAATTAAAGTGTTGTATTGGGATGAAACGGGCTTCGCCCTCTGGTATAAACGCCTTGAAAAAGCTAAGTACAAGTGGCCATCAAAAGAGAAAAACGAGGTTTTTGCTCTAACTCAATTCGAGCTTGACAGACTGCTTTCAGGCTTCACAATTATCGGTCATAAACCCGTTCGAATAAACGATTTTACAATGACTTAATCGATAATAAAGCCTTATCCACCAAGCGTTAATGGCATGATTTTAGTATAATAAATGCCATGAAAAAGATGCCAAATATCAACCCAGAAAGTCAAAATATTGCCGAGCTACAAGCGATGGTGAAAGCATTAATGGCGTCAGAAAGCCAATTGAAACAAGAGCGTCAGTCGCTACTCGAACAGCTCAAGCTTGCCTTCGACCGCCAGTTCGCTAAACGCTCGGAGGCGTTAAAGCCTTACGATGAATCGCAAGGTGACCTCTTCAACGAAGTGGAATGTGAAGCCGCAAAGGAAGAAGAAGTTGAGGTCACGACGACCACCACAACGAAGAAGCGTGGGAAACGTAAGCCACTTCCAAAGACCTTGCCTCGTGAAGTTATCGAACTTGATCTAGCCGACCATGAAAAGCAGTGCGCTTGCTGCCAACATAGTCTGCATAAAATCAGTGAAGACCGCAGTGAGAAACTTGAGTTCTCACCAGCCGTGCTCAAAGTGCTGGAATATGTTCGTCCTAAATATGCTTGTCGTCAGTGCGAGCAAACTGAAGACAACAGTCGTATCGTTCAAAAGCCAGCACCACAAAGCATTATCCCTAAAAGCTTCGCGACAGAAAGCTTGCTGACCAACATCATCCTTGGTAAATACCAATACGCAATGCCACTTTATCGCCAAGAATCGCTATTTACTCAGTCGGGTATCGAGCTATCACGAACCACGATGGCAAGTTGGATTATCCAAGTCAGTGAGAAGTTCGCCCCACTCTATGCCGCCCTAAAGCACCACCTACTTCAGCAAGTGGTGGTACAGGCGGATGAAACGCCGCTCAATGTCCTCAAAGAAGATAAACAGTGTTATATGGCTTTACTGCTCGGGTGCAGACTCGCCCGACGCTGCACTGCCGAATGTGAAGAATATCGCCTTGTACGACTATCAAAACAGTCGTGCGAGGACATGCCCTGTTGCCTTCTTGGGGGATTACAGTAGTTATCTGCAAACCGATGGCTATGGTGCTTATGATGGTCTTCATCAGGTAACCAATGTTGGCTGCTTGGCGCATGCACGGCGTAAGTTCATGGATGCTAAGAAGCTTCAAGGCAAAGGTAAGTCAGGCAAAGCAGATAAAGCGCTGGCTAAAATCCAGAAGCTCTATGGGATAGAATCCCGCTTAAAAGGTGCATCTGTCGAAACACGAAAAGCAGAGCGTCAAGCGCATGCCAAGCCTATATTGGATGAGCTTTACCAATGGATGGTGACCCAGAAAGTGATAGGCTCTAGCCCATTAGGCAAAGCGATAAAATACACGCTCGGGCAGTGGCCTAAACTCATTCGTTATATCGACGATGGTCACTTATCTATCGATAATAATCGCGCTGAACGCGCAATTAAGCCGCTGGTTATTGGGAGAAAGAACTGGCTCTTCTCGACCACTCCGAATGGAGCTGAAGCGAGCGCGATGCTTTACAGTATCGTCGAGACAGCGAAAGCCAACGGCCTTATCCTTTACGACTACATGGTCAAGTGCATGAAAGAGCTAGCAAAAGCAGAGCCAGACATCGATGCACTCCTACCTTGGAACTTCAAATATTAACAAGGTCGCCCCGTGGGTTCGTGGGGCGTTTACGTTAGAATGGGGATTTTATTGATATAAGAGGCTGATGCCTCTTATATCTTATTGGTATCTAGCGGTTTTTTAACGCTATTTTTACGGCTCGCTCTAAACTAGGGATAGTTGTAAGTTCAGGTACTCTTTGGGTATAAATAATTTGGTTATTTATACCCACTACAATGATACTTCGACTAAGCAAACCTAACTGCTTAATTTGAGTCCCTGTATTTAGGCCAAACTTATGTTCTGAAGAGTCAGAAAGATATGTCGCCCCGTCAAGAGAGTACTCTTTAATGAACCGTTGTTGAGCGAAAGGAGTATCGGCACTCACTGCATAAAATTCAATACCTTGAAGTTTGTGACTGTTGTTTTCTATGTATTGAGAAAGTTCTATAGCTTGTTGAACACAAACCGGCGTGTCAACAGATGTTAATATGCTATAGACTTTGATCGATTTACTTTTCGCACTGGTATCATAGCTTCCTAAATCTGAAGTCAGCATCTTAGCCGAAGGCATTAAATCACCTACTTCTAATGGTGTACCAATCAGGTCAAACTTTGTGGTTTTATCAAGTGTGACGACTTGAGCCGCTCCAAACTCAGCATCGTCTTCAGTAGTTTCAAACTTTGCGAAGGCGTTTATTGAATATAGGGTAGCAGCAACAATAAGTAGTTTACGCATGATTATGATAAAGCCGCTAGTGCTGATTCATAGTTTGGTTCAGTAGTAATTTCAGAAACCAATTCACTATGTGTGACCATACCATCCTGACCAATAACGATAATAGCTCTAGCAGCTAACCCTTCAAGCGCACCTTCATTTAAGTTTACACCGTAGTTTTCAGTGAATGATGACTCTCTGAAGAAAGAAGCGGTTGTTACATTATCAATGCCTTCAGCACCGCAAAAACGGTTCATAGCAAATGGTAAGTCGGCAGAAACACATAATACGATTGTATTGTTTAAATTAGCGGCTTTCTCGTTAAATGTACGAACGCTTGCAGCACAAACTGGGGTGTCAATGCTAGGGAAAATATTTAATAAGACATTTTTCCCTTTTAGGCTTTCTAAGGTTAGGCTATTTAATTCTTTGTCGCAGAGAGTAAAACTTGGTGCTACTTGATTAGGTTTAGGAAATAGACCTGAGATTGAAACGGGGTTACCTTGAAAAGTTATAGACATGTTAATACCTTTTTATTGTTTATTTTTTGGTTAGAAATTATTGAGCGGCGAGATAGTAATTTGATATTTATAAATAACAAATCCGATGTGTTGTATTCTATTTGTTATTATTTAAGATTCTAATAAATAAGATGTTAAGTCCTAAATGCCCATTGTTTTAGTCCGATTTGAATGGCTTGGTTGGTGTATGGTTTAATTTTTTCTGTGGAGTTTCTGAAGAGTGTTCGTATTTAGGTGTGTTTTCGAAAATTAAATATTATTCATAGGGAAAGAACGTGATTTTTTACGTTGTTTTTTGATTCTTTAACGATGAGCGAGCTGTATTCAGGAATTAGTATTCATTCCTAAACAAAGAACCCCCAGTCATGCTGTTTTAGTTGGTCAACTTTCAAAGACAGCGTGACTTCTTACATTTACAATGAAATTAGACCATAGATTAAATTCATTGTTATATTTTGATAGTTTCTAACTATCCTATACCACGATTTTGCAGTCACGCTCGCTAGTCCTGTTGTATATAATTTGGCTTTGTTGCGTAATTCGAGGGAACTAAATCTACAACCTACACTCTGTTCAGCAACACTCACTTTTCCTCGTAGCCTCATATCTAAGCCTCGTTACAAAACAACCAAATGGAAGCAATACAACCCGAGCACTCATTAAACGTGGTTCTCTGACTATTTGGGTTGATGAGGAATCCATAAGCGGGTGGTCCAAAGCATGCAAAACCGGCGTGGTAGACCACGTCGGTTTAGTTATTTAGCGTTTAACACAGCCGCTCATGGTGAAGCGAGTCTTCTCTATGCCACTGGGGCTTTACAATGATTTATCTATTCAATATTTAGGCTAGCCAATTTTCCGTTAAGTTGTCCGCATTAGACCTGCCTCAGTCGTGGAGCAAAGTAAGTTGAGGTCTCATTTAGTACTAAAACGAGAGGAGCAAGTCAGGACCAAGCCATTGATGCTACTGGCCTTAAGGTTTACTACGAAGGTGAGTGGAAAGTCAAAAAAACACGGGACGGAGGGCAGCGTAAAGTTATTTTAATTATATATTTCTTTTGCTTGGTCAAAGAAGCTGGATTGGAAGTAAGACGAGAAATAGGCTTATTGTTGACCTTATTTTTATCTTTGTACCGTCCTAAATATGGTTGACACATTTCCAACATGAAATTGGAGAGTGTCATGAAAACAACAAGTAGACGTACTCAACGAGATTATTCTCTTGCCTTTAAATTGGCAGTCGTAAGCCAAGTTGAAAAAGGCGAAATGACTTATAAGCAAGCTCAAGAACGTTATGGGATCCAAGGTCGCTCTACCGTTTTAGTTTGGCTTCGCAAACATGGTCAACTAGATTGGTCTAAAGGAATAGAACAATCGAGAGCGTTAGGAGCGACTATGTCAAACTCTTCCTCAACTCAAACCCCAGAGCAACGAATCAAAGAACTCGAGCAGCAATTAGAAGAGACTCAGCTCAAAGCTGAGTTCTTTGAAGCGGTTGTAAAAGTCATGGATCGAGATTTCGGTGTCCGAATCTCAAAGAAGCGCAAGGCCGAGTTATTAAGGAAAAAACGGTCAGAAAGTTGACCGTCACTAAAGCTTGTCACTTCATAGGTATTACACGACAAGCTTTCTACAAGCGCTGTGTTGCAGAAATTCATCAGACAAAGAAAGATGAATCAGTACTCGGTTTTGTGAAGGAGCAAAGGATGATGCACCCTCGTATAGGGACTCGTAAGATCAAGTATTTACTTGCTCAGAACGATATTGAAATCGGGCGAGACCGCTTATTCTCTCTGCTGAGAATGAATCGATTATTAGTGCAGAATCGAAGGGCTTATCATCGAACCACAAACAGTAATCATCGCTTTTACTGCCATCCGAATCGTGTCAAAGAAGGCTTAATACCGGAAAGACCAGAGCAATTATGGGTTGCTGATATTACTTATCTAGCAACGCGGCGTGGTAGTACTTATCTCAGTTTAGTGACGGACGCTTACTCAAGAAAAATCGTGGGCTATCACATAGGTGATGATATGAAAGCTCGAACGGTCAAGCAGGCCTTTTTAAACGCGTTGAAAGAACGGAAGAATACAGGTGAGCTTGTACATCACTCAGATCGAGGTGTTCAGTACTGCTCTGTTGAATACCAAGAGTTGCATCGACAGTATGATGTATCTTGCTCAATGACTGATGGCTATGACTGTTATCAGAATGCGTTGGCAGAGAGGATCAACGGAATACTGAAGATGGAGTATCTGTTGAATAAGCCTAAAGATTTAGATGAAGCAAAGAAAATGGTCGCCGAATCAGTAAAAATCTATAATGAATATAGGCCTCACACAGCTCTAAAATACAAAACGCCCGATGAAGTACATCGAGCGTTTTAGTCAATCAAGTGTCAACCCATATCAGGACGGGTCACTTGGAGAGAAAAATTTGTCGCCAGTTTGTCGCCATTAGTAATTTTATTTTGTGGTAAGTGACTGTTTTAAATTAACTTTTCTTATCATTGTATACAATGGCTTCACTAATCCAGTCTGGCCTAGATCTATCTCCAATCATTACTCACCACTACAAAGTGGACGACTTCCAGGAAGGCTTCGACATGATGCGCTCTGGTATGTCTGGTAAAGTAATCCTTGATTGGGAATAAGTTGATAGGGGAAACCCTGAGTTAATTCAAAAATCTAAATGCCTCAAAGAAATTTGGGGCATTTTTGTATCTAAATTCTACTTACGATCAACTCACCTCTCTGTCACTTTATGGCCATTTTACTGCCCACTAATCTCTAAAATACTCAATAAGCAGTTTCACCTTATTGTTTTACTATTGAAGAGAGGACTCATGGCTTGTAAACCACTTGCACTGATAATAACTGGAATATTATTAACGCCGAATTTTGCTAGCGCTAAGGTCGACATTTCGAAATCCGAAAACGATCAAGCAGCAGAACAGGCAGCAAAGGAACTTGCAAACCCAAACACAGCTTATGCTAGCCTTAATTTAAAGCTTCAGTATTCAGGTGGTTACGATGGTGGAGGGGATGCTTTCGCGACCGTATTACAGCCGACATTGCCGTTTCCAATGGATAATGGCGACAAAGTGATCTTCCGCCCGGCTATCTCTTATGTTCAGAATGATTTCAATATGGATACGTCGACAAGCTCCCAACATATGGATCAGTCAGGCGTTACTGACATCTCATTTGATTTAGCTTATGCGCCTAAAATGGAGGGCGGTACTATTGTCGCTTTCGGTCTCTTTGCTTCGTTGCCTACGGGCAGCAGTGACTTAACGGCGGATCAATTTGCTATCGGGCCTGAGTTCATGTTCGGGAATGCGAGTAGTGAGCGAGTTGTAGGCATATTCCCAAACCACTTATATGGCGTGTCTGGAGACGGAGCCGATCATTCTGATACTCGAATCAACAGGACGTCGACACAAGTGTTTTGGGTGGAGATCTTAGGAGGCGGTTGGACGATTGGCTCTGCGCCGACATTCTCATATGACTGGAATAAGGATCAGGCAGAAGTTCCACTAAATATAAGTGTCACTAAAACAACGGTGTTGAATGGACGTCCTTGGAAGTTCGGCATTGAAGCGAACTATTATATTGAGAAAGATGAAAAGACACGTCCGGATTTTATGTTGAGTTTTAATATCAGTCCTGTAGTAGAAAATAAGCTGGCGTCTTTGTTTGATTAATCTAAGAGTGGAAGAGTAGAAATGAAAAAGGCTGAACGATGATCGTTCAGTCTTTTGTGTTACTTCATTGAAGCGCTTCTATTAACCCGCAGCAACCTGCATGATGAGGCCACAGATGTAGGCACCGTATGTACCTAGAGCGTAACCAAGTACCGCCATTAGGATGCCTACTGGTGCCAATGCTGGGTGGAATGCAGCCGCTACGATAGGAGCCGATGCTGCGCCGCCTACGTTAGCTTGGCTACCTACAGCCATGAAGAACAATGGTGCACGAATTAGCTTCGCCATCACAATCATCAGAAGGGCATGAATAGTTAACCATGTAATACCAATGAAGAAGTAACCTGGGTTGTCTAAGATAGCCGTCACATCCATTTGCATACCGATAGTAGCAACTAGGATGTAGATGAACGCTGAACCAACTTTAGATGCGCCGCTGTGCTCAAGGCTGCGTGTCGATTTGAAGCATGAAGCGATCAACGCGAACGTTGTTACCATTACGATCAACCAGAAGAAGCCAGATGTTAGGCTGTATTTCGCAAGTTCTGGCGCGTTGGTTGAGATCCATGGTGCAATCATGTCACTGAATAAGTGAGCTAGGCCGGTTAAACCGAAGGCAATTGCCGTGATCTTCATGAGATCGGTTGTGGTTGTTGGACGAGCGTTCTCTTCTTGGTATTTCGAAACCGTCTCTTTTAGCTCTTCGATAGATGATGTGTCAGCTTTTAGCCATGCATCAATCTTCTTCTGACGGCCTGCCATGATAAGCAACACAGCCATCCAAATGTTTGCACAGATAACGTCTACCGTAATCATTGCTGAGAACAGTTGGTCATCAACTTCAAATACTTCTTTCATTGCTGCTTGGTTTGCACCGCCGCCGATCCAAGAACCAGCAACAGTTGTAAGGCCACGCCATACATCGCCAGATACGAGGTCAGGGTTAACTTGGTCGATAATTAAAATCGCCAAAGGGCCACCAATGATGATGCCGACAGTACCCGTTAGGAACATGATGACCGCTTTTGAGCCAAGGCCGAAGATTTTGCGTAGGTCAGCTGAGATGATCAGTAGAACGAGTGCGCTTGGTAATAGGTAACGACTTGCAACAAAGTACAGCTTTGAGTTTGATGCGTCGATGATGCCGAAACTGTTCAATAGAGAAGGAACAAAGTAACAGAGCAATAGACCCGGAACGAACGAGTAGAATTTTTTCAGTGCGCTATTTTGGCTACTTTCCGTGATAAAAACACCGCCAAGAATAACAGCTAACATGCCCATTATTACAGCATCATTAGTAATCATTATTATATCTCCTTTAAGGTGAGCGCAAAGGTCTCACTTTTTGAATTGCAGGACTATACCGATAACCGCTATTCGTTACAAATTGTAACGATAGACATGTTTTGAAATGTTTATGTTAATTTTAACGGGTTGAATTTGTGAATGCAGCGCAATACTTATTTGCGTGGTGAATGGTTGGATTGGGGCTTGTGCAGCGTATTTAGATATATGCAATGTAACTCAAGCCTTAGAGGGTGGTCGCTATGAATTGGGGCGATGATTGAACGACTTAAATGAGTGCATATATAGCCATGTTTATGGTGTGGTTTATGCGAGGTTGGAATGTTTCAATAATGTAAAAAGTGAATTCACTTTTGCCATGTGGTCAGAAATTAAAAATTTTAGCTAGATCACATAAATCTTTCGGATTACGAGTTCTAGCACCCGCTACTCATGCTCATTTGACGTTTTGTAGGGGTTCAATGAAAGAAAAAGCGGCCTAAATAGCCGCTTTTGATGGTTGCCTAGTATGGTTATCTAGCGCCGTTATTTAGAGTTCTGCTTAGGACTCTTCTTCCTCAAAGCCATCTGCATAGCCTTTCGGTGGCGGTGTCCAACCACGTTCAGATCGAGAGTGCTTGTCTGAACGGTCTTTTTTCATATCTTCTTTCATTGCTTCTTCAAGGTGAATGAAGATTTGTCGGTAGTTGTTGTCGTAGCGCGGGTTCTCTTCTGCCTCAGACCAAGCTTGGTAAAGCTTTTCAGACTTACGGCTCTCTACGCGTTGATACGTCGATTTTTGCTGTTCGACGAAGAATGGATGATGACCCAAAGAGCGCAAGGCTTGTGCGCCCATTTCAAGAGCAGAATGGTAGGTCTCTGATTCCACAAAGTCTGCACCTGCTTCTCGTAAGCGATAACTATGACCACGGTCGAATGCGCGGGCTAAGATTTTCACTTTAGGGTAGGTGTGTTTAACGTACTTCACTAACTCAACGCTTGAGTCTTGGTTATCGATTGCTACTACTAGCATTGCCGCTTCTTCGATTCCGGCGGTATGCAACAAGTCGTGACGAGTCGCATCACCAAAGTAAGATTTGATATTGATAGAACGCAGTAAGTCTACTTGGTTCGCTTGGTGATCCAGAACCACCGTATTGACATCGTTCGACACCAACAAGCGGTTAACGATTTGACCGAATCGACCAATGCCCGCAATGATAACGGTGCCTTTCTCTTCAATAGTATCTTCTTCGCGGTCGTTAGATTTTTGTTCGTAACGAGGCAGAATCACTTTATCAAATAGAATGAATAACCCTGGTGTTAGGAACATTGAAAGTGCCACAACCAGAGACAATGTTTGGACGATGTCAGCAGGTAACACGTGGTTTTGAGCCGAGAAGCTCAATAGTACAAATCCAAATTCACCGGCTTGCGCCAAGCTCAATGTAAACAGCCAACGGTCACTGTTTTTGATTTTGAAGATCAATGCCAACGTAAATAGCACTAAGGCTTTAAGAAGCATGACGCCAAGGGTGAGGCCAATGATCAAACCAAAGTCGTTGAATAGAACATCAAAGTTGATGCCCGCACCGACGGTAATAAAGAACAAGCCAAGTAACAGTCCCTTAAACGGGTCGATATTAGACTCAAGTTCGTGGCGGAATTCACTGTTCGCTAATACCACACCTGCAAGGAAAGTGCCCAAAGCCGGTGATAGGCCGACTAGGCTCATTAATGCAGCAATACCAATCACCAACATCAGTGCGGTTGCAGTAAAGATTTCACGCAGACCTGAGCTTGCTACAAAGCGGAACAGTGGACGACTCAAGAAGTGTCCGCCGACCACAACAATCGCAATAGATGCTGTGATCACAAGGCCATAAGCCCAGCCGGGTAGGCCAGCAACAAGACTCAACTCTTCATGGTGATCAGAAGCCGAAGCGACCGCGCTTTGTGCAGCTTCGATTAATTCTGGCAACGCCAATAGAGGGATAAACGCCAACATAGGGATGACGGCTATATCTTGGAACAGTAGGACTGAGAAAGCGTTCTTGCCGCCTTCTGTTTTGGATAGCCCTTTTTCGTTAAAGGTTTGGAGAACAATCGCGGTAGATGACAGTGCGAAGATCAAACCGATAGTCAGCGCAATGGTCCAAGGCTGTCCGAAAAAAAGGGCGATACCCATTACAATTGCGGTCGTGCCACCAACTTGCAGGCCACCTAGCCCCATAAGTCGGTTCCTCATTGCCCAAAGCATCTTAGGTTCAAGCTCAAGACCGACTAAGAACAGCATCATAACCACACCGAACTCGGCAAAGTGTTGGATAGTTGTGGTCTCTTCACCTACCAGACCAATAATTGGGCCAATCACAACACCAGCAATGAGGTAACCCAATACAGAACCAAGGCCAAGTCTTTTGGCAATAGGCACGGCAATAACTGCTGCGACTAAGTAGATAAACGCTTGTAGAAAATATCCCGTCATTATTTAACCTCTGCCATTAGTTCTTCTACGTAGTGGTTTAGCTTTTCTGCCTTACTGGCTTTTTTGATATTGATCTTGCCAGCAACCAACGCCTCTAACAGTACTTTATAGCTATCGACATGCTCTTGAATACGGTTCTCTTCCAACGCGGTACGCGAACCAAATAACGCAAAGGGCGCGAGGTAGTTCATCCCACACAGAGAAGCGGTTTGTTCGATTGGGTGAAGCAGTTCTCGAATCGTGAAATGGTTGTAACCATCAGTTTGGTAGGCGTCTTTTTTGCCACCTGCAGTAATGCTACATAACAAGTTCTTGCCTTGTAGTTCGTTGCCATCGGTGCCGTAAGCAAATCCGTATTCTAGGACGAGGTCTTGCCATTCTTTAAGAATTGCGGGTGTTGAGTACCAATATAGTGGGAACTGAAAAATGATGATGTCATGGTCCAACAGGCGTTTCTGTTCGCGATCGATATTGATCTTGAAGGTTGGGTATTCAGCATAAAGGTCGACACAGGTGACGCCTTCAATACGTTTGGCTTGCTCAAATAAGGGTTTGTTAGCTTCAGAGCGATGCTGAGAAGGGTGGGCGAATAGCACCAAGACTCGATTTTTCGACATATAGCCCTCTTTGTCCATTAACGAATAATATTTATTGGAATTATAGATATACAATAATAGAAGAATGGTTGAACAACAACGAATTAGCCCATACTTATCTAGTTAGAAGCGCGTGTTTTTAGGGACTTAATTATATAAAACACCCGTCAATTTGAGTATTTCCGGCACACGCAGCCGGTGACTGAGTAAAACTAATTATTCGCTAATAATAAAAGCGAATAGGTGTACTTTATGTCACCGTTGAAGGCTAACGTAAATAATTCAATCACCCTACATAGAACGACAATGAATAAAGGAAAAGGTATGAGCACGGACTTGCGTCAACAATGTAATTTGTTGCTTTCTGGTCACTTTGAACCGACTCCAGCACAAACATTTGCTCAGATGGCTGAATGGTGTGAAGCGAACAATGTGCGTCATGACAGTTATGGCGACGGTGAATTCATCGAAGGCTTTGAAGCCAAAGTTGCAGACCTGCTTGGCTATGAAGCGGCGGTGTTTGTTATTACTGGCACAATGAACCAACCGACGGCGTTAGAGATTGCCTGCCAAGAGAAAAGAAACCCACTCGTTGCGATGCATGAGTCGAGTCATATCATGCGTCATGAACGCCAAGGGTATCAGCTCCAGAACCGTTTCAACGTACTTCCGGTTGGTAATGTATTTCGAACTTGGAATGTTGATGATTTAAAAGCTTGGCCAGATGAGATCGCGGCGGCGTTGTATGAACTACCGATGCGTGAGATTGGTGGGCAACTGCCAGAGTGGGAAGAGCTTGAAGTAATAAAGCAATATTGCAAAGAACAATCGATCCATCTTCATATGGATGGTGCACGTTTGTGGGAGTGCGGCGCGTATTACCAAAAGCCTTACAGCGAGATCGCGAAGGGTTTCGATACGGCTTATGTTTCGCTCTACAAAGGGTTAAATGGCCTTGGAGGTTCACTCTTATTAGGTGATAAGGCTTTTGTAGCGAAAGCGTCGGCATGGATGAAGCGTCAAGGTGGCAATGTGTACCATAGAACGCCTTACGTGGTTTCGGCAGCAATGCAGTTTGATCAACGGATTGAGTTGATGCCAGCATTGTATGAGCGTACTAAGCAAATCTATCAAATCTTACAAGATTACCCGCAGTTCAAAGTGAACCCGCAGGAACCCCAAGTAAACATGCTTCACCTCTATTTACCAGTGAGCTATGAAGACGGTATTATTGTGAGAGACAACATAGCGAAGAAATACAAGATTTGGATAGGAAACCCAGCGATCAGCGAGTTGCCAAACCAATGTAAGATTGAATGGTATGTTGGTGATAACTTACTGAATCTGCCTGATCATGAGCTGATCGACATTCTTGATTTTATTAACGAAGAGCTGATTTGATTACGGAAAAGTTGATTTGATTACAGAAGAGCTGACTGCAGAAGAACTGATTTAATGGAAATGGATACAGGAAATCGTTCCGGCATCCATTTATGCAGCTAGGCCGGCGGGCTCTGTCACATGTACTGGTTGATGTACACGTCGACTAAGAACATGAACACTGGAACCGTACTGAGAAGCCCGAAGAAGACGATTGGCACCCAGTTTTTCATGTTCTTTTTAGGTTGCTCTGTATTGTTCATAGGTTCGGCCTTAAATTCGTTGTTGAGTCTGCGCTTAGGTTAGATATGAATGGTATCAAATAAATGGGTTGAGCCCTATGCGGATTTAGAGAACCGTGGTGTGTATCAATCACATAAAATGTAAGTGATTCATAAACGGTTCATAAAGGTTCAACAATAATGAACCTATTACAACAAGCATTGCCTTACTCGGCATATGAAATAAACAGCATTCAAAGATTTGGAGAATACAGAATGAAAACAATAGGAAACATCATTTGGTTTCTGTTCGGTGGCGTATTTATGGGACTAGCTTGGTGGTTTTTCGGACTGCTCGCATTCCTAACCATCGTTGGTATTCCATGGGGTAGAGCGTGTTTTGTTATGGGTAACTTCTCATTCTTCCCATTTGGTCAGGAAGCGATTTCACGCGATGAACTGACCAATGAAATGGACATTGGCACGAGCCCGCTAGGTGTGATTGGTAACGTTATTTGGTTCTTATTTGCGGGAATCTGGCTTGCGATTGGTCACATCATGTCAGCTGTGGCGTGTTTCATTACCATCATCGGTATTCCGTTTGCGATTCAGCACCTTAAACTAGCGGTTATCTCCTTAGCGCCAATTGGTAAAACGGTTGTTGACAAGCGTGAAGCAGAAGCGGCGCGAGTAAGAAACTACAAAGGTTAAGAATACAGGCTTAGCCTTGATTGAACTGGGAAAGCACATCGCATGATGTGCTTTTTTATTAGCGCTATATCAATTTTATAAACGTAAGCTAACTGTTCGTAATAGCCAAGTGTTTAGACATTGTTGAGCTATACATTATTGAACTATACGTTGTTGAATAAGACTTCAAGCCGAAGGGTTATATTGGCTTCTTCAGTGTGCTTCTCATAAGGTTCTCGTTCCCATTGATAACGAGGAATGAGTTCGTAGAACAGCCATTCTTTCCATACGTTCTGTCGGTAAGTAATCGAAACCTGAGCGTATTCGTAGTGATTATAAGGCTCATCCGTTGCATTAATCGTGGCGCTATATTGGAGTGCTTGGTCTTGAGAAAGGTAATGATACAAGCTTAATCCCGTACCATAGGTCCAACCTTTAAGATCGTCGTTATACCCAGCAAAACTTGACCATCGGGCCAGGAACTTATCACTGAGCGATAGGTCAAAATCAATATCAGTGATCTCGCCAGTTTCTTGTTTTTCCTGATAAATACGCTGAGTTAACCTAAATACCACATCGGTTGTAAGAGGGTAGGTAAAGCGGTAACGAGCTTCAATGCGTGGTCGTAATGTCGCCTTAATATTGAAGCTGCTATAGCCTTTGGCGTACGCGTCGTAACGCAGACCTAACGCACTTTCTAATTCATCTGAATCATTCGGAAAAAAATCCAAGAACTCTTCATCGCTGACAGACTCGTAGATTAATTTCAGCCGCTTGCTCACAAAGGGAAGGTGTAAACGCGCTTTGAGTTTTGTGGAGTAGTCGACATCGCCGCCTTCCAAGTAAATGAAATCGTTGTACCAACGCACAGAGGTGCCCGCACGAGCGTCTTCAGTTATTCGGTCATCCACAAAGAAGCTGTCAAACCACAACGCAGGTTGGCAAAATTTACTGTTCAGGAAATGGTAAGCCTTTTCGACAGGGGCGTCTTCTAACGGCTGACTGTGACACTCATTTTGTTCCTCTGCTTGAGCGGAGTATGCAAGGAATGACGTCAATAATGAGGTGCTAACTATCCTACGACTCAATGGAACCTATTGGTTATTCTATTTATCAATGGTTTAACTATAACTAAGCAATTTGGGTAATGCGACTTTTTATGGCTAATATCTGGTAGCTAATGTTGAAGGTAAAGGTTTGAAAGGGGTTGGACGGACAATTGAAAACGGACTCAGAAGGTGAGCCCGTTTGTTTTAGCTATAAGAGTGACTTGTATCTAGATTACATTGCCGCTTCGAAGATCGCTGAGATTTCTTCGTGAGTCGCTTGTTTAGGGTTAGTAAAACCGCATGCGTCTTTCAGTGCGTTGTCTGACAATGTAGGAATGTCTTCAAGCTTAGCACCAAGTTGCGCGATACCGGTTGGGATGTTCACGTCGTTTGCTAGTTGAACAATCGCGTTGATAGCCGCTTCTGCGCCTTGTTCTGCTGTCATACCTTCAACATTCACGCCCATTGCTTTTGCAACATCACGTAGACGCTCTGGGCACACTTGTGCGTTGTAGCGTTGAACGTGTGGCAGTAGGATAGCGTTACATACACCGTGTGGAAGGTCGTAGAAACCACCCAGTTGGTGCGCCATTGCGTGAACATAGCCAAGAGAAGCGTTGTTGAAAGCCATGCCAGCCATGAATTGTGCGTAAGCCATTTGCTCACGCGCTTCAATGTCTTCGCCGTGTGCTACTGCTGTTCTTAGGTGTGCTTGAACAAGCTCGATTGCTTTAATTGCTACCGCGTCTGTAATTGGCGTTGCGGCGATAGAAACGTAAGCTTCGATTGCGTGTGTTAGCGCGTCCATACCCGTTGCTGCAGTCAGTGATGCAGGTTTAGCAAGCATCAACTCAGGGTCGTTTACTGAGATAAGCGGTGTTGTGTGCTTATCAACGATAGCCATCTTAATGTGACGCTCTTCATCGGTGATGATGCAGAAACGTGTCATTTCAGATGCTGTACCTGCTGTCGTGTTGATAGCAATAAGAGGCATCATTGGTTTTTCAGACTGATCGACACCTTCGTAATCTGCGATCTTGCCGCCGTTAGAAGCAACTAGTGCGATGCCTTTTGCACAGTCGTGTGGAGAGCCGCCACCTAGAGAAACAACGAAATCACAATCGTTGTCAGTCAGCAATTCTAGACCATCGTTCACGTTAGTGATGGTTGGGTTTGGTTGAGTGCCATCGAATACAACTGCGTCTACGCCGCGCTGGCTAAGAAGGTCTTGTACCTGCTTAACTACACCAATTTGATTCAGGATCTTATCTGTAACGATCAGACCTTTTTTAAAGCCTTGAGACTGGATGCTATCAGCAGCATCTTTCAAACAGCCAGTGCCCATGAAGTTGATTGTAGGGATGTAAAATGCAGTAGACATTGGAAAACTCCGTTAATTATGATTTTTAATTTCCTACATGTTGTCGGCATTCAAGTGGTCGACCATTGATCTGGAACAACTTTGATTCCGAACTACCACTTTGTGGCTAGTCGTTGTGATAGGACTCATATAGCAATCGTTTTTATGGTTTTCTGGTGTGTTCTTTGTCAGTAGTGGATCGTGATAAATTGACTCGATCAGAAACAGAATTGCGCTCTATAACAATGAAAAATAAGCTTATTCACTGAAAGTCGGTTCAATTTCAGCCAGGATTGAGCTTTTCTCTGAGTTATCACTGCATTCAGTTTGAGGAGCTTGTGACTCTTCAGAGTTAGGGGGGTCTTCTGGTTCCTCATCATAGTATTTGACAAGAAAAGGGGTGAGCATGACAGATGACGGTAAAAAGTGCTTCATAATACCTCCCGGTACCTAACGTGTATTTCTTGTATGGTATTGGTTTAATATGTGGCAAAATTTGCGATACATCATGACTTGTGGCTTGTTATCTATAAATTATTAGATTTATATACAGGATCACAGATTTGCGAGTAAAGTGATTGCCAGCCTACAAGGCGAAAAGAAAAATTAAGCAAAACTACGATAAAAACAGACACAGCATTGCTCAACAGCGCGAATAACAGGACAGAAAATGAAGTACGATTGGATATTCTTTGATGCGGATGAAACCTTGTTCCACTTTGATGCTTTTCAAGGAATGAAGCTGATGTTCTCCCGTTTTGGTGTGGACTTTAGTGAACAGGATTATTCGGTTTACCAAGAGGTGAATTTACCACTTTGGGTAGATTACCAAGATGGGCGCATTACGGCAGCTCAACTGAAGCACGCGCGTTTTGAAAGCTGGGCAACAAAGTTAGAGACGACAACAGCAGAACTCAACAGTGCATTTTTGACCGCAATGGCGGATATCTGTTCTCTGCTCCCTGGTGCAAAAGAGTTGATGGAGTCTTTAAAAGGCAAAGTGAACATGGGCATCATCACGAATGGTTTTACCGAACTGCAATCTATCCGTTTAGAGCGCACCGGAATGACAGATTACTTTGACCATGTGATCATCTCTGAAGAAGTAGGTGTTGCTAAACCAGACGCTGAAATCTTTGAACATGCACACAAGCTTGTTGGTTTACCAGCAAAACAACGCGTATTGATGGTCGGAGATAACCCGCATTCAGATATTCTAGGTGGTTTGGATTTTGGTATTGAGACGTGTTGGTTGAACAGCCAAGAGAAAGCGGCACCATCAGGTATTAACCCTCATTATCAAGTTAAGTCTTTAGCTGACCTGCAGACACTCCTATTGGCATAATTGCTAATTGCTAATTGCTAATTGCAAATTGCTTTTAGATTTTTGAGTGAATGATTGATAGCCGAGTACAGTTATGTGCTCGGCTACTTATTTTTACCTACTGCAAGTTATCGATAGTGGTGCTTAAGCCTATCTTTGCTTTAAGCTCGCTTTGATTACCCAATAACAATAAAGAAAAGGAAGAGGCGTGCTGAAATCTCATCGCCATAGCTGCTACGGCATTGCTGCCATTTTACTTTGGAGCTGCTTAATCGCGCTATCTCGTAGCGTATCAGAACAACTGGGCCCAATCGGTGGCGCTGCCAGCCTTTATACAGTGAGCTCACTGTTGTTGGTCTGTGTTATGGGTTTACCTAAGTTGTCGCGCTTCTCTAAGTCGTATCTGTTGATTGGTGGTGCTCTGTTCGTTTGTTATGAGATCTTCTTGGCTTTGGCTTTAGGAATGGCAAACAACCGACATCAAGCTTTGGAAATGGCCGTTATTAACTACTTATGGCCAGCATTGACGGTGTTGTTCGCAGTATTACTGAGCGATAAGAAGATTAACTGGTTGGTTTACCCAAGTATCTTCTTAGCCTTCTTTGGTGTGGCTTGGAGTATCAGCGGCGATCAGGGACTTTCTGTTGAACAAATCGCTGCCAATGTTGCTACTAACCCTAAAACCTATTCAATGGCGTTTTTCGGTGCGATTATTTGGGCGGTTTACTGTAATTACACTCAAAAAGTGGCGAAAGGGCAGAATGCGATTGTGTTGTTCTTTATCGCGACGGCAATCACCTTGTGGATCAAATACGCATTGAGTAATGAAACCGGCATGATGATGACAACCAGTGCTGCAATTGACTTAGTGTTGGCAGGCGTGTGTATGGCCGCAGGTTACGCGCTTTGGAATACAGCGATACTTGGCGGTAATATGGTCTTCTTGGCGACCATGTCGTATTTCACGCCTATTTTTGCGACCTTACTGTCTTCTATGATTTTGGGCTTGTCATTGAGCATGACGTTTTGGCAGGGCGTTTGTATGGTAACGATTGGCTCTTTAGCTTGTTGGTGGGTAACCAGAGACAAAAAGCCGACGGTTACGGCGTCGGCTTCTAAAAAGGTTCAATCAGAGTCTTAGTTAGTAAGAGGTTTTCTTGACTCTTAACTCGCGATATTGAGATTCAATTGAAGCTCATAAGGCATCTTCGATAAGCGTCGCTTAAGTTGGCGGCGCGTACGTTCAATATCATCAACCGCAATCGCATCTTGGTCATTGGTATGAATATCAACGTTGATTCTTAGCTCAGGACCAACTTTAGTCACGCCCATTAGCTCCAAATCTTGATCCGCTTCTTTGTCTACAGCGACCACGTTTTTATCTACCGCATCACAAATGTCTTTGGTTGCCGACATCATCAGCAGTTCACGCATCGCTTCTCTTAACATGTCGAATGGCACTTTGATGAAGTAGAAAGACATCAGTAACATCATCATTGGGTCGGCATATACTGCGTATGACGCAAGAGGCGAGAATGTCATTGCCCACGCTACGACGAAACCAGCTGTCACCGCGACACTCAATAGTGTATCCATCTGCCACTGTTTAGATTCCGCTTGAATCAAACCTGAAGAGATACGTTTGCTCTTGTTAGCGATGTACCACCAAGCGTAACCACAACCCAACACGTTGAAAATACCAAACAGAGTTGCGATAGAGGCATCGACCTCACGACCACCTGTCATCAAGGCACCAATCGCAGAGTAAAGCGAATAACCAACCACAAGTAGAATCACCACGGCTTTAATCGCAATCACAATCGGCTCGATGATAGCTCGACCGAACGGAAACTCTCTATCTGAAGGGCGATTAATGTATTTTGAAGCAGCTAGTGACAATAAAGTTAACAGTAAACTGATAAGAGAATAGACACCGTCAAATACTATGACCAGAGAGCCAACGATAAGACCCAACACCAATCCGCCAATAGCGAAGCCTGATGCTAAAAGGGCTGAGAACAATAGTACTCGATTTTCGTTTTGGCTTTTCCTGTCACACATAATATTTTCCAGATGTTTTTGATAACTTCATTGTTCTAATATTGAGCTAACTTTACAAACTTTATCTGATGACGTTTATATGTCTTATTTAACCAATACATATAAATTCATTAAATTCAGTGGTTTAAGTTGAAAGTCAGGTGTCAATAAAACTGACGTTGAGTGTTTTTTGGGGATGATGTGCAACTGAAATAGGATCGTTTATGATTAATAAAACACATTAGTCGCTAAGGTCTTATTAGTCCTCTAGATTTGGCTGCGACTGCGATGGACAAGGAATGAATCGATATGAAGTTTGACGATATCAATGATAACGAGTTGTGGGCGATTGCTAACCCGATCATGGATAACCTGATGGATGGTTCAACCAAGGTTGATCATGAACAGCACTGTCGAGACTTTACTCAAAGAATGAAAGACATTGTTACGCCAGAATATTTAGAAAAGGTGTGTCACCATTATCAGCACAGTAATGGCTTTTTTGCTGAGCGTGAGCCAGTGGCGCTATTCAGACGCTCTGATTCCATCGCCTTTGTCTGGAAGCAGGCTTATACCATCGCCAAAGGTGAGTTTGTCGCCGAAATGGTATTGGTTGAAGAGGATGGACGTTACTTGGTAGATCACGTCATGGTTTTCTAAGCGGTTCAGTCTTTGGTTATATCAGTATGAGGTTACATCAGTATTAGGCTGTATAAGGCTTAGATCGCAAAAGATGGCGCAGGCAATAGCACGCGCCGCTCTTATATTTGGAAGATAAAATTAGAAATCGAACAAGTAGTCGCTGAGCTGATCCGCGAGCCAGTTCATACCAGGGTGTTCTGCCATGCCTGCAGCGGTAAACATGCAGTAGTCTTCTTGAGTCAGGCCGTAGGTGTGTTTGATCACCGCTAACTCTTGTTCACGTAGTAAGTGACGAATCAGTGGCTCTGGCATTACGCCCCATGCTTCTTCACGCAAAATTGTATCCAGCATAAAATCAAAGCTAGAGAAGCCGATGTAACGGCGCGAGAAGGGCTCAAGTTCAGGATTATCCTTTTCATTGAGATAAACCATGGTCGCTTGCATCGAATTTCTTAACACCTCATCTGAAACACGTCGCATCGCGCTCAAATCATGCCCTTTCTTACAAACAGACATCATTCGAATCTTACCAAGTGGGTTGTAGATAATTCTTGGGTCATCGACACGTTCGTAATCGACGCCAAATGCGAAGTCGACTTGCTGAGTTTCAACTAGGTTAGCTAAATCGCCGCTCGACGCGAGAACGAAGTTGAATGAGGTCGAAGGGTACTTGTTATTGAGAGCGTGCGATAAATCCTGCCACATCTCATCGGGTAATGAGTCATCTCGTGCAATCCAAATCTCGGCGTTGAATTCGCCAGACACATGCAAGCAGGTTTGTTTAATACGTGCCGCTGTCACCAACAGGCCTTCGCAATCTTTGTAAATCGCTTTGCCTGCTTCAGAAAGTTCAACGTGGTTTCCGCTACGTACAAACAACTCGACATCTAACTCTTTTTCCAAGGCTTTAATCGACATGCTGAGCTTGGTTCGGTTGCATTCTAGCTGGCGTGCAGCTTCAGAGACTGATCCTAAATCAGCAACGGAACAAAAGGCTTGGACTTGAGAAAGGTTCATTTCATTTCCATATTAAGCGGGGGGCTGGTGCATATTATCTGAATATTGTGCTGACTATCTTAGAAATAGTCCATCTTTGCATGATAACTCTATGACGAATTGACTAATTTGGTTTACTCTGGGGGGGTTCCGAACCTACAAGAAGTAAAGATGGAGGCCATGATGGCGAAACAATGGGACGAGTACGCCGTTGATTGGGATAAAGATCCCGCGACCGCAGTATTCGCACAGTCCGTATTTGACCAGTTAACACAGCTCGTTGACTTAAACGGAACCCGTGTCCTTGATTTTGGTTGTGGTACAGGACTACTCAGCCAGAAAATATCTCCTTTAGCAAAAGAGATCATCGCACTCGACATCTCCGAAGGGATGATTGAAGAGTTAGATAAGAAAGAGCTACCTAACGTTGAACCGGTTGTTGATATTTTATCGCGCGGACTAGCAGCGCAGCATCCAGCATTCAGAAACCAGTTTGACCTAGTGGTCGCTTCTTCGGTGTGTGGTTTTATCCCTAACCTACAAGACACAGTCAGTCTGATTTACACGTTGCTTGAAAATGATGGCACGTTTGTACACTGGGATTGGTACTTAGAAAACGGCAGTGAAGACTATGGCGTAAGCCAACAGCGCTCAGAGAATGTCTTGAGTGCGGCAGGTTTCTCTGTTGTTGAAGTGTCGACACCGTTCTCGGTTGATACACCACAAGGTGAGTTAAAAGTACTGATGGGCGTTGGACGCAAACAAGTGCTTCCTCATCTGTAATTGCTTCCTTTATCTGTAAAGAGTATTGCCTTTAGCTAACTCTGACAGCGCTAACCTAAATAACGAAACCCACATTAACGGCCTTAAAGCCAGTTATGTGGGTTTTTCTATTTTTACGGCTTCGTGTTTTAAACGGACTATTCCTATTCCTATTCCTATTGCTATTCCTAGTGTCTTAATGCCGGTTAACTTCAAGTATCTAATTTCCATTTTGGAAAAGCAGTCTTGCATACATTTCATTAGTGGAAATGTAACGGTGAGATATAGAATAAGCCCATAACAATTTTAAGGGTTTAATCATGAGCCACCAATCTGCGTCATCTACTTCTTCACCACTTTCAGAGCAACAACAACGCTTTAGCAATATCATTTCAGATGTCAATCTGTCTCCAAAACAGAAATCGAGTTATCTTGCCTTAGAAGCTGAAGCTAGCCTACCGTACATGCCGGTAAGCAATGAAGTAGAGCAAGCCTTACAACAAGGTGTGCTATGTGACATGTTTGAAGGTCACGCCCCATTTAAGCCGCGCTATGTGCTTCCCGATTATTCTAAATACTTACATCAAGGCTCAAAGTATTTAGAGCTTAGCGCGGCAACTAATTTTGATGAAGCATTGAACATGCTGACCATCCTTTATCATCACGTTCCGTCAGTGACTTCCATTCCGGTTTACTTAGGTCAACTGGACGATGTGTTGATGCCTTTCGTAGTCGACTTAACGGAAGAGCAGGTTTATCAAAAGCTCAAGCTGTTTTGGATTATGTTGGATCGCACGCTGCCAGATGCCTTCATGCATGTGAATGTAGGCCCTACGGACAACATCATCTGCCGTACTATTTTACGTGTCGATGCTGAGCTCAAGCAGATCGCACCTAACTTAACCTTTATGTACGACCCTGCAGTAACGCCTGATGATCTGCTGCGTCATGCTGCGAGTAACATCTGTGAATGCAGCAAGCCACACATTGCCAACTATCCTGCACACGCTGCGGCATACGGTGATAAGCGCTTTGGTATTGTGAGCTGTTACAACTCTCTACCTTTGGCGGGTGGTTCAAATACGCTAGTACGTATGAACCTGAAACAAGTGGCGTTAAAGTCTGAGGAAAGTGTCGATTTCTTACAACAAGTATTGCCGAACTACAGTAGCATCATGGTTGAGTTGATGAACGCACGTAGCCGTTTCTTGCATGAAGAGTCTAATTTCTTCGAAGGCTTCTTAACCAAAGAAGGTTTGATCGAAGAAGATCGCTTCGCACCAATGTTTGGCATTTACGGCATGGCTGAAGCTGTCAACATCTTGATGGAAAAAGAGGGCAACGCAGGGCGTTATGGTCATGACGAACAAGCTAACCAACTTGGGCATCGTATCTCAGAAAAGCTGGCTGAGATTGTTGAAAGCTCTGAAGTGAAGTATGGGTTGGAAGGCAAGGCTCTGTTGCACGCTCAAGGAGGTATCAGCTTAGATGAAGATGTAACCCCAGGCGTTCGTATTCCTTATGGAACAGAACCTGATCCTGTCTCTTACGTGCGTGCTACTGCGGGTCACCACAAGTTCTATACCTCAGGTATCAGCGACATTCTGACCATCGATGAAACAGTGAAATCTAACCCAGAAGCGATGTTTAACTTGTGCAAAGGCGCAATCCAAGCTGGTTACCGTGAGTTTACCGCTAACGTTGCATCGAACGACTTAGTTCGTGTGACGGGCTATATGATTAAACTGTCTGATATTGCGAAATACGATGAGCACGGCTCACGCACCAATACCACCTTCTTAGGTGCTGAAGCTGCGAAGAACACGGGCATATTAGAGCGTAAACCACGCGTGGCGAGCTTAGAGATGTCGCCGACATACGAATAGCTTTAACGTGCGTACGTTATGTGTGTGATGCGTTTCGAATACGAACAATGTGAATTATGAAAGTTTCTGATCTAACAACTCAAATGGCTAGGGTTAAAAATAATAAGACAGAAAGACAAGCGAAGGTCAGCCGTGTGCTGACCTTTTCTTGTGTTGATGGCCCGGGAAACCGCTTGGTGCTGTTTCTTCAGGGCTGCAATTTTGACTGCATTACTTGCCATAACCCTCATACAATCAATCACTGTAACCATTGTGGAGACTGCGTTAGCGGCTGTCCAAGCAGTGCTTTAAGCATGATTGATGGCAAAGTGAAATGGGACCCGGCAGCCTGTACCAATTGCGATCAGTGCATTGATGTTTGCGATCATAAGTCGAGCCCGAAAATCACCACAATGGCAGTCTCTGAGGTGCTTGAACTCGTCAGGCATAACCAATTTTTCTTAAGCGGAATCACTATCTCAGGTGGCGAGGCGACCATGCAGTTGCCGTTTATCATTGAGCTATTTCAAGCGATAAAAAGCGACGCGCAGTTGGCACACTTAACGTGTTTTATTGATAGTAACGGTTCGTTGTCTAGACAAGGTTGGGAGAGAGTATTGCCTTACCTTGATGGCGCGATGATTGACTTAAAATCGTGGCAATCAGAAACACACCAATGGTTAGTCGGTAGAGGCAATCATCGAGTGATTGAAACCATTAACTATTTGGCTGAACAAGGTAAGTTACATGAAGTTCGGTTACTGCATATTCCAAATAAAAGTGACCTTGAGGACGAGATAGAGCAAGTTAGCTATTACTTGAAAGGATTGCCAAGTGACGTCCGGATTCGGCTCAATGCGTTTCAACATCACGGTGTGATCGGCGAAGCGCTAAATTGGCCAAAGTGCACAGAGCAACAAATGCAGAGCTTTCACGACAAGCTCTACGCGATAGTTCAAAGACCGATGCAAACGCCAGAGGTTTATACCTAGCTTTTAAATTGTTTAGATGCTCAGTCAGGCTTCAAAGAACGTTAAGTCTTTAAAAGGATTAAGCTTCTAAGAACAAGTCACATAGCCATTTGATCGCTTGATCATTCATGTTTGGCTTGTTCCACACTAGGCTGTACGCCACTTTACCGTAATCAAAGGGAAGTGGCTTACTCACCAAACCTTGTGCTTGTTTTGCATGCTCAGCCCATTGTTTTGAACAGGTGAACAAGAAAGGCGTGTGATGACAAAGCACGGCTGCAGCACCAAAGTCCGCTACCGATATCGCCATTTCTCGCGGCTGGTGGCACTGAACTAAGTTTTGCTCAAAGTAAGGCTGAGACAGTTCATTATCTAAAATACCAATGTGCTTGTAATCTAAATAGCCCTCGACCGTCAGCTTTTGTTGAGCGAGCGGGTGATGGGCACCCATCAAACACACCATCTCATCAGGAAGAATCGTTTCCCAAACCAGCTCTTTGTTATCGGTTGGCGGCTGAGAGATATCATGGGGCAACAAGATCAAATTTACCTTGCCGCTAAGCAAAGCATCGAAGCCAAGTTGCTGTTTCGAATAGATATTGAGTTTAGCTTTAGGCGCAAGCTCTGTGGTGATTTTGCTGATCTTTGAGGCGAACACTTCAAAGGTGCTTTCACGCATCGAGAGCGAAAAGCTGCCTTGGTACTCCTCTGGAGTAAAACTCTTCTGATGAAGTAGTCCATTCATACTGGAAAGAATGGCATGAACGGTTGGGGCTATCTTTAAGGCAAAAGGTGTTGGGATTAGCTTGGTGCCGTCTCGATAGAAGAGTTCATCGTTAAGGATGTCACGCAGTTGCGAGAGTGTTTTACTGACACTCGAAGGGCTCACACAAAGCTGCTCAGACGTTTGAGTCACACTGTGGGTGTTCAGCATAATATGCAGAGCAGTGAGGTGCTTAAGGCTCACTCGCGATAAGTGTAAGTAATCCATGTGTGACTCACGTATTTAGGTTGGCTTGTGATTTTGCATGAACGACAAAACTGCACAAGCCAAATTGGATTAAGGTTATTTACGAGCTAGCTTATGGTGCGCTCGTGAAAAGTGGCCAGCACAAAACGCACCGACAATCGACAGTTCACCCGCCAAACATAGCGCAGCACAAACTTCAGCGAGTGCTTGTGATTTACCGTTGCCATGAAGCTCAAGCAAGTCCAAACATGCTTTTTGACTTGGTAAGCCGGTACCACCGCCAACAGTCCCTAGCATTAAGTTAGGTAGTGTTACGCTCGCGTATAAACCACCTTCTTTATTGAGTTCCATGCGAGTCATACCAATCGCTGATTCAGCAACACAGGCAGCGTCTTGTCCGCAAGCAATGTAGAGCGCAGCAAGTGCATTTGCATAATGAGCATTAATACCAATCGTACCGCTCAAAGCACCACCGACTGTGGTCATTTGTCCGAACTGCACCATTTTCTCTGGTGTGGTGTGAAGGTACTTCGCAACAAGCTCAGCAGGAATGTTTACTTCGGCTGTTACCTTTTTGCCACGAACGCTGCGTAAGGTTTGGGTATTGGCTTTTTTGTCGCCCGATAAGTTGCCATCAAGAAAAGCATGGTCAGGCTTAACTGGTGTATTTTCAATGATGTATTCAAACACAGCATTAGTTGCGATGGTTACCATGTTCTGACCAGAAGCGTCTCCAGTTAGAAATTCAAACACCAAGTAGACATGGTTGCCTTCGATGTTGATGTTGATGTCGGTAAGCTTGCCGTGTGATGTTGTTGATTCTGCCAAGATCTTGAATTGGTCATATTGAGTCACAGCCCAAGCCACAAACTGCCCAGCTTCAACTAATCCTTGGAATGCGAAACCAGGAGTGCGCGTTACACCTTCATTGAGCAACATAGCACTTGCGCCACCACAAGCCGTAATCAGCTTGGAACCACGATTGTAAGAGGCGACAAGCGCAGCTTCTGTGGTTGCGAGTGGTACGAGGTAATCACCCTTAGCAAATAAGCCATTGACTCTTAAAGGACCAGATACACCGACAGGGACTTTAACCGTGCCAATGAAGTGTTCGATGTTTTTCTCATAAGCTTGAATCTGACTTTCGGTATGGGAGTCGAGTAGCTCTTTTTGTGATTCTGAGTTATCGAGAGCAGTCCAACGGCGTGTGAGATTCTTTTCTGTCAGGTAGGGGCTAGGTGTCAGTTTATTTACTGGCTTTTCAAAATGAGGTTGAAGCTTTTTTTCTAATTCGTCTGCGGAGATGTCGCCTCCTAAAATAGAAACATAGTCACGGCGATGCAGATTTAGTTTTGGCATAAATAGTATGAAGTAAAGTTTGTGCAGAAAATTGGTTTGCGCTGATTCTACCGAGTAATAAACCAGAAACAAGCGCCTGATATAATGAGTTACAGTTTGTGTGGTTGTTGAAGCAAAAAGCAGCAAAGTTTCGCAAAATATAGGCTGTATTTGAGTGTAATTTAGATATGAATGTCGAGAAGGCTACCGATGGCTTCGTTTTGACGATCAACCACACTCGCACCAACGCGGTTGTAACTTGCACTTTGTGTCAGTTTAATCAAGGAATCGGTTGAGGATGAAGCGGGTTCAGGTTCTTTATCTTTAAAGGAAATGGATTGTTCAGGCTCTATTTGATTAAAGCTGAGATCGCTAACTTGGAAAGTGTCGTCGGATTCTAAAGAGTGTTTGGAGGCTTGGTTGAGCTCGATTGCAGCTTCTTCAACCATGTTAGTTGACTGCTGAATAATCGCGTAACCAGATTGAATACCAGATATCGACATAGCAGAACCTTTTATTGACGTATGAAATGAGTCTAGGCGGACGATATTTTGAGCGCAATGGTGAACAGATGAAATTTACGGTGAAAATGTGAACTTAAGCTAAAATAGTGATGTCTGTCTATTAACTGAACAGGTCATTTAGCGCGTTTAACTCTTCTTCAGTAAGCAAACAAGGCTTCTCCGTTTCAAGGTTGCCGTCGATTTCACCTTGAAGTGCTTTTAATTGCTGTGGACTAAGAAGCTGTATTTGCTGCTTAAATGCTTCAAATTGCTGTGTATTCATAATGTGACCTTAGTTCAAATCCATATGCTCTATAGAGCATAGCCTACTGATACAGGAAATCAAACAAGATTAATCGAATATTAAATGGTGTTTGAAATTTCCTGAAACTAAGACAACTATAAATTCCTGTGGTCGTTTTTTGTCCGAGAAATGTTAGGCAAAGTTAAGGCTTGGTCAATCAAAGTCAGAGAATTCCTACAATGTAAAAACTCCTGTAACCCTTGTGGCATAAGGGTAGGCAAGTAATTGCTCTACCCAGTTTGGGGTATGGGTAAAGCAATGTATAAATACGGCTGGTGATCAAAAGGTGAGCGATTGGCGTTATCTTTTTGTTTTTACAGTATTTTGTTTGTTACTCATGAAGCTTCTGTTTCAAACGGTTTATCGATCTTAACCTTGACTGCAAACTTGGTCGCTAAGGTATGCAGTTCTGGAAGCATTCGATAAATCAAATGGAGCTGCTGTAGAACCATTCTGACAGAACTCTCATCTTCTTCTCGCCACTCACTCAGACGTTTATCCAGTTCAGGGTCATAAGCGTTTTTCACTTCACACTGTTCTTGATGAGAATAGAGTTGATCATTTAGAGCGTCTAGATGCTCGTGGATTACTCTGTGCGCATCTAACACCAGTTTGTGTGTCGCCTCATCATCAATACGTGTTCTGTGAGCCCCCAGAGCCGAAATATAGCTGAGTAGAGCGTGGTTGAGTGTTAGGAATCGGAAGCTCTCATCTTCAGAAGTACGGTACTTACCGGGTTCAACCAGCATGCTACTGATAGCGGCAGTTAGGTTTGCATCATTATTATGGGCACTACGACGAGCGATACGATAATTGAGGCTGTCTTTCTTACCGACACGGTATTGACCAATGATCTGAGCGAGATAATTCTTATTGGAATCGAGCGCATCCGCCATCACTTTGTGCAGTCGCTTCGATTGCCAATCCGGTAATACGTAAATGACCGCAAGTACGGCGAGGGCACAACCAATAAAGGTATCCGCTAGTCTTGGTAACACCACCGCGTAGCCTTCCCCTAATTGGTTAAAGCAGAAGAGCACAAGCAGTGTGATAAAACCGGTCGCGAAGCCGTAGTTATTGATTCGGAAAGCAAAGAACATCACGCCACTGATCACAATGAACACCAATTGGCTTTCTTGGGAAGGAAAGAAAGTCAGTAGCGGTACGCCAACCAATAGGCCTGCCACAGTACCAATAACACGGGCGGTCAGCTTCTGGCGGGTTGCGCTGTAGTTTGGCTGGCAAACAAACAGTGTTGTTAGCAGGATCCAGTAACCACGCTCAATATTAAACCCTTGGATGATTCCGTAGCCGAGTGTCAGCGTGATCGCCATACGAATCGCATGACGAAACAGCATAGAGTCGGTATGCAGATTGGCTTTGATTTTGTGCCACATTGCCGTCAACGTGTGTGGGTTGGTGTCGTCTAATACACCTTCTTCAATCTTCTCTGCGTCTGGGTTACTGATATTCGATAGCTGTTTTTCAACCGTTGCCAGGTTATTGAATAAGTAATCCAATTGGTTTAACAGCGATTTCCACTCGGGCTTGTTCTGTTGGTGTAGATGGTTAAGTGAAGACATCAGCTCATCAAGTGCCAGTACAGATTTGTCACCATGCTGGTATTCAGCGCCCACTTTCAATGAGCTCGCCACTTCTTTACAAGCTGTGGCTTGGGCTTCCAGTAGATACTTAAATCGGAACAACACGTCAGAACGTTCAAAGTGCTTTGCCAGTTCTTGATAACGATAATGGCTTGAACTTACGCGTTCATGAATATCTTGTGCGATGAAGTAGGTATTAAGAAATCGGTCACTTGGTCCATCAATGTGTCCGCGTTTAGAGCGATTAAGTAGTGTCGCTTTACACATGTTGAGTGCATTAACGGTACTCGCGTTGAGCTTGGCTTCAATGATGCGGTGTGGTTGAGGAATCAAGTCTGAAACGGGGTAGAAGAGTTCCGCTTTTGAATCGATGTAATTACCGATTTGATCGAATACCGTGGCTAAGTTTTGCTGCACAGGTTGCATTGGCCACACTATCTGCCAAATCATCGACATGAAGTAGTACCAAGCGGCACCAGTTAACAGTAGAAGCGGTTGAAACCAAAGGTTGGTGCTCTCATGGGCACCGAGCATGGTATAGATGGCAACTAAGAGAGAACCAAACGCGATACTCGCGTATTTAGGGCCAATTGCCCCGAGAATGATAAAGGAGAAAGTTGAAACAAAAAGCCCTATCGCAAACAGCCAAGGCGTATTGAAGAGAAGCTCAATAGAGAAAGCCGCAACCGCGAAACAGATAAAGGTCAGCGTAAGTGCTTTTAAGCGTCCGGTAAAGCTGTCATCGCTTTCCGCAAGAGCCGCTGCAATGACGCCTAAGATCAAAGGCGTGATCAGTGTGTTTTGTCCATAATACCAAGCAGGCACCACCACACCGAGCAGAGTGATGAGAATTAATACGCTGTAATTTATGGTTTTATTCGCCCAATAGAGGCGTAATTTGGCTGAAAAGTCCACAGTCGCTCACTTGACACACTAAAAACCATAATCCTAACAGAAATCAAGCACAAGAATTTGATACTTATCCATAATTGCCCGTAGGTGGTCATGAAAGCGTCGATAAGATATGAGATATTATTAATTCTCATTGCATCATGATATAAATTCAATATTCCCAATTAAGAGCACACTCCAATGCAGCTAAGCGCTAACAAGACTGCACAGTTTTTTATTCAAAATGAATATCATCAGGTTGAACTTGATGGTCCACGCTTGCTGTTATCTTCAGTAGGCAGTGAAGAGCGTATCCCGTTTACTATTTGGAGTGGCAAGATCGCGATCAAACGCGGATTGTTTTGGGGCTCGCTACAATTTTTTGCCAATCAACAAGACGGAACACAGCGCAGTTGGTTAGTACAAGGCCTACCTTGGGATCAATGCCGTCAATTTGCACGCGCATCGGTTGCTGCTTATCAGAAGTGGCATGACACACAATGTGAACAACTAGCTGAGCACGTTCCTCAATGGGAAACCGAATTAACGCGTCTTGAGCAGCTACCAGCCTTTCTACCGCATTCTAAAGTTAAGACTTGGGTCGATATGGTCAACTCAGGTCTAGAAAACATGACCATGACCCTTGAGGAAGCGGCGCAGCGCATGCCAAATCGCATTGCTCGCATGCAGCCATGGTTGTCTGAAACGGAAATCAAGCAAGCTGAAAGAAATCAGCAATGGCTAGAGACCGAGCGAAAAAACTGGGAAGTATTGTTCGCTCAATGTGAATCGTCACCACTGAACTTATCGCAACAATATGCGGTGTTGATGAATGATGATCACAACCTTATTTTAGCGGGTGCAGGCTCGGGTAAAACCAGTGTTCTAACGGCTCGCGTCGCGTATTTACTGCAAAGCCATCAAGCTCAAGCAGAAGAGATGTTATTGCTCGCCTTTGGCCGAGAAGCAGCTGAAGAGATGAAACAGCGCCTCGACAGTAAAATTGGTTTATCAGCAGAGAAGGTACAAGTCAGTACTTTCCACCAGTTGGGTTTAAAGATCCTTAATCAGGTTGAGCCGGAACGCGTGGTTATTTCTCCGTTAGCACTCGATGACAATCAACGCCAAGCATGGTGCATTGATTGGTTGAAAAAGCATTGGATGACGCCGACCAACTTCAAACGCTGGCAGAAGCACTTATCTAAATGGCCAATTGCTTATTTAACCGGTGATGACGAGCTTGGTAGTCATGTTTCAAACCTTAAACTTATTGGTTGGCTTGAAAAGCAGCTTGAGCAGTTGAATGCATCGGGTTTATCGAAGAAAGAAGTGCAGCAACAGCTAATTGATCACCGAGACTATACACGTCTTAACAGTGAGCTTTCACTGTGTTGGCCATGTGTGACAGCGTGGCAAAAAGAATTGAAAGAACAGAATCATATCGACTTCTCAACCATGATCAGCCGAGCGACTCAGTATATTGAAAAGGGCAAGTTTATCTCGCCTTGGAAGTTCATCATGATCGATGAGTATCAAGATATCTCGCCAGATCGTCTTGCCTTGGTTGAGGCGCTTTGCAATCAGTCTAAAGCCGAGCACCAAGCCTCTATTTTTGCTGTAGGTGATGACTGGCAGTCAATCTACCAATTTGCAGGCGCCGATGTGGATCTCACGACCGGCTTTAAAGACCGCTTTGAGAGCTCGACGATTCATCACCTCGATACCACTTATCGCTTTAACAATCAGTTAGGTGCAGTTGCCAATCGCTTTGTACAAGAAAACCCAATTCAGATTCCGAAAGAACTGAACAGCTTCAAGCAACAGAAGCAGAAGGCGGTGTATAGTGCGCCAAGCAAAGAAGTTGAGAAGATCCTCGACCAATTGAACCGCCAATCTAAAGGCAAAACCAATAAGTCTATACTGCTACTTGGACGTAACCATTACCACAAACCAGAGTTGTTGGAAGACTGGAAGAAGATCTTCACCTCCATTGATATCAAGTTCATGACTTGCCACGGCAGTAAAGGTAAAGAGGCGGACTTTGTCATTATTCTTTGTGTTGACGAAGGACAGTTCCCGACCAAGAAGAAACAGCTGCATATTGATGGCGCATTGACTGAATCATCAGACGCGTTCCCTTATGCGGAAGAGCGTCGTTTGTTCTATGTAGCAATGACGCGAGCAAAAGAGAAAGTATGGATCACGCACAGTGGCGACGGCTCTGGTTTTGTGCAAGAGCTGCATGGTTCTGATTACCCCGTTGTTCGTAAAAAGTAATGTTACTTGACGTAATTGTCTAATATTAGATCTTCAATCCCTGCCTTAATATAATAAGGCAGAGTCACAAAGCAGAAGGAGTTTGCTATGGAACACGGCTCTATCAACTACATTGAATTTGCAGCGAAAGACATCGCAGCAACTAAGGCGTTTTTCAGCCAAGTGTTTGGTTGGCGCTTCGAAGATTATGGCCCTGAGTATTCTGCTTTTGAAGGTAAAGGCTTAATGGGCGGCTTCTATTTGGCGGATCTGGCGTCGAATACGGATAACGGCGCAGCGCTGATGGTTTTCTATAGCCAAGATCTTGAGCAAACTGAACGTGACGTGATGGATGCTGGTGGACAGGTAAACCGTGAGATATTCAGTTTTCCTGGTGGTAGGCGCTTCCATTTTAGAGAGCCAAGTGGCAACGAAATGGCAGTGTGGAGTGACAAGTAGTCCATATTCCTATATTCAGACGAACAAAAAGCCTGCGATTGAGCAAGCTTTTTAGTATGTAACGTATGATTCAGTCAAACTAAGCGTTAAGTACGTTCAGCAAGATACGCTTCGTAATCTGGGATTTCGATGATCACTTCTTCTTCAAGCAGTGAAGAGTTAAATAGGAAGTTAGCGGTAGCGCGGTTGGTTGCTACAGGAATGTTCCAAACACTTGCGATACGAAGCAGTGCTTTTACATCTGGGTCGTGTGGTACAGCATTAAGTGGATCCCAGAAGAAAATCAGCATATCGATTTTGCCTTCAGAGATAAGCGCGCCAAGTTGTTGGTCACCGCCCATAGGGCCGCTGATCATGCTCTTGATTGCTAAGCCTGTCTCTTTACTCAGCAGAGAACCAGTCGTGCCCGTTGCGTAAAGGAAGTGCTTTTGTAGTTTTTCTTTGTTCTCTTTGACCCATCTTAGTAGCTCAGGTTTGAAGTGGTCATGAGCGACCAAAGCGATATGCTTGTGTGTTGGCATAGTGCGCGTCGTTTTTTGCATGAATGTTCCCTAAATTGTTGTTTCGTTTTTATTGTTTTGAGTTCTTCAGCCAATATAGCACTAAGGATTCACACTGAATACCGGACGAAACTCAGAAGGTGACAATGAGTCGGCGATAATTTGATCTTTGAGTGTTGCTGGTGTCAGCGCCTCGATAATCGGGGCGCTGTGTTGTTCGTAAGGTTGACCGCGCAAGTAACTCGTGGCTTGTTTTACCGACAAGCGACCTTGCTCAACCATTTTATCTGTTGGTGCAAAAAGTACCTTGTTACGAAGTAAACCACGGTAGGTTCCGTGACTTAAGTAACTCGAAATTAACCCAATCTCTTCTGTTTTATCGGCCGCTCGTAGCTCACTGATCGCTGCTTCAATCGCGACGGCACTTCCCACAATATATTTAATATCCGGCTGCTCAATGACTTGCTGTACTAGGTTTCTCTGTAGTTCTTTATCGTTATCTGCCCAATAGCTGATCGCAATTTTGATATCGCTCGACTTGATCGCATCATAAAAGCCAAGTGCAACAGGCTTTGTACCGCCACTTGCTTGAGGGCCAAGTAGCAGGGCGATAGGCGTTTCGCCGGATCCCTTTGGGTGTCTCTTTGACAAAAACTCGCCGACTTGAAACCCCATTTGATACCAGTCGACACCGACGGTGCCTTTCAATACCTTTTGTTGCTCTTCATTGACGGTTAACTCATTGACCGTCGCAAACACAGGCGTTGAGCCAACCCAATCAGTAAGGTTGTCATGGTAAGCATCAGGTGAAACTGTGCCAAGAATAATGGCATCGGCTCCCCATTGTGTGCAAAGCACCAGTTGCGAGGCTTGTTTGGCCACGTTGGGGTAACCGCCAGCTTCCAAAACTCTTAGTTCCACTTGCTGCTTTTCTGCTTCAGAGATCATTCCATAGTTTACCGACAACCAATAAGAGTCTTTGAGGTGCGGATAAATGGCACAAATTTTCTCTTTGTGTGATGTGGCTTCGGCGGGTTTTATTGGACTCAAAGGCTCGCTAGCACTTGCGACAGTAGTCACTGAGGCCAATAGTGAGAAAAGAATTTTTGAAGCGAAAGATCTAGATAGCATGAATTGCCGTTTTATTGGTTTTAGATAAGAAACACTGCAAAATATAGCGTATTCTGCATGGGTAAAGAAGAACGTTTTAAGGTTTAGAGTTTATGTTGTTAGCTTCAGCGAGTATTGGACGCAAGCTGCTGGCCTCATTCTTAGTGATGGCACTGTTGGTTCTACTGTCTGCATTGATTGGTGTTTCTGGTTTTAGCTTTGTAGCAAAAACCGAAAGAAACGTCGTTGATTCGGCGCTTCCTGCCATGATCGAAGCTCGTCAGGTTTCTGAGTTGAGTAACCGTATTATTTCGTCAGTACAAACGCTTTCTAATGCGAGAAATGAAGCAGAAAGAAAAAAGGCTGGCACAGTACTATTCGACCAACTTGAGTCGCTTCTTCAGCATATCAAAGATCTTGGTGTCGATAGTTTCGATTCTCAACTTCTTAACAAACTCGAAAATAATGTTCAAAGCGTTATTAATACTCTGGCTGAGTTGGGTGTGTCGGTTGAGCGTAAGCTTTGGTTAAACAAAGAGCTGTCGTCTCGTGTCGAAGAGATGCGCTTACTTGCCGAAGAGCTAGAGCAGTTGACGCGAACCCAAGTTTTGAACACGGCTACCATCGCGGTTGCTAACGTAACGCACATCTATGACCTGCTAGAAACCAAAGAAACGGATAAAGCCTACCAAGCCCTGGATGCGCTTGTTGAGGTTGATCTTGATTTGTCAGAGCGTCTGCATGAATTGCATTTGCTGGCGTTCAAAATGCTCAATCAAATAGAAGAGACACAGACTGTCACCAACGTTGAACGTATTCATCAAATCCAATCTGAGTTTGATTCCAATCTAAGAATCATGGCACGCCGCGTTAAAGCGGTCGAAGATCCTACTCGTTCAGCGCAGATGTCTCAGCTTCTTGAAGAGCTCAGAAAACGCCAAGTCGTGTTCGATATTTCGTTAGAACAATATGAGAACACCAAAAAGTCAGAGTTTCTGATGCAAAATACCTTAGAGTTGTTCTCTCAATTGAATACAACAGTTAACCAACTGGTTGATGATTCAAACCGAAGCACCAAAAAAGCGGTTGATGAGCTGACCAGCACGTTGAATCTTGCTCAATGGTCACTGTCTGTGATTTCGGTGATTGGTTTGGTTATCGTCGCATTTATCGTGTGGCGTGTGGTGTATATCTCGGTTGTGAAACGTCTTACTGAATACTCATCGGCTTTGATGTCTATCGCACAAGGTCGCCTGAATATTGATATCTCGGTTAAGGGTAATGATGAGTTGGCTCATATGGGCGAGGCGATCATCACTGCCAGAAATACCGCGCAGGCGCTGCAAGTGGTTGCGGTGGGTGAAGCAAAGGCGAAACGCGAACTTGAAGAGCACAAAGAACACTTAGAAGAGTTGGTCACAGACCGAACCTATCAGCTGCAGAAGACCAATGAGAAGCTGAATGTCGAGGTGGGCAATCACGCGAAAGCTCGCAACGCCGCAGAACAAGCAAGCCGAGCGAAATCCGCTTTTCTTGCGACGATGAGTCATGAAATACGAACGCCGATGAACGGTGTGTTAGGTACCGCAAGATTGCTCAAAGATACCGGGCTAGATCCGTTGCAATCAGGCTACGCTGACATCATTAACCGCAGCGGTAAGAACCTACTCGCGATTTTGAATGATGTGTTGGATTATTCCAAGATAGAAGCGGGACATTTAGAAATACGTACAGCTTCGTTTGATCTCCATCAGATGGTTCAAGACACCTACCAATTAATGGAAGGGCGAGCTGCTGAGAAGAAGCTAAATTTTGATTTCCATATCGAAAGTGATGTTCAACGCTATTGGCGTGGCGACGTAACACGAATCAGCCAAATCTTAAATAACTTGGTCGGCAATGCGATTAAGTTTACTGAAAGTGGTTCGGTCGATATCTTCATTAGCTTAGATGTCGAAGATGAAAATCGCGTCATGTTTGAAGTGTCAGATACCGGTGTCGGTATTGATGCAAGTGAACAGGCGTGTTTGTTTGATGCCTTTACTCAAACCGACAGCGGTCGCAACAAAACCGGTGGCACAGGGCTTGGATTGGCGATCAGTAAAAGCATCATGTTGGCAATGAATGGGGATATTGGCGTTCATTCGGAAGAAGGCGAGGGCAGTCAGTTTTGGTTCTCATTGCCACTTGAAGTAGGTGAGAAAATTGAAACGAAAGCAACGGTCATTGAAGCTTGCATCCGAGCGAAGGTCATTCTGATTGAAGACAACCCTGTGAACTGTATTGTTGCCGAAGGCTTTTTGAATAACCTGGGGCACGATGTTGTGATAGCGACAACGGGACAAGAAGCGAGAGCCATATTCAGTGAGCAAGAGTTTGATATTGCGCTGGTGGACATTAACTTACCGGACTGTGATGGCGTCGAGCTAATTCAACAACTCAAAGAAGATGCGCTCCAACATGAGCAAAGTGCCACGCGTAAAGTACCACCTATGATTGCAGTATCAGCTCACGTATTCAATGAGGAAGTCGAGAGTTATTTAGCCTCAGGATTTGATGGTTTCTTGCCTAAACCGCTAGAAAAGGAAGCACTTTCTCAGCTCATCGTTGCTCAACTCGATGGTAAAAAACTATTGTTGCCACAGCCCGATCCAAATGATGCTGTGTGTAAGCAAAATGGTAACCGTGTTATTAAGAGCAACCATGATGAACTGCACTCGACACAGGTGGCTGATGTTTTGACGAAACGCGCGACGACTACTGACGCTCAAGATGAAGGAGACACTCCGGTGAAACTGATCGATTCCAAAGTGATAGAGGGTGACCTATCGATTCTTGGTTTAGAGAAAATGAAGCAAATCGTTGTGCTTTTCGAGGAGAGCAGCAACCTTACTTTGAATGAATTAGTCGAGGCGAGTGAAGCCGATAATGGACGAGAAGTGAAGTCTTTGGCGCACAAGCTTAAAGGATCTGCAGGTAGCTTGGGTTTATCAGCACTGTACAGTTTATGTCAGAGCATTGAAGCAAGTGAAGCCCCATTACTGCATTACAGAGATAACGACCAAGCTTTATCCGAATTGGTTAAAGATTCGTTAGAGGCCCTCCTCCCTTATGTTTCTGCTTAATGGTGTAAGTTTGTTTTAAGCAATACCCAATCAGCAAGACCAACAAAAAATCCTCTGTACGAATATCGTCAGAGGATTTTTTGTATCGAGCAAGTGAGCCTTCTTTCATAACGACTAGCCTCTTAAAACTAATCTCTCCCAAGAGCTTGAACTAAAACCAAGGCTTATTACTTATTATCTATTTTCAAAGCGGTTGTAATCCAACAAACCAAACTCAATTGGTTGGTCTTGTTGATACCAACGATGCACTCGGTCACTGAATGGCCAGAACTCGCTAGAACTGCGTCGTACCGCAAACTTGTCTAGCAACGCCACGTAGTCTTCTTCTGTGTTTAAGTTTTGTAGCGCTTTAACCAGAGTCGGAATCTCATTCTCAGTTAATGACAGGTAAGCCGCAGGGTAGCTACCGACAACGCCTCGTACGAGCGTAAGGTCATCATTGGCATAATCGCGGTTACCTTCTTCATTAAAAAGGCTAGAAATGTTGCTGTGAGCGTTATTGTGAATCATGGTGAACAGCTGCTCTTCGCCGTTTTCGCCTTCAATCATGATCATGACTAATTGAGGTACATGACGTAGGCCTTCTCCCTTAATCAAATTCACTTGATTAAGCAGTGCTTCATTCTTTTTACCAAAACCTGTTTCAACAATATCAAAGCGATTATCGAGGACAGGTGCGAGCTTATCTTTGATCATGTTAAGCAGTTCACGCTTAGGATCGGCCGTTTTGTAAACCACACTGGTTGGTTGTTCAAAAGGTGCAATATTACGCTGCAAGTAGTCGCTCAATTGTGTGCTTTGGTTTTTATACCAACTTGAGTGTTCAATATGTCGCACGTCTTTAGGAAGAAGGGTTAAGAAATTACTCTCACCTTCAAGGCGTAAGAAGTCCATGAACATGCGTGTAATCAGTTGGTGGCCAAAGTTACCGTAGACATCGAAGCCTGCGACGAGAAGATAATGAATGCGTTCTAAAAGAGCATAATCAAGAATCCATGCCGTCTTAGGTTGCGTGCCAACTAACCCTTGCACAACAGATGCGCTATCAAAATGTCTAAAGATGGTGAGGGCTGCATTTGGGTTGACGCCATCGCCATCCCAAATGATGTCAGTGTCCAGGTTTACGCCACTTTCAAACCATTGGTTGGTGAAGTCTGATTTGGCATTTAGGTATCGTGCTTGTTGCTTCGCGTATCTTACCCAATTAGTGACAGGAACCGTATTGCTGTCTAGCTCACTAGGTAGCTTTAAGTTTTTCTTTTGGCTCGCGTAGAAGGCGTTTATTTCTGGTAAGTCGGCTTTCTCAGGGTCAATGAAGAAAATCCAAAAACGATCGTTAATCACGTTTAGAGCAAGTTGACCTCGACACACTGGCCCTTTGATAAAGGCCATGATGGTGTTTTGAGCATTGTCCAACATGAAGTGGAAGCGCGAGTTTACTGGCAGCGCTTCAAACGAAGTCATTGGGTTAGCAGAAACATCAATGTTGTAACTAGGAAGTTGTTTTACTGAGTAATTCGCATCGACAAACCAGTTATTCCACTTTTGTAGACGTTCTTTACTAAGTGCGAAAGGCATGTGCGTTTTGTCGACGATGCTGCCTTGCTCTGGAATCAGGCGGTAGTAAACACGGTCTACTTTTGGATCGTCATAAGGGCGACGAGTCGTGATGCGTTTTACCGCTTCACCTGGTGGTGTTGCAGAGCGAACAACAGTGAAGAAACGTGTGGGTTGAGCTAAATCAGAAAAATAGACGTGAGATAAAAACAGGTGCTCATAGATGTAACGAGCTGAAAGTTGGCTCTTATTGTCACTTTTATTTAAAAAGCTTTCGTAGACATTAACGAGCTCTTGTTCCGCATCATTCAGCGGGATATGGTCGTTCATCAACGCGCCATTTTCTAACCAACTCATTAAAGTTGCGTATTCTGTTTTATCTAAATTCGGCATCCCATACGGCATTCCCCAAGTTGGGTAATCTCTCTCATATTGGGCATACTCTTCAATCGTTGGGCACTGTTGGTCTCGGTCGGTTGAAAAGTCGAAACCTTCTAGCTGGGTTTGATCGGGTAGAGGGTGATTCTCTTTCTGGATCAACATACGAGAAACAAGACCTGCATCGAGGTTAGCGGTTGAGTTCTGCATACGCTCATTGAGGACAGGATGAAAATCCGCATCACGCCACTCTTGTGTGGTTATAGCATCTTCAAACAAGCGAGTAGGGGCAGAAGCAGTTAAACGGGTACCTTGATAAACGAGTGCTTTGCTTGCACCTCGGTCTATACCTTCTACTGAAGACATCTTTAACTGGCAGGGCGCATCATAACAAGCGTGACAAACCACGCATCGGTTATCAATGATGGGTTTTACTTCGTTAATGAAGTGCTGTGCTTGAGCCGAAAGAATAGGGGCTTGGCGATCGCGTACTTGTTGCTCACCAAACAACTCGTCGAAGTTTAAACCCGCGTAGACGGCACAACCTGAGAAGACGCTAACAAAAGCTAAAATGAAGAGTTTTTTCAAATTCATACGTATTTATATATTAAGCATTTTCTCTAATTATATCGAAAATGATTGAAAATGCTCATGTTCTAACAATCTTATAGATAAGATCTTGATGGAACCGAGTAACTTGTCGATGCACGTCACTCGCTTTTGCTCATAAATTAGGGCTTAGACCCAGCCAGATTAAGCACTAAGAGCTAACAGCCATGAGCTAAGAGTAAGACTCATTGATTGACGTAACAAACAGAGAAAGGGACAGACAATCGCTCAAACTCTTTGATCCAGCGCCACTGGTTGTCTTGCAGCTTATCTCCTGGGCCTTTGACTTCAATCCAATGAAACCGTTCGTCTTTGAACGCAATCAAATCGGGCATCCCGGTTCTAAATAGCTTTAAGTCACTCAATAACACTTTGAACAGGTCGATAATCAAGGCGTTAGGAATAGCTTCCATGCTGTGTTCGATGAGTGCTTTAGGGAAATGATTCCAATGAACAAAGGGATTAGCCATGCCTTGCTTTTCATCGTAGTTCTCAAGTAAGTGGTTCAGCCCGTGTTCGGATAGGGTTTGGAACACAGCTTCAATTTGCTCGGCTCGTTTGTCTATAAAGTCTGAGTGATACAAGTCCAGTGGCCGATGTTGGTAACGATTGATAAAAGCACCTTCGACATCAGAGAAAATGACATCCCAAAAAGCCAAACCGAACAAACCACACAGAAAACTGTTTTCAGAAAAGTAGACATCCCAGCCTTGGCTTTCAAAATGTTGCTTTACCGCAAGCTCGACTCGCGTTTGGCTGAGGTCTAATTCCAGTTTTATCTGCGCGCAACTTGGCTTTGAAGGGCGAGGGACCTTGTGGCCCTGCTTCCGTAATAACCTCTGTTCAAGCTTAACCGCGACCTCTAGCTCTGACACATCCGATGGAGTAGCTTGCATTTGCGTGACAATGTCACACATTGAGTCTAACTCGCCTTGTTTTTCATAGATGCGCGCAAGTCGTTCTCTGCTCGGAGGAAGTTCCGATTGTTTGAACCAAAAGATAGCTCGTTCGTTTAGGTTTAATCTTTCTAGATCACGGGCAATATCATTGATCAAACGCGATCGTTTTCTGGCAATGCTTTTGTGTTCTGATTCTGCGGGTATCGACTGTAAAAGCTGCTCAAGAAACTCACTGTCTTTGCGGTCACCTTCTGAATACAAGCGTTGAATATCGCGTATCTGGAGCAATTGATTGAGTTGATCTCTAGAAGTGAAGAAGCGGCGCTGTTTGCTTAATGGATAGTTCTCAAAGGTATTGAACCCAAGGTCGCTTAACACGAATTGGCTTAAGTCTTGATAGGTGTTGGCAAAGAATAGCAACAGTAATACATCAATCACTTGAGATTGGACGACATAAATACAGTCGAAGGTTAGGTTTCGAAATTGGTCGAAAGGCTGCTGATCAAGCAGTAACAACAGCTTATCTTTCTTGGCAGAACTGTTGCTCTTAAGGGCGGGGAATACATTCAACAGCTCTGGTTTAGTGAGTAAGTGTAACCCGAGTTCGACCTCATTAATTACGAGGTTATGTTGCTTTGTGGGATGACTTAACATAATAAAGCCTGAGTTGCTCAGCTCTTGTAGTGTGCTATTTAAGTCAGGAATTTCTAGATAGTTGAGTTTATCGCTGCGAAACCAACAGCCTTTACGAGAAAGTAAACGAACCATTAAACATTGGCTTGAAACAGAAAGACGTTTGTATTCAGACAACCAACGGCACTCATCGTCACTCAGAAGATCAGGGTAGAGCGTTTGCGCGTGTTCAACCAATCGATTGAAGTTGTCGAGATAATAAGTAGGGGAGAGCTGAGGAGTGGTTGCTATCGTCAATGGAGAAGTCGCTTGATACAAAAAGAGCCTAACCCTAAGGTTAAGCTCTTCAGTAACAAATTCAATCTTTTCTGTTGATTAAGCTTGTGATGCTTTTAGTTCAGCAACTTTAGCTTCAGAGATTGGCTTAGTGATGATTGCTAGAACAATACACACTGCCATCATAACTGCTGAGATTGTGTAAGCTAGGCCGTAACCTTCGCCGTTTGACATTGAGAAGCCAACAACTGCTGCACCGATAGCGCCGCCGATACCCCATGCCGTGTAAAGCACGCCGTAGTTAGTACCGTAGTTTTTCAGACCGTAGAACTCAGCAGTAAGAGTTGGGAATACTGCTAGAAGCGTACCGTAACCAACAGCTGCGATAGCCGTACCAATGATTAGCGTGAATTCAGAGTTGAACGTAGCGAATAGAGCCATGTTCGCGCCTTGAAGGATGAACGCTAGAAGTAGAGTACGTACGCCACCAATTTTATCTGCAAGCATACCCGCAGCAACACGGCCGCCTGAGTTGAATACTGCAAGGATAGACGCTAGGTAAACTGCGTTTGGCAGGTTAGCTTGAACGCTAGCAATCGTAGTGATGTTACCGATGATCATTAGACCAACAGATGCAGCGAATGCGTACATGATCCATAGAGAGTAGAACTGAGGAGTCTTCAGCATTACTTTCCAAGTTAGGTCTTCAGTCTTCTTAACCGCTTTAGGAGCTTGGCCTGCTTTTACTTTAGGCTCAGCTGGCGTGTAATCCGCTGGTGGGTTGTTGATTGTTGCTGCTAGAGGTACTGCGATTGCAAGTACACCAACACCAAGAATCATAAAGCTTGTTTGGATACCCATGCTATCGATTAGCGCAGAAGTTAGTGGTGCTAGGTAAATAGCAGCAAGACCGAAGCCAGCAGCGATTAGACCGTTAACCATACCTTTCTTAGAAGAATGGAACCACTTCATTGCTGATGGAGAAAGACATGCGTAACCGAAGCCGATACCAGCACCTGTCATCACGCCAAACGTTAGGTTTAGCATCATAGGTGTTGTTGCGAAACCAGAAGCAATCATACCTAGGCCAGTAAGCGCTGTACCTAGGATAAGGATCTTACGTGGACCCATACGGTCTTGTAGGATGCCCGCAACAAGAAGACAAACAGAGAATGTGATAGTTGCAATAGCGTAAGGTGAAGATGCTTCAGCAGCACTCCAACCAGCTTCAGTTACTAGCGCTTTGTTAAATACACTCCAAGCATACAGGATGCCAAGACAAAGGTTGATACAGAAGCCTGCTAGCAGGATACGTGTTGCTTTATCAATCTTGCTCATTTTTATTCTCAGTTTTGTCATCGGTTAGTGGAGAGCCACTTAACTAAAGACGGGTTATTGTGATTGTTTCTTCAAAATTAGTTTGCGTTTATCAACAGATAGCGCAAAAGAGCGCGGATTATAACCAATAAAAATGTGATTGGAATCTCTTTTTCCATTTTTGGTAAATTAACTTCAGTTTGTTAATGGGTTGTTTTTCATTGGTTTTCAAAATGTTTTTAACACCTTTCTATTTTGTTCTTTTTCGCCCTGTTACCCAATTATTCCTGGGATTTCGAGGTGATAAATTTTTAGTAGACTCGTATTCCGTGCGGATATCACAGAGTTGCAAAAAATTTTAATTAATTTCCAAGGTTAAATTTGTGTAACAAAATAAATCGAAGTAGTGCTTTTTTCATATGAGACAAGGAGTAACGGAGTTCTATTAGAAACAATATGTTAACCAATTGTTAATGGTGGTTTTTGAAGGTGCCTTTGCTTACATTTTGTTCGATCTGAGGGGTTGTGTTGTTGGGAAAAAGTGGGAAAATAGTACGCAAACTGAGATTCCAAAAATGAAAGGATGCGTTTCTAGTCTATTACGAGGCGAGTATTATGAAACTATTTTTAATTCTATTGATGTCGATTACTGGTGGTGTAGCAGCGGCTGATCATATTCATTCTTTCTTGTTCGGCTTCTACATCGCGGCATTGGCTGTAGGCAGTTGTTACTGGCTTGCATTCCGCAGCACGCGTTTCCCACAGTTGGCATTAGTGCTATTGATGTGTGGCTTTTTTGCAAAAATTGCAGTGACGGTTATCGGTGTTTCTTGGGGTATCTCGAACGATATCATTCAATCGCCGTTCATTTTCTCGTTGTCATACCTGTTCTTCTTAGTGGTTGTGTCTTACGTTTGGTTTGCATACCGCGATAAACTGACGATGAAGAAGCGCGCTAAACAGGTAGAAGAGTCTCGCAAACAAGCGGCAGCATAATTCGATTTGATTCTTATAAAGCCTTCTTCGGAAGGCTTTTTTGATCCTGCTTACCTGAACTCTATTATTTGGTTGTGACGGCAGATAAAAGAAACCCCAGTATGGTGACATACTGGGGTTTCTTGTTATTTATCTATTATCTAACAGTTACCATCTACCGAAGACAACTCTGAAGTCGTGTTACTTCTTCATCATCTTAGCGAGATCGGCGAACGGGTTGTGTGTCGCTGACTGATGATCATCTAAACTCGCTTTTGCATCCACACCATAACGTTCATGGTCAGTGTATTTTGAATGCTCATGATCGTGACAGTACAGGCACAATAGCTCCCAGTTACTGCCATCTTCAGGGTTGTTTGTATGGTCGTGATCCACGTGGTGAACGGTAAGCTCTCGGAGGTTTGAGTAAACAAATTCACGCGCACATTTACCACATACCCAAGGGTACAGTTTTAGTGCTTTTTCGCGGTAGCCTTTCTCTTGGCGAGCATACGCTGCACTCGAGCCTGTGAAATCAGAAGACATTGCCAAATCCTTATCAATTGTAATCTCCCGATTTTATCACAGCTTTCTTTAACCTGTAGGCATGTCGTGACTAAATCATGTTTCGTACTAACCGTTCTGTGGCTTAGGTTTGATTGGGCACTTATCTTTTACGTGTGCTATCTCATAAAGCAGGTTATGTCTTTCTGGAATAAGCCATGCTTAACAGTTTGAAAAGAAATTGTATTTAGGGGTTTTAACCAAGGGAGCGTGACCTAATATCAGTTAAAGCTACCCTATATTAATAAGGAAATATCATGTCAGAACAATACACACCGCCAAAAGTCTGGGTTAACGATACTGATGGTGGTAACAAGTGGGCAAATATCAATAGTCCTGAATCTGGCGCTCGCTTTGATAAAGAGCTTCCTGTTGGTGACCATGCTTTTCAATTGTATTCTCTTGGTACACCTAACGGTCAAAAAGTCACTATCTTGCTGGAAGAGTTGTTAGCGGCAGGTGTTAAAGAAGCGGAATATGATGCGTATTTGATTAACATTGGTGAAGCTGAACAGTTCTCTTCTGGTTTTGTTGGAGTGAATCCAAATTCCAAAATACCGGCACTCGTTGATAAGTCTGGTGCTGAAGACGTGAATGTTTTCGAATCAGCATCTATCTTGATGCACTTAGCTGAAAAATTTGGTCACTTCTTACCAAAAGAAGGGGCAGCGAGAACACAAACCATTAACTGGTTGTTCTGGGCTCAAGGTTCAGCACCATTCTTAGGTGGTGGTTTTGGCCACTTCTACGCTTACGCTGATGAAAAGCAAAAGTACCCAATTAACCGCTTTGCGATGGAAGCTAAGCGTCAACTAGACGTGTTAGACAAACAACTCGCAAATAGCACATTTGTGGCAGGTGAAGAGCTAAGCATCGCTGATATCGCGATCTGGCCATGGTATGGCAACCTTGTGTTGGGCAAAATATACGATGCTGCTGAGTTCCTACAGGTTGAGTCTTACACCAACGTTGTACGCTGGGCTAAACAACTAGAAGCGCGCGAAGGTTTTCAACGCGGCCGAGTGGTTAACCGTTCATTTGGCGAAGAGTGGGAGCAAGTACCAGAGCGCCATTCTGCGGAAGACATTGACCGTGTTTTGAAGCTACGCCCGTAGTACTTTAAAGCGATAGTCGACACCACATTCATAGAGTTTGTTTTAGCGGTCAACGTTAAATCAAACTCTATTTTTTGTTTCATCTAATCAACCTTTTCTTTCCTTTCTATATCAGCCTTTCGATAAATACCGTTACGACTCTCCTTCACACTATCATTCGTATTGCTAATTATTTTTTATATCTTTGATTACTAGAGGTTTTTATTCATATTTATGCCTTTTTACTAAAGCGATTTCATATTTTGTTACATCTCAACGATTAATTATTTATTGAAACGTTATAACATAACAATAAGTTTATTGGTGATGTATCTTAGAAAGGAAAAAGTTGTGAATAAAAAATTGGTTTCTCTAGCGGTTGGTAGCATTCTCGTTTCCCCTGTTTTTGCCGACACGTTGTCAAACCCTCAAATTGGCGTTGTTCTTGATGGTTATTATCAAGACGGTCAACGTAATAACTCGGAGCGTGATGAAGGCTTTGGTCTTGGCCATACCGAACTCAACATGTCTGCGAATATCGATGACAAGTTTTATGGCTCTTTGACTACGGTTATTGAAACTCACGATGATGAGACTGAATTACTGCTCGAAGAAGCTTTCATTGAAACACTGACGATGCCTTACGGTTTAAGTATTCGAGGTGGTCGTTTCCTATCAGACTTTGGTTACCTGAATAACCAACATATGCATACTGATAGTTTTGTTGAGCGTCCTGCTGCTTACCGCACATTCTTAGGCTCTCATTATTACGATGATGGTGTTCGTGCGAACATCGTTCTACCTACAGACCTATATGTGAAGTTCGGTATTGAAGCGCTAAGTGGTAGCAAGATGTCGTCTGTTGATGATGGCTCTGATGTTGGTGTTTACACTACAACTCTTAAGCTGGGTGACGACTTTTCAGAGTCATCAAGCTGGCAGTTTGGTTTGAGCTACTTACGAAATGAAAACGGTAAAGTACGTGAGTTTGGAGACCATGATCACGGGCACGAGCATGACCACGATCATAGCCACGGCGCGGCGGTAACGGGCTCAAACTTATACGGTGCTGATTTTGTATGGAAGTGGGCTCCAAACGGTAACTACAAATACCAAAACTTCACGCTTGCAGCTGAGTACATGCTGTTGGATGGCATCGTTGATGACAAATACAAAAATGATGCGGAATCACCAGATACGCTAGCAGGCTATTATGTATCGGGTGTTTACCGATTCAGCCCAAGCTGGTCTGCTGGCCTGCGCTATGGTGAAGCGGAAAGCTATGATGGACACGCACATGGTGACCACATGCACTTTACTGCAATGAACGACAAAGAAGCGGATGCAATGATCGCTTGGGATTCATCTCATTTTGGTACAGTTAGAGCGCAATACTCTCGCGTTGAAAACCAAAGTAAAGAGACAGATAACGTATTTACCCTTCAGTATGTGATGACCTTTGGGGCGCACGGTGCTCATGCATTCTAGGAAACTCCGACTTACAATGGCAACGGGTGTTGCCATTGTATCCTCATCGATAATTGTATCTTCGCCTGCGATGGCGTTGAATATTTTCGTTTGTGAGCCTGAATGGCAAGCACTTGTCCACAGTCACGCTCCTGATGCCAATATCTACTCGGCGACTACGGCTAAGCAAGACCCGCACTATGTTCAAGCAAGACCATCACTTATTGCCAAAATGCGTCAAGCCGATATGGCGATGTGTTCAGGGTCTGAATTAGAAGTAGGCTGGCTGCCAATGTTGCAAGTACGTAGCAGTAACCCTGCAGTGCAAGATAGTGCGTCAACCATGTTATACGCGAGCGATATGGTAGGTATGCTTGATACCCATGACCATGTCGATCGAAGCATGGGAGATATCCACGCTCACGGAAACCCACATGTTCAGTTTGCTGCTGAGTATATGATTCCTATCTCGAGAGAAGTCACCAAGCGTTTACAACTGGTTGATCCTGACAATGCACATATCTACATGCGGAATGGTATGAAGTTTCGTGCCAACTGGCGTAATAAATTGGCAGAGTGGGAAATGAAAGCAGAGCCGTTACAAGGTAAAAAAGTGGTCGGGTATCATGCTACATATCGTTACCTCTTTGACTGGTTAGATATGGCGCAAATTGCTGATCTAGAACCTAAGCCTGGGATATCACCGACTACCTCACATTTACAGTCATTGACCAAATTGGATCCAGCTTCGTTTGATGCGATTGTGTATTCATCACACCAAGACCAGCGGCCTGCTAATTGGCTTAACCAGCAAATCAACAAGCCTACTATACAGCTACCATTGACGGTTGCAGAAGGTCAGAGCCTTGATCAAATGTACGATCAAGTCATTGATGAGTTGCTGAGAACGCTCGTTAACCCAGACACATCAACGAGATCGTAATGTTGATTGAATATGGTTGGCTAGCACCTGCAGTTTTGTGTGGCTTAATCGCGTTAGTCGGTAACATTGTGCTTGGGGAGCAAGTTCTCAAACGCCAGATTATCTTTATCGATCTTGCGGTCGCACAAGTGGCTGCGTTAGGCGCGGCATTGAGCCAATATTGTTTGAGCCGATTTACACTGTTTAGCGGTTCTTGGTTTGCAGAGATGATTGGCCCGTGGGTTATGTCATTACTGCTTTGTGGATTAATTGCACTCATGGAAAAGCGTTACAAACAACACTTAGAACCAATGATAGGAAGTTTGTTTGTGGTATCGGCTTCATTAGCGATTCTATTGGTCAGCAAAGATCCTCATGGCGCCGATTTTATTCAATGCATTCTCAACGGGCAGCTGTTGTGGTCTACCTGGGATGACGTCTGGCCATTGGCAATAATCACGACCGCGATGTTGGTGTTAATTAGTGTAAAGCCTGAATTTATGCAGGGTAGTGGCTTTTACCTTATCTTCGCTATATTGATGCCGATCACCGTAAAGCTGACTGGGATATATTTGGAGTTTGCGTTACTGGTGATTCCTGCGTTATGTGCAGCTGCGTATAAAGGCGTTCGCTTCTTTATTGCGAGTATTGGGATTGGCACTGTCGGTATTTTATCGGGCTTAGCGGTGTCGGCTTATTATGATTTACCGAGTGGCGCCAGCATTGTCATCACGCTGTTTTTAACGGGATTAGTGTTCAATATTGTGTCCCAGTTGATTAGACGTAAGTGCATGGCTAGTTCGACAAAAACTTGCGGTTAGCCGAAGGTTTTATTTGGTAGTGATTGCGAGTCTGAACGTGGACATGGAGTATTTTTTAGAACCGATAACGCTGGCATATTATATTTAGATTTAGCTATTGCAGGCTATTTAGGTATAAACTTGCGACATCATAATTCTAAAGGATGGTGCCATGTACCACGGTCATATCTATTTCCCTCTTCGCTTTGCAGAGCAGGCAGAAACACTGCGTCAGAAAATTCTATCGGAACGTAAAGATGTGTTAGAGACTTTCCCATTAATACAACGTTTGGTCGGCCCACATAAGATGCCGATGTTTGAGATTCACTTTTCGAACAAAGAGTCGGGCATTGTTGAGTGGTTGGAGCAAGAGCGCGGTGATATGTCGGTGCTTATTCACCCAGTAACCGGTGGCGAAGAAACTCTAGACCACACAGTACGTGCGACTTGGCTTGGTCGCGAGCTCGGTGTATTTGAAGATACACTAAGTAGCTAATTTAATTCGCGCCCGATAGTACGTATCTAATAAAAGTAACTGCTGTCGGGCGTAGCTCTCAGATTCTTCTCCAAATAAAATATCCTCCTTCAATTATAAATATTTCCTGCTGATCCTCAATTACGCTCTGCGATTCCTCAGTTAGCTAATACATCAAACACTCCATTTACTGGAGCCATTTCCCTTTGGGTTGCGTGTTATTTCTAATACAGCAATTTGGGACACTTTTTTCCATGTGGGATTGGTAATACTGACGCCATATTCATTTATGGGCTCAATAATGCTATTCAAACATCCCATCTCTTTGCTAACGATTATTCGGCTTAACCCATTAAAGGTTGCTGCGACTTGGTTAATGGTTTTGGCTGAAAACGTGATGCTTATTCTGTTGCCATTGTTTATTGGTTACGCCATCGATGGCGTGTTAAACCAAAGCTTCCAGCCTTTGACGATGCTGGCTGCGATTCTTTTTGTGCTGGTAATCATCAGTGTTGTTCGTCGTTTTTACGATACCCGTGTTTATGGGGCGATTCGGGTCAAACTGGCAAATATCGTTGAGCGCAATCTACGCGGTTTATCTATTTCGACCAAAGACGCTCGACTCACCATGTCGCGTGAGCTGGTTGATTTCTTAGAAGACGATTTACCTGCTTTGATGACGGCTGTGGTTCAGCTTGTTGCGACTGTGGTGATTCTCTCTACATTCCATTTCTCATTGGCGCTTTGCATGTTGCTTGCCGGCCTGTCGATGCTAGCGATTTATGGCGTGTTCCACCGAACCTTTACCCAACTTAACGGCCAATTTAACGATCAAGTTGAACAGCAGGTTCAGTTGCTGAGTGGTGTTCGCTTATCAGCGCTTCGTTGGCACTTTGAGCGACTAAAACAGTGTGAAATCAAACTCTCAGACACCGAGGCCATTGTCTACGGACTGATCTTTACCGTGTTGTTTGGCGCGGTAGTGGGGAACTTGTGGATGGTGAGTCAGCTTATCGAGCCGACTGCAGGGCAAGTGTTCTCCATCGTTACCTACTCACTGGAGTTTGTTGAAACCGCAGTGATGCTACCAATTACGCTACAAACCCTTTCTCGCCTTACGGAAATCAGTCAGCGACTCAATCATACCTTCGTCCAACAGGCTACCAAGGAGATGCCTTATGAAATTTAAAAAGCCACTTTCGGTATTAGTCGGTTGTGCGGCTATCTTTGTTGCCTTGATTGTTGTCGATGAATTAGAACCCGAGGCAGCAGAACCAGTGAAGAAGCAAGCAGTATTAGCACCGGTCTCTGTATTGGAGGTGACACCCTCGCAGCTAGAATCGACGTTAACGGTATTAGGCTTAACTGCTGCTCGTTGGCCAATTCAGCTGAAAGCGTCGAGTAGCGCACAACTAAAATGGCTGAATGAAAATATTGAACCGGGACAGCTAGTGAATAAGGGCGATGTGTTGGCGAGGCTAGATACCAGCGCCGTTGATGCGAACTTGGCGCAAGCGTTAAGTGCGTTAAAGCAAGCGGAGCTGGAATTGAAACAGACTAAGCATGAACAGACCGTCGCGCTCAAAATGCTCAACCCAAAAACAAGATCATCCTTTGCACGCAGCGAAAGCCAACCTACAACAAGCCAAACAGGCTTACGTAAGTGCGAAGAAGCTAGTGGAAGAGTCGACGATCACCGCGCCTTTTGATGCGGTTATCATGAAGCGCCACATTAGCCCAAGAGAGTGGGTAGAAGCTGGGCAAGTGACTTTTGAATTAGCCGCTAGTGATTCGATTGATGTCGAGCTTCCAATCTCTGAAATGCATTGGCAGCAAGTGCAAGCTGCTTTGGTTAAGCCAAGTATTCGTGTCGTGAGTCGCTCTGGGAATCAATGGCCCGCGAAGGTGCGTTATGTATCGCCTGAAGTGGATTTGGTGACGCGTCAAAGGCAAGTTGTGCTATCGGTTGAAAACCCTTACCAAGACAAGCTTAGGCTATTCCCTAATCAGCAGGTTCAGGCCGAAGTTAACCTCGGTCTACAAGATGACGTCATAAGCGTACCTTTGAGTGCGATGACGCGAGACGGGTATGTGTGGACATTGGATACAGAAGATCGCTTACGAAAAGAGTCGGTAACGCTTATTGGGCAAGGCAGCCGAGAGCTTGATATTCGCTTCAATGATCGAAGTGATGAGGCTCGCCGTGTGGTGCAATATCCGCTTTCTTCCATGCTTAACGGTAAACAAGTCGCGCCTAGGTTCAATGGAGTCCATTCTGAAGCCATGCTCGCGGGTAAATCTGATGCAGCTCAGATTAAGGAATCAAACCAATGAGTTGGATGACAAAATGGTTCATTAATAACCCAGTCGCTGCCAATCTGCTGATGATGGCGATTGTGATCAGTGGCGTATTAGCATTTGGACAACTGCGTGTTGAGTCGTTCCCACAAATTGCACCATCATCAATCAGTATTACTGTGGCTTATCCTGGCGGTACCGCACAACAGATTGATGAGAGCGTGACGCAACGAATCGAAGAGTCGATCAGCGGAATTGCTGGCATCAAACAGATCACCAGCCAATCGAGTGCTGGAATGTCACGAGTCGTGGTACGTAAAACCAACAGCACAGATTTAGACAAGCTCCTGGATGACATTCGTAACCAAGTTAACGCCATCAACGGCTTTCCCGTGCAAGCAGAAAGACCGCAAGTGGTGCGTAATGAATTTACCAACTTAGCGGCGTTTGTGGTGGTGTCAGGTCCAAGAACCGATGATGAATTACTACCAATTGCCAAGCAACTTGAGCAAGCGCTGAAGAAGAACCCTCAAATTTCCAAGGTATCAAACTGGGGAACTCGAACGCCTCAATTGGTTATCGAGCCTGATCCTGACCAACTGAAAGCGTTAGGGCTGAGCTTGGAAGATCTAGCAAGACTCGTAGAGCAGCGTTCGCTTGAATCTCGTAGTGGTGAGCTAATTAGCGACAAAGGCCGAATGGTGATTCGTGGTGACGGTTATGCCGATGATTTACAGAAGTTGAATCAGCTTGTTGTGATTTCAGGAAGCAACGGAAAAATACTGCTGGGTGATATCGCCAAGTTAAGTCGTGGTTACCAATACAGTGGCTCTATCGTGCGTAACAACGGCTCTAACGCCATTGCATTATTGGTCAGTACGAGCCAAACCGACAACCTGCTCAAAGTCAGCGAAGCGATCAGCAAAACACTGGATGCCCAACGCGCGATTTTGCCGTCGGATATTGAGTTGAATACCATGGCTGACATGGCGCCTTACATTGAAGAGCAGCTATTTCGTTTGAGTGATAATGCATGGCAAGGCTTATTGATCGTCGTCGTTCTACTTGGGATCTTTCTTGAGATTAGGCTCGCGTTTTGGGTCGCGATGGGGATTCCGATTGCGCTGACAGGGACGCTCGCCGCAATGCAGCTTTTTAATTACAGCATCAACGACATCACCTTGTTTGGTTTTATCTTGGTGCTCGGTGTGTTGGTGGATGATGCGGTTGTCGTAGGTGAAGCGATACATGACAAACGTACGGGAAACGCTGGTCATTCTGGTGCCCCAAAGCTCAATGGCTCCTCAAATATAAACGGTCTTTCTAATATAAACGGAAAGATAGCCGCTTGGCAGGGCGTGCATTCTGTGTCGGTGGCGACTGTATTTGGTGTGCTAACGACCATTGCTGCATTTTCTCCAATGCTTTGGATTAATAATGAATTAGCTAAGGTGCTTGCTGGGTTTTCGGCAGTGGTGATCTTCGCTTTGCTCTTCTCTCTGATTGAAAGCAAATTCATTCTACCGTCGCACTTGGCTCAGCTTTCTGTGAAAAAGCCATCCACAAGTATTTTTGCCAAGGTTCAGAATGCCGCCCAAGGCGGGTTACAGTGGTTTAATCTCAACATCTACAAGCCAGTATTGGAGTTTGCACTTGGCTACAAAGTCGCGTCTTTACTTGGGTTTGTGGCAGCTATCTCACTGGCCTACGGCATGTGGTCTAACGGTGCGATTCGCAGTGCATTGTTCCCTGAAATTCCGGGGCGTTACATCACCGCGGTTATTGAGTTGGAAGATGGCGCACCGTTGCCTTTACAGCGCCAAGCCTTGTTGCAAGTTGAGCAAGCAATGACACAAGTAGAAAAAGGCTTGATGGACGATTACCCATTACAAGAAAAGCCCGTGGTGAACCTGCTTGCTTGGTCTGATGGCTATGGTGAAATTGAAGTGACGGCTGAGCTTACTAACGAGTCTTTAAGCTCACTGCCGGGTAATTTATTGTTGAAGCGATGGAGAGAAAACACAGGCCAAATCGAAGGCGCTTATTCGGTTAAGTTCAGCGCGGCAGAGGAACCTGCTGGTGGAACATTCTTAACGATCTCTTCCAATGATCGTGAGCTTGCTTCTCTAGTTAGCGAGGAGCTCGCGGATACTTTGACTTCGTTGAAAGGCGTATCGGATGTCTACGACGATGGTCAGGATGGTTTACCGCAAGTACGCTTGGTATTGAATCAATATGGCCAGCAGTTAGGGTTAACTCAAGCGAAACTGGCTCAGCTAGCAGGCGAAGCGTTTGGCGAAAGAGAAGTCCATCGCCTGTTAGAAAACGGGCAAGAGACCAAGGTGCTGCTGCAATATCCAAGAGAGGAGCGCAGAACCTTAGCTCAGCTACAACAAGCAATTATCATGTTACCTAATGGCGGAAGCGTGATGATGGGTGATATTGCTGAGTTTCGTCACGAGCAAGAACCGCAAGTGGTTTACCGCCGCGACCGAGAGCAAGTGATTAACCTGCATTGGAAGCAGAACCGAGATCTGCAATCACCGGAGAAAACTCGTGAGCAACTCGAAGATATGATTGAATCTCTGCACTTACAGTTTCCAAGTGTGACGATAAAAGCGGGCGGTGAGTTTGAAGAGATAGGGGAAGTGTCGGATGGCTTTAAATCGGCAATGATTCTGACTTTGCTGATGATCTACATCTTGTTGGCGGTGCCTTTGAAGTCTTACTGGCAACCAATGATCATCATGGCGGTCATACCGTTTGGATTCACAGGCGCGATTTTTGGTCACTACTTGATGGACTTGCCGATCAGTATTCTTTCGATGTTCGGAATGATGGCCATGACGGGGATCGTGATTAACGATTCGTTGGTGCTGATCACGCGTTTTAATGCTGAATATCGCCAAGGCGTGCCATTACAGCAAGCGTTAGTGATTGCCGGTACTAGCCGTTTGAGAGCTATCTTCTTAACCACGATAACCACTGTGTGTGGGTTGTTGCCATTACTAAGTGAAACTGCGGAACAAGCACAATACTTGAAGCCTGCTGCGGTCTCACTGGTGTTTGGAGAATTGTTTGCCACTGCAGTAACGCTGATTTTGATCCCCGTGCTGCTTGGCCTGTTTTGCTGCAAGCCGCCTCAGGTTGAAAATCTAATTGCACAAGAACCACGTGAACAAGATGCATTAGAAGAACTCAGTTTGGAGCGCTCGTGATTGATTTTATAAAGGACAAAGACGATAGTGAAGCCAAGCGATCGAATTCAATCAAGTCGACAGATACAAGAGCTTCTATGCCTGAGAACAAAGATCGTATGACGCAACAGAGCAAACCTGATTATCAATTGGTGCCCGGTTTTAAACTGGTGCCTGAGATTGCATTGATTGAATCTTTGCCAGAGCATCTTCAAAAACGCTTTAGTCATGCGCTTACTTTAATGCATGAAGAGTGGGGTGAGCGTCGTACATGGGAAGAGATAGCAACCGAAAGTGCAATTTCTCCTTATCACTTTCATCGTCAATTTACTGAGCTGTTCAATGAAACACCGGGTCAGTATCTGAGTCGCGTTCGATTACAAATCGCAGTGGGCTTGCTGATCAATGATGAGCCGTGGAGCGTGATTGAAATAGCTCAGTATTGTGGCTTCTCATCGTCGCAGTCTTTAGGTAAGGCGCTTAAGCGTGAATTAGGGGTTACGGCAAAGCACATTCGAGAAATGGGCTACAACGCGACACCTAAGGAGACGGCGGATTTCATTCAGAGATTGGCGCATCCGGGTGTGCAGTCTTCAATGGAAAAAGAATTGGTTAAGTCTATGCCGACCGAACTGGTTTGGTATCCAGAACGCGGTATGCAGAAGCTTAAACTAGACGACCCAGATTGGGATACCGTATTTGAGATGTATGGCAAAAAATCGACACAACTCATGGGTACCACACCAATAAAACAGATGAGAAACAAGTGGGATGATATCGACGCGGAAATCGGAAACTGGCAAGTTGCTAGAGACCGTTACGACAAGATCGTTCCAGAAGGCTACTACTTATGTAGCGATGTTTATCTGGTTTCAGATGTGGCTTATAGCACAGCCTTAGAAGCGCTGTTTAAGGCTGTTGAACAACAAGGCTTAAAGCTGGATGTACAAGGGTATTTGGTAGAAATGATTCGCCACATTGATGATGACGAAGTGGAAGGGGTGACCTTCTCTTTTCAGCTACCCGTTTTAATCCCGTAATACGGTGAACAATAAAAAGGCTCCTCAATTGAGGAGCCTTTGTTTAATAATAAGCCGCTTTATAGAAGGAGCTTAACAGAGTAGGGGGATTAAGCCTCTGCCGTTACTTTAGAGCTGCTCATCTTTTTAAGTGCTGCGTAGCCAAAGCCTGTAACTAGCGTACCTGCTGCAATCGCCACTAGGTACATGAGAACTGGAGAGATAGCGCCAGGAATCAGTAGTACGAATAGACCGCCGTGTGGAGCCATTAGCTGTGCACCAAACATCATTGATAGAGCACCCGTTAGTGCACCACCTGCCATACAAGCTGGGATAACACGCATTGGATCTTTCGCTGCGAATGGAATCGCACCTTCAGAGATGAAACATAGGCCAAGAACGAATGATGCTTTACCCGCTTCACGCTCGCCTGCTTCAAACTTGTCTTTCACTAGGAAAGTTGCAAGGCCCATACCTAGAGCTGGAACCATACCTGCTGCCATGATAGCTGCCATTGGTGCGTAAGTTTGTGAAGCCAGTAGACCAACACCGAACGTGTAAGCGGCTTTGTTTACCGGACCACCAAGGTCGAAACACATCATTGCGCCTAGAATCACACCTAGAAGAATCGCGTTAGACGTACCCATGTTGTTTAGGAAGTCTGTCATTGCGCTCATTACGCCAGAAACAGGACCACCTACGATGTAAACCATCACAAGGCCAGTGAACAAACTCGCGATAAACGGAATGATCAGGATTGGTTTAAGCGCTTCCATAGATTGTGGAAGCTGAACTTTGTCAGCAATGAACTTCGCAGAGTAACCCGCAATGAAACCAGCCGCGATACCACCTAGGAAACCTGCGCCCGTTGAGCTAGCCAGCATACCGCCGATTAGACCTGGAGCCAGACCCGGACGGTCAGCAATCGAGAATGCGATGAAACCAGCAAGAACAGGAATCATCAGTGCGAATGCAGAACCACCACCGATAGTCATCAGTGCCGCTGCTAGTGTGCCTTCTTCTTTAAACGCTTCGATACCGAATACGAAAGAAAGAGCGATGATCAAACCACCCGCAACAACCACAGGAAGCATGTGAGATACACCAGTCATTAGGTGCTTGTACACGCCTTTCTTCTCGTCAGCAGGCGCTGAATTTGAAGAAGCTGTGTGTTGGTATGGTTTAGCTTCTGCGAACGCTTTTTCCATCTCTTGCTTTGTTTTCTTCAAAGCAGGACTTGTCGTTGTTTTGTATAGCGCTTTGCCGTTAAAACGATCCAGTGGAACGTCGATGTCTGCTGCGATGATAACAAGGTCAGCGTCTGCGATTTCTTGGTCTGTCAGTTGGTTCTTCGCACCTACAGATCCGCGAGTTTCCACTTTGATTTGGTGACCTAGGCGTTTGCCTTCTGCTTCAAGCGCTTCAGCCGCCATAAAGGTGTGTGCAACACCCGTTGGACAAGCGGTGATCGCTACGATCTTTTTACAGCCTGTAGTTTCTGTTGAAGCATTTGCAGAAGTACCTGTCACTTCAACAGTGCTTTCAACTTGAGAAGCGTCTAATACCGTTGCTTCTGCTACCGCTTTCTCTAGAAATGCTTTTGCATCTGCTGTGCATTCTGAGATAGCCGCTTGGTACACTTTCTTACCAACAAGGCGCGCTTTATCAACGTTTGTGTTAGCTGCGATAACCACAACGTCGCTGCTGTCGATAGCGTCTTGTGATACTGGAGATTCAGGTAGCACGCTTGATTGACATTCAATAGCGGCGTTCCAACCCAGTGCTTTTGTCGCTTGCTCTAACAAGCCTGCGGCGATGATACTGTTTGCTACGCCACTTGGGCAAGCTGTGATAATGGTAATATTCATAATAAACCTTTTGTCCTATTTGCTTGTGTCTAACTGGCTAGTTGGAGCACTAAGCGCCTGTAATTGGATATTTTGTAGTACTGAATCCAGCTCTTGTTGGCTGGTGATGCCCACGCCTACCTGTGAAACTGCTAGAGCAGATAGGGCGGTTGCGAATTTAATAAGTTCTGTTTTTGGCATCTGTTGCATGTGACCCCAACATAGGCCAGCAACTAAGGTGTCGCCTGCGCCTACCGTGCTTACTACTTGCATGCGCGGTGGTTGAGCATGTAACCATTCACCTTGGTTTAGCCACATCACGCCTTCTGCGCCAAGTGATACCACGATGTTTTCAATACCTTTTTCACTTAGGGCTTGGCCCGCGTGTTGGCATTGGTCACGTGTGGTTAGCTCTGCGTTGAACAGTTGAGACAGCTCTTCATCGTTTGGCTTAATTAACCAAGGTTGTGCATTGATACCGGCTTTAAGTGCGTCACGGCTGCTATCAAATAGCACCTTCTTACCTAAATCGTGTAAACGTTGAACCCAAGAAGCGCAAAGCTCTGGTGATACGCCTTGTGGCAAGCTGCCTGCAATCACGAAGTATTCGTGGTCTTCAGCCAGCTCTAGCAAGGTTTCTTCAAACGCTTTAATCGCTTCAGCGTCAACAGGAACACCTGGGAAGTTGATGTCGCTAACTTGGCCTGAGTTTTCTACCAATTTCACGTTGATACGAGTTGCGCCATCAACACGGATAAAGCGGTCAGTTGCGCCCATCTGTTCGAACAGTTGGCAGAACGCTTCTTCGTTATTGCGACCAAGGAAACCTGTTACGGTCACTTTAGCGCCAAGCTCTGAAAGCACTTTTGCTACGTTTACGCCTTTGCCTGCTGCATGCAGAGAGCCTTTGTTTACTAGGCTCACTGAACCGACGTTAAGTGCGTCGATAGCACCTGTTAGATCCAGAGCAGGGTTTAGCGTTACGGTAACGGCTTTGATTTGTTTATCAGACATATCGATTCCTTAACCTTCGCCAAGGCCTGAAGCGATAGCTTTGCCGATCGATTCAAGTGCTTGTGCTGCGTCATCACCTTCAGCAACAAACTGAAGCTGGTGGCCGTGTTTAACGCCAAGAGCGATCACTTTCATCAAGCTCTTCGCGTTCACTTCTTTTCCGTCACCATCTAGGTTTGAAACGCGGATTGTTGATTCGAATTTCTTCGCTTCAGCAACCAGCATTGCGCCCGGACGAGCGTGTAGGCCGTGTGCGTTTTTGATTTTGAATACTGCGCAGTTGTCATCGTCCTGAGAAGCTGTAGAAACCGCTTCACCTTTCAAAAGGCCAATCACTTGCGCTGCATCCGCGGTTAACAGTTGTTGCTGTTTACCTTCGAAAACCATCTTGCTTAGGTTTGCCAGAATTGATTGGTGCGCGATGTTACAAGCCGCGAATGCCACTAGGGCTTTCACTGGTGTGCCTTCGAATTCGCAATCGTTCGCTGTAGAAACAAACGATACGCCAGTGCGAGTTACGCCCTTGTCGCTGCCCAACAACCATAAGCCTTGGCCTAGATGAGTCGGTGTTTTCGTTACTAGGTCAGCAACGAATGCGTTGTCTGTGCAACCTGTGTTCTTAAGTAGGCCGCCCGCAACTGCAGACATTTGAATCATGTCGCTTGCAGGGAATAGTAGCTGAACTAAAGAAGCGTCTAGGTCGGCTTCTAGCTGAACTTCGCCATTAAGTAGGGCGATGATTTCGTCTTCTGATTTCGCTTGCTTTAGTTTCTCTTCAACACCGTCTGCCGCTAGAACTTTAGTTAGCTGTTTAAGGATGCCTAAGTGCTCGTCAGATTTCGCTGCAATACCAATTGCTATGTAAACACGGTTGCCGTCTGCCCAATCAATACCTTCAGGGAAGTGGTGTACCGCTACGCCTGTCTCTTTTACTAGGTTGCGAGTGTCAGTCGTTCCGTGAGGAATCGCGATGCCGTTGCCTAGGAAAGTAGAGTTCTGGTTTTCACGGTTCAGCATTCCTTCAACGTAGCCAGAATCCACTAGGCCTTTAGCAGTTAGGTCGCCAGCAATGTTCTGGATAGCTTTGAATTTGTCATCGGCCGTTTGACCAAGAGTGATGTCAGATTTTGATAATTTAAGCATGGTGCCTCTTTAGCGTATCGCTTGAGAATTTGTGTATCGCTACGATTCAGTCTAGAGCAAGATTCATGGAGCTTAATTCTTTGCTTGCTCTTTGCTTTATGCTTGCTGAATCGGTTCAGCATTCAGTGTAAAAAAATTCAGCAAAGCCAATTCTGTTAACCAAAATAGTTTTGCTGCGTGTCGTAATTTCCGTTTCATTCATAACGAGAAGTTGAATCACGACAAATGACGCTCAATCCATTCAAAAGGATGATTGAAGTCACTTTTCAGATTTTGCTGAATCCTTTCAGCTATTATACTGAATCGATTCAGCATATAATTCAACTAATCCAAGGATCAGAAGATTGGTTATATGATCCTACGCACAAAATACAGGTCACCCATATGACACTAGATGAGATTGCCAAACTAGCCGGTGTGTCGAAAACCACGGCCAGCTATGTGATTAATGGCAAGGCGCAGAAATACAGAATCAGTGAGAAGACTCAGCAGAAAGTAATGGCGGTGGTAGACGAGTATAACTACCGTCCAGACCATGCTGCTTCGTCGCTGCGTGCTGGGAATAGCCGTTCATTTGGTTTGATTATTCCTGACCTGGAAAACAGCAGTTACGCGCGTTTAGCAAAATTGATAGAGCAGAACTCACGTAAAGTGGGCTATCAAATCCTGATTGGTTGTTCTGATGATGACGCCGAAACTGAACGCAAAGTAGCGGAAGCGTTGGTGAGCCGTCGTATTGATGCTTTGCTGGTGGCGAGCTCTATGCCAGACGCTAACGAATTCTACTTAAAACTGCAAAACTCAGGCACACCCGTAATCGCGATTGACCGTCCGTTAGACGACGAGCATTTTGCTTGCGTGATCAGTGAGGATTTTGAAGCGGCGTTTGAGCTGACGCATTCGATCCTTGATGACAATATTCATAGCATTGGCTTGATAGGTGCACTGCCTGAACTGAACATTTCACGTGAACGTCAGTTAGGTTTTGAAGCAGCGAATAAGGCTCATACACAGCAAACAGGGCTCGATGAAAATAAGCCAACCGTTGTTGGTTACGGTGAGCACTTTGACCGTGAATCTGGACGAGAAGTGTTTGAAGAGTGGATTGCTAAAGGTACAGTCCCTGATGCGATCGTCACTATGTCTTACACCTTACTAGAAGGTGTGCTTGATGTGATGGTCGAAAAGCCAGAGCTAGTGAATCAGGTGAAGCTGGCGACATTTGGTGATAACCGCTTATTGGATTTCTTACCATTTAAAGTTCATTCACTGCCGCAGCAATTCGAAGTCATCGCAGACAGCGCGTTTGCCTTGGCATTAAATGCGTCCGCTAAGCGTTACCAAGCCGGGATTGAGCTTGTGCCAAGAAGCTTAGTCAAACGAGGCTAGCTTTTGTTTAACAGTTATTGAGAGTTTGACGGTTAGCCAGAGCTTAACCGTTAGCTAGAGCCTAGTAACAAAACTAACTCTACGATAGCGATAACGCCGAGTAACAGAGCCAACACCTTCCAGAATTGAATTGGGTGGCGGTTTATCAAAGGTTGCTTGGCTTTATGCTTCAATAGATTTTGATTGGGAGTGTAGAGATCTGCCACAAAATCGCCTAGAACCTGATATCGCTCGGTCGGTGATTCTGCACACGCCTTTTGTAAAACCAAATCAATCCAAGCCGGTAAATCCGTTCGTTTTTGTGTCAACGGTTGGTATTCCCATTGGTGATGGCGTGATTGCTTGAGAGATTGCGCGCTCATTTCAGAGTAGGGCAATTCACCCGTTAGCATTTCATAACCGATCACCGCGATAGAGAACAAATCTGAGCTTGTGGTGGCTGTGTTGTACTTAATACTTTCTGGTGCGATGTAATTTACCGCGCCGAGTGGTGTTGGGTCTTTGTCTGTTTGTTCTCCCTCTTCAATCCCTCTTACTAATACCGCACCAAGGTCGATGATCTTGATGTCGCCATCACGCTGAATCATGATGTTTTCTGGTTTTAAGTCTCTGTGTACCATGTCAGCACGTTGTAATACACGAATACCTTGTGTGATTTTTTCTAGGATCTCGCGAACCTGTTCGAGCGAAGGCTTAGGGTTGTCGTACATCCATTGTCTTAGCGTGATGCCTTCTACCCATTCGCAGATTTGGTATAAGAATTGCGAGTTCTCTGGCGTCGGGTAGACCTTCATTACCTTCTTATTGTTCAGCAAGATGCCCGCCCATTGTTCATTAAAGAAGGCTCGGAGTTGCGACGGGCTATCGTGATATTGAACGGAAGGGACTTTTAACACGAACTCGGTTTGTGTCTCTTTCTGCATCACTCGGTACACATGGCTTCTTGAACCTGCATACAACACCTCAAGCACCATAAAGTTGTCGATACTTTGCCCGAGTTTTAACGCGGGTGGGATGGCACGTTTAGCCAGCTTCTCATGGAATTCAATGAGCGAAGGTTTAGGTAGATGACTGACTTGAACAATCAAGCAGCTTACGTTGTCCGAACTGTTATGGCTTAACGCTGTGTTACATATGGTTTGAGCGGCGTATTCGAAATCTACACCGGGCTTATCGATGTGTTCTTTAAAGGTATTTGGAGACACAAACTCGTGTACGCCATCAGATGTCAGGATAAAACAGTCGTTTTTTTTAATAGGAAGCGTTTGATAGTCAACGTTGAGTTGGTTATCGATGCCTAAGGCGCGTGTTAGATAATGCTTCTGTCCCATATTTTTACGGGTGTGGTCACGGGTCAGTTGGCGTAATTCTCCATCTCTTAGTAAGTAAATGCGACTGTCGCCAACATGGAATATATGCGCTGTGTTCGATTTTAATATCACGCTGCTAAAGGTGGAAACGAGCGCATTGTGGTTAACTTGTTGTGCGGGATGAATATTAGAAACAGACGTGTTGAAGAGCCAAGAATTGAGTGAAGTTAAGACTTTCTGTGCTGAACGCTGAATGCTCCAACTTTGTGGGGTGGCGTAATAGTCGTCGATAAACTGCATCACGCTGGTGTGACTGGCTTTCTGGCCGTGTTCACTGCAACTTGCGCCGTCGGCTATACAAGCAACACTGCCTTTTAGCTCTTGCTCAGCACGAGTTTTAGGGTGTTTTACAATGATGGCGTCTTGGTTTTCATCACGTACGCCTTTATTCGAATAACCACCAAACTTGAGTGTGAGCTGATTGCTTGATTCCGGCGTGACGACTTGCCCTTGGCTGAATGAAATTGTCATAACTGGTCTTCTTCTTAACTGGCCGTCTTCTCATTTTCTTGAGAGCACATCTGAGAAAGAACAAAAGCCCTAGCGAATGCAGAGCCTTTGAACGCAGTACCAAAGTGGTGAAACACACCTTGGTACTACTCCCGATTCAATGAGTGGTTAGCTCGATACGTTAATCAAGGTTACGCTACCATCGTCGTTCACTTCTGCGATTTGACCGTTAGGCTCTTCCATGAACATCAGAGTAACGAAGCCAAGTACCGCTGTTCCTGCAATCACTAAGAAGAAGGTTTGGTAACTTACGAATGAAAGTACCGTTAGGTAAACCACCGCACCCACGTTACCGTAAGCACCCGTCATACCGGCAATTTGACCTGTCATGCGACGTTTAATCAGTGGTACGGTTGCAAACACCGCACCTTCACCCGCTTGCACGAAGAAAGAACACGCCATCGCAGCCACAACCGCTAACCATACTGGCCATGTGCTGTCGACTTGACCCATTGCAAAGTAACCCACAGCAAGACCAATCGTCAGAATAAGCAGTGTTGGTTTACGACCGAATTTGTCTGAAATCCAACCGCCACCTGGGCGAGACATTAGGTTCATAAAGGCATAAGCCGATGCAACCATGCCCGCAAGAACCGGCGTTAATTCAAAGGTTTCAGAGAAGAACAGCGGCAGCATAGAAACTACAGCCAGTTCAGAACCAAATGTCGCGAAATACAACACGTTCAACACAGCAACTTGCTTAAATTTGTACTGGTGAATTTCTGGCACTTCTTCTTTGAATACGTTCTTATTCACCTTCCAAACTTGCGACACTTCGTACACGTAAAGTGCAGCTAAACCTGCATATACTGAATACACCGCCATGTCAGACAACATGTTGATGTTGCTCGGTGATAGCTTCCATGTCAGTAGCGCTAAAGCGGCATACATCGGGATCTTCATAATGAGTAGGAAGAAAAAGTCACCCTTTGATGTCACTTCCATTGCCGTTACTTGAGCTGGCTTGAAGTAAGTCGAACCTTTTGGTGTATCCGATACGTTTTTGTAGAAGACAAACGAGAACGCTAAGCTCATAAGGCCAGTAATACCGACCGCATAACGCCAACCATCTTCGCCACCAAATGCTAGAGCAAGAGTTGGAAGTGTAAATGCTGCCGCTGCTGAACCGAAGTTACCCCAGCCGCCGTAAATACCTTCAGCCGTACCCAGTTCATTGTGTGGGAACCACTCAGACACAAGACGAATGCCGACCACGAAGCCTGCACCGATGAAGCCTAATAGGAAACGTGCAATCGCGGCTTGAATGAAAGAGTCTGCCATAGCAAACATAAAACAAGGGATTGAACAGACGGCGAGTAGCGAAGAGTAGACCAATCTAGGGCCGTATCGGTCGGTTAACATACCAATCGCGACACGCGCCGGAATGGTTAAGGCAACGTTGAGAATAAGCAGTGTTTTGATCTCTTCAGTAGAAAGACCAAGCGACGTTTTTACCATTTGCAGTAGTGGGGCAAAGTTGAACCACACAACAAAGGTGATAAAAAAGGCCATCCAACTTAGGTGTAAGGTTTTCATCTTACCCGTAAATGAAAGCAGCGAAAATTTTGTGTTATCCATGGTTTAAATCCTTTAAATCTGGAAAATTACCCGGTTTTAGCTCGTGCGTTACTTCCGAAATTCGAACGCATTAATGTGGCTAAACCCTATGCCGAAATTGTTCACGTCTATAACGTGTTTACATGATGATGTCGGCGTTTAGTTAACTGGCGATAGCAAGTGGTGCGAGAACCTGTACTTGCTCTCCTTGCTTGCGAACTTCAAACTTCACGAGCTTGAGATCAGGCTGTTCAAGACATTCGCCAGTTTCTAAGTGGTAATGCTGCTTGTATAAAGGTGAGGCCACGTAAGGCTCACCGCTTAATGAACCAATTATACCACGTGACATCACATTCGCCTTGCCGATGGGGTCGTAATTAGAGAGCCCATAAAGTGTGTCGCTACGCTTGCAGTAAAAAATAGCCACTTGGTTATCGTCTACTTTGGCGCAAATTCCCCCGTTTGGGGTTAGGTCGCGGGTGCTGCATACGGTTGTCCAATTTTCCATGACTTTCTCCTAGTCTAAACATAAAGCTAATAATCAATTTAATTAGGGTGATAGCCGACAGCAGTTTTCTTTGGCTGCGCGACTGTCGACTATCGATATTGGTTTAGTTGTTACTGATTCACTCACCATCCATTCGGTTTACGAAACTTCCGTAACTTCGATTTGGTCGGCTTTAGCAAGCTTTTCATCGCGTTGTGAATTCGAAGAATCACTCAAGCTCGGATTAGGAAAGCGTTGCTCTCGCTCTTTGATGAAGGAGAGGCTAGTGTCCATTTCTTCACTGTTGATGTAGTGCTGGAAGCGCTTTATCTTCTCAGGGCTTTCAATGGTGGTTTTCCATTCACACTGGTACTTCTCGATGTTGAGTGCGATGTCCGCTTCGAGTTCTTCAGCAACGTTGAGCTTGTCTTCAATCACGACTTGCTTGAGGTATTCAATGCCGCCTTCAAGGTTCTCCATCCATACCGATGTACGTTGTAGGCGGTCTGCGGTACGTGTGTAGAACATCAAAACGCGGTCGATGTATTTAAGGAGTGTGGTTTCGTCCAAATCAGTGGCGAATAGGTCTGCATGGCGAGGGCGCATGCCGCCGTTACCACAGATGTAAAGGTTCCAACCTTTGTCTGTTGCGATAACACCAATGTCTTTCGATTGCGCTTCTGCACATTCACGAGTGCAGCCAGAAACCGCAAACTTGATCTTGTGTGGTGAACGCAGGCCTTTGTAGCGGTTCTCTAGTCGAATCGCTAAGCCAACACTGTCGTCGACACCGTATCGACACCAAGTGCTACCCACACACGATTTTACGGTACGAACCGATTTTCCGTAGGCGTGACCCGTTTCGAAACCTGCATCAATCAGCTTTTTCCAGATGATAGGCAGTTCGTTAAGTTGTGCGCCAAACAAGTCGACACGCTGACCACCGGTGATCTTGGTGTAAAGGTCGAACTCTTTAGCGACTTCACCAAGTACGATCAATTTATCCGGTGTGATTTCACCTCCAGCAATACGCGGAACCACTGAGTAGGTACCGTCTTTTTGCATGTTGCCAAGGTAGATGTCGTTGGTGTCTTGCAGTTCGATGTGTTGATCTTCAAGGATGTAATCGTTCCAGTACGAAGCCAGAATCGAACCGACAGCAGGTTTACACACGGTACAGCCTAATCCGTTTCCGTGAGAATCTAACAGCTCATCAAAGGTCTTGATTTTGTTGACGCGGATGATGTCAGTCAGCTCTTGGCGAGAGTAAGCAAAGTGCTCACAGATATCGTTAGAGACTTCAACACCCAAGTTACTCAGTTCGCTATCGAGAACTTGTTTCGCAAGAGCAGAACAGCCGCCACAACCTGTTGAAGCATTGGTGGTTTCTTTCAGTGCAGCCATCGTGGTGCAGCCAGCAGATACCGCGTCTTTAATGTCGCCTTTAGTCACATCAAAACATGAACAAATCACAGCGCTATCAGGCAGAGCTTCAACACCCATTGCAGAGCCTGAATCATCGGCCACATTAGGCAAAATCAACACTGATGGGTTTTCAGGAAGGGGCATATCGTTTTGCTTGATTTGCAGTAGCGAGCCATAGGCTTCTGCATCACCGACCAATACCGCACCGACAATCTTTGTGCCGTCAGCTGAGATGATTAGGCGCTTATACACTTGTTCGATTTCATCGTTATAGGTATACGATTGAGCGCCTTCTGTCTTGCCGTGTACTTCACCAATACTGGCAACATCGACGCCAAGCAGTTTGAGCTTAGTGCTCATGTCTGCGCCAGTGAATGCAGCGTCGTCAGTACCGCCAGAGACAATATGCGAAGCCGCGATTTTTGCCATCGAATAACCGGGCGCCACTAAGCCGAAGATCTTGTTATCCCAAAGGGCACATTCACCAATGGCGTAGACGTTTTCGATATTGGTTTGGCAGTGGTTGTTGATGACAATACCGCCGCGCTCGCCAATTTCGACATCAGAGCTTCTTGCTAACTCATCTTGAGGGCGAATACCCGCAGAGAATACGATCATATCGGTTTCTAAATGGGTGCCATCGGCGAAGTTCATACGGTAGCGAGCATTTTCGCCATCGACTATTTCAGAGGTCGCTTTATCGGTATGAACTTGCACACCAAGGTCTTCAATTTTTCTGCGTAATAGGGCACCGCCACCGTCATCTAATTGAACCGCCATCAGGCGAGGCGCAAATTCAACCACATGGGTTTCTAAGCCAAGGTTTTTGACTGCGTTTGCGGCCTCTAAGCCAAGCAGACCACCACCAATCACCACGCCAGACTTGCTACCTTTGCTTGATAGTTCAATTGCGTCTAAGTCTTCAATAGTACGATAAACGTGACAGTGTTCTTGGTCGTTACCGGGAATAGGGGGAACAAAAGGGAAAGAGCCCGTCGCCAAGATTAGCTTGTCGTAACTTTCAACGTGGCCACTTTCAGTGATGACTTGTTGATTGGCAGTGTCTAGCTTGGCAACCTTCTGGTTCAACAAGTAGTTCACGCCGTTACTTTGGTAATACTCTTCACTGGTCAATGACAGGTCATCAGCACTTTTACCATTAAAGTAAGCCGTCAGTTGAACACGGTCGTACGCTAACCTTGGCTCTTCACTAAAAGTAATCACATCAAATTCATCACTGTCTGATTGCAGGATGTTGTCGATAAATTTGTGTCCAACCATGCCGTTACCAACAACGACGATTTTCTTCTTGCTCATAATCCATTCCTTATTCTCGGCGTTATCATCACTAGCATCTAATTTCTAGTAGTTAGTAAATGAATGCCGGGTTGAGATTCCACTCAATTCATAATCATCAAGAAAAACAAAAAATGTTTTTTCTAACTCTTGGTTTTTAGTTGAGCAAGGAGGGTGCCAGATTACGTTTTGTTCATTTAAATAAAAATTAATGCATGTTTTTCAATGCTTTAAAAAACGCGGGTGGCACGTAATTACCCCTAAAGTAGTATGTAATTTTTTTGTTAGATTTATATAAATGAGCATTTGTGGTGCAACTTTCTGCAAGATGGTGCAAAAATTAAGTTTCTATCTTGGTTAATTTCTGTTTTGTTCATTTCTGATAGGTTTGTTTTTATTAAGCTTTTGTTTTTATTGGTAAATATTTCTTGATTGTTGATTGCTATGAAGTGGCGTGTTATTTGCTTGGTTTGAATTATTACAATTATGGATAATTGAGCGAGAAACGGATGACCGATTCAAACAGCGGCTGGATAAAATCAACCTGTGCTTATTGTGGTGTAGGGTGTGGAATAGAAGCGAGACCGACATCGCTAGGAAAACTAGAAGTACGAGGTGATAAAGATCATCCATCTAATTACGGAAAGCTGTGTACTAAAGGGATTGCGCTTGGTGACACTGTCACGCCTTTAGGTCGTCTTACACAACCTGCTCATATTCAGAATGAGCAAAAACAATCACTGGATTGGAACAGTGCCACGCAGTTAGTCGCAGATAAATTCAATCAAACCATCGAAGAATTTGGGGCCGATTCGGTTGCTTTCTATGTATCTGGTCAGCTGCTTACCGAAGACTATTACGTTGCCAATAAACTGATGAAAGGCTTCATCGGCAGTGGCAATATCGACAGTAACTCTCGCCTTTGCATGGCATCGAGTGTGGTTGGGCATAAACGCGCGTTCGGCACCGATACCGTTCCTGTCTGTTATGAAGATTTAGAACAAGCAGAAGTCGTCGTTATCACTGGCTCAAACCTCGCTTGGTGTCACCCGGTACTTTTCCAAAGATTAAGAGCCGCGAAACAAGCCAACCCTGCGTTGAAAGTTATCGTCATCGACCCGCGTTATACCGACACCTGTGAAATTGCAGACATTCACTTGGCATTGGAATCCGGCTCAGATGTGGCGCTGTTCAATGGTTTATTAGGCTACCTCGATGATAACGATAAGCTTGATTCCGACTACATAGAAAATCACACCCAAGGCTTTACCGAATCGATTCGATCTGCAACTCGCTACCGTTATACCGAATCAGGCTATACCGAATCGGGCTGGGGCGACAAAAGCGTTCCTGAGCTCACAGGGTTAACAGAGCAGCAGCTAAAACAGTTCTACAGTTTGTTTGCATCGAACGAGAAGGTGCTGACCATTTACTCCCAAGGCGTGAACCAATCGACACAAGGGTGTGACAAGGTGAATGCCATTATTAACTGCCATTTAGCCACCGGAAAAATCGGTAAGCCGGGTATGGGGCCATTCTCTGTAACGGGTCAGCCGAACGCAATGGGCGGGCGAGAAGTGGGCGGTTTAGCCAATACTTTAGCAGCGCACTTTGAATTTGGTGATCCGCAATCACACCAAACGGTGAGCGAGTTCTGGCAAACCGACAGCTTAGCCACACATGCGGGTTTAAAAGCGATTGACCTGTTTGATGCCATGAATGAAGGAAAAATCAAAGCGGTGTGGATCATGGCAACTAACCCAGTCGTGAGCCTGCCTGATAGCGAAAAGATCAAAGCCGCATTAGAGAAGTGCCCATTTGTGGTGGTGTCGGATTGTATTGCCGATACTGAAACCACTCGCTTGGCTGATGTGGTGTTACCTGCGCAAGGGTGGAGCGAGAAGTCGGGCACCGTGACTAACTCTGAGCGTCGAATCTCACGCCAACGCCGTATATTACCAAGCCCAGGGGAAGCCAAACCTGATTGGTGGATATTAAAAGAAGTCGCGCAAAAAATGGGATTCAAAGAGCAGTTTGATTACCGTCACGAAGGCGAGATCTTCAAAGAGTATTGTGAGATGACAGCGCTCGGCAATGAAACAGGTAAAGCGCGTGACTTGTGCTTAATTGGACTCACGCAACTGGATGAGAAAGGTTATGGCGAACTCACTCCACAGCAATGGCCAGTACTTGAATATCAACCAGAGATCATTGAACAGCGCATGTTCACCGACGGCGAGTTCTTTACTGAATCAGGCAAAGCGCAGTTTATCGCGGTTGAGCACGACAAACCGATTGCCGATACCAGTGTCGAATTTCCGCTAATCATGAACACAGGCCGAATCCGAGACCAATGGCACACCATGAGCCGCACGGGCTTAGCCGCAGGTTTAGGTGAACACACACCAGAACCTTTTGTCGCCATGCATCCAGATACGGTTGCTGAGCTTGGTTTAGATGAATTTGGGCTAGATGCCTTCAACCACGCCACTATTAATCCTGTGGTTAAAGTGCGCAGTGCACAAGGGGAGTGCCAAGCCCGCTTAGTGGTAACAAAAGAGATGCGTCGTGAACAAGTCTTCATGCCTATCCACTGGAATGCGCCAACCGCCAAAGACAGCAAACCATGTGACCTGATTTTGCCTCATACCGATGCGGCATCAGGCCAGCCAGAATTCAAACACACACCTGTTGTCGTAGAGCCGTGTGGCTATCGTAGTGAAGCCGCCTTGGTCAGCGACAAGGTGATGGATTGCAGCAGCTTTGATTACTGGGTTCGCCAAAGAGTGGAGGGCGGTTTTCTGTATCGTATCTCATCATCTAAGAACCCAATGGAGTTGGTGATTCAGCTCGCCAACACACTCGATGCCTTACCAGAGCCCAACGCAGAGGCTATTAAATCACTCCATTACCACGGCAATAAATCATTCAAGAACTACGGCTCTGCCAAGTTAGATCAATTTGGTGTAAAGCAAGCATTCGTAGTGAACAGTAAGCTCGACCATCAAAGCATCGACTGGCTGGTGGAGTGCCTAACCCGAGAAGCCGATGAAGAGTTTGAAGCCGAGTTTTTGAGCACCATGGCGAAGTAATTACTACCTCTCACTCATCATACCTATAACAAAAACGCCGACAATCATGTCGGCGTTTTTGTTTGAGAACACGATTCCCAAGATAAAACCTTCTTGCCTGAACTGCGGTTTACTCACACATTAAGGAGTTTTCTGCATTTTTCCGAAACTATATGGAAAATTTCTGCTTTTCATCATGTTTGATACAAAGATAAGTAGGTAAGATGATGTTATTAAATGAGTTATTAGACTAAGTGTAGTGTGTCTTGGAAACTAGACAGAATTGTTTCAGGGACAAAATGCAGAATTATTCTGTCTAATATAGCTGTTATAACGCACTCTCAGTTCAAGTTACTAGTTAGTGCGTAAAATAACGAACACACACGAGAAGTTGGATCGTTACTGTTATATATAATCTTTAGTTTGTAAACGGACTGGAAAGGTGAAGCCATTGAAAGGAAAGGAAACACTATTTATAATTTTATTTAATTCGATTATCGCAGTAGTAATTGCGGTAGTAAGTTGCTATTCAGAAAAAGGTCTCTCAGACAATACTCTAGAAATAATTGTCACAACAATCGCGGCAGTAATAGTTGCATTTATACTTTCGGTGATCGCCGAAGAAGAATATGGCGCAATGTTTGGTCCTGCAGTAATGTCATTTTGTCAACTGTTAATTACTTCTGGTATTTTTATGATCCCGGAGATTAAAGTAGGGGGTAGCCTTATTAAGGCAGCAATGTCTCCTCCATTTGGTTTAGAATACTTAGTTCCTTTTGCTACACTCATTGCTCTCATAGAGCTGGGTGGTAGTGTTTGGATCAAAAAAAATTGTTAATGCAGTTCTCTACTCAACAATATATTTAGCGTTATAACAAAGCATTTAAGAGTGATTCCCAACGCTTGGCATTTTCAGTTCAAGGTTGGGTTTCGTGTTTACGGTGTAAAGGTTTAGGTTAGGTGGCAGTGTTGCTCACACCTTAATGCGGCGTTATGTGCTACGAGGGTTAGTTATGATAAGCAGTGAATATGTAGTGAAGAAATCGAATGATGAAGTATTACATTTGATTATTGAATTAGGTTTGCCTGAGCCAGATCCAACTATGGAAGCGGGTGATTATCGTTGTAAATTTAGTGTACTGGCATTGGGCATTGATGAGTATATTTATGGGGTAGATGCAATGCAGTCATATTGTATGGCTCTAAAGCGCTTTAATTTTTTCGTAAATGATCTTATCTCGGAAGGGTATAATTTTTACTATCCGGGTTTTCTCGATATGGAAGTGGACATTCTGTCAACGTACTTTTAGGTACGCACATAACAAACTGTTCAAGAGGGATTCGCAACGCGTGGCATTTTCACTATGCGTTGGTTTCAGTGTTTAAGGCGGTATGCGGCGACTTCGGTATTGCGTTGCTCACCCCTTAACAGGGCGTTATAGCGCAGGAGAAAAATTATCAATTCACGAGTACTCTTCCATTATGTTACATGGTTTTTTCTGTCTGCCTTTGCGTTGATGGGAATTATTGTTCTGGCGTCGATTTATGTCACTGATAGACAGTCATTTGATTCGCTTTTAGCAAACCTTGGCGATTTTGGTGGTTTTCTTGGTGGTGTTGGTACCATTATCGCGGCAGCGGCGGCTGCGGTTGGTGTTGATAGTTGGCTTAAACAGCTTCGAGTTGGTAAGTCATTAGTAGTGATTTGGGATGTTCAAGTCGCCTTACGAAAAATTCACGCCGCAGAAATTTCATGGTATGTACACGCCTATCAGCGTTCGGAAGACTTTAATGTCGAAGAATTAGAAGAAGACGTAATAAAGGCTTTCGAGGTGCTCGATAATTGTGCTCATGAGCTGGACGCAATTGTCGTAAAAAATCAGTTTGAATGGTTAAATAAAGTTATGGATATTCGGCTAGCTTGGAGTGCAATAAAATCCTACTTAGAAACACATCCACGACCAGACAGTGTCGCTGACGTTTTAGTCGAAAATGAATTATTGGTTCCTAAAAATAGTCACTTTTCTGCAGTGTACAAAGAGTACTTGGAGCAATTAGAGAAGTTAGAGCAAACTCTGAAGTAGCGCTATAACAAACGACTATGGCGTCAATGATTAACTTTTGGCTGTGTTTTCATCCCACATGGCGCCATCTCTTAGCATAGAGTTAAGGGTCACAACCATCTTTCGAACACATGCGATTATTGCGACTTTCTTAGGCTTTCCAGCATCTAAAAGTCGAGCATAAGTCGCTTTGAATATGGGGTTACATTGCATGGCTGACATCATCGCCATGTATAAAACGGTTTGTACTTGCGCTCGACCGCCTTGGATCACGCGCTTACCTTTGTAGCGTCCACTTTCGCGTGTGATTGGAGCGACGCCAATCAGTGATGCTGCTTGTTTGTTGGTGATGTAGCCAAGCTCAGGTACGTTGCTAATAATTGATGCAGCGGCAATGTTTCCTATTCCTGGGACGCTCTGCAATATTGTGTTTTTAGTCTGGTATTCAGGGCTATCTTCAATGAGCTTAACGAGCTTTTCTTCTAACTTGGTGATTTGATTTTTTATCGTGGTTAGCATTGGTTTGATAGTCGCATGAAGCGAAGCTGGAAGTATTTGGATTCGGTTCTTTTCCATGGTTTGCATGGATAACAACTGGTTTCGACGAATAACTAAGTCGCTCATTAAACGTATGTTTTTAGGTTTGATGATAGTAAGAACAGGTTTGATTGCTTCTCCGTAATGAGCGATCAACTCTGCATCTAAACGATCATTTTTGGCTCTGCGGCCAATAGCACCAGCGAATCGTTTTATGTGGACAGGGTTTGCTCTAACAATAGGTAATTGAGCTTCTGCACATGCTAGAACAAAAGGCATTTCTAATCGGCCTGTTGCTTCAATAACTATACGTTCAGGATTATGATTTTTAATCGTTTTGAGTGCTTTCTTGATGCCTTTATCATTGTTCTCTACTGAGAAAAATAGGTCTAGTGGCCTGATGTGGATGTCTAATTGTGTTTTGCCGGTATCAACTCCAACGTTGATGCTTTGATTGATTTTGGTATTCATAATAAGCTAACTCATGCTTGCGTAATGCGGGTTCGAAACCCAGTCGACTATTCGAGGTTTATGCTTGAAGTCCTATGTAGCGTTCATGTTTGTTATCGGTCTCTCGATAGAGGAGCCAGCGTTTAAACGAACTGCTACATAGAAAGCTTTAGTTGCAGCTAAAGCCTGGGTCTCACATTACCCGATTGGAGTGCTTATTATCCATACAAAGCGTTTAAGAGGGATTCTCAACGCTTGGCATTTTCAGTTTGATTCAGCTTTAGTGTTTACGGCACAATTGTTTATAGGCTAAGTGGTGGCGTTGTTCACCCCTTAACGCGGCGTTATGTTTATCGAGGAAAGTATGGAATTAAACATGGAAATCAAAGATTGGATTACAATTGGAGCGGTAATTATCGGTCCAATATTGGCTGTCCAAGCTCAGAAAATAATAGAAAATATAACGGAACGAAAAAGAAGAAAACTTCAATTGTTTCACACTCTGATGGAAACGCGTGCAACGAGATTATCGGGAGCTCATGTTTCTGCTCTAAATATGATAGATCTTGATTTCTACGGGAAATCTGTCTTTGGGAAACGTTGGCAGTCCGAAGCTGATAAAAAAGTTACGAATGCTTGGAAAATATATAACGATCATTTAAATAATAGCGTTCCTGATGAAAGACTCGATGCGTGGATTGAACGGAGTAATGATTTATTTACAAGCCTTCTTTACGCTATGGCTCAATCATTAGGTTATGACTTCGATGAAGTCCAGCTTAAAAGAGATTGCTATAGTCCTATTGCGCATGGGCGCGTCGAAAATGAACAGACCAAAGTCCGTGAAGGCGTGTTAGCTATTTTAGAAGGCAAGCGTTCGTTACCAATGCACATAACCTATTTACCTCCATACCATCCAATAGACCCCGTTGTTCAACCTGAAGTAACAGGTAACGAAAAGGTAGAACCGGTGGCAAAATAAACATAACAAGCGCTTCAAGCTGATTCGCAACGCGTACCATTTTTAGTTCAAATTGGTTTGGTGTTTACGGTGCAATGCAGACAGCTCGTCTTCGTTGCTCACAGCTTAAGCGAGCGTTATACCTTTATTTCAAACTAGTGAGTTTCATGAATGTTTAAAAAATTGGTTCCATATATATTTTTATTAACTGCGCTTTTTGTTGTAGCAGTACCAAGTGTCTATTTTATAAGCTTTCCTGGCGGCTTCAGCGAAAATCAAACTGATTGGGCTAGCTTTGGTTCTTATGTCGGAGGGACTGTCGGGGCTGTTTTTGCTTCACTATCATTTTTGGCTCTTCTTTACACGGTTTATCTTCAAAGAGCGGAGCTTAGTACAGCTGTTACTGCTTTGAATAAAAGTGCTGAAGCACAGGTTGAGCAAGCAAAAACTTATGAAATTCAAAAGTTTGAAACAACTTTTTATTCGCTACTTGAGCTACATAACCAAGCACTACAAAAACTAGATACCTCTACGACTGTATTGAGTTATCTGTCTAACTTAGAAACGCAAGATAAAGAGATATCTGAATATCTGGATGAACGACAAGATCACATCTTGAAAAATACTGAATTATCTCAGTATTTTCGTATTTTATATCAACTTCTTAAGTTCATAGCTAAAAGCAATGTTATGAATAGAAACAAAGTTTTTAATGCGTCATATCTTGCTGATAGAAATAATATTACGGCAAACGAAGAATTTGAAAAAATGTATGCAAGCTTTGTTCGTAGCTTTGTACCAGTAAATATTCTACCTGTCTTGGCTCTAAACTGCATTCCAAGCCCTACATGCATCAAAAACCTAGACTCCTACTGGCACTTACTAGAACGCTATGAATTCCTTGAACACTTGAAGATTGACCAACTTCCTTTAAATCTATCTTCGTTATTGATTCTTGATCGATACTCTTATGCTTTAGGTGATCTTGAAAGGTTTAAGAAAAAACAATTAGCTCTCAAGAATGAGTATCCAGAGTACTTTGACGATAAATTGATGGAGGGGGGAATTCTACACACCCTCCAAATGAATACGTAAACAAGGTATAACAAACTGTTTAAGAGTGATTCGCAACGCGTGGCATTTATACTATGCGTTGCGTTTAGTGTTTAAGGTGGCATGCGGTAGCTTCGGTATTGCGTTGCTCACACTTTAACAGGGCGTTATAAGTCAAGGAGAAGATTTTGGATTCTGGTATTACTTCAGGATTGATTGGTGGTCTAGTCGCCGTAATCATAGGCACAATAATCACCAAATCAACTAAGAAAAAAGTAACTAATGGTGAACTTAAGCATGGTGTTTTTCTTTTAGTGTTAGCTATTGCTTGCCTTACGCTTTCTCTTCTTGCTGCGTGGGTGGGGCTCTACGATAACGATGTACAACCAAAAACTGGCGATCTTGTTGCTGTTTTAGGTTTGTTTTCTGGCTTTGGCATCGCTGCATTGGCATGTTTTGCTGAATACTTTAAAGTCAAAGGCAGATTTAATGATAGCAGCATCGAATTTCATACTCCTTGGACGGGGGCAAAAAAAGAGCATTGGGATGACCTAATTTCTGCAAAGTTTAACACGTCAATGTACTGGTACACTCTCCATTTTAAATCTGGCAATAAAGTTCGCTTATCTTCTTACTTACTAGGGCATGGAGAGGTTTTAGAGCTACTCAAATCCAGAGGGTTTGACTTATAACAAGCAATTGAAGATGGATTCACAACGCTTGGCACTTTTGCTTCTACTTCAAATTTAGTGTTTACGGCACGATGCTTTAGGTTTGGGTGGAGGCGTTGTTCACCCCTTAATTGGGCGTTATAGTTTTCGGCGGCTTAGTCATAAACCGCCATTCTCAGCCTATTTCGTGATAGTTAGTGATTTGGGGCTGACAAGACTAGGTGCGGTCTTGGGCATTGTGCAACTAACTCGCAACTTATACCCTTTGTTGAGATATTGCTCAATTTCCTCATAAGATTCCACGTATAAGTAGTCTTTCTCAAACTTTGTTTTACTCACAACATACTTTCCGTTTTCATGTTTGTGAGGTTTTTGGATTGCATCTGCATTCTTGCCACTTTTGGTCACGTAACTGATATCCAAATTTTTTTCCTTATTTCGAGTGAAAAATATATATAGCCGTTTAATTAGTTCTGTTAATTTACTCATATAAGCTGCTCTCTAGCATTTCTGCTAGCTTTTCATCTCTAACAACTTTGAAGTCTGTAGAAAAGTTTATCCCAAGACTTGTTTGGTTATGCCTACGCTGTGGTTGAATTTTTATTGTTGCAATTACCTCGTTATTTTTATTAATGAGGTGAAGTGATTGCCCTTCTTTGCGAGAGATTGATAGCATATAAGTTTCACTAGGTTTGTTTCAAAGAGTGTATATGGTAATAGTCGATTCGAGGTGTTTCAATAATAATATAAGCATTGAAAATCAATGATTTATATCAAAATACATTATTGGCAGACAAAATAAACTATAACAAAGCGTTTAAGAGGGATTCCCAACGCTTGGCATTTTCGGCTTTCATCAATTTAAGTGATTATGTCACAATGGTTTAGGTAGGGTGGTTTGCGTTGCTCACCCCTTAACGCGGCGTTATAACTATAGCGAGAGTTCAATGGATCAATTCTTACAAGCAAAAGTACTTAAAGCAGATCTAGTGTCTATCGATAGTCAATTTACAGAAAATGGCATAGGTGATATGCCAAGTATGGTGCTTCTGAAACAAGGGCTGATATCTGTTGCGAATCTTTTTGATTTCGAAGTCACAATTAGGCGAATGTATCAGCATCATCCAGAGTTAAACGAATTTTATAGAACATTTTTAAAAGAGTGTGAATTTGCAAAATATCTGCGTAATAAATTTGTAGGGCATTTGAAACAAGAATTGGTCAATAAAGCCCTAGAATGGAATCCTGAAATAAGGATGTTTTTGGATAAAATGGATGAGCCAACAGTTGCTTATCATGTTAATCAACTGATTTTAGAAACAGCTATCAACACTTATGTTGATGGCGAGCAAAAGCATAAGTTATTTGATTCTGAAACAGATCTCAATTATCCGCCTGACAGTACAAGGTTTTTAAAATACCTTACCTTAGTTATCCGTTCATCTGCAGAATTCTTGAAACAGTATATAGAAATTAGACAAGCAGAAGTTCAAGGTGAGATTGAAGAGGCTAGTGGATTAGAGGGCATGTTGAAATTAGCTGGTGAGGCAGGGAAAACCGATTTTAACTTCATCAGAAAATAGTTATAACAAGGCGTTTAAACGGAACTAAAACAGTGGGTTACGTTTCGCTTCGCTACACATTTTAACCCACAATTTTAGTCCGCTTAACGCGGCGTTAACTGGCAAAAGGAGTATTGAACATTGGAAGAACTGATAGCCCAATATACGGGTGCTAATGAAGATCAAAGACTGACAAGACAGTATATTGCTCAGTTAGAGTTTGACACCACAATGCACAAACTCGAACCTTATTTGTCAAAAGGCAAATCGGTATGTGAGCTGGGAGCAGCTACGGGGCGTTACTCTTTAAGTTTTGCAAAGATGGGTTGTGATGTAACAGCTGTAGAGCTTGTGCCTGATCAAGTCGATATTCTAAATACCAAAGCTAAATCCGAGGGTATCGAGTTAAGAGTGTTTGAGGGAAATGCGTGTGACGTTTCATTTATTGAGAGTAGTTCTCAAGATGTTTGTGTGATCCTAGGGCCTTTATATCACTTGAAAACTCTGCACGAAAGAGAGCTGGCGATAAAAGAAGCTTTGCGTATTCTGAAGCCAAATGGGGTGTTAGCTGTTGCCTATATCTCACGCTTTTTTGTCGCGGGCATGTTCGCTCAACAATTTCCGGAATTGATTACCCCCGAAGTGCTTATCGAATTAAATAAGTACGGCACAGTTTCAAATTCAAAAGCAGATAGTTTCTTTAATGTAGGGTACTTCGCCACACCGGCTGAAATTGAATGTTTGGTTCAAGACAATGGTTTTGGTGTTATTGGTCACTCCGCAACAGATGGCTTTGGACGTTATATTTCTAATGGTGTTAATGGCTTTACACGATCTCAATATCAAACTTGGTTAGATTATCACTTAATAAATTGTGATGAACCTAGTTTATTAGGTTCAAGTAATCATGGTTTAGTGATCGCTAGAAAAGCCAGTTAACAAAGCATTTAAGAGTGATTCGCAACGCTTGGCGTTTTCGCTTCGCTCAAGTATAGCCAAGCGCAGCTCACACCTTAATGCGGCGTTATAACGCTATTTCAATTTATCGAAAGGGGAAAATATGAAGCAGTTGTTTTTATCTCACATACATGAAGAAAAAGAGTTAGCATTACTTATTAAGCAAGCAATCGAAGATGAATTTTCAGGTTTCGTTGATGTATTTGTTTCGTCTGATGGTATAAGTATTCCAGCAGGAGCTAACTTTTTAAAGCGTATTGAAGATGGGCTTGTTGAATCTATTGGTGCAATGTACCTTATTAGCCCCAAGTCAGTTAATCGTAACTGGATTAATTTTGAATTAGGTGCTATGTGGATTCGTAATGCAATTAGCATCCGAAGTGAAGAAAATGAAATTCCAACGTTACCGTTGTGCCACTCGGGAATGGATCTTCAACAATTACCTAAGCCGATTGATAATTTAAATGCAATTATAGCGAACCAAGCTTCTCAGCTTGAATTTGCTTTTAGGTCAATACAAAACGCTGTTGGAGGTAAAGGTTCATTAAGAACTAATTTTGATGAATTAGCTGGAAATATTGCGAAATTCGAACGTCAATACACACTAATATCAAATGTAAACTTGGCATTAAAGTTGGTTAACTTAGATAATAGCCAATTTAAGGAGTACTGTTTAGCTCAACGCCCAGGCGAACTTATTTCTTTAGAGCTAGGGTGTATACCGAGTGATATTCTTAAAAAAGTTAAAGCTCTAGAAGCTGAATTGATAGGGCATGTATCGCTACAGATTGATACAGTTAGAGGCTTGGCGTATAACCATAAAACAGGTGAAACAGGTCAAAATGCCAGTATTACAGTGAATAGGGAGGTTGTTTTAGAAACGTTAGCCTAATGTGGTGAAGCGTTATAACAAACTGTTCAAGAGGGATTCCCAACGCTCGGCATTTTCAATTTGGTCAGCTTTAGTGTTTAAGGTGGCAAGGTTTTAGGTTAGGTGGTAGCGTTGCTCACTACTTAACGCGGCTATATTTAATTTACATCACACATTCATAGCTGTATGGATGTACATGCCTTTGTGTTGGTATACTATTCACCGGTTTTTTAGTTATAGAGTTATAAAATGACCAAGTACCTAGAAGCTGGCATCAGAGAGCTAGTCGAAGAATTTCAATCTAATGGTAAACCTTGCCCTTCAGCACAAACAATCGCTGATCGCCGGGCTGGCTATATTGGTAGTACTGTATTAGCTGGTGAGAGCCCTAAAATTGAAAGCGAATACTTAGATGTAATTAATAGTATTCCGGTTAAGATTTACAAGCCTACAGATGAAGTGAACTTACCTATAACGGTCTATTTTCATGGAGGTTGTTTCATCAGTGGTGGCTTTGAGACACATGATGCTCAGCTAAGACAAATTGCTCTTCTATCCAACTCGATAGTTATTTGTCTTCAATACCGGCTTGCACCTGAACATGCTTATCCAGCAGCGCACGATGATGTATACCAAGCTGTACTCGGTATTAAGGAGCAAGCGCACAAGTATGGTGGTGATTCAGAGCAATTAGTATTTGTTGGCGATAGCGCCGGAGGGCAATTAGCTTTGGCTACGACGCTTAGATTGAAAAAGCTAGAGCGGTGGTTACCTCGTCAGCAAATTCTTATTTACCCAATGCTGGATCCAACAGGCAATTCGAAAAGTTACAGAGAAAATGGTTCAGATTATATTATAACGGCAAATATGCTTCTTTCTGGTTTCGAGTTATACGCGAATTGTAGCTCTAAAGAAATTATTGAACCAGAGCTTAACCTTTTAAACAGTGACTTCAGCGGTCTGCCCATCACAACTATTATTACCGCAGAGTTTGACCCGCTACGTGATGAGGGTGAGCACTTATACAAGTTGATGCTTTCACAAGGCGTTGAGGCTTACTGCGAACGTTATTTGGGTGTGATTCATGGTTTCTTTCAGTTGTCCGGCGTGTGTAATTCGGCAAAACGTTGTATCACTGCAATTTCAAACCAAATTAAAAATTAGATATAACAAACGTGTAAGTATCAAACTAACAAAATAGGGCGCCCGTAACGGCGCCCTTTGTATTAGTTGGAAACGCTATAAGTGTCGCAGTCGCGAAGTAAGAAGATTGCGATACAAGCTGCGAGCATTGGCCAAGAAGCGAAGAATAGAAGGTTGTTGAACGGGTCCATGTATTTTCCAAAAGAGGCGAAAGTTGAGCCTGCGTGCAGGACCAAAACCGCACCGTAGGTGTACTTTTTCCACATGCCGACGACGAATGCGCCTAAAAAACCGAGCTGAGCAACACCCAGCGCCATCATCGCATTGTTCGACACGTCGATGCCGTAAAAGCCGGACAGTACTTTTGTCGCGTGTTCAGGCACAAGGATCTTATCCAAGCCCCAGAACAAGAAGACGATAAAAATGCCGACTCTCAGCAGTAGTAGGCTGGTCGCCAGTTTGGTTTGAAGTGTCTTTTCCATGGTATTCCTTTTAATGTACTCAAGATGTGATGAAGTTAAATGTCCATCAAAGGAGACCCATGGTCGTTGGTTTTTCTTTCGCTATTTTTCAATGCTTTATGTAACAAGGAATGTCTTGTTGACTCCTTGGTATATAACATGCTGTTTTTATTTTATGGTACTATTCACCCAATTAATCATTAATGGATATGTAACGTGAAAAAATACCTACTATTATCGCTTTCGGTTTTAATTTTGGCTGGTTGTGGAGCCCCTCGTTACACAGGGAGCGCGATTCCAGAACCTACGACTGAAGTGGATGTTGTGATTGTTAAAGACGTTGAAACACGTGAAGGGTTCTTGAATACCATGGAAACGTGGCTGCAAGATAACGATTATACCTACACCGTCGTACCAGATAAGTCGCAGCACGATCTTGATAAGCTAACACTGGAGTATGAAGGCCATTGGAGCTGGGACTTGGCGTTGTTCTTAAAGCAAGCGGAGATCAATGCTTATAAGAACGGGCAAAGAGTCGGTGAAGTCGAGTTCAAAGTTCCATATACGGCTAACCCGAACAAGTTCGGTAATGCAACTAAGCGTATTGGTTTCATGATGGATACGATATTTGGTAAGAAAACCGCTGAAGAAGCGACAAAAGCGGCCAATTCATCTGATTCAAAAGCAACGAACTAGCCTAATTGGTTCCCTTTATTCAATTTCTATTTCTCTTTAAGCTTAGTTCGAAGAGACGAAGAGACGAAGAGACGAAGAGACGAAGAGACGAAGAGACGAAGATGTGAAGCCGTTGCTGTTACCGTTACGGCTTCACATTGTTCAGATTAATTAAAGCTTTTGTCTGAAGTGATATCTTACTCATTTCGCTTGGTATTCAGGGCCTGGTATCAATAAACTTTGTTAGCTTTGCTTCTTCTCATTTCGAGCCAACCAGATGAGTGGCAGTATGATCATTGCAGTGCCAATCGCCATTGCAATATCAGGCATTTCACCAAACCAGACCAACCCAACTCCCACCGCTCCGAGTAAGCCGCTGTATTCAGCACTGGCGATTTTATTGCTTTCTGCCGATCGGTAAGTGACGACACATATCGCCGCGTAGATGAGGATAAAACCGCTTGAACCTGCGGCAGTGATAAGTGGTGACCAATCCCATTCACGGCCTTCCCAAATAGCGAGCCCAAGTGATGCCGGAACGCCTGCTAAGTTGGTTAGCAACAACGTTTGTGCCACGGTTTGGTGCTTCGGAAGTTTGCGGATTAATAAGTTATTGCTGGCAATGGTTAACGCCACGATAAGCGCTGCAATGGCTGCCCAATCGACCTCTGTTGGGCGAATGATGACCAGAACGCCCATAAAGCCGAATATTCCAGCAGCAACAGAGTAGCGGTTGAGTTGCTCTTTGAAAAATACCAAGGCCAACGGAAGCATCATCAAAGGTGCGGCATAGAAAATCGCGTTGGCAGTGGCCAATGGCATGGCATTGATGGCAAACACCATAAAGATGGCGCCCAGCAACCATATATGCGCGCGCAGGGCATGCCATTTCAGCCCATCGGTGAAGCTCTTTTTACTCACACCAAAACAAAAAGGCAAAAGGATCAACACGGCAGTTAGCTGTCTGAAGAAGACAAATTGAAACACAGCAATGTCTTCGCCTAAGGTTTTAATTAAGGCATCAGAGAAAACTGCAATTAGATTACCGACAATGAGTAAACTCATTGCCATTCCAACAGACATTGAAGGCATGATGAAGCTCCTATCATTGACTGACGCGTGTTCAGTGTGAGTTAAAAAGAAAATGAAGAAATGTGATGGCGTAATCTTAATGCATAAAATCGTTTCATATATAATGATATAAATTCACTTAGTATGAGCTGAACTAATAATGAAATTGCCACCTTTGAGAGCAATACAATGTTTCGAGTCGGTCGCTCGTTTTAATAGCTTTTCTCAGGCGGCTATAGCGCTTCATGTTACTCAAAGTGCGGTGAGTCATCAGGTTCGCTTGCTGGAGGAATACTTAGGTGAAACCTTGTTTGTTCGTCAGGGAAGGCGTTTATCGCTCACCCCTATAGGAGAGCGTTACTACGAAGAGGTGTCTCATTCACTGCAGAATATTGCGCAAGCCAGCTACCAAATCCGCGAAGGTGACAGTGGGAAAATTCGGATTGCAATGTACAGTTCTTTGGCCGTTAAATGGTTGGTGCCTAGGCTCGAAAACTTACGCCAACAGCATCCAGAAATCGACTTAACGTTAAGTATGGTGGCCGATGAGCCAGAGTTTTCGGATCAAGTTGCCGATTGCTTTATCACTGCTAATCCGCCAAAGAAAAACTACGTTAGTGACTTCCTATACAAAGAGCAGTTATATCCGTTTTGTAGCCAAAAGGTGTGGCAGAGAATCGAAGATAAACCTTTGCCAGAGGCATTATGGGATCAGCAGTTACTTTCAGTAAGTTCAATTTTCAAGGAAGGCGGTGAAGCGAAAGACTGGATTAAGTGGTGTGAACTCGGTGGTTTCAGCCTGCCAAAGGATGTGAAAATTAGCCAGTTCAGCCACATGGTGTTGGCCGCCGAGGCTGTGAAATACCATCAAGGTATCGCGTTCCTAAACGACTACTTTCTTAATGACCAAGATCTTCAACAAAACTTGGTTCGTATCCCAATGCACGATTTACCGACTGGCGACAATATGTACTTTGTCTATAAAAATTCGAGAGCCAAGCAGTTTGAAATCAGAACGTTAGGCCATTGGCTCAAACAGCAATGTTTTGATTATGAGTAAACAGTGAAGCGTAACATTGAAATAAACCAACTCACTCTCAGATATATGCGTGGTATCTAGATAACACGCATGTATTTTAGGGGCGTGAACAACGCTCTTATGTTCGTTGGAAACGCTCCGAGTGTCCTTACTCGATGTAAAAAGATTGTGAGGCAGGCTGCCATCCCTGAACCTGCTTAGGTTTGTTCCCATTCTGGCGTTGAGGTGGATGAGAGTTTGTCTTCATTATCTGCAGCCATATGTTGCTGTCTGAGCAAACTTATCGTCAGGCTTATTGGCATCGGTTTATAAAAATAGAAGCCTTGGATATAGTCGACGCCCAGTTTAGACAAGATGTTCACTTGGGATTCGTACTCAACCCCTTCAACGATCACTTGCATGCCTAAGGTTCGGGATAGTTGGAGCATCGATTCAAGTAAAGGGATACCAAGGCTTGATTCATCTGAAATGTTTTTCACAAATACGCGGTCGATTTTGAGAATGCTAAACGGGAACTGCCTAACAAAGTCTAGACCCGCATAGCCTGTACCGAAGTCATCAATCGCAACTCTTACGCCCATATTCGATAGTTTGGTTAGGTTGTCTTTAATCTTAACCATATCAGCATCAGAGCATTCGCCATCTTCGGTGACTTCAAAAACCACCTGTTTAAGAATGTCCGGATTCTTTTTATAGATGCTAATAACTTTGTTGGCGAAGTTACTGTTAGAGACAACATTACGGCTGATATTGACGCTAATGTATTTTGACTCAAACAGTTCGCGATTATTCTTCATTGTGTACAACACTTCACGTAACACAAAGTAGGTCAGGTCTTCAATCAACCCTAAGCTTTCTGCCAGTGGTATAAAAATGGCAGGGGATACATTGCCTTCAATTGGGTCGTTCCACCTGAGCAGCGATTCACAGCCTACGATCTCTGTAGTGTTTCGGTTAACGATAGGTTGCATGTGAACATGTAGGTGTTTGTTTTTGAGTGCGCTAGACAGCGAATACTCTAAGCTGCGTTGGCTCTGCTTTTTATGTTTGATAGAAAGGATAATGATGGTGGTAATTCCGGCCATCAAAAAGCCAAACCATAAATAGCTTAACAAGAAGTGCAGATAATACTGATACCCAATGTATGAGGTGATGGTCAGCGGGTAGATGTTCGATTGTATCCGCACCTTTGAGATGTACGACCCAGGGTCGGTAGGGTGGATATCTCTTTGGATCACATCAACTTTGGCCTGAATGCCATGATTGTGAAGGTTCGCTTCTACAATGTCATAGATAAAGTGCGGCGGAATCATCAGGCTCACCCCGGCATCTTCCTTATTCGAAAAAATAAGCATGATGGATTGCACTTGGGTGATGGCCGAATTGGAATACGATAGGGTGGTCAAATTCGGATCGTCGTTGAGCCTTTCTCTGATTGTGCTGTAAAGGCGAAACGAAACCTCACCATCGGTGGTTGAACAATAAAATCGGTTCTGTTTGTTGAATACGGCGGCTTCTTTTACCCAATCGGCATCAAAAACGTTTTGTCTTAGCTCTCTAACAATTGCATCGCAAGATTGGTCTGGGGTGATACCTGACAAAAAACGGTCGAACCTTGATTGGATGCCTTCAAGTCGTGTTTCGACGAGCTTTGATGTGTCTTGGGTTAAATTCTGGTAGTGAGACGGTGTAAACGGGATAAGCAATGCCATAGAGAAGAAGAAAGAAATGGCAAAGTAGAACGAAGTCTTGGCAAAATGTTGGTACTTGATATCCATAGTTGGAGAAGCGTTACCGATTGGGTGAGCATTCAATTTAATTTATAAATTTAACGATTACGTAGCAATAGTAATAATAAATATTGTGAATGCGCGCATGAATTATTGATAAAGATAATATGTTTTCCATTTTTACCAGCGAAATCTTGATGTTATCTCGTTTTTTCTTGGTGGGGTTGGTGATATTTTGCATTATTCATACGTATAACAAGCGCTTATATCCCGATAAATTTTGATGTTATTTGCTTAAAGATCGAAAGAGATTTAAATATTGAGCCATGTTTAATCTAATTAGCTGATATGGTCACAAGTTAAACAAGGTTATAAGGAAATGTCATCGAACCGTTCACGGGTGACAATATTTAGGATGTTTATGAAAAGATTGATATCAGTAATCGCATTCGCTTTGCTGTCTGGTTCTGTATTAGCGGATGAACAGGTTGTCGATTGCGAGAATGCGATGAATACCATAGAGATCAATCACTGTGCTGCAATTAAGTTGGAAACTGCACAAGTGGAACTTGATCAATACCTTGAAGCGAGCTTTGAGCACAATGCATATGATGCGGAGTTGGTCAGTTCAATCAAGGTGGCTCAAGACAGTTGGCAAGCTTACGTTACTGCACATTGTGACTCGGTGTATACCCAGTGGCGTGATGGTTCAATTCGAGGTCTTATGGCGCTTTCTTGCAAAACTAAGCTGACTAAACAAAGAACGCATGAGGTGTGGGAAAACTTCTTAACCTACATGGACAGCACACCGCCAGTTTTACCAGAACCCAAGCTGATGAAGTAGATGAGCTGAGATGCTTGTGAGAATGTGCGCTTGCTTCAACCATTGGCGCTCGAGTCAGCAAGCGATAGGGGATTATCTTACCCTGTCGTTCTTAGTCTCAAGTTTGAAGTGTTACCCAGTAAGGATTCGATTTTGGATAGTGTCAGCATCACCCTCGTTCAGCTTGAAGTTGAATACAAAAACAAACAAAAGAACCTCTCGCGAGTCTCTGAGCTTTTAGAAGCCGAGACGTCAGTGGGTGATATCACGTTACTGCCTGAACTGTTCTCTACTGGATATATCTTTAACGAGGCTGCAGAAATTCATGAACTGTGTGAAGACTTCAATAACAGCCCGACCATTGATTCGTTAATTGCTCTTGCCATTAAACATCAGACGTTAATCGTTGCAGGTATCGCAGAGGAAGATGATGGCCAGCATTACAACAGCGTTGTGGTGGTCGATGGTTCAGGTTTACGTCATAAATACAGAAAAGTCAGTCAAACGAAATTCGACAAAGAGTACTTTTCTAGAGGAAGTGAGCTCCTTAATTTTGAATACAAAGGCTTGAAGTTTGGTGTCGCGATTTGCTTTGATATTTGGTTCCCAGAGATCATGCGAGCGTATCAGTTGGTAGACGTTATTCTCCATCCAGCGAATTTTGGCGGTCATCATAGCTTTGCCATTGCACAAGCAAGAGCATTAGAAGAAGGCTGTCATCTCGTGACGTGTAATCGCGTTGGACAAGATGTGGTTGATGCCTTTACCGCGACATATTGTGGTGGCAGTCGAGTTTATTCACCAAAAGGTGAGTTAGTGACTCAACTCAGCGACAAGCAATCTGTAGAAAGTGTGAGTATTCAGGATCTGTCTATTGCGCCTCAATACAATGGTGTTGATGTGTTCGATGAAATGCAGGAGATAGCTTCAGTGTTGAGTCGTTAGAACTTCTAGTCTAATGGCGTTTGATCGAAAAGGGCAAGGTTAGATAACCTTGCCCTTTAGTTTGGGAATGACATTTTCTTAAGTCTTATCATTCATTTGATTCAGATGCTCTAATGAATTGCCGGTTTTCATCCGCTGAGCTTGATGGATATTGACCATGAGGCGATTGAGCAACTTTTGTAGCAGTTCAATATCAGGAAGCTGTTGATTTTTTGCTTGTACTTCTAGCTCCAGTGCTTGTTTAGAAAGCATCTTAAGACCTAAATTTAGCGACATACCTTTAATGGAGTGCAGGGTGCGGCACAATAGCTTCAACTCTTTCGCCAAATAATATTCGATGACTCGATCAACAGACTGTTCGAACTCAATGATGGTCGAATCGATAAGTAAGCTAAATCCTTCAGTGTCGTCTTTAAGTATGCGTATCATTTCTGACTGACTGATCTCTTCTTCTGTTAATCTCAGTGTTTCAATTGGTTTGCGATGAAGTTCGACGATATTTTTGATGTCACTCGAGCCTTCGGTCTTTATTTGCTTAGGTAATCGATTCGAAAATTGTTGCAGGGCGTCGAAAAAGCTCTCTTGTTGTAGAGGTTTAGTCAAAATATGGTCGACACCGGCTTGAATGAAGTTGTCATGAGCTTCACGGAAAACATCGGCCGTGTAGGCGAATATCAAGGTGTCGAGTTTTAGTTTCTCGCGGATGTACTGAGTGGTCTCGATCCCGTTCATTTCCGGCATGTGATTGTCCATCAAAATAAGGTCATATTGAGTGGTTTTGAGGCGTTCAATCGCAAGCTTGCCATTTTCTGCATGGTCGACATGATGGCCTAGCTTTTCACAGAAGCCTTGAGCCACGATCGCATTAATACGATTATCTTCTACCAGTAAAATATTCAATGAGTCACAAGTCAGGTTTTCTGTATTGATTACTGGTGCGACGACATCACCTGTTTTTCCTTCTTGCCAAGCGATAGGCAGAGAAACTTGAAATTTTGTGCCAAGTCCAACAGCGCTCGTGAGTGTTATTTCACCATTCATTAGGTTGACTAGATTCTTAACGATCGTGAGGCCAAGCCCCGTCCCGCCAAACTTTCTTGTGGTTGAAGTGTCAGCTTGTTCAAATGAATTAAAGATTTGCTCGTGCTTGTCCTTTGGAATACCAATACCCGTGTCTGTTACTGTGAGAATAAGCTGGTTATTTGGTCTGTTGAGATCCGCTTGAATGGACACGTGACCTTCTTTGGTAAATTTGGTCGCATTACCGCCCAAGTTGAACATTATCTGACGTAGTCTTGCACAGTCTCCGATGAGTTGGATGCTGGTTGGTATATTATTTTCGATTAACAGGCGAATGCCTTTCTCATCGGCTAAGGGTTTAAGTGCGCTACGTACAGGTTGCATGACTTGGACAAAATTAAAGGGTGCAAAGTCTAACTCGAGCTTGTTTTCTTCGACTTTTGAGAAGTCCAATATGTCGTTGAGTATCGTCATTAAATGATGACCAGAATCGATAATGAGGTTGATGTTCTCTTTTGTTTCCGGCTCTTGGGTTTGGCTGGCAATGATCTGGGAGATACCAAGCACTCCATTCATTGGCGTTCGAATCTCGTGGCTCATGGTCGACAGAAACTCGCTCTTAGCCTTTACCGCCATTTCTGCTTTGGTTCGTTCTTCGACTAACTCCTGATTTTTCACTCGCATTTCGCTGTCATTTTTTACGAGGCTTGTTGTCATCTTTTGAAAGCTTTGTGTGAGGTGGGCTAATTCGTCTTGGGTATCGATCTTTGAATCAAGTTTGAGAGTCGCAGCGCCTTGACTCAAATGGCCTGCGGCAACTTGGTTCGCTGCTTGAAGTAGAGTGTGTAGTCGTCGATTAATTCGCTTTGATGACCACGTAGCGACAAGGAGTGAGATAAACACTGAAAACATTGTTCCGGCAATGAGTACGTATCTGGTTTGAGCTGCGGATCTATCGGATTTGGCTACCCTGATAAGGATTAGTTGCTCTTCAATATCAATGAATTGAACAATCTCTTTTCGTACCTGATCAATCAGTTGTTTTCCTGTTTGCTGTTGAATGAGGTAGACGACACTTTGCATTTCAGCCTCACCTGAATTGACGAGGTTACGTTGCATTATCTCTTTTTCTCCAGCCCCCTCCAGCCATTCATTGTGGATATCATCGATTCGATTAAGACGCTCTACTTGGGGTGGGTTATCACTGACTTGAGTCGCAAGGGTCTGAATTTTTTGAGGCCAGACATCAAGTGAAACGTGGTAGGGTTCTAAAAAGACAGGGTCACCTGTGATCAAATAGCCACGTTGAGCCGTTTCCATTTCGACGACCAAGTAGAGAAGTTCTTGGGCACGAGCGATGGCTTTGTGTGTATGAGCGACCCAGTGATTGTCTTCCACAATAGTACGGGTGTTTTGATGGCCAGAAAAAGCAACGATCAGCATCAAAGTGATAGGAAAGAAAAAGCTGACGACTAGTTTTTTTTGTAGGGGTATTTTATCAAACCAATCTGCATTCATAAAACGAGACACTCCATGTCAATGTTCTTTTTTGTTAGTGTAGATGATAATTAGTAGCTAAGTAGGTAAATCGTTGCTGAGTGTGAAAATGCATATTTTTAACACTTAAGTTTATGCAAATAAAGGGGGTTTCTGGATGAGTCAAATCCCTAACTCATGCTCCAAAAACAAAAAAAGCCAGCTGAATTAGCTAGCTTTTAAAGGAGTATGAGCTTGGTAGGACACTAAATCGCTTTTACGCTGCTTCTTTCAACTAACGTTGGCTCTAACTCAACAACCTGCGGATACGCATCAGGGGTTTTGAGTCGGTTCAATAGAGTATCTACGGCTGCTTTACCTAAACGGTGCTTTGGCTGGTGGATAGTGCTCAAAGCTGGGGTCATGTACTTAGATAAGTGGATGTCATCGTAGCCAATGATCGAAAGATCGTTTGGAATCGATGTGCCATCTTGAGCCGCAGCATGAATCACACCCATTGCCATCATGTCATTGCTAACAAACAGTGCCGATGGCATCTCGCCACGCGCTTTTAAAGTTTGGTATGAGTCAAAACCGCCATCACATTCGAAGTTTGATTCAACAATCCACTTAGGGTTGATCTCTAGCTTCGCTTCTTCCATCGCTTGCTTGAAGCCTTGATAACGAGAAGAGGCTTGATTGCGGTGTAATGGGCCAGTGATACAACCAATTTGAGAGTGGCCGTTATCGATCAAGTGTTTGGTTGCCATGTAGCCACCTTGATGCGAGTTGTCTTGGATCTTATCGCTCGCGAACAACATTGGGCCCCAATCCATCACCACGATAGGCAATTCTGGGTAGCGTTCAAATACATCAATGTGCTCGCCCTCAAGGGTTGAACACATCAGCATTAGGCCATCGACACGCTTCTGCAGCAAGGTATCGATAGATGACTTCATGCGTTCGCTGTCGCCTTCGGTGTTACACAAGATAAGGTTGTAGCCTTTTTCGTAGCAACGACGTTCTACACCTTTTACTACCTCGCCAAAGAATGGGTTGGTAGAGGTCGTCACGAGCATCCCAAGGGTTTTGGTTTGCTTCATTTTCAAGCTACGAGCCAATGCTGACGGCGCGTAGTTGAGTTCTTTAGCCGCACTGTTAACACGCTCAGCAATCTCTTCACTGACAAAACGTGACTTGTTGATCACATGGCTGACGGTTGAAGTTGAAACCTTTGCTAGCCGAGCGACGTCTTTCATTGTTGCCATAAAAAATCCTTGTGGGAGTAACTTGCCACGTTGCGCGATATTCTGCCCGAAAACAGGGGCTTATGCTTGTTATTTGTTGTTACCGAAATTGAAGGCTAACACCCGTTAACTACGGTTTAGCTCAGGAGTTAAGCCTTCAAATAGGTGTCAAGCTAAGCAGATAATTGCTCTGATAAAAACGCATCCGTTTCAGCTCTGCTTGGGATTGACGTCTGAGCGCCAAAGCGAGTCACTGAAATTGCAGCCGCAGCGTGAGCAAACTTAATTGCGCGTTCTAATGGCATGTCTTCAAGCAAGCCCGTCACTAATGCGCCATTGAAGGTATCACCAGCAGCCGTGGTATCTGTCGCTTCAACGCGGAAGCCAGCAATTAACTCACCTTCTCCGTTTTTACTAACCCAAACGCCTTTAGCGCCAAGTGTGATCATCACAGTCTTGATGCCTTTAGCATGCAGAGCCAAAGCCGCCTGATGAGCAGATGCGCTGTCGGTTACGGTAACGCCCGTCAATACTTCTGCTTCGGTTTCGTTTGGTGTAATCACATCAACACATGCTAGTAAGGTATCCGACAATGGACGAGCAGGGGCAGGATTTAAAATAACTTGAGTGCCGCTCTCTTTTGCTACTTTTGCTGCGTATTCAATGCCTTCAATTGGCGTTTCAAGTTGAGTCAGCAGGTATTTAGCACCACGAATCTTCTCTAGATGCGGTTCGATTTGATCGCAAGTCAGCTTGTTGTTGGCTTCAGCTGAAAGACAAATGCTGTTTTCGCCCGTTGCGGATACTTGGATCATCGCAATGCCTGTTGAGGTGTTGTCTGCAACGATAACACCGTCGATGTTGATGCCGTCTTTGGCGAAATCTTGACGAATATTGATGCCAAATGAGTCGTCACCGACACAAGCGATAAAGCCGATATCTGCGTTTAATCGTGCAGCCGCGACCGCTTGGTTTGCGCCTTTACCGCCAGGAATGACCTGATAGTTACCGCCAATCAAGGTTTCACCCGGACGAGGGAACGAAGGAACTTGCAGTACGTGGTCAGCGTTAACGCTACCTAAAACAATCAGTTGAGTCATGATACGAGCCTTATGATATATCGTATTTGAAAATGCATGGGTCTTTCTCATTACGTTAACTCTCGTTACGTAAATCGCTCGCCTTGTTAGACGGCGTATGAGAAACAGCGATGCACTGTCGGTATTTTTGTTTTTGGTCTTGAGCCAGCGAGTTAGTGAGCTAATGAGCAGGGAGATAGGGGACTCCCTGCTTAATTAGATTCCAGCGCTAAACTGAGTGACTAAACAGAGTTACTTAGCGATGATTTTTAGAGGTACTGGTACGTACTCGTCTACTGTTTCGCCTTTAAGCACTTTGTCTGCCATCTCGATACCTAGAGAACCGATTAGGTCTGGCTGTTGTGCAACGGTTGCGCCAAGTAGGCCACGGTTAACTGCTGCGATGCCGTCTTCAGTGCCGTCGAAGCCAACGATCATTACGTCTTTACCAGATGCTTGAACTGCGCGAAGAGCACCTAGTGCCATTTCATCGTTCTGAGCGAATACTGCTTCAACGTCTGGGTTCGCTGCAAGTAGGTTTTCCATTACGTTCAGACCTTTAGTACGGTCAAAATCAGCAGGTTGGCTTGCTAGAAGCTCTAGGCCGCTGCCGTTTACCGCGTTCATGAAGCCTTCACCACGTTCACGAGCTGCAGAAGTACCTGCGATGCCTTCAAGTTGAATTACTTTCGCTTTTTCGCCCACTTTTTCCATAATGAAGTGACCCGCCATTTCACCACCGATTACGTTATCAGATGCGATGTGGCTCACTACGTCACCACGGCTTGCGCCACGGTCTAGTGTTAGTACTGGGATGTTAGAGCGGTTAGCCATGCGAATTGCGTTAGACACGGCGTCTGAATCCGTTGGGTTGATCAGGATTGCCTTAACACCACGAATGGTTAGATCTTCAATGTTCGACAGCTCTTTGCTTGGGTCGTTTTGAGAATCAAGAACGATAAGCTTGTAGCCTAGCTCTTCAGCTTTCGCTTCTGCGCCATCTTTCATGGTTACGAAGAATGGGTTGTTCAATGTAGACAGAACGATTGCCATTGTATCTTGCGCCTGTGCAGACACAGATACCGTTGTAGAAAGAAGAGCAGCAGAAATAAGAGTCGCTAATTTTTTCATGGTGTAAGTCCTTTGTGTAGGGTGAGCTAGGAGGTGAGTCCTAGCTCGTTGTTACATTATTTATAGATTTAATGTTTGTTATTTATTGATGCTTTTTTGTTGAAAAGCAGGGTATTGCATTGACTCAAACTAGAGTCTTATTTGTTTTTGTTGTCGACCAATACCGCCAGAAGAATAACCACTGCTTTTGCAATCATCTGGTAGTAAGAAGATACGTCTAATAGGTTTAGGGCGTTGTTTAGGAAGCCGATAATCAGTGCACCAATCAATGTACCCATGATACGACCACGACCGCCAGCTAAGCTTGTGCCACCCAATACCACGGCTGCGATAGCGTCTAGCTCATAACCCATACCTGCGGTTGGTTGAGCTGATGACAAGCGAGATGCCACGATGATGCCAGCTACAGCAGCTAACAGACCACAGATTGCGTAAACGCCGATTTTTACTTTGTCTACATCGATGCCTGATAGGCGAGTTGCTGATTCGTTGCCACCCAGAGCGTAAACGTAGCGACCAAAGCGTGTGTGGTTAAGTAGGTACCATACCGCTGCGAATACCACGACCATGATCCATACTGGAACCGGGATGCCCATTGCGTAGCCTGTACCGAACCAAGCGAATGCGTCTGCTGTGTCTGTGAAGCCAGTTGAGATAGGGCGACCATCGGTATAAACCATGGTTACGCCGCGAAGTAGTGTCATGGTTACAAGCGTTGCGATGAAGGCTTGAACCTTACCCTTAGCGATAATCACACCACTGATAGCGCCCAATGCTGCACCAGCTACAAGAGCCGTTGGCACTGCTATCATCACAGGGATTTCCATGCCAATCATGCTGGCTGCGAATGCACCACAAAGTGCCAGTACAGAGCCGACACTTAAGTCGATACCCGCGGTTAGGATAACCAACGTCATACCCACAGCGATGATTGCGTTAACCGAGGTTTGGCGCAGAATGTTTAGGATGTTGTCGACAGTAAAGAAGTTCGGGTTTAAGAAAGAAACGACAACAATCAGGAAGATCAAAGCTATCAGTGATTTTTGATCAATCAGCCACTCTTTGCTGATTAACGGCTTCTTCTTCGGCGCTTCGGTTTCAGTTGTTTTGCTCATGGTTTTAGTACTCATGCTGCGTCCTCGTTGATCTTTTTACCGACCGCACACGCCAGTAATAATTCTTGGTTTGCTTCTTTAGCGTCAAATTCACCGCTTACACGGCCTTCATGCATCACCATGATGCGGTCACTCATTCCTAACACTTCTGGCATTTCAGATGAGACCAAAATGATGCTCATGCCGTCGGCTTTAAATTTATTAATGAGTTGGTAAATCTCTTTCTTAGCACCGACATCGACACCACGCGTTGGCTCATCGAGAATCAGTACTTTTGGTTTGGTCATCAATCCTTTAGCGATAGCCACTTTCTGTTGGTTACCACCAGAAAGGTTGCCAATGATCTGCTCGCGAGTAGGGGTTTTGATGTTGAACAGTTTGATGAAGTCATCAACTGCAATCACTTCGTCTTTATGTTGGATTTGACCGCTCTTAGTCAGCAGATCCAGTGAACATAGAGACATGTTTTCTTTAACAGAAAGCCCAAGTACTAAGCCATCGCCTTTACGGTCTTCTGAGATGTAAGCAATGCCATTGGCCAAGCCATCTCTCGGGCTAACAGGGTTGATGGTTTTGTTTTCTAGGTTGATGACGCCGCGTTCACTTGGAAGGGCACCGTAAATCACTTTCATCAGTTCGGTACGACCTGCGCCCATCAGCCCAGATACACCCAGGATTTCACCGCGTTTTAGCGTAAAGCTCACGTCATGAACACCAGAACCAGTCAAGCCGATCACTTCAAGGCAGGTTTCACCGTGGCTTTGGCCGATACGTGGATATTGCTCGTCTAACTTACGACCAACCATCATTTCGATTAAGCCATCTTCGTCGGTGTCTTTTACTTCACATTGACCAATGAATTTGCCGTCGCGAAGTACGGTGATGTCGTCGCAAATCTCAAAGATCTCTTTGAGTCGGTGAGATATGTAAACAATGCCGCAGCCTTCATCACGCAGTTCGTTGATCACCTTAAACAGAGACTCAGTTTCAGTATCGGTTAGCGCGTCAGTCGGCTCATCCATGATGATGACCTTTGATTCAAACGAAAGGGCTTTCGCGATCTCTACCATTTGTTGCTCACCAAGGCTCAACTGGCCTAAAAGTGTTTTTGAGCTGTGCTTTACGTTCAGGCGTTTAAGTAGCTTGTCCGCTTCTTGGTACATCTCGCTCCACAAGATGCGACCCATGGTGCCGGTGATTTCACGACCTAAGAAGATGTTTTCGGCGATGGTTAACTCAGGAATCAGATTCAGTTCTTGGTGAATGATGCTAATGCCTGCTTGTTGAGAATCACGCGGCCCTTTAAATGCGGCAGGTTTTCCTTGGTAGGCGATAGTACCGCCGTCCAAGTGATAAATACCTGTCAGCACTTTCATGAGGGTTGATTTACCTGCACCGTTTTCGCCCATTAACGCCATTACGCGTCCTGGGTAAACGTTGAGGCTTGCCTTATCCAGTGCTTTCACACCTGGGAAGGCTTTCTCAATTGAGCTAAGTTCTAAAATGGCTTGAGTCATGTCGGTTCCTTTACTCGGGGCCAGTTGTATTTGGTTGTGTCTGTGTATGGTTTAGCTTTTATTAAAAAGTCACGCCAGCTTGGAAAATAACATTTGCGTATGGTGTGCATTCACCAGTACGAATCACTGCGCGGCTGTCATGTGTACGCTGCTTAAACTCTTCATGAGTGATGTAAGTAATCGAAAGTGGTTTGCCACAACGTGCTTCTTCCGTTTTGATTTGATCAATCAGCGCTGCGTGATGTTCTGGGCTGACTTTCGCGAATTCTTCTGCAATCACAACGCCTTCAATTTGAGACTCATCAAGCATGGTCTTCACTGTTTGGGCGAAGCTCGGTACACCGTGAGTCAAAGCAAGATCAATACGAGTTACGTGGTCTGGAATCGGTAAGCCCGCGTCACAAATCGTGATTTCATCTGTGTGGCCAAGAGTCGCCACTAAGTAAGAGAGTTCAGAGTTTATTAGAGTACTTTTTTTCATATCACGACCTATCAAAAAATAACGCTTAATGGGTTGAGAACAACTCAAGAAAAAGCCATCGAAACGTTTCGATAGTGATAATAGTGTCTGATTTATCATTTGCACGTTTGATTGTTTTAGAGTGTGATAACGATCATCGAAACGTTTCGATAGGGCGTTTTTTGGTGATCTCAGTCAACGCCATTGATTGCATAAATTTGGCTACGTGGGTTCAATTGATAGCACATATCCAAACTTACTGATGGTAATGATCTGGACGTTTGGCGTTCTCAATCGCGCGAAGACATTGCGTAGGTTATAGACGACGTTTGCAAGGGCATGCGGTGACGAGAGTTGCCCGTCCCAGCACACATCAACAATATGTTCTCTCGAAATCGGCTTTCCCACATTTTCTATCAGTAAGCAGAGCACTGCTAATAGGTGAGGGCGCAAGGTGATTTTATTCCCTTGCTCGTTGGTAATAGTGCGAGCGTCGATATCAATGATTAAGCCGTTGAAGTCTATTGTGTGGTTCATCGTGTTTTTTGATCGTCTTATTCTGAATTGTGGAGATTGAGCGAAATTGGCTGCTTTTGGATCGGATAACTATTTAAGTGTGGTTATTTAAGTGTACGAATGGTCAAAGCGCGCGAATTATGCAGAATCGCATCACTCTTGAAAGTAAGCGTTCGTAAGTCTGCGTGAATAAAATCTAAAAATGGGATGATTGGAAAATTGAGTGGAAGGTTTTATCTAGAAAAGACGTGTTTTTATTTCTTTATTATTCATGTGTTTATTTTGTTATTACTGATTATGTTGGCTGAAGTTACAAAGTGATTATATTTTTATTTATTTTTTTGTTTTCAGTGAGATTAACCTGCTTGCCAATTCGACGGGGTGTCGGATAACTCTAACAAGATTGTGCAGCATAGGAAGGTGTAACAATCATGATTTGCACTAAGTAAGGTCAAGCAGTAATGAACAACAAATTAATTTTAAGCATCGCGCTGATGTCAGCCGTGGCGGCAAGCAATGTAATGGCATCCGATAGTGGTTTTTATCTAGGTGGTGCAATCGGTACTTCTGGTATTGATGATGGAGGGTTAATTGATTCTCAAGCTCCTGTTACTTTTAAAGCAGAAGACAATACTTACCGATTAATTGCTGGTTACAAGTTTAACCGCATTGTGTCGATTGAGGCTCAATATACAGACTTTGGTGATATTGCTCTTAAAACCAATTCTGGAGACAAGGTTTTCACTTGGACACCTCAAATCTTTTCTGTAACGGCTAACCTTGGCTACACGTTTGATAATGGCGTGCGTCCATTTGGTACGATTGGTTTATCTACGATTGACTTAGATATGGAGCTTGCAGATGGATCGCGACCATCAGGTAATGGATTTGATGATACTGGTGATGGAATCCGCATGGGAGTTGGGGTTGAATACACGCCACCAACCATGTCTGCGTTGAGCTTCCGATTAGCGTATGAGGCTGATGCTTTTAATGTTGATAGTTATGACTATGGATATAAAACTGAAAAGACAGTTGTACTTGATTCGTTCTACCTTGGTGCGATGTACACCTTCTAAGTTTCACACTTTGTTAAACGGTAAATCGGTTTCTAAATGGGGCGTCGGTTGGCTCAACCCGTTTAGCTAAAGTGAAAGGCCGCAGTTTTTGACTGCGGCTTTTTTATGTTTAACTCTAGGCTTCACGGATATGCGCGGTAACAGATACGATGGCATGGTCGGTACTGAATTGGTCGTGTTCAAAACTAGGATTAATCAGATGATGGTCTAACACTGTGTAACTAGAGATCTCCATCAAGCTTGATGAGTTCTGACAATCGAATTCGTTCGACATCAAAATGTAGTCCAGTACAGATCCAGAAGCGCCGTAGTAGTGGGTTGGTTTGCGTTGTTCGAGCAAGTCTTCTTCATGTAACTGATGGTAAAGATCCCAGCTGTCTTTTAATCGAAAGTGGGATAGCCAATGCTTGCTGTTTTCGTCTCGGTTGATTGAGTAACTCAACAGCCCTTTAAACTCATCATTAAACAGAGGCTTATTAAAATCACCCATCAACACAACAGGCTGGTCGGTCTGGTAACGTTGATTGGTGATGTATTGATGCAGCATCTGAGCTTCTAGACCGCGTTGGACACTCGATAACCAAGAGCCAAGTTGTTCTTGATGGAAGCGAGTGAGCGTGTCACTTTGTGGTTTTTCACCTTGCAGAGCGTTGTCCGCATCGACAGATTCTGCTTTTGGTTCTGTCGGACGCTGTGATTTGAAGTGCACCACATAACAGTCGGTTGAACCTAAATGGGGTAACGTAATTGTGGCGTGAATAGGCGTTCGGTTGAATGAGAATTTGCCGCCAAGGTTGAATACTGTCAGTAACTTCGAATCTGGTGTAACAGGCTGTACGTTTTCAATCGGGTAACGCGATGCAATACCAACGACAGGTGAGGTGTATAGGTAATCATCTTCAACATGTGCGCTATCGACAACTGCAAAGTAAGGGTAACCCAGTACTTTCATTAATTGCTCTAAAGATTCAGGGCTAAATATCTCTTGGAAGCCGATCACATCACAATCTAATGAACGAATCGCTTCAGTCATCCAATGTTGCTTCTTTTGCCATTCTTCGAAGCTGTAGATGTTCTCAAAATCATAATAAGCATTCGGTGGTTCGAGGTAGTTCAAAAGGTTGAACGTTGAGAATGTTATTTGGTTTGGTTTGTTCAAAGTGTCATTCCATTTAGACCTAGGCTGCAAGGATACTCCAGTAAAGTATAGTTTGTTGATTATTTAGAACCTAAATTTCGCTTTAGAAGCGAATCAAAGGAAATCTAAGTCGTGGAGGCTTGTGTCATTCACGCTAGCGCAATCTTAGTGCTTCTGCCTTCCCCCGTACTTTTTTACGCCACCAAACTAATCAAAGCAATCAACTCAATCAAAGCTTACTGCATTCAATAACTTCGAGCTGTAACGAGTTAATTGTAAATAAACCGTCAGAGATGAAGTGCTGATGGTTTTATTAGTTATTACATGATGTTAGATTTGAACCTATACTTGTTTTAGCGGTGTGTATTCAAAGCCGATTAATCAAGTTGAATATCGAATTCATAACATTTGAAGGGAGAGTCAAATGGGAACAGTTTTCCGAAGCAAAGCCTCGCAGCGCACTCAGTTTTTCAGGTTAAATTTAACTTCATGTGCAGTCATGCTGCCGCTTATTGCTCTATATCCCTCCGTTACACACGCTTCTGATACCGAAACACCTGCCGTCACCGTAATTGAAACCACTCAACTGGTTGGTTTTGGTGAAGCGAAATATCCAGCCGATTTCACTCACTTTGATTACGTTAATCCTGATGCGCCAAAACTAGGTAAAGTGACCTACGGCAGCATTGGCACCTACGATAGCTTTAATCGATTCGGTTCTCGCGGCGTTGCTGCAAGTTACACGGGTGAGATTTACGATACCTTGATGTTTTCTCCGAGCGACGAGATTGATGCGTATTATCCATTAATCGCCTCAAAGGTTCGCTACGCCAGTGATTTCACTTGGATGGAAATTGATATCAATCCAAAAGCCAGATTCAATGATGGTGAGCCTATTACGGCTCATGATGTGGCATTCACCTTTAATAAGTTTTCAACCGAGGGTGTGCCTCAATACCGTGTCTATTACAAAGAAATTAAGTCAGTCACCGCGGTTTCTGATTTAGTGGTTCGTATTGAGATGGAGAAGCCAAACCGCGAGAAGTTGTTTAGCTTTGCCCAAAGTACTCGCGTATTGCCAGAGCATTATTGGAAAGATAAGAAGCTGTCTGAACCTTTGAGTGAGCCGCCGGTAGGAAGTGGCCCTTATAAGATCATCAGCTATAAATCGGGTCAAAGCGTGACTTACGGTTTAGATGAAAATTACTGGGCAGCCGACCTGCCTGTTAACGTCGGTCGTAATAACTTCAAAGAAGTACAATACGATTACTACCGTGACGACACAGTAATGCTAGAAGCCTTCAAAGCAGGGGAGTTCGATCTTCGAACCGAAAACTCAGCTAAGTTTTGGGCCAATTCATACACGGGCGCGAACTTCGATAAAGGCTACATCATCAAAGAAGAGATCAACCATGAGAAGCCAGAAACGACTCAAGGTTTTGTCTTCAACATTCAATCTCCTGTGTTCTCAGATCCAAAGGTTCGTGAAGCGTTAACCTACGCGATGGACTTTGAGTGGATGAACAAGAACATGTTCTACGGTCAGTACAAGCGCACTCGTAGTTATTTCCAAAACACCGACTATGAAGCGAAAGGCTTGCCAAGCGAAGCTGAAGTAGCGTTGCTGTCTCAGTACAAAGATCAGATTCCTCCGCGAGTGTTTACCGAAGAATTCCAGCCTCCAGTCACCGATGGTAGTGGCCGTATTCGTAGCCAGATGCGTACTGCTTTCAAGCTCATGAAAGAAGCGGGTTGGGTGCTGAAAGACAAAGTGATGACCAACGAAAAGACTGGCAAGCCGATGTCATTTGAGTTGTTGATTTACAGCCCAACCACGGAGCGTATTGCAACGCCGGTTCAGAAGAACTTGAAGCGTATGGGTATCGAGATGAAGATCCGTACCATCGATACGACTCAGTATATCAAGCGTCTTCGTGATCGTGATTTCGACATGGTGTCTTCGTCATTTTCTGCCAACCCTTATCCTAGCCCGAACTTAATGATTGTTTGGAACTCTAACTACATTGATTCTACTTACAATACTGCAGGTGTAATGGATCCAGTGGTTGACGCGTTAACAGAACAAATCGCGAGCAACCAACAGCATCCTGAAAAGCTTCTTACACTAGGTCGTTCGCTAGACCGTGTATTGCAGTGGAATTTCTACAACATCCCTCAATGGCACGTCGGTGAATATCGCGTAGCAATGTGGGACAAGTTTGAGCGTCCAGATGTATTACCTAAATACGATTTAGGCATTGATACATGGTGGATTTCAGAAGAGAAGGCGGCTTTGCTTCCTGAAAAACGTCGCTAGGAGTTAGTTAGCATGGCCGCGTATATATTTCGGCGTTTACTATTGGTGATCCCCACGTTGTGGGCGATTATCACGATCAACTTTTTCATTATTCAGATTGCACCTGGTGGGCCGGTAGAACAAGCTGTTGCCCAATTAGAAGGGCACAACTCTGGGATCATGGAGCGCTTTTCTGGTGGTGGACAAGAAGTTGATTTAAGCGAAAGTGACCAAGCTTCTGCCAGTGGTTATAAAGGCTCACGCGGGCTTGATCCGGAAGTGGTTGAAGAGATCAAAAAGCAGTTTGGTTTTGATAAGCCGATTCATGTTCGCTACTTCGACATGTTGAAAAATTACGCGACCTTTAACTTTGGTGAAAGCCTGTTTAAGGGCGGTAACGTGATTGATTTGATCATTGAGCGTTTACCTGTCTCCATTTCCTTGGGGTTGTGGAGTACGTTAATCATCTATGTGATTTCGATACCTTTAGGCATCATGAAGGCGATACATCACGGTTCTCGCTTCGATATTTGGTCGAGCGCGGTCGTGATTGTCGGCTATGCCGTTCCGGGCTTCTTGTTTGCGATTATCCTGATTATTTTGTTCGCGAGTGGTAACTACTTCAGTTGGTTCCCATTGCGTGGCTTGGTATCAAGTAACTTTGAGCAGCTTAATTGGTATCAGCAAATTGGCGACTATTTCTGGCACTTAGCATTGCCTATTTTTGCGATGGTTATCGGTGGCTTTGCCACACTCAGCATGCTGACCAAAAACTCCTTCCTTGATGAAATCAATAAGCAATATGTGGTGACTGCGAGAGCGAAAGGCTTGGACGAGAGCAGTATTCTCTATAAGCACGTTTTCCGTAACGCCATGCTGATCATTATTGCGGGTTTCCCAAGCGCATTTATTAGTATTTTCTTCACGGGTTCTATGTTGATTGAAGTGATGTTTTCACTCGAAGGAATTGGTCTGCTTGGCTTTGAATCAACCATTCAACGTGACTATCCCGTGGTGTTCAGCTCTCTCTATATCATGACCTTGCTTGGCTTGGTGCTGAGCATTATCTCCGACCTGACGTATACCTGGGTTGATCCTCGAATTGATTTTGAAGCGCGTTAATGGCGAACGAATAACAAGGTATTGATAATAAATGTTTAACAACCCTTTAGCTGAAGCTCGTTGGTTACGTTTTAAAGCAAACAAGCGTGGTTTTATCTCCCTTTGGATATTTACCATCTTGTTTGGACTGAGCCTGTTCGCTGAGATCATCGCTAACGATAAGCCTTTATTGGTTTCTTATGATAATCAGTGGTTTGTGCCTGTTATCAATGAATACGCCGAGACGGAATTTGGTGGTGAGTTTGAAACTGAAGCCGACTATAAAGATCCGTATGTTATTGAGCTCATCGAAGACAGCGGTTACATCGTGTGGCCAATCATTCCGTTTAGCTACGACACGATAAACTTCGATATTTCAGGTGCGGTGCCATCTGAACCTGATTCTGTGAATTGGCTAGGAACCGATGATAAGGGGCGAGATGTATTAGCTCGTATCATTTATGGCTTCCGTATTTCTGTTCTATTTGGTTTTATTCTGACCATTGTATCGAGCGTGATCGGTGTCGTCGTCGGGGCAACACAAGGGTACTACGGTGGTTGGGTTGATCTATTCGGGCAGCGCTTCATTGAAGTCTGGTCTGGTATGCCGACCCTGTTCTTGCTGATCATTCTATCGAGTTTTATTGAGCCTAATTTCTGGTGGTTGCTGGGGATTATGGTGCTGTTCAGTTGGATGAGTTTAGTTGGCATCGTGCGAGCGGAATTCTTACGCTGCCGAAACTTTGACTATGTGCGTGCTGCTCAGGCCATGGGCGTTGATGATAAACGCATTATGCTTCGTCACATGCTGCCCAACGCGATGGTTGCTTCGTTAACCATGATGCCGTTTATTCTTTCTGGCTCGGTGACCACATTAACCTCATTAGATTTCTTGGGCTTTGGTCTTTCTGCGGGTTCGCCTTCATTAGGTGAGCTTTTGGCGCAAGGTAAAGCGAACTTACAAGCGCCTTGGCTTGGTATCTCTGCTTTCGTTGTGCTTTCACTGATGCTTACGTTACTTGTCTTCGTTGGTGAAGCGGTACGTGATGCCTTCGACCCGCATCAACAGAAGTAAGGATAGGTTATGACTTTAAATACAGTTCCTGCTTCTCCAGTTTTAACGATAGACAAACTGTCTGTCGGTTTCGGGCGAAAAGATTCGATAGAACAAGTGACACAAGATGTCTCTTTAGAAATATACAAAGGTGAAACGCTCGCGCTGGTAGGCGAGAGTGGTTCTGGTAAATCGGTCACGGCTAATTCGATTTTAAAGCTGTTACCTAAAGGTTCGTCCCACTACCTAAACGGTAAGATCAATTTCTCTGGCACCGATATTCTGAGTTGTTCAGAAAGGCAATTGCGCGGGATTCGTGGTGGTCGCATTGGGATGATCTTCCAAGAACCTATGGTTTCGCTTAATCCACTTCATCGAATCGGAAAACAATTGGTTGAAACCTTAGCCATTCACCGAGGTATGCGAACCAACAAAGCGCAAGCCTTGGCGATAGAGTGGCTCTCAAAGGTGGGTATTCGTTACCCAGAGCAAAAAATTTCAGCCTATCCACATGAATTATCTGGTGGCGAACGTCAGCGTGTAATGATTGCGATGGCTCTCATCAATGAACCTGAGTTGCTTATTGCCGATGAGCCGACAACAGCACTAGACGTGTCGGTACAAGCGCAGATACTCGACCTGTTAAAAGATCTACAGCAAGAGCTGGGCATGGCGATGCTGTTTATCACCCATGACTTGAGTATCGTTCGTAAAATTGCCGACAGAGTCGCGGTAATGAAAGACGGTCGTCTTGTTGAAAGCAACGACTGCAAAACGCTGTTTAGCGCGCCTGCTCACCCTTACACTCAGAAACTCATCAACTCTGATCCAAAAGGTTTACCTGTTCCTGTATCACCAGAAAGCAAACCTCTGCTTGATGTGAACCAACTGCGCGTTTGGTTCCCGATTACTGGCGGTTTGTTCAAGCGTACTATTTCGCATGTTAAAGCCGTCACGGATATGGAGTTCACCTTGAAGAAAGGCCACTCCATCGGCCTAGTCGGTGAGAGTGGCTCGGGTAAATCAACAACTGGTATGGCGATTTTGAAGCTGGTGGAGAGTGAAGGTTCGATTACTTATTCGAACGAACAGCTTCAAGGCTTAAACCGCCAACAGATGTTGCCATTTCGAAGCCGTATGCAAGTTGTCTTTCAAGACCCGTTCTCGGCATTGAACCCAAGGATGTCGGTCGCGCAAGTGATCGGTGAAGGTTTACTGGTTCATCAACAATTGGATGAGCTTGAACTAGACCAACGCATCTGTGACGTTATGAAAGAGGTCGACCTTGATCCTGAAACTCGTCATCGTTATCCGAATGAATTTTCTGGCGGGCAAAGGCAGCGTATCGCGATTGCTCGTGCTTTGATTCTGAAGCCAGAGTTTATCTTACTCGATGAACCGACGTCGTCACTCGACAGAACTGTTCAAGCGCAAGTGCTAGATCTACTGAAGTCACTTCAAGAAAAGTATGACCTGACGTACCTATTCATTAGTCATGATTTGAATGTCGTGAAGTCCCTATGTCATTACACCATCGTGATGAAAGCGGGAGAGGTGATAGAGAAGGGTGATACTGAGACTTTGTTTGGTAATCCGCAGCATGAATACACCAAGCAGTTGGTTAGCCTCTCGAATGTCGGTGGGGCTTTATAACGCAGAGAGTTTATTAAAACAAACAGGCTCTGGTTGAATTCAACATGGTCATTTACTTGTTTTACGATTACACTGCGCCCAATATTTCAGAAGTACATATTTAGGTAGAGGTCACCATGGACCAAGAACATTACGAAGACGCTGATTACGAAGGCCAAGAGCTGGGCGAAGAAGGCGAAGAGATTGAAATCGAAGCAATTGGTATTGATGTTTCATCACAGCCAATCGAACTCTACAAGGTGTTTAAAATTGCTAACCTAGTGAGTGGTGGCGGTGAAGCTAAACACATCATCTCTGAAGGCTACGTAGCGGTAAATGGTGAGCTAGAAACGCGTAAGCGTCGCAAAATGTACGATGGTGACTTCTTTGAATTCAACCAAGAGTACTATGTAGTGGTGTGTGATCAGCCAGTACAAGAAGAATCAGAAAAGCCGAAAAAGAAAGAAGCGCCTAAAAAAGATAACAAGGCGAAGAAAGGTCAGTCTAAAAAGGATTCTAAGAAGAAAGAGTCTAAGAAAAGCAAAGCTGAAATGCTAAGCGCAAAGGCTGAACCAAAGAAAGAGAAAAAAGAGAAAAAAGAGAAAAAAGAGAAGAAACCGAAAAAGAAAGCGGATACGCCTAAGCCAACACGTGACGATAAAAGCGGCCGTAATTCGATTGAATTCTTCTAAACTACAGTTCTAATCGACGGCTCTAAACTGCTTTTCTAAAACGAATCTTTTAAAACTATTCGTTTGAACATCAAGCAACGTTAGACCTCGGTTTTACGTTAAGCAGATATCAAAAGGCTCACTAGTTAGTGAGCTTTTTTGTTGGTGTAATTTAGCTTCCGGCCTAATTTTCTTTTTGATTAGCCACAAACTCCACAAACCTATCCCTGAGTGGATTTTCACTCTTCCCATTCCATATCAACCCCACTGGCCAAGTGGCGTATTCACCTTCTAACGCAATGAATGCCACATCGGTGTTACTAATGAACTGAGCACTGTTAGGAACAATGGTGAAGCCGATATTGGCAGAAACCAAGGCAAGCAGGGTGAGAATATCATCGGCTTCTTGCGTTTTTGATAAGTCGATTTTATTCGCAAGACAATATTGTTGAATCTGTCTGTCTAATCCGGGGCCACGATGTTGGGTCAGCTTTAGATAAGGCCATTTCGATAACTCAGAGACAACGAGATTTTTGCTTGGCGCTTGCTTGAGAAGATCTTTGTGTATCGCGACCACAAGTGAATCATTGAACAACGTTAGGCTTTCTAAATCCGATGATTCTGGTATCCGATTGAAGCTGATATCGAGATCATGGCTCAATAACTCATCTGTTTGTTGCTTGGAAGGTGTGTCATTTAAGGTGACATGAACGTCTGAGTACCGTTGTTTATAAGCTGCAATAAGCTTGGGTGCTCCATGATAAGTAGACACGCCAAAGCCAATGTTCAAATGTCCCTGAGTCCCTTTTACCACCGAGCCAGATAGCTGCTCAAACGCTTGCATTGAATGAACTAAACGTTGGGCTTCTGCCAGTAACGTTTTTCCTGCGTGCGTGAGCTCTGCGCCATTCCTACCACGAGAAAACAGAGACGCCCCAATGTTGGATTCAAGTCGTTGAATCTTTTTAGTGAGTGCAGATTGAGTAATGTAGAGCTGTTCTGACGCCAAGCGGTAATTACCCGATTTAGCCAACTGGCAGAATGCCTTCAGTAAATCAAATTCCATTCCAAATGCTCATTGAATTGAGAATATGTTTCATTATATGGAATTGAATTGATTTTTTATACTAGGTTCATACCAATCAGATAAAGCAAAGCTTGAGGACGAATCATGAAGAAAGACATCAAAGTAGCGTCGGTTCAATTTAACCACCACGCAGGTGATAAGGCGTATAACTTATCGGTTATAGAGCAATACGTTCAACAAGCTGCGGACAGTGGCGTGGAGATCATCAGTTTTCCTGAGATGTGCATCACTGGCTACTGGCATGTGTCTGCTTTGTCTCGCGATGAAATTGAAGTGTTAGCGGAACCTGTACCGAGCGGTGAATCAACTCAAAAACTCATTTCGCTGGCAACACAATTTGGCATGAGTGTTGGTGCGGGCTTGATAGAGCAGGGTACTGATGGCGAGTTATACAACACCTACGTATTTGCCATGCCAAATGGAGAAGTTCAGAAACACCGTAAACTGCACACCTTTGTTAGCTCTCACATGAGCAGTGGCGACCAATACACGGTGTTCGATACGCCGCATGGCTGCAAAGTCGGTATCTTGATTTGTTGGGATAACAACTTGGTCGAAAATGTCAGGATCACTGCGTTGAAAGGTGCAGATATATTGATTGCACCACACCAAACGGGCGGTTGTCATTCACGAAGCCCGAATGCGATGAAGCGTATTGACCCAGAGTTATGGTTTAACCGAGATGAAAACCTAGATGCGATTCGTGCTGAAATGCAGGGCAAGAATGGCCGCGAGTGGTTAATGCGTTGGTTGCCTGCAAGAGCGCACGACAACGGTATGTTTGTTGTGTTTAGTAATGGTGTCGGCGTTGATATGGATGAAGTAAGAACAGGCAATGCGATGGTCCTCAGCCCTTATGGTGAAATCATTGCTGAGACCGATAGTGTTGATAACGATATGGTGATTGCTGAGCTAAAAGCAGAAGAGTTAGACATGTGTACTGGTAGACGCTGGATTCGTGGCCGTAAGCCAGAGTTATATCATTCACTCACACAACCTCTTGGTCATGAACTTGATCCACACCAAGCACGTTTTGCAGAGAAGTAATTTTGTAAGTGCTGGTGGAAAAGGATGCACTAGGGGCGGTTGAAAGGGAGGGGAGAGTTGAAAGATAGGAGAGAAAGCCTGATGTAGTCCACCCACTTAAATCATGTTTAAGTGGGTAGACTATTTACACATCAAGCATCAAACGTCTGAGTTCTATTCTCAGTGTCTTGTGCGAGAAGACGTCAGTTCTGATGCACGTAACTGAGCAACGGCTTTCGCCAATTCAAGCTGAGCTTGTGCGAAGTTAATGTCTATGTTGCCCTTGTTGATGTTCTCTAGAGCCGCATATTTCGCCTCTTCTGCACGAGCGCGGTCAATGTCTTTACCATGCAAGGCAGTGTCGGCTAACACCGTAACGACATCCGGTTGAACTTCTAGCATCCCTCCAGAGACATACAGCACTTGGCCTTCTGATTTAGGGTCCGTGACAAACACGGTTACGCCCGGTTTGATCTTACTGAGAAGCGGAGAGTGACCGGGGCGAATCCCCAGTTCACCGTCAGCGCCAGAAACAGCTAGGGCATACGCTGGACCTGAAAACAGCGTACCTTCCGCACTTACAATATTAAGTTGAAATGTATTATCTGTGATTCCGATAGCCATTGTGCACCTACCTGTTAGAGTGATTTCGCTTTGTTAAGCACTTCGTCGATAGAACCACAGTACAAGAACGCTTGCTCTGGAATATCGTCATACTCACCGCTTAACAGACCTTTAAAGCCTCTTAGTGTTTCGCTTAGTGGTACAAAGACACCTTTCTGACCGGTAAACACTTCGGCTACGTGGTAAGGCTGAGTTAAGAAACGTTCAATCTTACGAGCGCGAGATACGGTCTGTTTGTCTTCAGTTGAAAGCTCATCCATACCAAGAATCGCGATGATGTCTTTTAGCTCTTTGTAGCGTTGCAGTGTTGTTTGTACTTTTTGTGCAATGTCGTAGTGCTCTTGGCCAACCACAAGTGGGTCTAACTGGCGAGAGGTTGAATCCAATGGATCAATCGCAGGGTAGAGGCCCAATGCCGCGATATTACGAGACAGTACAACGGTCGCATCTAAGTGAGCAAAGGTTGTTGCTGGCGATGGATCGGTCAAGTCATCCGCAGGTACGTATACTGCTTGGATAGACGTGATAGAACCTTGTCTAGTTGAAGTGATACGCTCTTGAAGCACACCCATCTCTTCAGCCAGTGTTGGTTGGTAACCTACTGCAGAAGGCATACGACCTAGCAGAGCTGATACTTCAGTCCCGGCAAGCGTGTAACGGTAAATGTTATCAATGAACAACAGTACGTCACGACCTTCATCACGGAAGCGCTCAGCCATAGTCAGGCCTGTAAGTGCTACACGTAGACGGTTTCCCGGTGGCTCGTTCATTTGGCCGTAAACCATGGCTACTTTGTCTAGTACACCCGCTTCTTTCATCTCGTAGTAGAAGTCGTTACCTTCTCGAGTACGCTCGCCTACACCAGTAAACACAGAAAGACCTGAGTGGGCTTTGGCGATGTTGTTGATAAGCTCCATCATGTTGACGGTTTTACCTACGCCGGCACCACCGAACAGACCAATTTTACCACCCTTAGCGAATGGACAGATAAGGTCGATAACCTTAACACCCGTCTCGAGAAGCTCAGTACTGTTTGCTTGTTCTTCATAAGAAGGGGCTTCACGGTGAATTTCGTAGTTTTCTTTCTGGCCGATTTCACCACATTCATCAATAGGCTGACCAAGTACGTTCATGATACGGCCCAATGTTTCTTCGCCGACAGGCACCGTGATTGGTGAGCCTGTGTTTTCAACCGTTAGGCCACGACGTAAGCCATCTGACGTACCCATTGCAATACAACGAACGATATTGCTACCCAGTTGTTGCTGTACTTCCAATACTAACGAGCTTGCTTCGTCGCTAGTCACTTTCAATGCATCATAAACCCGTGGGCTGTTGCCGCCGCTGAACTCAACGTCAACCACCGCGCCGATTACTTTAACTATTTTTCCAACACTCATTCTTAAATCCTCAAATTCTGTTCTTGACCCAGTCTTTTCTAGCCCTAGACAGCTTGTGCACCTGAGACTATTTCACTCAGCTCTTGGGTAATGGCAGCCTGACGCGCCTTGTTGTAGACCAATTGCAAGTCGTCAATGAGTTGGCCTGCGTTATCAGTCGCCGCTTTCATTGCAACCATTCGGGCTGCTTGCTCACAGGCAATGCTCTCAACAATGCCTTGATACACTTGCGATTCGATGTATCGATGTAACAGTTCTGAGAGTATGTCTTTGGGTGCTTGCTCATAGATGTAGTCCCAACGACGCGCTTTTTTAGGCTCACCACCTTCCTCAGAATCCGAAGGGTGGGGGAGCAACTGCAAGGTCGTTGGCGCTTGAACCATGGTGTTGACGAACTGGTTGTAAACGAGATACAAGCTATCGATCTTGCCTTCGTCGTAATGCCCCAGCATCGCGTTCACCGTACCTAAGATGTCTTCTAACTTAGGTGTGTCGCCAAGACCTGACGTTTGTGCAATGACGTTGCCGCCGCGTTGGAAGAACGAGATAGCCTTAGATCCCACTAAGGTTGTTTCTACCTCGACTCCCTTGGTGCGCCATTGCTCCATTTCTTCTAACACTTTCTTGAACAAGTTTGAGTTCAAGCCACCGCACAAGCCGCGATCGGACGAGATAATGATGTAAGCAACACGCTTAGGTTCACGCTGTTGCAGGTAAGGGTGCTGGTATTCCAGCGAACCCGATGCAACATGAGAGATAACTTTTCGCATGTTCTCGGCGTAGGGGCGAGTTAGCGTCATGTTGTCTTGAACCTTGCGCATCTTACTTGCTGCAACCATTTCCATTGCGCTAGTGATTTTCTGAGTGTTACTAACACTGGCTATCTTGGTGCGAATTTCTTTAGTACTTGCCATAATCTGCTCCTATTTGTTTTGATTTCCAGCTAACAAACCGGAGCACTTACCAAGCTTTCATCCCAACAAAACCTTCTAGGATCTCTTTAAGAGCGCCGTCGATTTCGTCGTTGTAATCGCCTGTCGCGTTAATTTTTTCGAATAGCGCAGGGTTTTGACCTTTGGCGTAAGCAATCAGTTCTTCTTCAAAACGGGCAATGTTGCTTAGTTCAACACCGACCAAGTAGCCTTTCTCTGCAGCGTAAATAACCGTTGCTTGCTCAGCGACTGACATTGGGGAGTATTGTTTTTGCTTCATTAACTCGGTAACACGTTCACCATGGTCTAGCTGTTTACGCGTCATCTCATCTAGGTCAGAAGAGAACTGAGCAAATGCTGCTAGCTCGCGGTATTGAGCTAATGAAGTACGGATACCACCAGACAGTTTCTTGATGATCTTGCATTGTGCCGCACCACCCACACGAGATACCGAGATACCTGGGTCTACTGCAGGACGTAGGCCTGAGTTAAACAGTTGGGTTTGAAGGAAAACCTGACCATCGGTGATGGAGATTACGTTGGTTGGTACAAATGCTGATACGTCACCCGCCTGAGTTTCAATGATAGGAAGCGCTGTTAATGAACCAGTTTGACCTTTCACTTCACCGTTAGTGAACTTCTCTACATACTCTGCATTCACTCGTGCTGCACGTTCTAGTAGGCGTGAGTGAAGGTAGAATACGTCGCCAGGGAAGGCTTCACGACCTGGTGGGCGTTTCAATAGCAATGAGATTTGACGGTAAGCAACGGCTTGTTTTGATAGGTCATCATAGATGATCAGCGCATCTTCACCGCGGTCACGGAAGTATTCACCCATGGTGCAACCCGCATAAGGGGCTAGGTATTGAAGCGCTGCAGACTCTGATGCTGACGCCACAACGACGATGGTGTTTTTTAGCGCATCGTGGTCTTCGAGTTTACGAACCACGTTAGCGATAGTGGAGGCTTTTTGGCCAATAGCCACATACACACATTTGATGCCAGAATCTTTCTGATTGATGATCGCATCGATAGCTAACGCTGTTTTACCCGTCTGACGGTCACCGATGATAAGTTCACGTTGACCTCGGCCGATTGGCACCATGGTATCAACCGCTTTGTAGCCAGTTTGAATCGGTTGATCGACTGACTTACGTTCGATTACACCGGGTGCAATCACTTCTACAGGGTCGAGTCGGTCACAACTCACTGGGCCTTTGCCATCGATTGGCTCGCCTAATGTGTTTACTACACGGCCAAGAAGTCCATTGCCGACGGGTACTTCCAAGATACGACCTGTACCTTTCACTTTCATACCTTCAGAGAGGTCAGTGTAGGGGCCCATAACCACGGCACCTACTGAGTGGGTATCGAGGTTAAGTGCGAGTGCGTATTTACCACCTGGTAGCTCAATCATCTCACCTTGCATAACATCAGCAAGGCCATTGATTGTGATGATGCCATCACGAACCGATACGATAGTGCCTTCGTTGCGAGCCTCGGTGCTCACATTAAATTTCGAGATGCGTTCTTTGATTAGATCGCTGATTTCATTTGAATTTAATTGCATAATTGTTACCTATCTCGCGTGAAGTTGATGAGCCAATCGGTCAATTGATGTGTTTAAAGAACCATCGATAACGGTTTCACCCGCCTTGATGACCATTCCACCCACTAACGTGTCATCAATAACCTGCTTCATTTCAACCTGACGCTCTAATTTCTTCTCAAGTGCAGCTGTTAATGACGTAACTTGATCTTGTGTCAGCATTTCAGAACTGGTGACAGTGACAGGCACTACACGCTCATGTTCGTCCTTTAGCTCGCAGAACAATTCAAACAGGTCTCTTACAACAGAAAGACGGCCGTTCTCGGCCAAGACTCTAATAAGATTAATGACGTGGTCATCAACGAGTCCTTGGCAAATATGAATGATGAGGTTTGCCAGCTCTTCTGTTTGGTGTGTAGAAGCCCCTTCAGCTGAAGAAATCTGACTAGCGATCGTTTCTTCTTCCGCGACAGCTACAAGAATGGACAGCATTGAGTGCCACTCTTGTAACTGGTTTTCACCTAAAGCAAATTCAAACGATGCTTTGGCGTAGGGATGAGCAATATTGGTGTAATCTGACATATTGCCTCTCCTTAGAGTTCGCTAATCATTTGGTCAACTAGCGCTCGGTTCGTTGCGGAATCTAGGTTTTTGCTAATCAGTTTCTGTGCACTTTGAATCACTGCGTCTGCCATATCCGCCTGAAGTTCACGGCGTATCTTTTGGCGTTCGCCTTCTAGCTCAGCTCTACCTTGTTCTAAGATGCGTGCCTTTTCTTGCTCGGCTTCTTGTTGCGCTAAGCTGATGATTTCATTGCGGCGTTTTCGGCCTTGTTCAACCAGTTCAGTCACATCTTTTCTTGCATCTTCGATGAGTTGCGCGCCATTTGATTTTGCTAGTTCTAGCTCTTTCGCAGCGTTCTCTGAGTGGCGTAAACCATCAGCGATTTCTTTTTGGCGCTCGTCTAACATCGCGGTGAGAGGGGGCCATACATATTTCATGCAGAGCCAAACAAAAATCACGAATGAGATTGCTTGTCCAAACATGCTTGCATTTAAGTTCATACCTTCCTCACTAAATCTTGATTATGTATAAATCGATCTTTCAAAGCGGTTTGATTAAGCCACGGCGAAGATGATGTATAGACCGATACCAACACCAATCATCGGTACTGCATCCACAAGACCCATCATGATGAAGAATTGAGTACGAAGCATTGGAGTAAGGTCTGGTTGACGCGCAACACCTTCAAGGTATTTACCTGCTAAGTTACCAATACCAGATGCTGCACCTGCTGCACCTAAACCGATCAGTAATGCACCTGCTACATATAAAACTGCGCTTACGATATCCATTTGTATCTCCGAAAATAATTTGTTAGTTAATTTTTTAGTTATTAATTAGTGGTGTTCTTCTGTTGCCATTCCTAAATAAACAACGGTCAGTACCATAAATATAAATGCTTGTAAGAATACGATTAATATGTGGAATAAGGCCCAAGGTACACTCAGTGCCCACTGCATCCACCAAGGCATTAGTGCAATAAGGATGAATATCATCTCGCCTGCATACATATTTCCGAATAATCGTAAGCCTAGTGATATTGGCTTTGAAATTAATGTTATTAATTCAAGAACTAAGTTAACAGGATATAAAAGAGGGTTATCAAATGGCTGAGTAGTTAGCTCTTTGATAAAGCCTTTCAAACCTTTATTTTTAAATGTATAGGTTAACAGTAGAATAAACACACCGAGTGCCATCGACATTGGTATATTTACGTCTGCCGTTGGTAGGTCTCTAAAGTGCTCTAGACCCACAGCTCGAGTTAACCCCGGGATTAAATCAATGGGTAATAGGTCGACTGCATTCATTAACAGCACCCAAACAAAAGTGGTTAATGCCAGTGGTCCTATTAATTTATCTTCCGCTTGAAAAATCTCTTTGACGAGATTATTAACGAAGTCAAAGACAAGCTCGATAAAACATTGAAAACGACCTGGAACGCCGCTAGTGCCACGAGTGGCTACATACCGAAATGCACCGATGAAAAGTAAACCTGTAATCCAAGATACCAACATCGAGTCAATGTTAAACGCCCAGAAACCATCACCTGTAGTTAAGAAGGTTAAGTGATGCTCTATGTATTCGTGAGCGGTAGTTACTTGATCCATACTACGCGTACTCCGATCTATTAGAGGCGGTAATAAACGGTGTTAAGAAGTATCCAACCATAGTAAAGATGTACGCATATAATATTACTGGGTTATCCAATTTGAAAAACTGGAACGCCAAGATAAACATTAAAAACGTATATGTTATTTTTACGACACGACTCATTTGCATTAAGTCACGTAAACTATAATTAGGATTCTTACGCACCTTTAGGCTTGCATATATAAATCCAAACAGCGGTGGCAACATCGCAATTACGATGCCCAAAGCTGATGATTCCATATCTACTTTATTACCAAAAAACACTTCATATAAAACTACACCGATGGCTAATACTATTTGGCAGAGAACAACTCTTTTAGCGGCAACAAGGATGTCGCTACTAATCCCATTAAGCCTCATAATAAAACCTTATGTTAAACAGTGTAAGTTAATATAAAACACAGTTTAAATTTAACTTGTTACTACATTTCACTTGTTAATAACACTTGATTTGCTTTAAAGAAAAACCCTTGCTGGTTTTATATCTCCTGACGAAATTAAACGAATTAAGCTAATTCGCTATCGTTTCGACAAAATATAAATTACGCCTAAAATTATGTGATCAAAACGACAAATATCGACATCAATAATTCCATTTTTGAAAGATATATTTTTCATTTATGAAAGTAATAGTTTTATTACTTTATTCATGAATATTTAAGATGCTTTATCCTCATGAAAAAGAGGGGCTTTTTAGGAGGGTTCAGCGAGCGAAATTATCAATTTATGATCTTATCAATTAAGAGTATTCAAACACTTAGGTTCATTTTCAAGTTGAACTGCGAAGTGTGGTTTTGGCCACGGTTACGCTTGTTTGAGCCAATGATGGAAGAGCTCTTTGTTCTGGGAAATTAAACGTACGTCGCTCCTTATCAATAAGCGAATAATTTTTATATTGTTGTCAGCTTGTCACTATTTGCGTGCGAGAGAGTGAAAATTCAGCGCCTAAATGTTGATGATATAGGAGTGAAGTGGGGGGATTGGGTTTATGAGAAGCATGGTGCGGAGAAGAAACACCGAGTTTTGAGGAAGTAAATGGCAGCAAAACGCTGCCTAATTTACTCAATCTAGGCTCAGTTATTACTCTTCATAACTGAGGTATTGAATACATAAGTCATGAAAAGCCTGTGCTTGTGGTGAGATCGTACGATCAGACAATCTGAAAATACCAATTTGTCGTTGCAAGGGCGGGTCAATTAACGGAATCCACACCAAGCGGGTTTCATTCGTTGGGAAAGCCAGCTTAGGTAGCGTGGTCACGCCTATCCCGAGCTCTAACACCGAAAACAGCGAGGTAATGTTCTCGACTGAGTATAGGGCTTGTTCGCTGAGCATGCGCGCAGGCGTTGGGTCTAGTAGGGTGCAAGTCCCGTTCCGAATGAAGGGCTGTTTTAACAAAGTTTGCCATTCGATTCCTCCCCGTTGAGAGGCAATAGGGTTGTCTTTGAGGCACACCACACCGATAGGATCAGAAAGTAAAGGCGTGAAGTCGATGCTCTCTTCTTCTAAATGGGAGCTATTGCCGAGGGCAACATCCACCTCGCCAGAGAGTAACCTTGCTTCTACACCTGCCGCATTATCATCAATCAAACTCACTTCTACATTAGGGTACTGCTCACAAAAAGCCCCTAAAACACTGGGGATTAGTTTTGCGGCTACCGAAGGCACGCTCGCTATTCGAACTCTTCCTTGTTGTCCTGCTGCCGCTGCGCGTAGGTCATTGTCTAATGCTTTGTAAACATTCAGGAATTGAATGATTTTTGGCAGGCATATTTCCCCGAAAGGTGTCAGGGTTGATTTGTTGCCTGTTTCAAACAGTGGCTGACCAAGTATTTTTTCTAGCTCTTTTATCGACGTAGAAAGTGCCGCTTGCGAGCGATTTGCGCGGTGAGATGCTGCTCGAAATCCGCCTTCTTCGACCACTAAAACAAAATGTTTTAACTGTTGTAGCTTAATACTCATGGCACTGATCCTTCTCTAGCCCTTGCTATACCTTACTTTTCACAAGGTGATAGGTTTTATTTATCAAATGCACAAAATTTACCGTTAGATTTATCATTCGTCAAGGTGCAGTATTTAACCATCTTGAAACATAGTTGTTACAAAGTTGGATGAAATCGTGAACGCACAAACTAAAAAACACCCAGTAAAAACCGAGCTTTTCGCTTCAAAAGCACCACTAGAGTGGGCAATCGTTAATAACGGCACTCTATACACAGCGCAGATTCCAATTGATGAAACTGGCGCAGTAGTAGAGGGCGGTATTGAAGCGCAAACGCGTCAGACTTTTAACAACCTTGTTCATACGTTGGAGTGTGCAGGCGAACCTATGGATTCAGTGCTGCAAGTTCTGATCTACGTGACAGATCGTGAATACCTAAAAACGGTAAACAGCGTATACGGAGAATACTTCAATGCACCTTATCCAAACCGTGCTGCGGTCGTCGTTGCCGGGTTAGCAAGAGAAGAAATGTTGGTTGAGTTCGTGGTTTATGCATCAGCATCTCAACCTGAATAATTCGACTGTGAACTAAGGCTATTTGCGGATCAAAACTCTTTTGAATTAAAGCGGTTTATTGATACAAGCGATCGGGTTCACTTCAGATACAAAATGTACGACTTATTTTAGCAATTAATTACCTGAATATTAACAGTTTATTAATTAACCAAATGGTTGCCAGACTCAACCGCAACCTAACCGTTACAAGGACAGAATGATGACTCAATTACAGAATGTTCAAGCAGAAAGCGCACTTTACATTGGCGGCGAATGGCAAGCTGGTGTAAGCACCGTTACGAACATTAACCCATCAGATATTTCTGAAAACATCGGTAACTTTGCACAAGCAAGCGCAGAGCAAGTTCAACAAGCGATTTCAGCGGCAAAACACGCTCAACCAGAGTGGGAAAAAACGCCGATTGAACGCAAGCAAGCGGTACTTCAAGCGATTGGTGATGAGCTGATTGCACGTTGTGATGAACTAGGCACACTACTTTCGCGTGAAGAAGGTAAGCCTTTTGCTGAAGGTCGTGGTGAGATTTACCGTGCAGGACAGTTCTTCCAATACTTTGCGGCTGAAGTGCTTCGTCAAATTGGTGACAACGCGGATTCAGTGCGCCCAGGCGTTTCTGTTGAAGTGACTCGTGAAGCGGTAGGCGTTATCGGCATCATCTCTCCTTGGAACTTCCCGACAGCAACGGCTGCTTGGAAAATTGCTCCAGCACTGGCTTTCGGTAACAGCGTTATCTGGAAACCAGCAAACCTAACACCAGCAAGTGCGGTTGCGCTTACTGAGATAATCCACCGTCAAGGTATCCCTGCAGGTACGTTCAACCTTGTTTTGGGTAGCGGTTCAACAGTGGGTGATGCACTGATCAACTCTAAAGAAGTGAACGGTGTGAGCTTTACTGGTTCGGTTGATACGGGTCGTAAAGTAGCAGCCGCTACCGCACCAAACTTCGTTCGTTGCCAACTAGAAATGGGCAGTAAGAACGCACTTGTGGTTGCTGACGATGCTGATATCCAAACAGCAGTTGATGCAACTATCGCAGGTTCATTCTCTGGCGCAGGTCAAAAATGTACAGCATCTTCTCGTCTAGTGGTTATGGACGGCATTCACGACCAATACGTTGAAGCACTGATTAAGCGTATGAGCGAGCTGAAAGTGGGTCACGCACTAGAAGAAGGCGTGTTCATGGGGCCGGTAGTTGACGGTAACCAACTTGAAGCAAACCTAGGCTGGGTTGAGAAAGCGCGTCAAAGCGGCGGTGAGCTGGCATTTGGTGGTGAACGCTTGAGCATGCAACACGAAGGTTTTTACATGTCTCCAACGCTGTTCTTAAACACTAAGAACGATTGGGAAGTGAACCAAGAGGAAGTGTTCGCACCAATGGCAAGCGTGATTCGTGTGGCTGACCTAGAAGAAGCTATCGCGACGACCAACGATACTCGCTTTGGTCTAACAGGCGGCATAATTACTCAGAGCCTACGTACTAGCGCAATGTTCAAGCAACAAGCGCAAACAGGTTGTGTGATGGTGAACCTACCAACAGCAGGCACGGATTACCACGTACCGTTTGGCGGCCGTAAAGAGTCTAGCTTCGGTCCTCGTGAGCAAGGTCAATACGCGAAAGAGTTCTACACAGTGGTTAAGACGGCTTACCAGCGTCCTTACTAGATAGATCTCTATTAATTGACGTTCTATTAATGAAAAGTGGCCTGATTCACAGAGTCAGGCCAACATTCAAACCAAAGCAGCAAACGAACTTAGACAAGTGATTTAACCCATTTTTGAAAACATGTTACTTGAGCGTGTTTTCAAAACCGAGCTAGAACACTGAGCTTTCAATAGGAGTGGTTATGTACCAGCAACGGATTGTTATAGATGGATTGCAATACTGCAATTGGAATAGAGAATACTTCCAAACACTAAAGGCGAGCGGCATTACAGCAGTTCACGCTACCGCGGTTTACCATGAGACAGCTCGTGAAACCTTATCTCGCTTTGCAGAGTGGAACTTAAGATTCGAGCAGAACGCAGACCTTATTATGCCGATTCACTCAATGGCTGATGTTGAGACTGCAAAAGCGACCGGTAAAGTCGGTATTTTCCTTGGTGCTCAAAACTGTTCTCCAATCGACGATGAGATCGGTCTTATCGAAGTGATGCGTAAGCAAGGTCTTTTGATCATGCAACTGACGTACAACAACCAGAGCTTACTGGCGACAGGTTGCTACGAGAAGAACGACACTGGTATTACTCGCTTTGGTAAACAAGCCATCGAAGAGATGAACCGAGTGGGCATGATCATCGATATGTCTCACAGTGCCGAGCGCTCAACACTTGAAGCGATTGACTTGTCTTCTCGTCCTATTTGTATCAGTCACGCGAACCCGACGTTCGCTCATGATGCATTACGAAACAAATCAAACGATGTGATTAAAGCCCTAACCGCACGCGGTGGCTTAATCGGATTCAGCTTATACCCATTCCACCTACCAAATGGCAGCCAATGTACATTGGAAGACTTTTGCCAGATGGTTGCGACTACCGCTGACATGGTCGGCGTAGAGCACCTTGGTATTGGCAGTGACCTATGCTTAAACCAACCTCAAGCCGTTCTTGAGTGGATGAGAAATGGTCGTTGGTCTAAAGCTATGGACTACGGTGAAGGCTCTGCGAACAACTCAGGTTGGCCAGATGCGTTGCCTTGGTTCTGTGGTAGTGCGGGTATGGAAAATATTTATAACGGATTGATGCGTCATGGTTTCAGCGAGTCTGAAGCTGGGCAAGTCTTGGGAGAAAACTGGTTTAACTTCTTGAAAGATGGCCTAGAGCCTCAAACCAAGGGTTAACGATTTCTCGCAAGCCATCATCGAATTAGCAGCCTTCTAACAAACGTTCAATTAGCAAGTGCTGCTTAAACCAATTTCACTATTCAAAAGGAACAACGGTCTATTTCGCAACGCGGTAACCCAAACATGGATTAGCCTGCCCAACACAAAAAACAATAGGGCAGGTGTTAAATACACCCTTGTAGTCATCATTCAAATGACAGCTGCAAAGAAACCTCTGGAGTCAGAGTATGTCTGATTTAACCAATAGCGTGAAATCTTCAAGCTTAAATGCGGGTCAAGCACACACAACAAGCAACACAAACGGGTCTGAGTCTACATCAGATAAATTAGGTCTATCCAACCCAGCACTTTGGTACAGCGGCGGCTTTATCGCTCTGTTCGTGGCACTTGCTCTATTTGATGGCGAGCTGTTATCAAGCCTAGTAAACGCTGGCTTTGCATGGTCTGTAAAAGTGTTCGGTCCTTACTGGCAAATGCTTCTTCTTCTGACTTTTCTTATTGGTCTTGGCCTTGCGGCAGGGCGAACAGGCAAGGTTATCCTAGGCGGCATCGCTAAACCTGAAATGGATGGTTTCCGTTGGATGGCGATCATCTTCTGTACGCTACTGGCAGGCGGCGGCGTATTTTGGGCAGCAGCAGAGCCTATTGCTCACTACGTTAGCCCACCACCATTGTACGGCGCACAAGAAAACGCACAGCAAGGCGCGGTGAATGCGTTATCGCAATCCTTCATGCACTGGGGTTTCTTAGCATGGGCTATCGTCGGCAGCTTAACGTCTATCGTGGTTATGCACCTTCACTACGACAAAGGCTTGCCGCTTAAACCTCGTATTTTGCTTTACCCAGTATTGGGTGAGCGTGCACTGAAAGGCCACACAGGCGCATTGATTGATGCATGTTGTATTGTCGCAGTAGCGGCGGGCACCATCGGTCCTATCGGCTTCTTAGGCTTGCAAGTCAGCTACGCACTGAACGCACTGTTTGATATTCCAGATGGTTTCACAACACAGCTAATCATCATTCTGTTCGCAATCGTTTTATACACATTATCGGCATTAAGTGGTCTTAACCGCGGGATGCAAATGCTAAGCCGTTACAACGTAATTTTGGCAATGGCATTGATGGTCTACATCCTGATCTTTGGTCCAACGAACTTTATCTTCAATGGCTACATTCAAGGTGTAGGCAGCATGATTGATAACTTCATCCCAATGGCGACTTACCGTGGTGACGAAGGTTGGTTGAGCTGGTGGACAGTGTTCTTCTGGGGTTGGTTCTTAGGTTACGGCCCAATGATGGCAATCTTCATCGCTCGTATTTCACGCGGTCGTAGTATACGCCAATTGGTATCAACCATTAGCCTTATCGCACCGTTTGTTACTTGCTTCTGGTTCACGATTGTTGGTGGCTCTGGTCTTGCGTTCGAAATCGCAGATCCGGGTAGCGTAAGTAAGGCATTTGAAGGCTTTAACTTACCAGGCGCACTACTAGCTGTGACTCAGCAATTACCAATGCCAATGCTGATATCTATTTTGTTCTTGATCTTAACAACGATCTTCATCGTAACGACTGGTGACTCAATGACTTACACCATCAGTGTAGTTATCAGTGGTGAGACAGAACCCAATGCAATTATTCGTACCTTCTGGGGTGTGATGATGGGGGTAACAGCGTTAATTCTGATTTCCCTAGGTTCTGGCGGTATTTCAGCGCTGCAATCCTTCATTGTTATCACCGCGGTACCGGTTTCCTTAATCTTGCTGCCATCACTTTGGAACGCGCCTCAAATCGCAATCAAGATGGCAAAAGAGCAGGGGCTGTAATAATAAGGCTCTGTAAGAAACTGATTAAATAAGAACAAATCAGCCTTTGAAAGAAGGCTGATGCAAAATTCCGAAAGGAACAAAAAACCGTACTGGTGAAGATACATCGGGCGGCACGTATTTAGGTCAATTGATCTAGTCAGGACAAAATAATAAGGGGTGAGCTCGCTTGCCCCAAATAACGTGAAAGCTAACCAACACACTGTAAAAACGAATGCTTCAAATGATGGCAACGATCGGTTCTGAATGGCTAGCAAAATCCTATAACTATAAGGTGGTGAGCAAATGGATGCACATCGTTCTACCTACACTGAATCAGCACTACGTGACGCGACTGTCGTCATGGCACCGGAAAGGCTAGGTGCAATGCACCAAACACGTATCAGCTTCGTTAGAACTCTGATTCGTAAAATGGCTCAGCAAGAATGGAAAGTGACGAAACATGAGTGGCAATTAGACGCTCAAGGTTTTGGTCATGTTATCTATAAGCTTGCGACGCCAAACCATGTTTATCATTTGGTTGTTTTCTGCGATGAGATTGCAGATGACGAACGAAATGACCGTGTAATTGCTGAAAAGTGGGACGTAACGTTTGCGCTTGTTCTTGGTGATGTTGATGTCGCCCTACTTGAAAGACTTCGTGCGAACGTACCGCTTCAAGAAGCAGGCCGTAATCCAAATAACGTGCTTGTGTTGGCGCGTGCAAACAAAAGTGTACGTGTGTTTGAACACATCGTGAGTCACTTGGCTAAAGGTGTTCAACCAACGCCAAAAGAGCTGGCTGAAGTGGGTTACATCCTGCGAACGACAGCGGTATACGGTAATGGCAAATTTGGCATTGCTGACTTTAAAATCTTAGAGAAAAATGAAGATTTTAATCAGTCGTTTAGTGCGCAAATGTGTGCGGTTTATATGCTGCGTGAGTTCAGCCTAGATTGGGTTCATTACCTAGCCGAGCAACAGGGCGGTGAACAAGCGATTACCTTGCATAGAGGATTACAGCGTTACCTTGGTGTTGGTAATGCGACTGGTTTAGGCATGGCGCCATACCTGATTAACCACCCGAGTATTGTCGATCAGTGGATGACAACACGTGAGCATGCATTAGCTGACGTGTTAGTTAGTCACACGGATACGGCGTTGATTGAGCCACTACGTACATTAGTTAAAAAAGCGGTTTGTCATTTAGAACAAGTCGTTACCATCAATGAAAACCAGCAAGAGTTGAACAAAGTAGCGGTTGATGAATTAAAACACGCAGAGCAATCGCTAGAAGTGTCTGTCAGCCAATGTGATACGTGGGCGCAGTTAGTTGAACAATCTAAGCACATGAGTATGGAAGCCCAAGAAATCCTTATCTCATGCTTGATGGAATTGTACCCAGAATTAGTGGACGCCCATCAAGAGCAAATGAATTGCAGCGAAACACTGTCGCTTCCAAGTGGTAAAAAGATTCAAGACCTTTTGGTTGTGTTAGAAGAAAAGTACCGTTGGGCTATCACGACCGACTTTACTAAAGCCGAAAACAACTACTGGTTCTGGTACCGCTCTCAAGATAAAGAAGAACCAAGACTCGGTGTTCGAGGTGAAGAGCTAGGCGAAGAGCGTGAACTGCCGCTGGATATAGGCCGTCAAGCTTACCGTTTGTACCATGCTTTATTGCAGTTTGCGCCAGAGCTTTCATTGGCTGAGTTCCTTGTTAAGCAGCCACAGCATCGTGCTATTGCACGTCGTGTATGGACGCTAGGCAACAAAGCGATGGGCGACATTCAAATGAATGTTCTGCACCAAGATTCGCCACCAATGCACTTACTGCGTTGCAAGCTTGCGATGTTTGGTGCGACTAAGTTTGATCCTCGCTCAGACCGTTGGGTACGAGTGACGTTTTTCCAAGGTGCGCCATTGCTTGATGAAATTCATCAGGACGAATGGGTGTTCCCAGTATTACCAAGTGAAGCGGAGCTCGCTGATTCACAAAAAGCTACTACACATATTAATGCTCAACATGGAGGTAAATCGTTATGATCGTTTCTCACAATGAACTGGTAGCGGCCGTCAATAAAGCCTTTCTGGGTATGCGCCGTACATGTGGTGAAGCCGATGTGATAGCGAACATGGTGGCAGATTTACAAATGGTGGGGTTGGATGGTGTTCGTCATTTTAACAATGCGAGCAACTTCATTGGGTTAGAAGACGATTGCCCAGTGGACATTCAAGTGCTTAGCGATAACACGGTTGAAGTTGACCTGCACAAGGCAAGTTTAGCGTGCCACCTACCTGTGGTGATGGATTACGCGATTGAAAAAATGGTCGGCAAGAAGACGCTGAAAATTGAGTTAAACAACTGTCATAACCGCTGGCTAGCGTACAGCGAGCTTGTGAAACTGGCGGCGAAGGGCATCGCGTGTACTGCACGTTGGGATAATGGCTCCAACCCTAAGAGCACTTTGTATGTGCTTAACCGTGGTTGCGTTGCACCAGAATTGTTTTTATCAGATTTGCCTCTGGCATCGGACGATCATATCCACAATATGACCATCGAGCTTTCCGTCCAGGATTTCGATATCGAACGTTTGTCAGATGGCTACCAAACACACATTGAATCGGAAGCGCTTTTTAAAACTCAAGAGAAGGCGTGGAACGAGGGCATTGAAGTTGACGATGGAGAGTGGGGCGCGTTGAAAGAAACGGCCACGGCTATCCTTGTTGAAAACAGCCAACGTTCAATTCAAGGTGCAGGTGAGCTAGAAGCTTCTTAGCTTTATTTTATAGAGCTTTATTTTATAGAGCTTTAGTTTATAGATATTTAGCTTATAGAAACTGAGCCTATAAATCCTGAGCTTATTGAATTTATAAACCTCATTTACAACAGATAAAACCAAAGAGCTTAACGTATCCTCACCTCGTTAAGCTCTTTTTATTTGTGTTCTACTTTTGTTCTTCCTCTCAATAGGTCACACCTTAAACTCTCTGTTTTGACACAAGTTGTCACGCGTTGAAGGTTAATTGAACGATTAGATGAAGTACCTTCACAATCATGTTAAACAAACGGTTTCTTTTACAAGCCACTATGCGTATCTTGCTAACTAAAGGTGCCAACGGGCGCCGTTTTTATTCGTACCGATGACATTAGAATCAGATAAAAAGGAATGAAGCGTGCAAGCTAACTTTATTGATGGAACCACCCTGTATCGTCAGCACTCTTTTGAGTTGCCACTCGATTACCAAGCAAAAGATGGACAACAGATCCAAGTCTTCGCACGTGAGCTGGTTGATCTCGCTAAGGATTCGCAAGAACTGCCGTGGTTGATCTACTTTCAAGGTGGACCGGGCTTCCCGTCGCCACGAGTAAGCGGTCAATCGGGTTGGCTAAAGCGTGCATTGCAAAACTACCGTGTGCTGCTTCTTGATCAACGTGGTACAGGCAACAGCACGGTGATCAGCCACGAAACATTGGCGCACATGTCTCCAGAGCAGCAAGCTGAATACCTATCGCATTTCAGAGCAGACAACATCGTGCGCGACGCGGAAGCGATTCGTGAGCAGTTCGGTGTTAAACAATGGTCGACGATTGGCCAGAGCTTTGGTGGTTTCTGTACACTTAGCTACTTGTCGTTGTTCCCACAAAGCTTACAGCGTTGTTATGTCACGGGCGGTATTCCGTCTATCGAGCGCGAAGCTGATGATGTGTATCGAGCAACCTACAAGCGTGTAGAAGACAAAAACAGAGCCTTCTTTGCTCAGTTCCCACAAGCGCAAGCTATGTGTTGTGAGATCTCTGATTACCTGCTTAACAACGACGTGAGACTGCCAAACGGTCAGGTGTTTACGGTTGAACAGTTCCAATTGATTGGTATTAACCTTGGTGGCGGTGAAGCAAACCTCCCTATGTACTTCACACTAGAGAGTGCGTTTGTTGAAGTGAACGGTAACAAGCAGCTGAGCTACAGCTTCCTAAATCAAATGCAGCAAGAGCAGGGCTACCTAACAAACCCTATTTACGCGATTCTGCATGAATCGATTTACTGCCAAGGCACAGCGTCTAACTGGTCGGCACATCGCGTGCGTGAGCAGTATTCGCATTTCAACTATCAATCGGGCAGTGAGTTCTGGTTTACTGGCGAAATGGTTTATCCATGGATGTTCGACCAACTAGAAACACTGAAGCCACTGCGTGAAGCGGCGAACATGCTGGCTGAAAAATCGGACTGGGGCACTTTGTACAACGCAGCGCAGCTGAGCAAGAATACGGTTCCGATGGCGTGTGCGGTTTACGCAGATGACATGTACGTAGAGCTGGATTACAGCCGCGAAACACTGGCGAATATTCCAAATTCGAAAGCGTGGATTACTAATGAATATGAACACAATGGTTTGCGAGTAGACGGCGAAAGAATTGTCGATAAGTTAATGACAATGGTTGATTCGTTAGAGAACCTGCCAAAGTAATCAAGTTACTTACTCGAAAAGCTATCTCCGATAGAAACAAGAAAACGCTGCATCCGTGCAGCGTTTTTTTTATGTCATCGAACTATTCGATTTAAGGAACTAGGAGGGGTAGCCCTTGAAGCCATTAAGGTTGGATGACGATATCTTGATTTTCAGTAGTCGATAAGCTGGCGCGGTTCTGTTCGATGAGCTGCGCCGCATAAGAGGGAGTCACAGCTTGAATTTCGCCTTTTGAACGAATCGTTAGTGCTTCCCACGCATGATCACGATATTTGCCTGTCTGTGTATATTCAATAAGTACTCTCATGATTCTTCCATCCGATGTGTGGTTAACGTGCTACTAACATTAGCGCCATTATTGAGGTTACACACCTGTTAAAAATGGAACATAAGATTAACCAAATGAGAATGCGAGCAACTTGAAAATTGCAGCGACTTGGACTTATTGTAAAGAGCCATACTTATCGTAAACAGCTCCATTTATCGTTAATAGCGTGTATAAAAAAACGCTGCACAACGGCAGCGTTAAAATGGAGATAGGTTGAAGCTAGGTTAGCTGTTTTCTAAACCAACAATCTTGCGTGCAGACATGACTGCACTATCCAAATCGGTCAATCTACCAGCACTTGCTGGACCTAGAACTGATGAATACAAAGCCAACTGCTTCTCAAATGATAAATCTAATTGGTTATATAGATTTTGGCGGATTTGAGCGTGTTGCTGTGGCTTTGCGCTCGACAGGCCTTCCAACGTATCGTAGATGAGTGTAGTTGTATCCATATCTGTCCTTCGTACATCTTTGAAAAATTTTGCACATTATGCACTTGGTGTCATCTTTGTTCTGCGAGATTGATCGCATTATGTGCAGATCTGCTTAATTGTGTAATCAGTTAGTTATAATTGTGTTGTCTGACGCCACTGCGTACAAGAGGACCGAAAATGAAAAGGAGGCACATTGGCCTCCTTTGGTTTATTGCAATTCACTGTCTAAATGATATGTCCGCTATCGGATGTTGATGGTGTTATCTCTGCGGTCATACATGTCCGGTGTGGTATGTAAGCCACCTGCGTAACCTGCAGCTTCAAGTGTTTCTCTTACCTCACGAACATGCTCTGCGGTGACTGGTTCTTGCCTGTCTCCAAGATGCAATCGCACGAAGGTAATCAACTCAGCCAGTCTCTGATCCGACAATACATCTTCAAAACTTGCCATCGGCATGAAGTTTCTATCCTTGTCGAGATAGGTGGGTTGTAGGCCACGTACGGTTACCGCAATGGTGTTGAATGGGTCGCTGTGCATGATAATACCGTTATTCAATAGAGTAGGGGCGATAGGGTCGCGACCCTTACCATCATCACCATGACACGCCCCACAGGTTTGACGATACGTGGTGTAGATTTCAGCTGCGTAAGACTCTTCATCAAAGCCTTGAGGCTGTAACGGCACGGCATCGCTGCTAATGGTGTTGTTGATATCACCGCTCAGCAAGTAGTAGGACATAGACTCAATATCTTCACGCGTCATCAAGCTTAGGCTGTTTTTCACTACATCAGCCATACCCGCAAAAGCCGTACCTTTGTCTGAGTGACCTGTGTGTAAGAAATCGGTGAGTATTTTCTCATCCCAGCCGTCGATATAGAGCTCATTTGCGGTGATGTCAGGTGCGTTCCAACCGTCGATTAAGTTACCTTGGAAAATACGTTCTGGTATCAGTGCTTGGGCAATGTTTCGTGGCGTATGGCACTCCGAACAGTGACCAAGTCCTGCGACCCAATATTTGCCTTGTTGCCACTTATCGACATTCTCAATTTCTCCTTTGAGCTCCTCTGGTACTTCATAATCAATAGGGTCGGTATCCATGAATACGATGTTCCAGCCAAGCAAACCTAAGCGAATATTGGATGGAAACATCATGCTGTTGTCATCATTGCGTCGTGGCACGGCGGTGATTGACTGCATGTATTCCCATAAATCGACCATGTCTTGGTCGGTGAGGTATTGATAAGAGGTGTAAGGCATCGCTGGGTACAGGTAACCATTCTTACCTTTACCTGCGACTAACGCAGCTCGGAAATCATCGAAGTTATAAGTCCCGATCCCTTCGGTGGTGTGTGGGGTTATGTTGGTTGAATACACGGTACCGAAAGGGGTCACAAACGGTAGGCCGCCAGCAAAGGGTTCGCCACCTTCTGCACTATGACAAGCTACACAGTCACCGGCATAAGCGAGATATTCTCCGCGCTCAACAGATGATGCTTTCAAACTCGCGAGCCTTTGTTGCTCTACTTCACCAGCGTGTCGGATATAAGCCCCAAGCGCGAGTATTTCGTTCTCGCTGAGCTGCTCATCAAACGCAGGCATTAGATTGTTCAAACCGTAATTGATGGTGTGCTGAATCTCTTCAATACTGCCCCCGTGTAGCCAAGTATCATCGGAAAGGTCAGGTACTCCAATCGCTGGGTTGGCGACCGTACCATCGGCATGGCAAGACGAACAATATTTGGCGAATAAGGTCTTACCGAGTTTGACCTTAACCTCAGGCACATCGGTATGACGCTGGTTAAGAGACGCTAGATAGTAAGATACCTTTGCCACTTCATCCGGGCGCATGATTTCGCTCCAACCTGGCATCGCACCATTTCGCCCTTTGGCAATGGAATGGATCACAGCCTCATCACTACCGCCATATAACCAATCTTGGTCGATAAGGTTAGGGAAGTGTTTCTGGCCTTGTGCATTGTCTCGGTGACACGCCGCACAGTGAGTTTGGAATAGTATCTGACCGCTGTTCACGATCTCAGGAACTGCAGCTAATCCCTCTAACGTGGTTTCACTGGTTTGTGCAAATTGCTCATTGAGAGTGGTGGATGGTGAACTGAGCTTGTCATCGCTCTGCTCCCAATCGACTAAGCCTTTCCACTCACCAAGCCCAGGGTAGAGCACCAAGTAGCCTGCAGAGAGTAAGAAGGCTACCGCATAACTGACAAACAGCAGTTTAGGTGGCGGCGCGTCTTTCTCTTCAATGCCATCAAAGGTGCCAATGGTGTGGTCGTGATCGGCCTTGTGATTGCTACGCCAGTATTTAACGACAACAGACACCATCAGAACAAAGAAAATTAAGGTTAATAATACCGCCCATAGATTCCAAAATGTGCTCATTGTGATACCTCCTGCGACGTATCTTTACCAAGGCTTTGAAGGTAACGAATTAGCGCTTCACCTTTGGTTTTGCCTCTTACTTGCAATCTCGCATCGCCAATCTCTTTGTCGGTATAAGGCACACCCAGCGTGCGCAAGGCTTCCATTTTGGCGCTGATATCATCTCCAGTCAGAGTTTGCTCAAACAGCCACGGGTAAGAGGGCATGATAGAGGTAGGGACAACTCTGCGAGGGTTTACGAGGTGAATGACATGCCATTGGTCAGAATACTTTCTACCTAAATTGGTTAAGTCTGGGCCTGTACGTTTTGAACCCCATAAGTTTGGAAACTCATAGATATCATCCGCTTCTTTATTCGGGCGACCATTACGTTTAACTTCTGGTTCTAGAGGGCGAACCATCTGAGTGTGACAAACATGGCAGCCTTCGCTGATGTAGATATCTCGACCTGCTAACTCAATAGGTGTCAGAGGCATCGCTAAGCTGCCTTTGGCAATATCATCTCCACGGACAATGCTTGGTACTACCCAAACTAATAAAGAGAAGGAGGCGACAACAACGGTGGTCAAAATTAAAATGACGATTGAATGTGTAAAGTCTTTACTCATCACTTAAGCCCCCTCATTAATGGTGTGTTTAGCGTCATGTACGGTTGGCATACGAACCGTTTTGTACAAGTTGAATGCCATTAAGAACAATCCAAGGACGAACAGCGCGCCACCAAAGAATCGTAAGAACAACCAAGGTGCTTTGAAGTCCATTGCCTCTACAAAACTGTAAATCAGTTCGCCATTTTCATTTTGAGCGAGCCACATATAACCTTCACCGATGCCTGCTACCCAAAGTGCTATTGCATAAAGAGCGACGCCGGCATGAGCGAGCCAGAAGTGCCACTTAATCAGTCGTGGCGACCAAAGATCGGTTTGGCCCCATAAGCGTGGAATGAAGTAGTAAAAGACGGCTATCCCTGACATCCCAACCCATCCAAGTGCGGCGGAATGTACGTGACCGATAATCCATTCGGTGTTGTGTGCCACCATGTTGAACCAACGAATGGCAAGTAGTGGACCTTCGAATGTCGCTAAGCAGTAATACAGAATCGCTGAGAAGAAGAATAAAAGAATGTAGTCGGATTTCAGCTTTTCTTTGTTTTGTAGCAGGGTCATTGCGCTATTGAACGCACCAGCCCACGAAGGGAGCCATAGGATCAACGACATCACGATTCCGATGTTCTGAATCCAGATCGGAACGGAAGAGTAAACGAGATGGTGTGTCCCGGCCCATGTGTAGAAGCCGACCAAGCCCCAGAAGTGGATCACAGACAAGCGGTACGAATAGATAGGTCGATCCGCCGCTTTGGGTATGAAATAGTAATTCATACCAATGATACCCGCGGTCAGTAGGAAACCGACGGCATTGTGTCCCCACCACCACTGAACAATCGCATCTTGAGCGCCTGCAAATACAGAGTAGGACTTCATCGCTAGCACTGGTATCGCGAGGTTGTTGACGATGAAAATCATGGCAACGACGATGATGAAAGCCGCAAAGAACCAGTTTGCCACGAAGATATGGCTGACCTTCCGCTTAGCAAGCGTGCCAAAGAACAACACTGCATAAAGCACCCAAACCAGTACAATCATTAAGTCGATTGGCCATTCAAGCTCCGCATACTCTTTTGAAGTAGTGTGGCCTGCGGGTAAGGAAATGACTGCAAGCAACAGGATGAATTGCCAGCCCCAAAATACCATCCATGAAAGGCTTTTATTGAACAAGTCACAGTGGCCCGTTCGTTGGGCTATATACAAAGAAGTACCCATTAAAATATTCACGACGAAGCCGTATATCACACCAGAGGTATGTAGCGGGCGCAGTCGACCAAATTGGAAATATTGGGAATCAAAGTTTAAGACTGGCCAATATAATTGCGCGGCGAGAATCACGCCGATGATCATACCTACAATCGCCCACACTAAGGATGCGACGATGAAGTACTTCACGACCTTAATGCTGTATTGCGTTGTCACTTGTTCCATAACAAGGCTCCTTGCCTAGAGGTTTTGAACCGCTGACTGAATTTTATTCGCTGACTTCGTTTGAATCGCCGAGCGAGCTTGAATCATTGCCCAGCATTGAATAGAAATAGGAAATATCACGGATATCTTGGTCTGAAAGCGTGTCTGCCTGCTGCTGCATGAGAACCGCCAAGCCACTGGTCCTTTCACGTGTCTGGTAATCTTTCAGTGAAGAGATTAGGTAACCCACTTTTTGGCCGCGAAGGTTGGGGTAAGGGTCTTGTGTAGAAATACCATCAACGCCATGACAGGTCATACACACTTTGGCTTTTTGCTTACCCAATTCGAATTGCTCTTGATCAACTTCAGCAGAAACAGGAAACATGACCAGCGTCATTACTAAGGTAGAAAGTGTCGTCATGGGGTTAAATTTTCGCTTGTATAAACTCATTATCGATTCCCTTGATTATGAAGTGAGTAAGCTTTCTAAGAGCGACGCTCGATATCGGCTGGCGTAATATGAAGCGACAGATACCAGATAAACAGGCTCTTAAAACTGCTTACGTTCGATTAAAGGTTATGCAGCGACAGGCATTCTCGCTACTTGCTGACTCATTTTTATTGTCAATTTTATTGGGCACTACGTATTCAGTGGCTGGATTGGATTACTCAAGGTGTTTAAAAAGCAGAGATTTCTACTAAATAAACGTGAGCCAATGATTATCTGGGAAGGAGCAAAGGTTGTGTTCGCGCTGGATTATAAGGTTGAAATGTTATTTAGTCAGGGTTGAGTTGTACGAATGAAAAATAAGGCAATGTCTAAGCAAGTCAAATGCCTAATATGGACTAAACTCAGATGAGTGACCTTTTTAAAACGGAGTTTAAAATGAGAATTGCACTGTTGTTCATGCTTTCATTGTGTTCATTTTCTATTTTCGCCACATCGCAACTCACCGTATTTGACCATCTAGGTCAAAAGCACCAGTTAAGCCGAGAGCAACTGTTACAACTTCCCCAACAAGAGATTATTACATCATTACCTTGGGTGGATGGAGAGCTAGTCTATAGCGGAGTGACCTTGCAAACAGTACTTGAAACCATGGACTTACCTATTGCATCTCAGGTAACTTTCGTAGCATTGAATGACTATAAAATTGCGGTGCCCAAGGAAGATTTTTACGATTACCAACCGATCATTGCGATAAAACAAAATGGTCAATTTATGTCGGTTAGAGATAAAGGGCCCTATTGGTTGATATATCCATTGTCTTCGACGCCTGATATTGATAATACAGACTTCCATGCCAAGATGATCTGGCAGATACGCGATATCCACCTATAGAGGTTCTCTATGAAAAAGCTGTTGTCGTTGACTGCCATTAAGGTCGTCGTGTTATCTTTGGCTGCGGTGGTGCTCACCGTTAATATTTACAGTGTCACTCGCATTAACGACATCAACAAAAGCTTTTCGACTCGACAAAATGAAGCCACCTGGTTTGTTTTCCAGTTAGTAAAGGAATATGCCAATTTTCTGATGGTAAGTCGTTCCGAAACTATCGATTACGATGAGTTATGGCTAGCGTACGATATTACGTGGAGTCGTTTTGATATATTGATTAACAGCACTGAATCTTCCAATTTCATTAAGTCAGCAAATTTTAAGCCTTATTTCACTTCGGAGTTTGATAAATTTAAGAGCTTGGAATCATCGATAAAATTGGTCAGTGAAGGATTATTACCCAAGGAGTCATTACAGAAAAAGGTCGATATTTGCTACCACACACTTGTAGATTTTATTAACGACAAGTTTCGCTTACAAAGCCCTGTGATTGAAGAAAATACTTCAATGGTTGATAACTTAGTTACCGTCCATCGAATCAGTAGCGTGTTTCTAGTTACTATCTTGCTGATTACCGGGGTTATTTTCTATGTGGATTTCTCTATCAAAAGAAAACTCTACTCTACGGATTTTATTACAGGGTTTCGTAATCGAATCTCATTGATGAAATTTGTGAAGAATAGCTACTCGAAAGACAACAACTTTGATCTCTATTTTGTCCGAATCAGAAACCTTACTGAAATTAATCAAAAATATGGTCTTGAATATGGCGATCTTGTAGTGAGTTCGGCAGCTAAGTCTCTGACTGCTAAGATACCAGAAAGCACCATTTCGTTTCGCAGTAGCGGAAGCCAGTTTTTATTTTTTATTCCTGACCATTTGTACGCGAGTGATGAAATTCAGGAGAAATTTAACGACGTGCTCAGTGATTACATCTCGGCAGGTAACCTAGAGTTGATGATTGACGCCGTAGTCAGGCATAAGAAAAACATAAGCTCCAAAGATATGATGGAGTTACTGACCTCGATGCAAGGCTAAGCTTCTTATATGGCTTAGTCTCGTTTTTATCCCTCCCTACTGATACCTCTCATCTTATTGGCACTTGTATGTCTACGTTAAGAGCCTTAATGAAGCTAACCAAGCTAAATTTATTAGCTTGGTTAGCTTACGTACTAACTTGTTACCCTCATTAATATGTTGGCTTATGAGCAAGAAGGGGGCTTCATTTGTTTATTCGGGCTTGTCGATAGGAACTGTTAGTTCAAGCGTTTCGGTGAGTCTGTGCTTATTGCAGGAGGGTTATTCAGATGATAATGAAGCAGAGGTTTGGCCATGGTTGTTAAGTCATCGAGCTTACCGAAACACGACTATTGTTTCTGATTAAGTGAGACAATCCTATCGTTAGTGTTTGGTTCTAAAAGCGATTGTTGGTCTAGAATGGCTTGTGGATTATGGTCACGGACAAATTCAATAAACTCAATGTAAGTTAACGGTTGGCTGAAGAAATAGCCTTGAATGAGGTCACAGTTGGCTTTTCGAAGAAGATGATACTGTTCAAGAGATTCGACTCCTTCACCTACAACGAAGGTGTTACAAGAGTGTCCTAAGTTAACCATGGATTCGACCATCTTGCGGTCAGCCTTATCGTCGACGATATTATCGATAAAGCTCTTATCAATTTTAAGTTCGTCAACAGGGTAATGGAGAAGTTGGTTAAATGCTGTGTAACCCGTACCGAAGTCGTCAAGGGAAACTTTTAAACCTAAGCTTCTGATACTCTCAATGGTCTGCACCGTAAGTTTGCTGCTTTTAACGTAACTGGTTTCGGTAATCTCTATAATGATATTGCAAGGCGGAACTTTATAACGCTCGAGTACCTTCCGAACATTGTCGGCAAAGTTACGGTTGTAGAGTTCCATCGCCGAGATGTTAATGGACAAGGTGCCACTGTATTGGTGAATATCTGAAAGCTCTTTATAGCTCTTGATTGCGGAACTAATGACCCACATGTCGAGTTTGGATATCAAATTACTTTTCTCTGCGACTGGAATGAACTCATCTGGTCCTGCCTTTATATCAAATAGAGCTGGGCAGCGAATCAGACATTCTGCTCCGTCAATCTGAAGTGTTTTAGCATTGAAAATAGGCATAAAGCGAAGTTCAAAGTTGTCGCTCTCGCAGCACTCCAATAGTCTTTTTTCGATAACATCATGCCTTTCAAGTGAGTGGAGTAACTCTTCGCCATAAACAATCCTGCTCTCCCCATCGCTGTGATTCTTAGCGTTAATCAACATCGCATCAATACATCGGTGCCATACCTCTTTAAATTTGGGGGTGTCGACAGGCAGAACGCCCGTTGCAATCGAGAGCCTAAACCCATAGTAATCGAGGAAAGTCGTTCCCGTAAGAGTGTGGTTAATGTTCTCAATTTCTTGGTTTATTGACTGATGATCACTTATTTCTAATATGGCAATGAACTGGTTTCCTCCCAACCTTGCTACTGAATAGTCGCTGCAACTAAAGCCAAAAGAGGATTGTTGGTTCTGTAAGGTTTCTCTTAGTACTTTGGCTAGACTAACGAGCACATTGTCACCCACTTTAGCGCCATATAAATCATTGATTTTACGGAAATCGATAATATCCCAACAAACCAAGTAGCAGTTTGGGCGCATTGAACTTTTTATACGTACATCTAGGTGTCGAATGAACGAGCGTCGGTTGGCCAACTTTGTTAATTGATCGAATTCAGCTTCAAATTTCAATTCCGTTAGTGAATCAATGTAAGCGTTCTTAAGACCATCGATCTCACTTTGACCAGATGAGCGTTTGAAATATCTAAGTTTGAGCCCGCCAATGGAGATCTCGTGTAACAAGTCTTTGAGTGGGCGAACTAATTGATAGCGGACGACCATGTGTACGATGAGCATGATTATGATTAATGTTGTCAAGCAACCAAGTAAGGTCTGCTGAGCGATAATGGACTTTTCTTGATTGAATTTTTTTTCTCGGATATTAACTTGGGCAAGGAAGTGACGGCTGTTCATCTCAACTTTGATACGGTCTTTGGTTTGTTCAAACGACTTGATGACGAACTGCGTATTTTCGATATGTTCTGTGTTTGATGACGGTTCAATTAGTAGTTGCATGTTGTCATCATCGTTGTATTTGTTGAGCAAATTAGACAACTGTTTTAATGGTCCGTCTGCAATTAATATATATCGATTCAGACTGTTGTTCGCGCGCTTGTCTTGCGGGACTAAATAAGGATCGATCGCGGTAACGTAAGCATATCTAAGCTCACCACTCACAGAGATATAGGAGAAACCTTCATAAGACAGTTCGTTTCTATTGATTAACGAGGTATAGATATCGAAGACTTTTTCATAGATGTTATCCGGGATTTTTAATCCCTCGAAAGGGTCTGATCGTAAAGTAGAAAGCGTTAACTTGAATTTAGGATCTACGACATAGATATTACGTTGACCAAATTGATTAACATGACTTTGGTTTAAGACTCGAAGCACTCTTTTCTCTAATAGAGATAGGGTGGTGTAGTCACCAGGGTTTTGAATATATCTCAAGAACTGTAGGGACGAACCAATATCTTTTACTAGTAAAGATAGGCCAAGTTGTTCGTACTCAGCGGCCACTAGAGCGGTGTTCACGTCGGACTGAACTTCGTCTAAGTACATATGTTTTACGTGGTTGGAGGCTAAGTTATAAGTAACCATCCCGCCCATTGCAAACACGAACAATAACGTGGGAATGAGTACAAAATAGAGCTTCTTTAATACTGACATTAATTATCTTAGACTGTCGACAATGCGGTTACGAATTTGAATACTATTGGGTTCGAGTTGTTCATATAGATGGCTACGCTCTAATACCTCTTTGCTAGGGAAAAGCTCAGGATCATTCTGATATTCTTGAGTGGTCAGGGCTTTTGCTTTTGAACTTGGAGTCGCAAACCATGACCCCATCGCGTTTTGAGCGGCGATCTCGGGTTGAGTTAAGAATGATAGAATTGTTATCGCTTGTGGAGATAGCTCACCGTTGTTAATTGCTGCAATACACTCCAACCATAACGTGGTGCCCTCCTGAGGGACAATATAGGTCCATGAGGCATTAGGGTCGGCATCATTCAGTACATAGCTGTCACCGGAGTAGCCGTAGGCGAGATCTATATCTGCGAGACGTTCAGGTTGGTGGGTATAGTCAATGACGTATTCGCTACTTTCTATATGAGGCTTTTGTGCTTGCAGAGTCTTGTAAGCTATGCGTAGTTCTTGCTCGTTATTAGTGAATGGATCAAACCCATTTGCTAGCAACGCGGTACCCACTAGATCGGTTGGTTCGTAATACATACTTATGCGACCACTGCTGTTCGTGTCTGGTTCAAGAAGAGCTTTCCAAGAGGTAGGAGGGTTTAATTTGTCACTTCGATATAAGATTCCCGTCGTTCCCCAAGCATAGGGGATGCCATACTCGCCACATCCTTCGACCCACCTTGAATCGATGTTATCCGTAATGGATTGTTGTAACTCACTGAGGTTGTGAAACAGGTTCTGCTTGGCTAACGCATTGAGCTTTACACTTTCTATAATCACTAGCTCAAATGCGCCCCGACGTTCGCTTAATAGCACTTCATCTCTGATCGACTCGTCAGAAAAAAACTGCTGTTTCAAATAAATGCCGTACGTGTCGCTTAGTTCGGTCACGACGCTATCGGATAGAAATTCATCCCAATTGTAGAGATAAATCTCATCCTGTTGGCTAAAGGCAGTGCCAGTTAAAAAAGATGATGACGCAAGAACTGAAACATAAAATGCTTTCACTGACGGATTCCTTTCCTACTTTGCTTAACTAAATCGTAGCCCAAATTTTGCGACATAGCTCAAATTTAGGTCTCTAATTTCACTTCAACATCACGCAATGCATCCAGGTGGAAAAATCCTATAACCTAATTGGAGCCAAAAGTAAGCTTTAGCACAACATCACTACGTTAAATCAAGGGGATATCAACCCTTGACCGATGAAAACACGGGATTTGTTTGGTTATTAGGTTACTAGTAAATATATATTCAACTACTTGAGCATTTTTTCGTTATTTATGCAATAGTAGGGCATTAATTGAACGATAAGGAGGTTGGTTTATGGATGCAGGTTTAGTTGGAATTTTTGTTACCGTGGCGATTGCTCACTTTTTGGCGCTATTAAGCCCAGGACCAGATTTTGTGATTGTGGTGAAGAGTGCTGTTCGAAATAAGGGAAAAAAAGCCCTAGGCGTTGCATTCGGTATTGCCAGTGCGAATGCGGTTTACATTGCTTTGTGCCTAGTTGGCGTAGGCTCGATTTTGGCAGCATCCGTTTCTATTATGATTGCACTGAAGATAATTGGTGGAGTGTTTCTTGTTTATCTTGCAGTGCAAGCCATAAGAGCGAAGAAATGTAATTACAATAATATGGATGTTACCGAAGGAGATAGCTTCAACCAAACGACTTTTTTTAAAGAATTCCTCACCGGTTTTCTATCTGGAATCCTTAATCCTAAAAACCTATTGTTCTATTTGAGTTTATTCTCTGTGGTATTGAACAAAGATATTGGCTTCATGTTTAAGTTGGGGCTAGGTATTTGGATGACGGTGGTTGTCTTTATATGGGATGCGGCGATCATCTTCCTGTTATCTGCGCCCAAAGTACGTCAAGAGTTTACGCGTGTTGCTTACTATATTGATAAAGTGACAGGAGTAATGCTAGGCCTACTTGGTTTGACCATTGTGAAATCTGCGCTAGTACGTCAATAGGTTCAATTTGAGTCATCATTGCTGAGTAACTTCACGTTTGTGGCACGATACAATGCTTATGTGCCGCGAATGTGCGTATGTTTCCTACCTTGTCTGATACGTTTTATCTAGTGCTTGCCCGATATTAAACCTTCTGCTTCATCCACCAATTCTTTTCATAACTCTTTGTTTATCTTTCCTTACTCTTCAAATAACTATTAATAAAATTTCTGTTGAAGACTTGTAGCACAGTGTATTTGTGCTTATTGTAGGCACAATATTTATCCGATCTCAAAGCTAGGAAACATTGTGAATTTAGAGATATATCAAGTGGATTCGTTCACAACTCAAGCTTTTAAAGGAAACCCCGCAGGGGTCTGTATTTCCAAAGAGCCATTGGGTGAGTCGTTAATGTTTTCAATTGCTGAAGAGATGGCTGTATCCGAAACGGCTTTTTTGTCACTTAACACTATGACACTTAAATGGTTCACTCCAGAAGTAGAAGTGAAGCTGTGTGGGCACGGTACACTGGCAACCGTTCATGTGATGAAAGAGCAAGGTCTGCTCAACACAGGGGGTAGGGTCATATTTAATACCTTATCTGGGGAGTTGTCTGCCGCAGTTTGTGAATCGTCTATTGAGCTTGATTTCCCTAGTACACAGTTATCATTGTTTACTGAGCCTAACCTCCTGTTGCTCGAACATCTTGGTTTAGAGTCGAACCAAGTCGTTTCATTCCGAGAGTTTGATTCTAAGCAGTTAATCGAAGTGACTGACGAACACGTGTTGTTGGCGCTTGCACCCAACTTTGATGCTTTGAAAGGCATGAAGGGGCGAGGTGTTGTAGTGACGGCACTGTCGTCGAACCCTGAGCTCGACTTTGTTTCTCGTTACTTTGCACCTTGGGTGGGCGTTAATGAGGACCCTGTTACTGGCTCAGCGCATTGCGCACTCACGCAGCATTGGGCTGAGAAGTTAAACAAACGCAGTTTCAGTGCCTATCAGGCATCACGCCGTGGTGGCCACATGTCGACTGAACTATTAGATAACGGACGCATAAAGTTAATTGGCTCTGCTACGACTGTGATCAGTGGTGTGTTAAAAGTTTAAGGCGTTATTGGCTGTATCTGTTTCAGCTCATCAAGTGCGTTCGTTCGATTATTGATGATTGAATTAAACGGCTAGGGCGTAAGTTATTATTGAAGGAATCACTGTGTCAGCGTTTTATCTATCTCAAGTCTTAGTCGCCATTGCGATTTGCTTTGATCTTCTGTCATTCCAGTTCAAGGAAAGGAAGAAAATCGTCACGTGTTTGTTCTTTGCGGGCGTGCTAATTTCAAGTCACTTTATTTTATTAGAGCAGTGGACGGCGGCAAGCTTAATGACGATTGCTACGATTCGTTATTTGACGAGTGTGTTCTCTACCTCGTCTAAGTTTAAGTATTTGTTCTGTTCGATGTCTGTGGTGGCGACTGCGGTAACGTACTCTGGGCTGACCAGCATATTGAGTTGCTTTGCCTCTGTGTTTCAAACCTTTGCTGCGTTTAATAAGGATGACCGTCGATTAAGAGAGCTAATGATCATCGGAACCAGCTTTTGGTTGATCCATAACTATCTGGTTGGTTCTCCAACGGCGGTGCTGATGGAAGCGTTGTTTATTTGCAGTAACCTGGTTGGCTATTACCGTTTTTACTTCAAAAAGAATGCGATAGCTTAGAGTTTTAGCCTGCTGTAACGCAATAAAGTCTACCGCATGACTATGATTCAAGAATTAGGAGAGCTCGATGCCAAATATCTACGCTGATATCCCATCATCGTTACCCAATGAGGTGTTCACAGATATCATTAGTAATGACAATGTTCGAATTGAGCGAATCCTGTCACATGGACACAGCTCCCCAGAGGAAGGTTGGTACGACCAAGACGAACACGAGTGGGTGATGGTGATCGAAGGGCAAGGCGTCATCGAGTTTGATGATGGACGTGTTGTTACCTTGTCTAAAGGGGATTACATCAACATTGCTGCGAGAGAAAAGCATAAGGTGATTGGTACGGTGGAAAACGTTGTGACGATCTGGTTGGCTGTATTTTATCGTTGAATCTCTTTGTTCTAGAATCGACTCATTTAGAGAGCGCTTAGGGGCAATACGGTACTTGTCCAATACACTAAATACATGAAAGGATTATGTCGTGGTTAGAATTAGAAATTACCAACCTAGTGATAACAAAGCGTTATGGGAGATTTATTTTCATACCGTCCGTAACATCAACGTTCGCGATTACTCTCAAGAACAAGTCGAGGCTTGGGCACCAAGTGATTTTGATTCGGAACTGTGGGACAAATGTCTTCGCCGTATACAGCCCTTTGTGGCCGAGTTAGACGGGCGCGTTGTTGGCTATACTGACTTGCAACCCAATGGCTTGATTGACCATTTTTTCTGTCACCATGAATATCAAGGAAAGGGGGTAGGAAGAGCTTTGATGGAGCATGTATTTTCAGTCGGCAGAGTTCGCGGTGTTTCTCGATACTTCTCAGAGGTGAGTATTACCGCCAGACCTTTCTATGAACATCTTGGATTCAAGGTTGTGAATGAGCAAGAAGTTGACATGCGAGGCGTAAAACTGACGAATTACGTGATGGAGAAAGTAATCTAATAGCCTGAGCTAACCATCAATAGTGTTGGCGGCTTCGAGTTATGTGCATCTTTATTGGTCTAATCTAAACTAATAAAGACTACATGGAGTGTGGCTCATGAATATTGTACTTAGTAATAAGATCCTCGTCTTAATTTCCTCTCTCTCATTGGCAGCAGGGATATTGGCTTTGAAGTTCGGCTTCGAAGGGCTATTCCCGATCTTTGTCGTCGTTATTTCTTTCTTTTCTGTCGTTATCAATCTGTATTTGTTGTGTATCAGTCGAGAAGAGAAAGATGTCTCCGATTCCTATCAGTAAGCGAATACAGCTCGTCCCGAAGCATTAACCAAAGGGTTTGAAAAACATAAGAAATAACCGACATGAATGACCGGATTTTATTTCTCATAATTCTCAAATTTGCGACATTTGTTGGTGGGTTTTTTACCATGTTCTTAAGAACTTTTTCCGGGTTGCATATAGTATGCAGGCTGATTTAGTTTAATTAAGGAATCCAAGTGGGAATAGAAGCTTTGGCGTTTGTAATGGACGCTTTAATCACGGCATGTTGCATGTACATTGCGTCGAAAATGTCATTCGTTGTTGCCGACTTTAAATCCCTCCTTACCATCGCTGTTATCGTTGCTCTAGTGTCGTTGATTCCAACTGTAGGGTGGGCTCTCGGGTTGATCCTTTTTGTATTCCTTCTCGGGAAGGCAACACACGCGAGTATTGGTGACTGTATTTGGGTAGTGGTGTTTACCAAGGTCGTGTCGATGGCGGCTTTTTTGATATTCGGACGTTTGTTTGTCTAGCTGTACACGCAAAAGAAAGTTCGCCTTCTTTGATGACGAAACTCAGTTATCTCTAAACACGAAAAGGGTGCGAACGAGTCACACCCTTTAAAGAATTTTTGAAGGCTTAACACTGGCTTTACCCATTGATTATTTTGGTAGCAGTACCGCATCAATAACATGGATGACACCATTGCTTGCTTCAACGTCTGGCATCACGACTTTAGCTTTGTTGATCATCACACTGCCATGATCAATCCCTACCATTACAGCTTCACCTTGGACTGTGACTGCGCTGTTCAGTTTCATTACTTCAGCCGCCATAATTTTCCCAGGTACGACATGATAAGTCAGTACTGCGACTAACTTGTCTTTATTCTCTGGTTTCAACAGCATATCGACCGTTCCCTCTGGCAATGCTGCAAAAGCCTCATCGGTTGGAGCAAAAACGGTAAATGGTCCGTCGCCTTTCAATGTATCTACTAAGCCTGCTGCTTTTACCGCCGCAACTAGGGTGGTGAACGAGCCGTTTTCTGCTGCCACATCAACGATGTCTTTCTTCATACCGTGATGATTCGCGTGAGCGAAAGCTGTGAAAAGAAGTGTTGCGAACAGTACTGACAGGGTTTTGCTTAAGTGATTAAACATATTGTAGTCCTTTGAGTTTGTCTGTTATTTCCGAGAGGTATTACGAAAGCCTAAAAGCGATAGATCAACTTATTGCACCCTCGTGACACTTACTTCAACTGCCAAAGTCATCAGATGGATAAAAAATCCATGTTAAATACTTGTTGTAGTTGCATTTTGATACTTATAGTTAGTGGGTGATTATTCAAATAATGGATGTGAATATGAGGTTTGCTTTACCAGTTGTATTTTCTGCATTGGCTTCAATGCCTGCTTACAGTGGCCTTGCTCCAAGTGAAGGTTTCAGCGGTAACTTCAGTGTTTTGGCCGGTTTCTACTCTGACAGTAGTAATTTGAGTACTGAACAAGATTCGAATCAAGCAACCAACACTGAGGAAGGGAATAGCGAAAAGCAAGGGTTACTCGGCTTTTTGGGTACCGTTCAATATACTTTTGGTGAATCGCTGACTCACCAAGTGTATGCAGGTACGACACGAGAGGATATTGCAACAGGTACCATCGCGTTTGAGATTGGTTACAGACATCAACTTTTAGGTGGCACCATATTGGATTTTTCTGTTCTTCCTACGCTTATCTCAGGTAAGGCTTGGTCTGATCCTTACGCGGTTGGCGTTAATCGAAATGAAACTGATGTCAAAGGTAATGTAGGGCGATTGCAACTAACTAATATCGGTGGAACTGCCTTCCAAACGGATTTTGCTATCGGGGAATCCGATGTTGATGATGAATTGTCAGGTACACAAAGCTTGTCAGCACAGGACGCAGCGCTACTCGATAGGGAAAGAACCTATGTGTATGCCAAAGCAGGATATCGATTCATACTGCCAAATCAAACCGGCCTGTTAGTGCCTTCTATGGTGTATTTTCATGCAGATGCGGAAGGAGATGCGCTAAGTTTTGACAGCTACGGTATTGAACTGAATTACGCGAAGAGAATTGGTCGCCATGGTTTTGTGGTCACATTAGATGCCAGTGATCGTCAGTATGATGAAGCAAACCCGATTTATGGAAAAACTCGTGAAGAGAACGAATATGGCGCCTTCTTAGCGTATGAATTTGGCGGATTGATGGGTTATGAAGATTGGTCGTTTATTACTTTACTTGGTTTAAGAAGCATAGATTCAAACATCGACTTCTATAACTCTGAACAGGTACTCGCGAGCGTCGGTGTCGACTATAAGTTCTAAAGATTAGATATTCCGAAGCTTTGTATAACGCTAAGATTTCGTTGGGTTTATTATCTGTTTAATTATTTCGAGCACTTATAATCTTAAAGGTTGTAGGTGCTCGTTGCTATCCGTAATATGAAAGTCGTTCAGTTAAAAAGATCAGATAGTAAGGAAGCGCTTTGGAAATACAAATTAGACACCTAGAACTCACCGACAACCAAGATATTTTTGATATTTATCGTCATCCATCAGTATCAGAAAACACCTCACAAAAGCCTTTTCTTAGCTCTGATCAAGTGGAACGATTGTTTGGTCACTCAGACCATTTCACTTTAGTCGCAGAAGTGTCAGGTAAAGTAGTGGGCCATATTACTTTATTCATGACCACCAAGGTAAGAGACAGGCACTGCGCTGGTCTTGGTATTGCTATTCACCCGGATATGCATGGTAAAGGGGTCGGTAAGGCGTTAATGCAAGAAGCGATCAATCAGGCGGATAACTGGCTTAACCTCGTGCGTCTTGAGTTAGAGGTTCATGCTGACAACCACGCCGCTATTGCTTTGTATGAACGTGTAGGTTTTCAGTTAGAAGGCACAAAAAGGCTCAGTACGTTCAAAGGCGGTAAGTACATCGATATGTTACTAATGTCGAGAATACGACCAGATTACCTTTGATATCGAGCTAAATCGGTTTTTACTATGTTACTGATTAATTGATTAGTGAAATTTACGCAGAGCTGTGTATAGTAGCAACCGTTTGCTTCGTATAACCCCAATGATATGGTTTGGGGGTCTCTACCAGCTCCCTCAAAGTGCTGATTACGAAGGGTTTAGATCACAATTGTGTTCTTACTCTTTGTAATAGCGTTCAAGAAAACCTCCTGTCTATTATTTAGAGTAAGTGCGCACCTAAAATCCATAGTAGGTGAAATATGAACGCATTTATTCAAGGGCTTCCAAAAGTAGAGTTGCATTTACACATTGAAGGCTCACTCGAACCTGAGTTGCTTTTTCAACTCGCTCAACGCAACGGCATTGAGCTACCTTACTCATCCCCAGAGCAGTTAAGGCGCGCATACCAATTTGATGACTTGCAGTCGTTTCTGGATATCTATTATCAAGGTGCAGATGCGCTTCGCACTGAACAAGATTTCTATGACCTAACATGGGCGTACTTAGAGCGCTGTAAGGCTGATAATGTTATTCACACCGAAATCTTCTTTGATCCTCAGACACATACTGATCGTGGTATTGCATTCGAACCAGTAATTAACGGCATTTATCGTGCACTAGAACAGGGGCAAAAAGAGCTGGGTATTACCTCTCAAATTATCGCCTGTTTCTTGCGTCACCTATCTGAAGAGCGCGCCATTCAAACGTTCGCCGATGTGTTAAAACATCAAGATAAGATCGTCGGGGTTGGGTTGGATTCTTCTGAATTAGGACACCCACCAGAGAAGTTCAAACATGTATTCCAACAAGCGAAACAAGCGGGTTTCTTAACGGTGGCACATGCAGGGGAAGAAGGTCCTGCTCAAAACATTGTGGATACGATTGAAATGCTTAGCGTGAGTCGAGTGGATCATGGTGTGCAGTGCATGACAGATGACGCTTTAATCGTCGAATTGATTGAGACCAAAATGCCGCTGACCGTGTGTCCATTGTCTAACATCAAATTACGAGTGTTTGATGTAATGGAAGAGCACAACATTGTCGAACTGTTGAGGAAGGGTGTCGCTGTAACCATAAACTCTGATGACCCAGCGTATTTTGGTGGCTACATGTCGGATAACTTCAACGCAGTGAGCCAAGCTCATGAGATGACGAAGAAAGAACTGGCACAGTTTACTTTGAATGCGATTGACGCGAGCTTTATCGAAGAGTCATTGAAGCAGCTATATCGTGAGCGTGTTCAAGACTACCTTTCTAAAGCCGATTCTGAATAGTCTCTAGTTTAGACTTCGGCAATAAAAACTCTGTAGCTTAGAGTCTTATAACGACCGACATATGTTGGTCGTTTTTATATTGCTTCTACGCAATTCTTAGGTAAGAAGTAACCTAACTGACTAAGAAGTATGATTTTATTTTCCGAAAAACATCTCGTCTTAGCGGTAATGAACTACCTTTAGAAGGAGTGAAAAATGCAGCACTAACGCTGTATAACGTGAACATAGCGATTGTCGGAGGAGGAATACACCGTTGTTAGACCCAACAATCAGTGAACAAATTGAGTGGCCATGTGAATTGCCGCAAGAATTGATCGATAGCTTAATCGAGATTGCTGTTTTCAAAACGAGTGTTCATAGCCTGGAAATTACCAAGAAATTCCAAAATATGCCTGGCGTTTTCTATATTCTGAGTGGTTCTGCAGGAATCTGTTTTTCTACTGAGAATATGAAAAGCATATCCGGTGGTGTGATTGGAAGAGGAGATTGGCTAGGTGCTTTGTCTATTCATGCTGACTACAACCTCTTTGCTGTGGCAGAGGAGGTCGAGCCTATTACCATGGTACTGTTTCCTGCCAAGAAGGTGTTAGCGCTTGCCGAAGAGCAGTGCATGGTATTCAAATGGTTGTTGCATAGTGGGACCAAAGCACAATCTATTTGGATGCAAGCTTACTTATCCTCGATTCATGAAAAAGAACAGAAAACCATTTACGTCTTGTTGGAGCTTGCTGCACGCCAAACCAATATAGCAGGTGCGACCGTGAGTATAAATATCTCACAAACTCAATTGAGTACTATTACAGGGATCTCGAGACCCAGGTTGAATGAGGTGCTTAAAGGTATAGAGCAACAGGGCTTAGTGAAGATAGAGAGAGGGAAGGTGTTCATCACTGATGCTGAGGGTTTGTATGAGCGTATTTCACCAATGAATTTGATGATGCGCGATCCTGTCGCTGAGATTAAAGCGTGAACCTCTAAAAGCACAGCTAACCTTTGGATGATTAGATTTTGAGTGATTAATCAATATCACACGAAAACATTATGCACAGTGTTCTTTTAGGAACATACACCACAAGAGAATATCTATAACGTTCACTCTAGATTTATAAATTGAATTAGAGCGGAATAGAATTGTTATGAAAATGGCTGTACTGGAATATAAAGTATTGGGACTTGGTGACTGGATTAAAACAAGAATTTCTAGCCGTTGTGCATACTTACTGGCTGAAGAATATAAAGCGTTGGGATGGCCAACCAGAGTGGATGGCAAAGTGGTATCCACTGAGTCTGCTTAATCTATACGAGCCTAAAGTACCTAGATGAAGACAAAAAAGAAGCTGGCAGTGTGCCAGCTTCTTTCATTTTTAAATTAAGACAGTTGAGTTACTTGTTCACGTAGTCTTTGAATTTCTGCTTTGTTTCAGCATCTGCTTTTTCGTACCAGAAATACAACATCTCTTCAGCTGTATTTGCTGCATTTCCGTCAATCTTTGCTGGAAGCGTTACTGGCTGTACGACAGCTGCTGCTGCGCCCGCACTAGCACCTACTGTAAGTGCAGCGATGCCACCTTTCTGGTTGTATTCTTTCGCTTCTTGCGGGTACTTACGACCAATCTGCATGCCATCTTTGATAAGTTTGTCTTGCTTAACACTGATTGCATTTTGGTTTTCATCAACCAGTTTCCAATCTAAGTTTTGAAGGCCTTTTTTCGCTTCGTTCGTGTTACGGAACTTAGGCATATCGAACGTCAATGCTGTGTCTGTCGCATCAAAAGTAGCAATAATCGTATCGCTATCGACAAACTCGCGGTCGTTACCTTGGCTGAAAGCAAGTTGATATTTGAAAACGATTTGGTTTACGCCGTCTGGCACGGTGATCGTTTTGCTTGAAGAGAAAAAGCCACCCTCAAGAGCAGGCTTAGCTTCGTTAACCGCTAAGACTTCGACTAAAGCATCTGCGCTAGAAGGAACTTCAATTGTTACGTCAGCGAACGCGTGTGGTGCTGCGATAATTGTGGAAAGCAGCGCGATGGATTTTAATGTTTTCATAATCATACAGTTGTTTATGGGCAGTTGAATTACAATCGCATGGTAAGAACTCCAATTCAAGTCATGTCATAAGGATTTGAAAAAATTTGCGAAATCTTAACGCAACGGTCATATATTAAGGTTCACATTGACTAGTGTGAGTTTTTATTTTTTGAAAAATGAGAGGGTAGGTTGGGTGTGAATTATACTAGTTGGCGGTTCGCGTCTTATGTTATTTGTATTGGATACTAAAAAGCCGCGGTCACTGCATTCAGTCACCACGGCTTCGGTATTACATGTTTAGTCTAGAGTGGCTTATTTAGCTTGCGCTGCTGCCGCTTCTAGTTGCTTAAGTTTACCTTGAAGCATGTAAGCATTCTGGTTGAAGTTACCAGGGTTCAACACTTGGCTTTGCTGCATAGGGTAGTCAGGTAGCGTGTTCATGAACTCTTGTACTTTGCCGCCTACAGGTACGAATAGCCACATGTTGTCTGCCATCCAACGTAGGTACATACCAGATTCGTGTGGTGCTTTTTCGAATGGGTCCGCACGTAGGTGAACGACTTGAGGCCAGTTTGGTTGGAAGCGCACGGCATCAACGATGTTACCATCCATAACAGCGAATGAAATCTTGAAGTCATTCCAACGTACTGCGTTTAGCTCAGCGTTAGCAGAGAAGTAAAGCATGCTGTCACGAGGACCTTTCTCTTCTTTACCTTCGAAGAAAGGTAGGAAGTTGTAACCATCTAGGTGTACACGCCAGTTTTTACCGTTGTAAGTAGCACCTTTATCAGAAGCAAGCTTCTCAACCACTTTATCATCACCAGCTGCTGCTAGTAGAGTCGGAATCCAGTCTTGGTGACTCATGATGTCGTTGATCTTAGTTCCCGGCTTGATTGTACCAGGCCAGCGAACTAGCTGAGGAACACGCATACCACCTTCGTAAGTTGTACCTTTCTCACCGTGGAAGTAAGTTGCACCACCATCAGGCCAAGATACTGTCTCTGCACCGTTATCGGTAGAGTAGATTACGATCGTGTTGTCTGCGATTTTAAGCTCATCAAGCTTGTCTAGAAGGATACCGACTTGGTCATCGTGCTCTAACATACCGTCAGCGTAGATGCTGATACCTGATGCGCCTTGGTATTTCTCTTGTAGACGAGTCCAAACGTGCATACGTGTAGTGTTGTGCCAGATGAAGAATGGTTTGTCAGCTTTCACTGCTTTTTCCATGAACGCTAGAGATTCTTCTAGGAACTCCTCATCCGCGTGCTCCATACGCTTACGCGTCATAGGGCCTGTATCTTCAATCTTACCGTCAGCAGTAGACTTGATTACACCTCGAGGGCCGAAGTTCTTACGGAACTCAGGGTCTTTAGGGTAGTAGTATGTCTCTGGCTCTTCTTCTGCATTCAGGTGGTATAGGTTACCGAAGAACTGGTCAAAACCGTGGTTCGTTGGAAGGTGTTTATCTTGGTCACCCATGTGGTTCTTACCGAACTGAGCAGTCATGTAGCCCTGTTCTTTAAGAAGGTCAGCGATAGTTGGAGCCCAATCTGGGATACCGTGATCAGAGCCTGGCATACCGATAGTTAATAGACCTGTACGGAAAGGTTCTTGACCCGTAAGGAATGCAGCACGACCAGCAGTACACGATTGCTGACCGTAGTGGTCGGTAAATAGTGCGCCTTCGTTAGCAATACGGTCGATGTTAGGTGTTTCATAACCCATCATACCGTTGTTGTATGCACTGATGTTGAATACACCAATGTCATCACCCCAGATAGCAAGAATGTTTGGTTTTTCTGCTGCTGTTGCCGCTGAAGAAGCTGCTAATAAGCCAACACCTAATGCTAGTTTATTAATTTTAGTACCCATAAGGACTCCGATTCACTTTAAAGATTAATGCGTTAGAGCAACACATCGTTGGGCAAACATTAATCTCTAAAATCGGTCGTGTCTTTTTATAGTGGTTATAACTAATTGTTATGGGGTTATTATAACCTTTTGATTTTTAGGGTTTTGGTTTGTTTTGCTCGATTTACCCTCTAACGTCATGTGTGATCCTTATCATGTTTATATACGTAATTTCTATCGTGCAGTTGTACGTGTCGCCGTTCAGAAAAATGACAAATAGATTAATAGTTTAGCGAATCTCGCGATCGTTCAAAAAATGGACTATATGTTGTAGGGCAGGATGCAAATAATTAACGAAGAGGTTTCTATGACAGCGAAATATGGCGTCAAACGTCGATTAGCGATTTTGGGTACTGCGATGATGGCGGCTTCCACCACCACATTCGCGGCAGAAAAACCGAATATTCTCGTCATTTGGGGTGACGACATTGGTCAATCTAATGTCAGTGCGTACACCTTTGGCTTAATGGGGTATCAAACTCCGAACATTGATAGCATCGCCAAAGAAGGCATGATGTTTACCGATTACTACGCAGAGCAATCTTGTACCGCAGGTCGCTCTACGTTCATTACAGGTCAAAGTGTACTGAGAACAGGCTTAAGTAAAGTAGGCTTGCCAGGTGCAGATATTGGCCTTCAAGCAGAAGATGCAACCATTGCTGAACTGCTTAAACCTATGGGTTACATGACAGGTCAATTTGGTAAAAACCACCTTGGCGATAAAGATGAATTCCTTCCAACAGCGCACGGGTTTGACGAATTTTTTGGCAACCTTTATCACCTAAATGCTGAAGAAGAACCAGAAAATGAAGATTACCCAACCGACCCAGAGTTCCGTAAGAAGTTTGGTCCACGTGGTGTTATCAAATCATTTGCTGACGGCAAGATTGAAGATACGGGTCCATTAACACGTAAGCGTATGGAAACGGTTGATGAAGAAACGCTCGATGCCGCACTTGATTTCATGGATCGCGCAGTGAAAGCCGACAAGCCATTCTTTGTTTGGTGGAACGCAACACGTATGCACTTCAGAACGCACGTGAAAGCGGACAGTAAAGGTGTGACAGGCGTTGGTAACTACGCTGATGGTATGGTTGAACACGATCGCCACGTTGGACAGTTACTAAAACAAGTTGACGAGTTGGGTATCAAAGACAACACGATTGTTTTCTACTCAACGGATAATGGTCCACACATGAACTCTTGGCCTGATGCGGGTACAACGCCGTTCCGTGGTGAAAAAAACACCAACTGGGAAGGCGCATACCGTGTACCAGCAATGGTTCGTTGGCCTGGTAAGATTGAACCGGGCAGCGTTTCAAACGAAATTATGCACCACATGGACTGGATGCCAACCTTCGTTGCAGCCGCTGGTGATGATCAAATCAAAGAGAAACTGCTGAAAGGTCATACTGCGGGTGACAAAACGTTTAAGGTTCACCTAGATGGTTATAACTTCCTTCCTTACTTAACCGGTGAAGAGGAGAAAGGGCGTCGTCATGAGGTCTTCTACTTTACCGATGATGGTGATTTAGCAGCGCTTCGTTACAACCAATGGAAAGCGGTGTTCATGGAGCAGCGTGCAACGGGTACCATGCAGATTTGGTCAGAACCGTTCGTGACGTTACGTCTTCCTAAGCTGTTTAACCTGCGTATGGACCCATACGAAAACGCAGATATTACATCGAACACATACTACGACTGGTTGTTAGACCATGCTTATATGTTTGTTCCTGCTCAAGCGTATGTAGGCAAATTCTTAGAAACATTTGCTGAATACCCGCCACGCCAAAAAGCAGCAAGCTTTAGCTTGGATCAGGTTATGGAAAAACTCCAAGAGAACCATAACAAGTAAGCTTTGGTTTATTGAAACTGCTAACACGAAAGAGCTCTTACGAGCTCTTTTTTTTATGCGCATATCGATGAGTAAATACCAGTCGTGAATATGAGTCACAACAATCAAGCTCACTGCCACTAAATAATTGTAATTTCATTGTTTTTACGTCTACCTTATTAAGCATAAGGATGTATAAAAACAAGGAATGTTATGTCTGCATGGTTGTGCTCACTAGTGAACGGATTGAAACACCAGCGAGTTGCAGTATTATCCGCAATGTTGTCTTTACTTATGTTGTTGATGTTCAGTGTCAATGCGCATGCCAATGAACAAGTGTCGTCAGTTGGCTCAGACACTATAATCGCAGGATCAAAAGCTCCACATGCTAGCTCTCAAGCTAAATATGTCGGCTCTGAAGCTTGTGTTGATTGTCACAGCGCAGAAGTGGAAGCGTGGCAAGGCTCTCATCATGATATGGCGATGAAGCACGCCGACGATGAATCTGTGTTGGGTAACTTCGACGATCAAACCGTGACTCATAAAGGAAAGCCCAACCGTTTTTTTCGCAAGGGTGATGAGTTTTGGGTCAACATCGAAGGGCCAGACGGCCAATTCAAAGATTACAAAATCAGCTATACCTTTGCCTTTGAACCTCTACAACAATACATGGTTGAGTTTGAAGACGGTCGCGTACAGTTGATTCCTTTCGCTTGGGATTCTCGCACTGAGGACGAAGGCGGCCAACGCTGGTTTCATCTCTATCCAGATACCACCAATACCGATGAGTTCTACTGGACTAACAGTGGTCAGAACTGGAACTTCATGTGTGCAGACTGCCACTCAACAAACCTAGAAAAGAACTACGACAGCGCAAGTAATACCTACAACACCACTTGGTCTGAAATTAATGTCGGTTGTGAAGCCTGTCATGGCCCTGCGAGCGCACACGTTGAACAAGCCAAGCTAGCTAGAGCTAACGGTGGAAAGGAGGATTCAGTCTCGGCGCATTACGGCTTTGACCGTGATTTGTCGAAGTCTGTGAAAGAGTGGATCTATCAAGAGGGTAATTCAACCCTCCAACCAAAAGACATCATTCATACCAATCAAGTTCAAACCTGTGCTCAGTGCCACAGCCGACGCACTCAGTTGAATGAAACGGGTGATCACGTAAACGGTTCATTTTTTGATAAGTATCGTCTGAGCTTGATTACCCCTGAGCTTTACCACAACGATGGTCAAATCTACGATGAAGATTACGTCTACGGGTCTTTCTTACAATCAGTGATGGCAGAGAAAGGAGTCACTTGTACTAACTGTCATGACCCTCATACTGCTGAACTGAAAATTGCCGAAGAAGCCGTGTGTAGCCAATGTCACATTGCCTCTGAATACACACCTGAAAAGCACACATTCCATGAAGCCAATACCGAAGCGTCACAATGTACCACTTGTCACATGCCAGAAACGACGTACATGGAAGTTGACCCTAGGCGTGACCATAGCTGGCATATCCCACGTCCGGATATTAGCCAACACATTAAAACACCGAACGTGTGTACCAGCTGTCATGAAGACCAAACTGATCAATGGGCCGATCAGCAAATTGGCAAGTGGTTCCCAGATTCTAAGTATCGTAACCAACAACACTTTGCCGTTGCCTTTTATGCGGATTCAATAGGGCACAGAGGCGCAGAAGATGCATTGGCGTATTCAGCTCAGGATTCAAGCTTAAGCAATATCATTCGTGCTTCGAGCTTAGAACGTTTGGGTGGCAACACGGGCAAGAATACGCTCATCTCATTGGCAAGAGCAGTGAAACACGATGATGAAATGATCCGCCTGGGTGTGGTGCAAGGCTCGTCTGGCTTCCCATTCACTGATCGCTGGCAGATCCTAGAACCACTATTGAAGGACCCTGTATTGTCGATTCGTTCCGAAACCGCAAGCGCGCTAGTACGTTACTGGGGAGAAATGAATCCTCTACAGAAAGACCAAATCAAGCCTGCATTAGAAGAGTACATAGAGATACAACAATTCAATGCAGACAGAGGGTTTGGCCGCACGAACTTAGGTAACGTTTACCGAGATTTAGGCCAGCACGACAAAGCGATTGAGTTTTATCAAGGTGCTATCGAAATTGAGCCTTACTTCGAAAACAGCTATGCCAACTTGGCTGATTTGTATCGTGCACTGGGCGACGAGCCAAAAGCGTTATCAACATTGAAACAAGGCATTCAAGCGCAACCGAAATCGAGTGTGTTGCCATACAGCGCAGGGTTATCAATGCTGCGAGTGAAAGACTACAAACAGGCAACCAACTATCTAAAACAAGCGGCAGAAACCGCACAAACCGACCCGCAGTATTGGTATGTGTACGGTTTGGCTTTAGAGAAGTCGGATGTACTTGCGGCAAGTAAGTCATTGCACAAGGCTTACCAATTCAGCCGCAACCCACAACACCTGTATGCACAGTGTGAAATCTTAGCGCGAAATTACCAACAACCCGGTGTACCTAAAGCGTTTGAACAATGTGTTTCTTCATTGAGTAAAGTAGCGCCACCGGAGGCAATAGCGCAATTAAAAGCCTCTATAAATTGATAGGCGTAGCGTGAGCAAATTCAAGTTGATTCTTGATTTGCTCTCGTAATTGCTGGTGGGCTGGATTTTTCTCATCTCGCTTATGATAAACAAACTTATACGGGATACGATCAACAGCAACAGGGCACTCAAGAACTTGTAACTTGAGTGTCTTACTCCACTTCATCGCAAACGAGCGAGCCACCACCCCTAAACAATCCCTTTGCGCTACATACATTGCCATTCCAGCAAGAGAAGAGGTAACGAGCTCTACATGCCGTTCTTGTAATGGTTCTTTTGCCAGTTGCTCGAAACCTGTGGTGTTATTCCATTTACCTGAAAAGATACAGTGACTCTCTTTGTAAAACTCATCTTTATTCAACGAACCTTGGATTCGAGGATGGTCTTGGCGACAAATGATCATAGCAGGTTCGTCGTATGCATCTTCGATAACAAATGATGAATCTTTAGTAATGATGGTATCAATAATCAGGTCCATTTTTTGTTGGCGAATTTGCTCAAAAAGCACATATTTTTCTGGTGGTGATTCATGAAATGTTACGTTGCTTATGGGACTCAAGCTATGAAGCAAAGTCTCTGAACAGCCGACCTGAAAGGAGGTACGTTCACTGATTGCGTTATCGACAATGCTTACGGCTTGGCGAAATTGAGGTATTAACTGGTACGCCGTTGAAGTTGGCTGAATTCCGCGTCCTTTTTTGATGAATAGCTGTTTTCCTACCACTTGTTCTAACCGTTTTATCGAGGCGCTGACAGCGGGTTGCGTCAGACCTAAATAATTGGCTGCTTTGGTGTAAGAGTGGTATTCCGCGACGACTAGAAATGTCTGAATTAGATTTAGATCCATTCTTCAACTCATAAATTAAATTTATACTTCAATGTATTTTAACTCTATTTATCCGTTTTTTAGCAAGGTTTATCGTAATTGAGTCTTGGTATTCTGACCCAAACCGAACTTTAGCCCTACGTTTTTATGGAGCCTATAATGCAAAAAAACGATAAAAAAACTCGCAAGAAACTTATTCTAAACGCCTGTACGCTCGCACTTGGTGCAGCTTCAGTCACAGCCTATTCTGCAGAACAGCCCAATATCCTCGTCATATTTGGTGATGATGTAGGTTATTGGAATTTAAGTACATACAACGGTGGAATGTTGGCTTACAGCACTCCGAATATCGATAGCATCGCAAAAGACGGAGCTAAATTTACCAATTTCTATGCACAACAAAGCTCTACGGCTGGGCGTTCTGCCTTCATTACTGGCCAAATGCCGAAACGAACAGGCCTTACTAAAGTTGGGTTACCGGGAGCCAAAGAAGGGATTTCAGAGAAAGATCCTACTATTGCGACATTATTGCGAGACCTAGGTTATGCAACAGGCCAGTTTGGCAAAAACCACTTAGGCGACCGAGATGCTCATTTGCCAACGAAACATGGTTTTGAAGAGTTCTTTGGTAACCTCTATCACTTGAATGCAGAGGAAGAGCCGGAGAATGATGATTATCCTCAAGACCCCGAATTCAAGAAGAAGTTTGGGCCTCGTGGCGTAATTCATTCTTATGCAGACGGTAAGGTAGAAGATACTGGGCCTTTGACTCGTAAGCGCATGGAAACCATAGACGATGAATTTTTAGAAGCAGCAGAGCAGTTTATCGAGAAGCAAGTTAAAGCTGATAAACCGTTCTTCACTTGGTTTAATACCACTCGTATGCACAACTTTACTCACGTTCCTGAAGAGTACAAAGGTAAAACTGGTGCGGGCTTTTATGCTGATGGAGTGAAGCAGCACGATGACCAAATTGGTCATCTGTTAGATAAAATCAAAGAGCTTGGAGTCGACGACAATACGATTGTTGTTTACACCACCGATAACGGGCCGATGATTAACCTATGGCCAGACGCTGGTATGACTCCATTCCGAAGTGAGAAAAATACGGGTTGGGAAGGCGGATTCCGTGTTCCTGCATTGATAAAGTGGCCAGAACAGATCCAAAAAGGCAGTACATTTAACGGCATCGTTTCTCTAGAAGATTTCCTACCAACGTTAGTTGCTGCTGCGGGCAACAGCAATGTGAAAGAAGAGTTGCTTGAAGGTAAGAAAGTCGGAGATATGACCTACAACGTTCACCTTGATGGGTATAACCAACTCCCTTATCTAACTGGAAAAACAGATGAGTCTGCACGCAACGAATTTGTCTATTGGAGCGACGACGGTGATTTACTCGCACTTCGTTACGGCAAGTACAAATATCACTTCGCAATTCAAGAAAATGAAACTGGATTAGATATTTGGAAAAAACCGTTCACTAAGCTTCGTGTTCCTCAATTTTACGACCTGAGCATTGACCCATTTGAACGTGGTGACACGGGAATGGGCTATGACCGCTGGATGTACGAACGTAGTTTCTTGGTCATGCCTGCGGTAGAAAAAGTGAAGCAGGTTATGGACACATTTGAAGATTACCCGCCGCGAATGGCTCCAGGTTCGTTCGTCCCTAAATAATTCACTTATTAACAGCGCCTTAATTCGTTCAAATAAGATTATTAGGGCGCTGGTTCTTTATCTGTTTTCGAGATAGTTCTCTATGAAAAAACAAACCCACATCCACACGACTCAAATGGATCTGACGCCATTAAAAACCGCATTTCCAACAGACGGTGATAATCATGTCGATAGACGCTTTCATGTTATGGCCAAACCGGGTGGTGCAAAGTGCAATATAGATTGCCAATACTGTTTCTATTTGCATAAGGATGAATTGCTCAACCAGAGTAAACAGCCACAGATGGATGATGCGACACTTGAGGCATTTATAAAGAGTTATATCGAAAGCCACGATGGCGAAGAAGTGGTGTTTTCATGGCAAGGCGGAGAACCAACGTTATTGGGCTTGGGTTATTTTAAAAAGATCGTTGAACTCCAAAGAAAGTACGCGAAAACGGGAATGAGGATCGAGAACGATTTACAAACCAATGGACTATTGTTGAATAAAGATTGGTGTGAGTTTTTGGTCGAACATAGCTTTCTAGTGGGTCTTTCGATTGATGGCCCCGAATTTATTCATGATAAATACCGCAAGACACGAAGTGGAAAACCGACATTTAAACGTGTCATACAAGCAGTTAATTTGATGAAAGAATATAAGGTGCCTTTTAACGCACTAGTCACAGTGAACCGTTTTAACTCGCAATATCCATTAGAAGTATATCGGTTTCTAACTCAAGAACTTGGCGTAACCTATATACAGTTTTCTCCGTGTGTTGAGCCTCGTTCTTTTGAGAAAATTGCTCCGCACTTTTGGAAAGAGAACATGCAACCCGAAGTTGGTTCAGAACTCGCTAAACCAGGGCACTTAATGTCGGTCGTTACCGATTGGTCGGTTGATGCATCAGAGTGGGGGAAATTCCTTGTCGCAGTGTTCAATGAATGGGTAAACAACGATTTTGGCCGAGTATTAGTTAACTTGTTTGAAACCGCAGTGGCGCAAGTCATGGGAATGCCTGCGCAGTTGTGTGTGACGGCTGAATTCTGCGGAAAAGGTTTAGCGATTGAACATAATGGCGATGTGTTTAGTTGTGACCATTATGTGTATCCCGAATATCGACTAGCCAATATCAATGAGCGCCCGCTAAATGAGATCGCTATTTCGACTCGTCAGTACAGTTTTGGTATGGCTAAAAAGTCGTCTCTCCCTCAATACTGTCTAAATTGTGAATATTTGAAGTACTGCTGGGGAGAATGTCCAAAAAATCGGCTACTTACAGCACCAAATGGTGAGTCTGGTCTAAACTATTTGTGTCCGGGGATAAAAATGTTCTTCGAACATGCATTGCCAATCTTAGTCGGTATATCGACGCTACTAAAGTCTTCTAACTCAAGTGAATATAGCCAATATAACCTTTAGTTATTACCTTCGACTTTATACTTAAACTTTAATGCTCAGGCTCCTGAAAATTGTATAGGTAGACTATGAACCATGCGCAACAAGCAATAAACCAACTGATTGAACAGACAGAGAAAAGTGTTATCGGTCAGAGTCACGTCGTTCGGGCTCTGGTAATCGGATTATTGACCAATGGCCATGTGCTTCTAGAAGGGCTTCCCGGCACAGCGAAAACACGTTCGGTCAAGTCTTTGGCGAATTTATTGAACACAAGCTTTGGCCGCATTCAGTTCACGCCTGACTTATTGCCATCAGATGTGACGGGCACCGAGGTGTATCAAGAACTGGATGGCAAGCCGCAACTGCATTTCCAACCGGGTCCTATTTTCAACAGCATTGTTCTAGCCGATGAAGTGAACCGTGCGCCTGCAAAGGTACAAGCAGCACTGCTTGAAGCGATGGCGGAAGGTACAATAACTGTAGGTGGTCAAACTCACATCCTTCCTGACTTGTTCATGGTCTTGGCGACTCAAAACCCAGTTGAACAAGAAGGTACGTATCCGCTACCTGAGGCGCAGATGGACCGTTTCATCATGAAAGTGACGGTCGATTATCCAGAAGACGATGCGGAACGCGACATTATTCGATTGGTGCGTAGCGAAGAGCTAGGCAGCGAAACGAGCTCAGAGCTAGTCACACCGCAACACATTGAACCTGAATTGGTACTTGAAGCGCGTCGTCAACTACCTGAAATAGCGGTTTCTGATTTAGTCGAAAACTACATTGTTGCCTTGGTGATGGCGACACGTAAGCCAGAGCGTTACCCAGAATCGAATCTATCAAAGTGGATTGAAATTGGTTCAAGCCCACGTGCTTCAATCGCATTAGACAAATGTGCTCGCGCATATGCATGGTTACAAGGGCGTGACCATGTCACGTTAGATGATGTACGTGCGATGCTGCCTACGGTATTAGGTCATAGATTCTCACTCTCTTACGACGCATTGGCCGATGGTGTTGACCATCAAAGAGTGGTTGAAGAGCTGCTTGATAATGTTGAGATCGGATAATTAGGGGGCGTCATGGCGAAGCCTACACAAGCTCCCAAATCGCAAGGCCTTGACCCACGCTTATACTGTGATTATTCAAGGTTAGTGCGAATACAGGCTCAAGCTGAGTCGTTTTCTCTGTTGCCTCATCTAAAGGCTGGCAGTGTATTGTCGGGTCGACATAATTCTCTATTTCGTGGTCGTGGGTTGAACTTCGAAGAGTTGCGTCATTACCAACTGGGTGACGATATTCGCAATCTCGATTGGAAGGTCACCATGCGCACGGGTAAGCCTCATGTTCGCAGTTATACCGAAGAGAAAGACCGAAATGTGATGATCTGCGTCGATCAGCGCAGCTCGATGTTTTTTGCATCTCAGAACACCATGAAATCCGTTGTCGCTGCCGAAGTTGCAGCATTATGTGGATGGCGAGTACTGAAAGATGGCGACCGTGTTGGCTTCGTTTTAGCCTCACATCAAAAACTCTTTCATACCAAAGCACAGCGCTCACAGTCTGATTTACTTGCTCAACTTAAGCACCTTACCAAGGCAAATCAAAGCTTAGGTGTGAGTGTGAGTGACAGCGAGGGTGTCGGGTTCAGTCAATGGATTGAACTGATCAAGCGAATGAGGCTGAAACAGTCGACCTTAATCTTTATTAGCGATTGGCGTGACTGCCAAGAACAACATCTTGATCGACTCAAGCAGCTACAGCAACACAATGACATCCTTGCCATTATGGTGACCGATCCGTTAGAACAATCACTGCCTCATGATCTTGCTAGCGCGAACTGGGTGGTGGGCGATGGTCGTTTTCAGCTCAATCTTGATAGCCAATCTAAGGTTAACCTTGCGAGCGAGAGCCTTGCTCAAAAAGCGGCACTTCAAAAACAATCTCTTGCTAAATTAATGGCGATGAAAAACCTTCCTTATATCGAATTAGATACGTCGGGTGCTCATATTTCACAGCTTCAAAAGCTAGTAGGAGGGCGCTAAATGGCCGTTGAACATACGCCTCCTAGTACTTATATCCTTCGCGAACTGCGCGATGTAACGATTCCCGACAGCGTGAGCTGGTTTCCTCAAACGATCGGTTGGAAGATCCTTGGCGTTGCCTTGTTATTGGTCGCGTTCTATCTGGCTTATCGCTTGGCGTTAAGGTGGTGGAATAATCGTTATCGTAAAGAAGCACTTAAAGAGCTGATGGTATTGGATGCTCGAGACAAAAACTCAACCGAGCGAACCTTCAAGATACTCAAAGTGGTGCTTCGTTATCTAGACAGCGGTAATGCCAAGTTGTTTGGTCAAGCCTATGTAAACCGCTTGAACGCTTATCTTCCTGTTAGCGCTGGCACGAGTACAAAGAGTAATGCTTTCTTTACCGATGAAGTGTCGGGGCTGTGGATGCAAAGCTTAATCGACCCGAAGGTACGTTTGACCTTTGAACAGCGTTTAGAGGTAATTCAAACCGCGATGATGTGGCTAAAGCTTCATAAACCCGATTTACAAACAAAACCAGAAGTACAAGCGAAACCAGAGGGGCAAGATAATGTTTGATAGTTTATCTGCCAGCTTTGAGTTCGCGCATCCATTGTGGTTTCTCACGTTACCGTTGCCTTTGTTAGTCTATTTAGCCGTGCCTGCTTATCGCACTAAACAAATGGCCATTAAGGTGCCATTTTTCAGTGAGTTGGTAGAAGCGATTGGCGAGGCACCATCCGAGGGCGCAAGCCAGCTAACGCCAAGCTGGTGGCAGCGCACCACGTTGATTATTACTTGGGTATTAGTGGTTTGCGCGTTAGCTAAGCCAACCATCTTAGGTGAGCCACAAGTTCGTGAACAATTAGGCCGCGATGTCATGGTGGTCGTCGATTTGTCTGGCTCAATGGCTGAACAAGATTTTACCTCTAAACAAGGCGATAAAATCTCGCGTTTAGACGCAACTAAAGAGGTGTTAGCTGACTTTGCTAAAACTCGAAAGGGCGACCGATTAGGTTTGATTCTGTTTGGTGACGCAGCATTTGTACAAACGCCATTCACGGCCGACCAAGATGTGTGGCTTGAACTACTCAACCAAACCGACGTGGCAATGGCAGGGCAAAGCACGCATTTAGGTGATGCCATTGGCCTAGCCATTAAGGTGTTTGAACAGAGTGAGAAGCAGAGTGCTGCAGTTCAAGATTCAAGCATTGATGTCAACGAAAAAGAGAAAGTAGTGATTGTGCTAACTGATGGTAATGACACTGGCAGCTTTGTTGAACCTATCGATGCGGCCAAAGTGGCTAAGGCAAAAGGCGTTCGTATTCACGTCATCGCCATGGGTGATCCGCAAACTGTAGGCGAAGTGGCTTTGGATATGGAGACTATCAATCGTGTGGCTCAAGAGTCTGGTGGTGAAGCCTTTGAAGCACTTAACCGCGATGAACTGACTAAAGCTTACGCTCAAATTGGTGAGTTAGAGCCTCAGTTGTATGAGAGTACGACTTATCGTCCTAAACAGGGATTACACCATTACTTGATGGCCATTGTTGTTGTGATGTATTTGACTGCGTTTAGCTTAGCTACAATCCGCCGACGCTCGCTTTTGGCTTCTTCAATGAAAAATTTGAAAGGAGAGAACGATGCCTGATTCTCTCATGTTGCAACAGTTCTTTACCCAGTTTCACTTTATCCGACCATTGTGGTTGTTGGCTTTTATTCCGATGTTCTTCCTGTTATGGGTTCGCTGGAGAGAAGAGACCAAACCAACGTGGAAAGACATTCTGCCTGCGCATATACGTGATGCATTGACCATCGGCGAAACCGGTTGGCGCAAGCAATTACCACTGAAGTTACTGATGGTTATTGTAACCATCGCCATCATTATCTGTTCGGGCCCAACTTGGCAGCGTGAAGCTTCGCCTTTTGGTGAAGACAAAGCCTCAATGTTAGTGGTGCTTGATAACAGTGACTCTATGTTGGCTAAAGACTTACCGCCAAGTCGCTTGGAACGCTCTAAACAGAAAATTAGAGACTTACTCGCAGCGCGCAAGGGCGGCAACACAGGTTTGGTGGTGTATGCAGGCAGTGCGCATGTCGCGATGCCAGTGACCCAAGACAGCAAGGTATTTGAACCGTTTCTGGCGGCTATCACCCCTGACATCATGCCCGTATCCGGTAAGTCAGCGGAAGAGGCATTGCCACTCATCAATCAACAATTGTCTGGTGAGCTAGGTTCGTCAGTGTTGTTGGTATCAGATGGCGTTAACCCAAGTACCATCAGGGCGTTCGAAAGCTTCTTTAACGACAACCCGTATCAGTTGCTCATTCTGGCGGCAGGAAATAGCAATGTGGTGAGCGACAATCCAGTCGACCTTGATTCATTGCGTAGCCTAGCGAGCAAGACGGGTGGACGACTGATCGAAGTGACCGTTGATAATTCTGATATCCGACAACTGAATAAAGCGGTTGAAAGAAACATGCAACTTAACGGTGAATCTTCAATGCCTTGGAAAGACATGGGATATGGCCTGCTCATCCCAATGGCGATCATTATGTTGTTGTGGTTTAGAAAAGGATGGTTAGTTCAATGGTGTGTGGTTGGCGTTTTGATTACAGGCAGTGTGTATTCTCCGCATACTTTGGCTAAAACGGTTAGCTTAACCGCCGATAAACCCGTAGTTGAAGAGTCCCTGACGGTTTGGGATAAAACAGCCCAATGGTGGTGGGATTTATGGCTAACGCCTGATCAACAAGGGCAACGTTTATTGAATCAGAAGGAATATCTTGAAGCGGCCAAGCATTTTAAGGATCCAATGAGAAAGGGCGCAGCTTATTACTATGCTCGTGATTTTAAGTTAGCTCACAGTGCCTTTTTACAAACCAAAACCGATTATGGTTTGTATAACGCAGCAAGTGCTTTAGCTCGACAACGTGAATACCTTGCTGCGCGCGATCTACTGAAATCACTGAGTGAAAAGCCCGACTTGTCACCAGAACTGAAAGCCGACATAGAAAACAATTTAGCGGTGCTGAGTGGCATTGTTGAAGAGGTTAATCGCACCAGTGAAAGCCAATCAGGGACCACCGACGGCCCTGAAGAATCTTTAGAGCTGGAGGATGACCAACCGCGCACGGGTGATGGTGCAGAAGAGGAAACTGTGGCGGAATTAATGCTTAAGGAAACACTTAACGCCAATGAGATTCTGGGTAGCCAAGAGCTTGCCGACAAGTGGTTGAAGCGCGTTGAAGCCGATCCTAAGTTCTTCTTGAAGTCTAAATTTCAAATTCAGTTAAGAGATCCTGCGCCTTCGCTAGAACAGACATCACAACAGGAACAGTCGCCAAAACAGGAGCAAACACAATGAGTCGATATGATTTAGCTCTTGAAGCGCTTCAAGTGAAAGTAGGGCGCTCAGAGCCCTTTAAACTAAGCAAGACCTTGCTTGTTTCGATGGTTCTGCTGTTTAGCGCTGCTTTTTCTGCAATTGCCTCTGCGGCTGATATCTATGACTTGCAGAGGAGTGGTGATGTCGAATTGGTAGCTTGGGTTGGTGACAAACCGAAGTCTGGCGACAAGATTACGCCTGCAAAAGTAAGCGTTAATGAACAAGTGATTCTGACCATTGAGGTGGCGACACCACGCTGGCTAACCGGGGGCACTCGAATTGGCAGCATCGAAATCCCGAATGTCATTGCTAAGCAGCGTAACCAACTGGCGACGAATTACACAGAGCGAGTAGGTGGGACAACATGGTCACGCCAACGCTGGGAAGTGACGCTTTATCCGATGACTTCGGGCGAATTCGTGATTCCTACTGTGCCGGTTCGTATTCAAGTGTCCGCTCCTGATGGTTCAAACGTTGGTGGCACGCTTTATACGCAACCCATTAAGTTTGAAGCTTCATTACCTTCAGGTTTATTAAGTGATGAGTCGCCTTGGTTTTCTGCTACAGATGTAGATGTTGAACAGCAATGGCAACGTTCGAATGAAAACTTGAAAGTTGGCGATGCGGTTACTCGTACCGTGACGATCAAAGCCAAAGACAGCTTGTCTGTGTTACTGCCAGATGTGTTGTCCAATGAATCGACTCAGCAATATCAAGCTTACCCACAACCTAAGCGTTTAGACGATACACAAGAACGTGGTGATTACCGTTCTAGCCGAGTGGAAGAAACGGTTTATGTAATTCAACAAGGTGGTGAATTTACCTTACCGGATTTCTCATTCCAGTGGTGGGACAGCAAGAACCAACGTCTTGAAAGCGTGGTGATAAAAGGCGAAGTGTTTGAAGCAAAACACACACTCCAATCCTTTATCAAAGCTTACATGTCTGTCTTTATTAGCGTTGGTTTGGCTCTGGTGTTGTGTATTGCGTTGTTTGTTTCTTTGAAGCGTTATTACAAGAACCGACCAACACCGAGCTGGTTGATATTCCGTCGTTTGCTTAAGCAAGGTAATTGGTCTGCATTGAGAACCTTTATCTACCGTGAGTTACGAACTGAAACGACTGAGTTAGAACTGGGTAAAGCGCAACTTGGTAATTTGAATGGACAAAAACGTTGGGTGGAAGACAGCGAAGCACTTCAACAAGGGCGTGAAGATAAAAACGTATTTGCTCGTTTGTGGAGAGGGTTACGCAACCTTCCTAGTGACCAATCAAACTCAAGCCATTCTCGTTCAATTTTCGCCCGCTTGAAAATCCCTAAAGCCTTGCCAGACTTAAAAGATAGAACTAAGTAGCAAACTTTAGTTATTCGCATCGAACATAATCGGCAGGTTCTCTACTATAGGGAACCTGCTTCTTTAATATGGAACTGTATGAAAAGTACCGAACTCAATTTAATTCCTATATTTGTTGCTATCTATGAAGAGCAGAACTTATCTAGAGCTGCTAATCGCATGGATATAAGCCAACCGGCGGTGAGCAAGGCGCTTGCAAGGTTAAGAGATATCTATGACGAACCACTGTTTCACCGTACCACTTCAGGCGTAGAGCCAACCACATTCGCTATTGATATCTATCCTGCAATGGCCGCTGCACTTAAAAACTTTACGTCTACTTTATCCGCATCAAGAGACTTCGATCCTAAAACTTCAGGCCGCGTGTTTTCTATTGCCTGCGTCTCGGCGGCGAGCTATGAAATGATGCCAAGAGTGATGCAGCTAATCAGCCAGGTTGCACCCGGTATCGCACTCGAAGTTCACCCTCTGTTTACGGAAGACTACGAGTCTGATTTAAGGCTTCAAAGACACGATGTGATCGTCGATATGACGCCAAAAGGAAGAACCATGCTTAAGCATGAGGTGATTTCTACAGAGGAGCTGGTGGTGGTGTGTCGCCAAGATCATCCTATCGTTGGCGATACTATCGATATGGAACAGTTCTTGTCACTTGAACATGTGGTTGTTTCTCGTTGGCATGCACGTAAAAGCTTATTGAGCTCTGAACACTATAGTGACCTAGAGAAACGCAGAATAGTTTATCGTGCGGCGGGTGTTGTAGAGATGCTACCTGTGATTGAAGGCTCTGATTACATCGGCGTGTTACCGATTTCATCGGTGCGTTGTTTTGCTAAAAAGTATGCTGTAAAAACACTGCCGTTACCATTCGAACTGGAAGACCTCGATATGTGTATGATCTGGCACCCAAGTCGTACTAACGAACCGAGCCACAAATGGTTGCGTGCTAAAATTAAAGCGGCAGCAAAGGACACATCAAGTTAGCCCCAAAGGACATGACAATGGACAGTATTCGCGCGATTTTAAATGGAAAGAAAGCCAATATCCCCGAGTTAAGACAAGCAGTCTTTGCGGCAAGGGATAGGGATATAGACCTACAAGTGAGAGTCACTTGGGAATCGTCGGATATGTTTCGTTTAGTCAGTGAAGCGATATGTGATGGTGTGAAGCGACTGATTGTGGCTGGTGGCGATGGCACGGTAAATGAAGCGGTGAATGCGCTTAACCAGTTTCGTGCGAGCGAGAGGCCGCAACTGGCGATTATTCCAATGGGAACAGCGAATGATTTTGCGACCGCGACTGGAATTCCTAGCGATATTGCTCAGGCGTTTACGCTTGCTTTAGAAGGGAAGGCGTTCGCGGTCGACAGTGTTCGTGCAAATGACCGCTATTTCATGAACGTTGCTGCGGCAGGTTTTGGCGCAGAAGTGACGGCCGAAACGCCCGTTGAACTTAAAGACTTTCTTGGTGGTGGCGCATACACGCTAACAGGTGTCGTCAAAGCGCTAGGTTTTAAACCTTACAGCGGCACCTTGACCATAGATAAAGGCACCTTTACTGGCGAAATCCTAGTGGGGGCGTTTTGTAATGGTCGCCTCGCGGGTGGTGGGCAAGAGCTTGCGCCCAATGCGCTTATTGATGATGGTTTGATGGATCTTACTTTGGTCAAAGCATTCGTTGCGTCTGATTTACCGAAAGTCATCGAAGAGCTCAAACACCCCGCTGACGACGGTAAACACATTGTTCACACTCAAGCACGTTGGTTAGAGATAGATTTCCCGCAATCATTGCCGATTAACTTAGACGGCGAACCTTATCGTTCAAACCAGATTCGCTTTGAGGTTATGCCTTCGAGCATCAGTTTGGTGCTGCCTGACGACAGCCCTTGTCTGGTAAAAAATCAGTAAACCGCTTCAGTCAGGTAAACGGAGTGATGAACCGATAAGGCCATTCACTCCGCTTAGATTCGTTATGCCTCTTTTTGTGTTTGTTCTGAGTTAAGCAAGAAGTAAGACACCCAATCATCAGTCGGCAATGGCTTTGCGAAGAAGTAGCCTTGCGCGTATTTACAACCTATTTGGCGCAGAGTCTTTACGTGGTTCTGTGTTTCAAGCCCTTCAGCAATCACAGAGAAATTCAGTATTTGTGCCAGCTTCAACACCGCACATGTGATCTCGTAATCGACCTTGGATGAGTTAATGTCTTCAATAAAGCTTCGATCGAGTTTGACGCAATCAGCAGACAAATTCTTCAACACCGACAGTGAAGAGTAGCCGGTACCAAAGTCATCGATTGCAATCTTATAACCTTTAGAATGAAGTACCTCTATGGTTCTGGAACAGGTTTCGAAATCTCGCATCATGTCTCTTTCTGTGATTTCGAGAAGCAATTGATGTGGCTGACAATCTGTTTCATCCAGTATCACTTGCAACTGTTCGGCGAGATCCGTCATATAGAACATTCTTGCTGAGAAGTTGATAGAGAAAATCACACCTTGTAGGTCGATACCTGAGCGTTGCCATTCAGTGATCAAGTTCGCTACTTTCTTAAATACCCATTTATCGATGTCGATAATAAGGTCACTTTTCTCTGCGACTTCAAGAAAATCGATAGGTGGAAGCAATCCGAGTTTTGGGTGACGCCAGCGAATTAAAGCTTCGGCTCCGATGATGTCTTGAGAATCTAAGTCGACTTTAGGTTGGAAGAATACTTCCAGTTCGTCGTTTGCAATGGCTTGATGAAGCCCCATGTTGGTTTCGATTAAGTCATTGACTTCATGGGTCATCTCATCAGCATAGACTCGGTATTGATCTCTACCATTACGTTTTGCGTGATACATAGCAGTGTCTGCATTTCGAATTAAGGTTTCACGATCTAAACCGTGAGTAGGGTACTCACATACCCCAATACTTGCTGAAACGAAGATAGAGTTATCATCAATATAGTATGGCTTTCTTAATGCTTGGTTTAAGCGATCAGCGATGGGTTCACCTTCTTCTAAACCAACGTTCGAATACACAACCAAGAACTCGTCGCCGCCCATTCTTGCGACAAAGCCCTTATCACCGACGAGATTGCTGAGGATGTCAGAGACGTTAACCAGCAAGTTGTCTCCAGGTGCGTGACCTAACGAATCATTGATTGTTTTGAACTCATCAATATCGAGATAAAACAATAAGAAAGGTGCGTTGTTCTCACTCGAGTGCTCGATTTCTTTGTCTAACTGTTTGGTTGCTAATAGTCGATTCGCTAAGTTGGTCAGCGGATCATGATGGGCAAGGAAGTCGAAGTTCTTCTTCTCCTCCGTGAGGTCTAAATAGGCTTCAGACAGTCTCGATGCCATGTTGTTATAGGCTTTTTCTAAGTGAGACCATTCGTCATTTCTGCCTAAGTTGATTGGGTTTTTGAGGCTTCCAGATTCCAAGCGGTCGAAGCCATGTCGCAGCGCATTGAGCGGTTGTCGAATGTGGTGTCTCACCACATGGTTAACAAGCAGCATCGATAAAACGAAAGCCGAGAAGCTCATGATGATGGCGTTCAATCGAGATAAACCGATCTCTTCTTCAAGTTGGTCAGTTAGCTCTAAAGCTTGGTTCTGTACGCGTGATTCGGTGTTCTCAACCATCTCCAACAAGTCACTTTGTGCCTCTAACAGCGAAGCCATTACCAACCAACGTTGTTCCAGATTAGCGCGAATTCGTTTTAAAGCGGCGTTGTACCGTTTTACGGTGCGGTGGATACGTTTCTTCTCTGCGATAACCGCAGCTGTTCCTATATCAACGTTCTCTAAGTGAAGTAAGAAGATATCGAGCTCTTTTTCTACCTCGATAAGCAACACTTTTTCTGTTTCTGGTGTGATACGGCTATGTATGTCACCAACCATTTTCCCCGAGGTGAGAAATGACTCTCGCAACATGTTGATGAGATCTAATTCATTGTTATAACGGATGAAGTTAGGTTGGTCTAAGTGCTTAAGTTTACTGTCGGCAATCGCAAATTCGAGCTGATCCAGTTGCTCGGCTAGTGCCGCGTCGATTTGGTTGGTCTGTTTTAAGATTCGGTTCAGTGCCAACGAACTGCCTAAGAAGCGGTGGAAGTTATCGATAAAGGCGTCGATCTTTTGTGAGAAGCCTTCATTGGTCGATAAGTCTCTTAAGCGTTGGAGCTGAAAATCGACATTGAAGGCTTCTTCAGACAAGGTGGTTTCACTGAACAGAAAGGTTTGCTCCAGCAACTTCACTCGAGAGGTTAATGTAAATACGCGACGGCTGATTTCAGAGTTGATAATCAAATCAGACACGTGCGTTGAGGTTTCAGTTTTGAGTGTCGACTCAACATAATATAAAGATCGAATCACCATGATCACCGCTAGGCTAACAATCAATAGTGAGAGCAGGTTCGACATGATGAGTCGCTGGGTGATGTTTATCTGACGTAATTTCATTGTGGCTTCCAAATTCTCAGATACGCTTCACGGTAGCCATTTTTAGGATCGTAAATCCCTTTGTCTGACTGGCTGATGAGCTCTTCAACATTCTCAGGTGTGACGAGATGTACAGGGGCAGAGTAGCCGCTAGGAGGCATCTGATTGAAGGCTCGGTTAAGCTCGTCGACAATCTGCCAGCCTTGTAAATATAAGGGTTCAGGAACGGTCGCCAGTTGGAATTGTCCGCTATAGATTCTTTTGTAGGCCGCTTTGCTGCCATCACCTGCAGAGATGTTCTGCGGGATCATTTTTAGCTCTTCAAGGCTCGACTCCAAAGAGGGGATCGCATAGTCGATGTACAAGTCGTTAATGGCCAATATGTGAGTGATTTTATCGTCGTACTTGTTATCAAGGTCTTTCAATGTCGCGGGCATTTGCTCAGCAATTTTGTCTAAAGGTAGGTAGTTGAGCTCAAGGACATCACAACTGCTGCAACGCTTGATGGTGTTAACCATAGCGTTGGCTTTGATCATCGCGATTTCATAATTAGGGTCGGTAAACACCACGGTTTTGGCTTGACCCTTTGAGTTGACGATGGCGAGTAGGGCAGCAACTTCCGCCACATCGAGTGGGTCGGTGGTGATGTTGGTGTATAAGCCAATCTCTGGGTTTCCGCCAACAAGTTCCGTCGCGTGCCATCCAATAACAACAATCCCGAGAGCTTCTGCCTGTTTCAAAATGGTTTTGTGACGAACTGCATCAATTCCGCCTAAAACAATGGCATCCGGTTCAAAACCAATCGCTTTTCGGATCGCTGCACCTTGGCGCACTTCAGAGCCTAAGCCATCAATGAATCTAAGGTGCCAATTGATGTTAGAGATGGCTTCAGATATGCCTTTGCCAACGCCATAGACGCCACCATTACGTAAATCAGAAGCGACGAAAATAACGTTCTTTTCATGACGCACAGCTGGGCCTTGTGTTGGACCATCCCATGTTCGTTGGTTGGAAACGGCACGCATCACTTTTTCTTCAGCGTAATGGAAGAAATTGTTTTCAGGATTACCCGCAAAACTCGGTGAGTTGCAAGTAGTAGCGAGCAACAAACTCGCAAAATGCACTAGCTTATTCATAAGGCTTATAAAACGCTTAAATTATTATCGCTATATATTTATAATATTGTTAATAAACATTCAAACATTTGGTAACAGTTATGCCGGGTCAAATTTATAAAAACGTATTGCCAGCCCTACTGACAGCTTGTTTTACCCTTCCTTTTGACGTAATTGCTGATGGGGTAAGGTCGGACGCAGATGTAAAGAAACTCGAAAAATTTCAAGAGACTGTGAGTGGCGAGCCGGTTTTGCTAGCACCAATGTCAGTAGAACAACCGGTCAGAATTGCCCTAATTTACCCAAGTGCAGATATTTCTGACTTTTGGACACGAAATTACACCGCATTGAAGGAAAGGTTGATCGCTTTAGAGTTGCCATTCGAGATCAGCGAGTTTACTTCAAGACAAATTGAGCACTCTTTGCAGACTCAATACACGGATCAAGTGTTGAATGCTGAGACGCCTTATGACTTCGTGATTTTTGGCCCTTCTGAACTGGGAATACAAGCTCAGAACATTCAAAAGCTATCGGCTTCGACAGAATTCAAAACCTTTATTTGGGCATTTCACACGCCAAATGAACAATGGAAACATCAACCAGACAGTTGGTTTGACTTCTCAAGTGCAATGGGCGCGGAAGTGCTGTGTGACCATGTGGTGCAAGAGTTGGGGAGTGAAGTCGAGTTCTCTGCCAATCGCGGGATCCCGGGAATCACGGACACTCAACGTTCACAAGGCTTCATTGATTGCGTGGAAGAGAAAGGTGACTGGTTAACGGTTTATGAGCATTTTGGGCAATATCAAAAAATAGGCGGCGCAGACGGGATCCGATTAGTGCTAGGTAACTTCCCTGAGGTGACCATGGTTCATAATGCCAATACGGCGATGACCAGGGCGCGGTCGATGCGTTGAACCAAGCCGACATGTTATCTGAAATCTATGTGACGGGTTGGGGCGGTACAGCAATAGAGATCGAGAAGATTCGTTCTGACGAGTTAGATGCAACACCAATGCGTATGAGTGATGACCTTGGCGTAGCGACAGCTGAAGCGATCAAGTTTCACTTAGAAGAGAGAGAAGCGGAAGTCCCGTTGGTCTATTTAGGTCGTATCACGGTTGTGCACAATAAGATGAATGACGATCAGCTGAATCAACTCACCAGAGAAGCGTTTCGTTACTCAGGTAAGAATTGAGCACGATTCAATCCAACATGCATGAAAAAAGAGCCGCTTATTCGTATGGAACGGAATAAGCGGCTCTTTTTATGTTAGAGGCTGTGTGAGCATGTTTGGCTCACAAACCTAATAATTGTGATTAGTCAGTAATCTCTTCTAGTACTTGCCCAATCGAACCACTTGGTTGAGTGATGCCTAGTTTGTTCGAAAGCGTCGGTGCAATATCGTATGGTGTGATTGGACGTGAAACCTTCTTAGCATCCACATCATAGCCTGCAAAAATCACCGGCACGTGCGTGTCGTATTTCCAAGGAGAACCATGAGTTGAGGCAATTTGCAGGCCTTCCATATCGTTAATGTAGCTACGCGGATCAAATACCACATACACATCGCCCGAACGAGCAGGGTGGTAGTTGTTCTTGATGAGCTGCATTACATGAGTATCAGGGACTCGGTTTGCCGCGATATCACTGCTTGATACGGCAAACGCAACGCCTTTTATTTTTGCAATCTCATCAGCAATCGCTTCTTGTACCTTAGCCAGGTCAAGTTTCTTCTCCGCGATTAAATCGTGATTCAGATAAATATAAGGCTGTGCATACAAGCGTATTGCGTCTTTGGATAAACCAAACTCATCCTTCAATCGTTTCTCTACGCCACTCGACAGCAACGTATCTTTGTTGAAGTACTGAGCTTGATTGAAACCCAGAGCATTTGCCGCAGGTGAAGATTCAGGTACACCGTGATCGGCAGACAATACAATTAACGTGTTCTCAAGGCCAACTTGGTTATCGACGGTTTTAAGAAGCTTAGCGATCGTCTTATCAAGTCGAATTAGGTTGTCTTCGGTCTCTAAGCTTTCAGGCCCGTAGAGGTGAACCACATAGTCGTTGGATGAGAAACTTACTGATAGGTAATCGGTGACTTCGCCTTGGCCTAACTTCTCTTGCATCAACAGCGTGCTTGCAAAGTTCTCTGTAATCTCATCGCCAGCTGGGCTGACGGTTAATGTTGTGCTGTAGTATTTGTAGCTTGCAGGGCCGTATGGGTGAGGGAAGGTGCGTTGGAAATCGCCTAACTTAACCTTGTGGTCCGTGTTGTGTTCTTGCAGGGTGTAGTTTTCACGTGGTAATGACAACTCCCACTTTTGCTTAGAGTATTGGGCTGCAATTTCTTTTTCATTCCAACGAGATACCCAAGCTGGGTATTCGTCATAGTAATAATTACTGGTAACAAATTCCGATTGTGCTTTCGAGAACCAGAACGCTTTGCCACTGTGTCCGGCAAGGGAGATCGCACCTCGATCTTTTACTGAGACACCGAAGACTTTAGATTTTCCGCTATTGGAAATCATCAGTTCGTCACCAAAGGTGGTGGCAAGTATAGGCTCTGGAGAGCGACCATCACCTTGTGCTGTCTTTTGCGTTGGGTCGATCTCGGTTGCTTTATCGACACCCGCCCCTGAAGTCAGCATCTTGTAGTTACCGTCTTCTACGTTATACACCAAACGTTCTTCACTGCGGTCATACCAAACATTCCCTACCATGCCATGAACACTCGGTGGAGCGCCTGTTGCAAGCGATACATGACCGACAATGGTTTCTGTGTTGCCGTGCTGGTAGTTCGCATTGGTGTAGTAGGTACCATCATCCATTAAGTACCGAAAGCCACCTTCACCAAAATTATGCTTGTATCGTTCAATGAGGTCAGCGCGTAGACCATCAACCGTGATTTGAAGGACAAGGTCTGGCTTTTCTGCAGCCGATGCAGGAAGAGCGCAGAGTAACGCGAGTGTAAGTCCTGAAAGCTTGGTGTATTGCATAGAGTTTCCTTATTCACTGTTGCCGTAGCGTTCTAACGTGTGGTCAGATTTTTAACGTTGAGGTAGGGTTATTCACGTATCTAGTTCGCATCTTTAACCAACCGCAGTCCCATGTCCGACATAGTGATTGATTGGCTTGCGAAGTCACGACGGTAACTTTCAGATTCATTTGCGTCATAAGCAAAGCTGCCACCGCGAACAGACTTGTGCGATAAACCTACGTCACTGTGTTTAGCATTGTTTGGATTGTCTGTTGGACCGAATCTGTAGAAGGTGTCATCGAAAGCATCAATGACAAACTCACCAACGTTTCCTGTCATGTCATATAAGCCTAGTTCATTTGGCTTCTTTAGCCCGACAGGATGCGCGCTATTTTTTGAATTTGCTGAGTACCACGCAACATCATCTAAGTTGTTGGAACCACTGTAAGTATAGCCTTTGCTTTTGTTGCCACCCTTCGCTGCAAATTCCCATTCCGCTTCAGTCGGTAGGCGGTATTCTTCACCCGTTAATTCATTCAACTGTTCAACGAAATAGTTCGCTTGTTGCCAGCTTAGGTTATTGACCGGAACTTGCGGGTTTTGGAAATAACTGAGAGATGAACCCATCACCGATTCGAACAATTCTTGAGTCACCTCAAACTTCGCGATGTAGAAACTATCTACAGTTATATCTCGTGCAGGTCGCTCGGCTTTGCTTGCTTCAGGGAGGTTTGAACCCATGGTGAATGTACCGCCTTCAACCAACACCATCTCTTGGTCGATTTGTTGGGCGATAGGGTGTGTAGGCACGTTTGCACAGCCGCTCAGGAAAATAGTCATGGTGACGCTGCTAACTGCTGCTAAATGTTTGTAATTGAAAAATTTCATCACGTGCCTCAAATGTTCGAAATAGGCTGTGATTCTAACGTTTAAGGTCATTCCTATTGGTTATAAAGGGTATAACATGCCACTGACTTTATTAGGAATTATGATGGGAACAAGATAATAAGATAGGTAGGTAAATCATGCACATTACTCAAGGTCCACAATATAACGGTAAAGCGTCTAAGCGCCTGCATGTTATGGCTAAGCCGATTGGCGCAGCGTGCAACATTGACTGTAAATATTGTTATTACCTAAGTAAGCAAGATTTGTTGGAGTACAAGAAAGGCAGTTCTCCAAGAATGGATGATGAGACGCTAGAGACTTACATCCGACAATACATCGAAGGTCAAAATACGCCTGAAATCATCTTCTCATGGCAGGGCGGTGAGCCGACCATGTTAGGTTTGGCTTATTTTGAGCGTGTGGTTGAGCTACAGAAAAAGTATCAACCCGAAGGTGTGTTAATTTCAAATGACCTACAAACTAATGGCACATTATTGAATGACGATTGGGGTAGATTCTTAGCAAAGAACAACTTCCTGATTGGTTTAAGTATTGATGGCCCTGAAATGCTACACAACGCTTACCGTACCAACCGAGCGGGTCGTGGTACATTCAAACAAGTGATGGCTGCTGTCGAGCTGCTACACAAACACCAAGTCAAATTCGCCACGCTTACCTGTGTGAATAACCTGACCAGTCAAAATGCACTCGAAGTGTATCGTTTCCTACGTGATGTGGTGAAGTCTCCACAAATGCAGTTTATTCCTATCGTAGAACAGAAAACCTTTAGAACCGTTGCACCGCAAACGTCTCAAGTGAGTGAGCAACTCAAGCAAGGTGACAAGCGTCTGATTCCGGGCCACAAAGATTCGATCATGGAATCATGGTGTGTATCGGACTTAGCGTGGGGCAACTTCCTGATCGCTGTCTTTGATGAGTGGGCGAAGCATGATATCGGTAAAGTATTTGTTCAGTATTTTGAAGCGAGCTTAGAAACGTGGATTGGTCGCCCAAACCCGCTTTGCACCCTGAATGAGATCTGCGGTAAAGGCTTAGCGATGGAGCCAAACGGCGATGTGTTCTCTTGTGACCACTATGTTTACCCTGAATATAAAATTGGCAACATCCATCACGAGAAGCTTGATGACCTAGCATACAGCGCACCACAACAAAAATTTGGTTTCGCTAAATCACGCACACTGACCAGTCAGTGTCAGCAATGTGACTACAAGTTTGCTTGTCATGGCGAATGCCCTAAAAACCGCTTTATCAAAACTCGTGCGGGTGAGCCGGGATTGAACTATTTATGCGCGGGCTGGCATAAGTTCTTTTCTCATGTTGATAAATCGATGGCGTATATCGCGCGTGCGATGAGACACCCCGTTGCTCATGGTAAGTACAGTGATTCTGTGATGATGGCGCGTCGAGCAGAACTGGCAAAACAAACGACGTTTGAGACTAAGTTTTAAGTCAAGTTCTAGGTTTAGAGTTATCGATCCTAACGAAATTTAATCAGATATGAGTCTAGGGACGGGCTAAGTTCTCCAACTTAAGGTAATACTATGATCAAGAAGAGTTTAGCGACAGCGGTTGCTTTATTGGTTTCAACGTCCGCATTGCTATCAACGTCAGCAATCGCAGCCAATGGCGTTCAACAAACCGTTGATGCACCAGCACAAAATATCAATCAAGTGCTTGAAATGACGGACACTCAAACCCGCATTCAACAGTTGTCTTACATGGCGCAAGATCAGAATCAGTCTATTGAAAACCGTACAGGTGCACTGCAAGAATTGGCAGCTTACCCAAGCCAAAACGCGCTGGTGGCTGTGGCTAGAGGCTTGAAAGATAAAGACCCTGAAGTTCGCGAAGCGTCTGTTATTGGCTCTGAACCTTATCAACTAGAACATCGCTGGGCATTGGTATCTCCGCTGCTTAAAGACAGCGATACCATGGTTCGCCATACGGCAACATCGAATCTAATTCGTGACTTTAATGCCTTAGATGAACAACAAAAAGCGCAAATCGAACCACCAGTAAAAGAGCTGATCAGTTTCCTAGAGACGCAAGAATCAGAAAAGTACCAATTGCTGTTTGCTGATGTACTTCGCTGGCACAACGAGTGGGATAAGGCGGAAACGGTTTATCTAGAACTCATTAAAACGCATCAAAAAGAGCCACAAGTTTGGTTAAGCTACGCTGATAATTTCCGAGCGCAGAAAAAAGACCAACAAGCGGTCGATGTATTGGATCGCGGCTTGAAACATGTACCCGACAACGCAGCTCTACATTACTCTAAATCATTAACTTTGGTTCGCCTTGAAGACAAGAGCGCAGCTGCCAATGAGATTGAAGTAGCAGCTAAGTTAGCTAAAGACAACAGCTACTACTGGTACCTCAATGGAGTATTACAAGAAGAGTTAGACATCGACAAGTCGACTAAATCGTTCGAGAAGGCGTATTTGATCTCTGGTTCACCAGAGCAGCTATACGCAGTCTGCGACATTTACGTACGCTACGGTAATGAGAAAACAGACGAATGCTTAGTTGAGCTTGCGAAAGTGGCGCCGGGCTACGTGATTGATCAGCTCAAAGAGAAACGAGTAGCGCCAAGCTCATAATATTTGAGTGAGTCGATAAACTGAAAAGTAGTTATTGAAAAGCCAGTCGAATTATTCGACTGGCTTTTTTACATTTAGTGTCAACTCATATCAAGACGGGTCATAGAGTTCTGTTTGGAGTGTGTTTTAGAATAAGAAGTAAGTTAGAGGCGTCTAAAGTGGGTGAGCTTGTTCGCTCACCCATTTTGTTAAATCATTCGCCCATTGAGGTGGATGCGCGACGTCTGTCTGTTGCGCCGTGGATCTTGCCATCTTTGATTTCAATGGCATTCAAACCGCTGACCACTGGAATCACATGCACTGGATAACCAAGCTGCATAAATTCTGGGACAAGCATTTCAGCGTAAGTCATCTTCTCAACTAATAAACCTGTTGGGTCATAAGGTTTGGTTCGATCAATTTTAGTGCCGTACTGAATGTTCGGCAGGTCAATTGCTTCTTGTGCGGAGAGATCCCAATCGAGAACGCCAACAACGGTTTTCAACACGTAACCTGGGATTTGCGAACTACCCGGAGACCCGACCACTAAGCGCAGGTCGTCTTTTTTGTCGATCACCATTAACGGCGTAATCGCAGAGCGAGGACGTTTGCCTGCTTCGATAGCGTTTTGTGTCGGCTTACCATTGATGGTTGGTTTGGTTGAGAAGTTGGCCATTTGCGCGTTAAGAATCACGCCGTCGACCATTACTCCTGAACCCATGCCTGTGCCGACTGTACTTGTCATTGCAATCGCATTTCCGTCTTTGTCGATAATGGAAATGTGTCCGGTATCTTGACTCTCAAAGCCTTGATACTGCGCGTATTCGGTATCGGTGACTTTCCCCGCTTTAGGGTTGTTTTGAGCAATGCCACTTTCAGGGATCAGTTTGCGTCGTTCATCGATGTAGGATTTGTCGAGCAGGGCATTCACAGGGGCTTCAACGTAATCAGGATCGCCCGCATAAGCGATTCGATCGGCTTTGGCGATTCGCATTGCTTCCGTCATTAAGCGCCAAGGTTCCACATCGGTTTTTGACATGTCTGCCAAGTCGTAGGCCTCTAGCATTTCAAGGCTTTGAGCAACCATCACGCCACCAGAGGCAGGGTAGCCAAACGAGACAATTTTATTGCCTCGATAGTCGCTTTCGATAACCTCACGTTGTTTGACTTGGTACTGTTTAAAATCTTCGATAGAGAGCTTAGCGTGCTCTAAGTCGATACGGCTGTTGACTGTTTCTACGATGTGCTTACCAAACTCGCCGCCATAAAGGTATTTGTCACCTTGTTGAGCAATACTGGTCAGTGTGTTGGCAAGCTCTGAATTGGTCATCAAAGTGCCTGTTGGTTTAATCTCGTCGTTATTCCAATAGAGTGCTTTGATTTCTGGATCTTCAATCAATCGTTCTTGCTCACGAACCACGATGTCATAGGTGTAGCTGTTCATTGCATAACCTTTACTGGCAAGCTCAATGGCAGGCTGAACAAGCTCTGACCATGGCAGTTTTCCGTATTGTTGATGAGTGCTATAGAGCAAACGGAGCGTGCCGGGAACCGCGACAGATCTTGGTCCTAAAATCTCATTTCGACTGAGTGCTTTTCCATCTTCCATAAACATATCTGGAGTCGCACTTGAGGGCGCTTCATCTCGACCATCGAGAGCAAGAAATTGGTCTTTGTCTTGCTGGTAAAATAGCGCAAAAGTACCGCCGCCGATCCCTGTCATATCCGGTTCTACCACCGACATGGTCATTTGCATCGCAACCATTGCATCAATTGCGTTGCCGCCTTTTTTGAGTATCGAATACCCAGCACTGCTTACATATGGATTAGTTGCACTTACCATAAACTCTTCGCCACTTTCATCTGGCGTAATTGGAAAAGGATTTGGCTCAGCCGCGAAACCGACCGCTGAAACCAAACTTAAAGATAAAGTAGCTATTCGCATGCGTTCTCCGTTTAAGGTATCTGTTTATTCGCTCTAAGATTGACCGAGCAAGGGCGGTGAAGTTCGGGAGTTTGCAGCCTTTTTACACAATGCTGACCGCTCTGACATTGGAATAAAACTAACTCAATACTCTTCGTTGAAACGATAGTTACGGTGTATGTTTCGATAGGTTGGACTGAAAAATGACAGCGATAAAAAAGCCCAAGTTGATTGTTCACCTTGGGCTTCCTTTTTAATGACGATTGTTCAATTCTAGGTTAGAAAACGAAACTCAACATGATGGTGTAGAGTACGGCATCGGTATCATCTGTCGGTTGGTCAATGAATGCGCCTCTAGACTTTCTTGATTCAAAATACTGTACTTCGCCATTTAATGAGACATTTGGTAGCACGTCATAATCAACACCGACGAGATAGCTATTGCCGTTTAAGTGTTCATGATCATCAAACTGTGCACCATAAACGATGTAGGGTGTGAACACGCCTAAATGATAACCAAGACTCGCATACATCGATGAGGTGATATCGCTGATTTGTCCTTCGCTGGCGAAAATGGCTTGGCCAAATTCGTACTCGGCACCTAACGACCAAAGCTGAATGTGTTGGTTATCTTGCTCAGTTTTGAATGGGGTTGGTACTCCAGGAATTGTCGTGGTGACCGTTTGATCAAAATTTGAATCAAGGAAAGATAGGTTCCAACGATACGAGTCGCCACTTAACTGCAGGTTCGCCCCGAATAATCGGTTGGTTTCGAACTCAAGATTGGTCGTTGAGTTAAATTCGACGTCGTTTTTGTCTTTGATGCCGAAGAATGGAGAGAGAGACAAGCTCGCTTCATCGCTCACATCATGAGTCCAGCTCACTTTGATACCATTGAAGGCAGTAATACCTAATACGGAATTGTATACCTCTGTTGGTGGTCTTGCTGTCATATAGGCTTGGCCGACATAGTAGTATTCAGAGGCAAGGAACAGTGGCAGTCTCAATCGACCGATGCTGACATCAAAGTCATTGAACTCATAGCCAAGGTAAGCCCATTCAAGCTGAGGGTCGCTCCAATCAAACTGTGGTGCTTTTACAACTTGCACTGACGCTTTGAATGAGTTGTAAAAGTAGTCCAACTGAAGCCCAAACGTGGTGTCGCAGTCGTAACAACTCTCATCGGTAAAGCCATTATTAATTATTAAGGGAGAATCATTGTCTGACTTGGCCCAAGACGTTGAACCAAAACCGCTTAAGGATAAATTATCGGTAAGCTCAATGACGGCAAAGGCTGGAGAGGCTAATGAAGCACATAGCACTGACGTAATTATTTTTTTCATGTTATTTCTCCGAGCTTATAACGTAGAGAACGTTGGCATTTTCAGGAACTGAAGAGAGTGGGGAGTAACCGATACGGTTGGGCTTATCATCAAGCCAGTCAACCAAACTGTCTGTTGAGGCAGCTTTGATCTCCCGTGGGTAACGTGCTTTCCCTGAGAAAGACAGCCCAGCCCAGTGTGCATTCATTTGAGCGGCGTTTTTCCCCAGTAAAAGCTGATAAAAGCTCTCTCGTTCAGCGCTGTTTTTAGGCCAATCAGACAGTTCAACACGCTTGCCATTAAGGCGTTTGGTTTTCCCTCTGTATAATTTTCTCGCTTTGTTTATCGATATCGCTTCAAATCCAGAATCTAAAGAGAATATTGCGTACTCCTCAGCAGCGTGAGCAGGGCTAAAGAGTAGTAAGCTACCGAGCAGTCCAATCACTGCTGGTATGACACTACTGCGTTGGGCAGTTTTTATTGTTCTGAGCCAATCCATTGGTTTCTCCTAGCAGGTCGCACTTTCAATTTGATGGAAGAGTTTTTCTTTTCTAACGGGCTTCGCCACATACCCATCCATGCCGGAATCGAAGCACCTTTGAATATCATCGTCGATAACGCTGGCGGTTAACGCGATGATCGGCGTTTTATTTAAGCCTAAGTTTTTCTCGTGTTCTCTGATCTCCCTAGTTGCGGTGAAACCGTCCATCACGGGCATCATGCAGTCCATTAAAATGATGTCGAAACTGCTGTCGTTTTGGTACATATCCACAGCGATCTGTCCGTTATCCGCAATTTCAAAGGCGTAGCCTCCTTTAGTTAACATGACCGAAGCAACTTTTTGATTCACTCGATTGTCTTCAACTAGGAGGATTCTTTCTGATTTACTCGGCACCGTATTTTGCTCGGATGTTTCCGGTAGCGTTTGTTTAACGTTGGCAGTAGCCGTATTCGAAGTGCCAGTCTTCGCAGTCGAACTGGAGTTCTCGGTGCGAATTGAGGTAACCGTTGATGTGGTAGGAGTAGGTGACCCATTGTAAGTTGCGAGTAATGGCATCGCTTCAATCGCGGCTAGCACTTTCTCTTTCAACACTTCAAACTTGAACGGCTTTGGAACGTAATCGTCCATACCGACGTCAAAACATTTCTGGATATCATCGTCTATCACACTGGCTGTGAGGGCTATGATAGGGATACGGCGCGTGGATTTGGTCTCTTTTTCTACACGCCTGATGTTCTCTGTTGCGGCAAAGCCATCCATCACAGGCATCATGCAATCCATCAATATTGCTACGTAGTGTGGGTTAGCTTTGAACATGTCGACGGCTTCTTGACCATTATTCGCAAATTCAAACTCAAAGCCACTTTTGCCAACGTGTAAGCCTGCTATTTTCTGATTGATCTTGTTGTCTTCGACAATCAGGATTTTTTGTTGGGTCGGCGCAGCTTCCTGTTTACTTTCCGATAGTTCAGCTAGGCCTTGTGTGTCGCAAAGTTCAATGGCTTTAATTAAGCGCAAGCCGAGTAGGGGTTGCGATACCTGAGCCGTAATACAGTTGCCAATATCTGCAGGGTCACTTAGGAATGATCGAATCAAACAAATAGTCGCGCCATTTTGATGGAGTTTATTTAGGCTTTCTGAATAGTCACTCGCTTGGAATGAATCGTCTTCAGCAAAAATTACGGTGATTGGTTTATTGTGTTTTTGAGTTACGAGCTGTTGTGTGATCGTAGCTGTGTTACTCACTTGCTGAGTAACCTTCAAGCCGTAAAGGTTAAGATCCCATTCTATGCGTTTAGAGAGCATGTTCTCGTTACCTAGAACATATATGTCAGCTGTTGCTGTGCTTGGTTTCGGTAGCATAATATCGACGGGTAATTCTAAGTCGAAGTAGAAACAGCTGCCTTCGCCCTTGACGGAGTCGAGCTGAATCTGGCCACCCATCAGTTCAACCAACTGTGTGCTAATGGCTAGGCCAAGACCAGTACCTCCGAATTGACGTGTGGTTGAATCATCTTCTTGAGCAAAGGGTTCGAATATTTGTTTCTGTTGTTGTTTGTCGATCCCAATACCGGTGTCTCGTACAGCAAATCTAAGGGTGACACTATTTTCAGACTTGTCGAGTGTTTGAATTGATAGGGTGACACCGCCTTCTGCAGTAAACTTCACCGCATTAGACATGAAGTTCATTAGGATCTGTCTTAAGCGGTGATCGTCAATCATCACACGAGCAGGTGTGTCAGGGCTGATATCAACGTTGACTGAAATTTTTTGTTCTTTCGCTTTTGGCGCCACAATAGAGGCGATGTCGTATATCGATTCTCTAACGGATGCTGAGTGTGGACTGATCATTAGCATGCCAGATTCAATCTTAGAGAAGTCCAAGATGTCGTTGATTAGGCTCAGTAGCAGTTGGGACGAGGTCTCAATCGTATCAACATAATCGCGTTGGGTCGGTGTGAGAGGGGTGTCTGCAAGAATCTCAGAAATACCAATAACGCCATTGAGTGGGGTACGAATTTCATGAGACATATTAGCTAAGAAGCTACTTTTCGCTTTGCTGGCCTGTATTGCGTGATCTTTCGCTTGTTCGGCGTCCTCTTTGGCTCTCTCAGCGTCTTCTTTGGCTAGTGTTAGTTTCTCTTTAGCGAGCTCTCGCTCGATGGTCAATCGTTTAACTTGTTGAGCAAATAGGCTGAGCTCATCTTTACCCTGAATTAGTTTGTCTAAAGAAGGGCGCTGTTCAGCGTTTTCGCTTTTTAAGAAAGCCAACACCAAATTGAGGTTGTTGGTTACTTGTCTCGCTAAACTTAAGGTTAGCCCCATGACCATGGCTGCGAGCAGGGCAACGATGGAGATAAACAGTGTTCGTTGCACTTGCGCATCTGAGATGGCTTGCTCAACCTCTTGTTGGAACTCTTGCTTAATCACATTGCCAAGGCTTTGCAATAAACTGAGTCGAGCGCTCATGGCCTCTAATCCGACAGAAATCTGCTGTGGATTTAATTGATTTATAGCATTGAGGTCGAGCAAGGCGCTTCTTATCTCTTGGCTTTGCGCAAACACATCGTTTCTAAAGACTTCAACCATCAATGATACTTGATGTTCGTTGGCATTCAATGACACAAAGCGTTCGAGGAACAGTTGTTGTCTTTCACTCAGAGTTTCGATCTGTTCAGCGAGCTCTGGATCGTATTCTTGGTTGTTTTGAAATATTTCAATGAGTGAGGTACTTAATTTGAACTCCTCATTAGACCAAAACATTAGCCATTCAAGCTGTTGTAAAGCAGTGAGGTGTTGTTGGATGCCACGTTTGGTGTTTTCGAAAGGGACTTTTTCTATCTCAAGGAGCAACTGTTTGTACAAGTCACTCTGCCATTCAAGAGCATCCAATTTATCGTAACTGTCAGTGGCTTCCATCGTTGATAGGGTCGCTTCACTGAAGTCAGCAACCAGTTGGTTCATTTCATCAGAAGTGTCTAAAAAAATAGCTGGAGAAAGCGTTTTTAGTTCTGCCTTTACTTGGCTGCTTTGTGTCGCGAACTCTTCAGGGCTAAAAGCCAGAGTACTCCGATATAAGACCGAGATATCTTGAAGATACACAGATAACTGATTGGTTCGCTCAAAATCGGTTAACTGAGTCGTTAAGATATACGCTTGTCTGCCTGCTAGAAAGAGCAGTAGTGAAATGGGAAGTAGAACTAAGCCAAAGAGTTTATGTTTGACTGAAAGGTTATTCCAGACCGTAATCGTCATATAAGGATCCATCCAACTATTTTTATATAAAAACAGTAGAATAAAAATTCGGATATGGAAACCTTGAAACGGTAAATTTGATGGAAGTGTGGGAGGGATATAAGTTCTTGTGATTCCAGAGCTTATTTTGAAATATGTTCTCTTACTAGTAATTTATAGCGTTTGGTAGTCTGTTTGATTTTTATGCTTATTGATGAATAGCTTAAAAAGCGAGTTAATGAGGGCGATTTTTATCGAGACTTAGTTCAAACAGAAGTTGCTCCAACACCGTTTTTGCAGAGGGTTCTAACGCCCAAACACCGAGCATTCTGTTCAGTGCAGCGCGGTACACTCTGTTTTTGAGTAGGAAAGCGAGCGTATTTGTATCGTTGCTCAAAACATGTGTTTGTACGACGGTCAGTTCTGCTTTGTTCTCGATATCGATTTTCTGAAGATTGAAAGCAGGGAGAAAGGCACACTCATACCAAACCTCAACGATCTCTCGAAGTTCGAACTCCTCTTCAGGTACATCGCAGTCCTGAAGTTGATGGTTTTCAGGAATTGCGGATAAGTAAGCTACATCAAGCTTGTCTGCAACGAATGTGTACATTTGCTTCCTTGTTATCGGTGATTTTAGAGCGAATCATCTCTCTCACTTATGTTTTTGTCAATTACATCCATTTATCGAACGAGTAATCTATGAGTAAGCATCGCTGTGTTTAACTTAAACTGTTTAAGTATTTGTCTGTTAAGCCAAAATATTTAAGATTCCCGTCAGGCTCTAGAACCAAACTCATGTTAGAAGTGGCGATCAAACCAGGATCATTAGTTGAAAAAATGACTGTTTTATTCAGCAGCTTATCGCTGAACAGGCGGTTAAAATACTGCGCGTTTTCATTTTCAGCCCCGTTGAACGGTTCATCAATGATTATAAGAGATTGTTCACAGTTACCTAAACCAAGCGCCAAACGCAGCTTTTGTTGAATGCCATTGGGAAGACCTTTGCATTTATCGACACTCAATTGAGTCGCCAAGCCTTCTGGTAGCCATTCGTCTAGTTCAAAGAAGCTCACCATCTCCTGCATTTTCTCTGTTGGAATCAACCCATTGTGCAAAATGAAGTTGGTCTCTAAAGAGCCTTCGAAAATGTGCAGATTGAAAGGGATGTAATTGATCGATGTGCGATAGCGATAGCTGTTGAATTGCTTAATGTTATAGCCATCGACAGACACGGCACCCTGATAACGATCTTCTAAGCCAGCAATGATTGAGATGAGTGTTGTTTTGCCACAACCAGTAGGGCCACAAATGACCACTTTTGCACTAGGAGGCACCTTGAAGCCAAGGTTGGTTAAGCCTGTTGCTGCTCCTGCATATCGGTGGCTGACACCACTGCCCACAATGCTGCCTTGAAATAAGCGAATCGGCGGGCTTTTCTCTAGAGTTAGCTTGTCGTCATTCATCGACATTAAATTGTTTATCTGTGCCGATGACGCCTTGATGGATTGGAACTTAGAAATTGAATTATAGATACCCATAATTGGGCCTAGCGCTTTCCAAACCAGAATAACGGTCGCGAGCATGGCACCCGCATCTGAAGTGCCTTCCATTACGCCGATGACGGCAGTCACGATACTGGCAGTACCAATCACCTGAATCAAACTACCACCCGCAGCTTGAATCTTACTGTTGGTTACAGCAACGTTCTCGGCATCACTGGTGCTTTGCATGTGCGAAGCGCTAAAGCGAGATTGAACCACACGCAGCAAAGGTAAACCTTGAATGGTTTTGATACCACGCAGGATTTCGTTCCACTGGTAAGAGACCATTGCATTAGCGCGCGAGCTTTTGGATGTGGCTTGTGAATAGATATAGCGCGAGTACACACAGAACACCAACATCAAGATCAAGCCGCCCATTACCACAAGCGCAGCTGTACCAGACATCAGAGCGATCGCAATAATGAACACAATCACAAACGGCATATCAAAGTAGCTGAGGGTGGATTCTGCGGTCACTAAACGACGGAAGGTGTCGATATCTTTCAAACGAGCCAATTGAGACGAAACCCCAGCGGTTGATGTCATCGCGTAGGGTAACCAAAGCAGTTTCGATATTACGGCTTGCGATATGTGTACAGCGAGATCTTTACCGGAGGTCGCAATGATGTTGACCCGCATCTTCTTAAAGAAGTATTCCCAGAACCCCACAATGACGGCAAATAAGGTCAACCAATAGAGTGTGGCTTGAGAACTCGATGTGAGTGCGAAGTTATAGACACTCATGATGAAGAATGGCTGTAACGCACCTAAGATACTGATCACGAAGCTCAGGATGATCAGGCTTTTGAGTTCATTGTTGTAACGATAGAAAGCGTACTTTATCCAATTGCTTCTGTCTTGTGATTCTGGTGGTGGCTCACGGAACAAACGAGAGTATTCACTAATTGAAATAAGCAGACAGGGCTTTTTGCACATTGGATATTCAATGGTGTTGTTGTTCGTGTAATCAAACAGGATCAACTTTCCATCTTTGGTGCCTAAGAAGATCGCACTAAGGTTCTCTATCTCAATAAAGCATGGGTGAGGGTATTTATCGATATTTTCGAGTGTCTTTAGCTTGGTTACATCACAGCGATATCCAAGACGTTCTATAGTTGCAGTAAAACTGTCGCTGTCTTTTGGCTTAGGAATAAAAGCGTCACTGAGTATAGAAGGCGTCCCCTCCCATTCCAGTGCGATCAAGGTATAGGCTAAGCCGCGAATCAGCGGTGACTGACCGTAGCGCTCATCATAACCACTTGATTCAAAGTCCAACACACGCTGCGGAACATTGTTGAAGTCAACTAGGATACTCATTGGTCACCTCCCGTAAGCTTGACACGTTTGAGGCGGTGGTTGAGTTTGTCCATTTTATTGCTGGCGATGATTAAGATTTTGTCATTGGCACGATAGGCAGTACTGGTCAGTACGACGCGTGCAAATTCTTCATCAAAGACGCAGTCTATATCGTCGAATATCAACACACGCTTACTTGCGAGCAGGGCACGTACTAATAACAGTGCGTAACCAACTTGGCGTGAGAATGGATTGCGCATGTGACCTTTGAGTTCGGTATAGAAACCTGCTGGCAATCCATCAATTTGAGCCTTGATGTTCATGGTTTCACATAAGGCGAAAGCTGTGTTATTCAAGCTTGGGCGGAAACAGGTGAGGTTATCTATAATGGTTCCCTCCACGAACGAGCTTGTCTTATCGACCATCAATACACTGTTACGCCAAACGTTATAGTTAACATCATCCAACGGCGTGTCGTTAATTATGATATCGAGCTTGCTATCACTGTTTTGCCTTGTGATGCAATTGGCAAGATGGGTCTTACCTGAACCACTTTTCCCTGTCAGTAAATAAGCTTGGCCGAGTTCGAACTCGATGCGCTGTTTTTCCGAATACTTAACAGAAATACGTTCTACCTCTGTTGTCTCGTGTTGGTGTTCAACAGAGGCTGCCAGTTCAAGAAGTTCGGCGATACGTTGTATGTGAAGCTTGTTCAATTCCCATCGGCTCGCGGTGCGCATCACTTGTTGGTAGGGCGCGAAGTAACGGTTGGTCAGCATGATGATCGCAGCCATGATGCCTTGGCTTGATTCCATGTTGATAACGGCGGTTGCTAGTACTACAACAACGCAAGCAATGGAAAGCTGTTGGATGAGCGCCAAGATCAAGCCGAAGTTCGATTCAATCTGTTCGTATTTGATGTTCTCCACTTCACGTTCTTCGACCATTTGTGTCATTAAGCTTTCTACGCGGTACTCCATGTTTCGGGCTTTGATATCCAGCGGGCTAGAGATGATCTCGATGATTTTAGAAGTGGTTAAACCTTCTATGTCTGACTTGTTTTGTAGGCTGCCAATCTTCTGTTTAGAAAGGCTCCAAGCGAAAATGGCTAAGATGAGCGAGGCAATCAGAAGCGTCACGCCAGCCCATATGTTGATAAGACCAATAATTAGGATGGTTATCACGCTGACAGCAAGGTTTATAAGGGCTCGAACCGATTCTCCGCCAAAGAAGGTTTTTAGTTCAGGAATGGTTGAGATTCGCTCTAAGTATTCGCCCGGTTCTAAACGGCGGAATTTAGAGATTTCAGCCAAACAGATGGATTGAAACACCTTGTTGGTTAAGTTGGTCTCAAACTGCCTCATGATGACGGAAGATATCTTCTCTTCCTGATTTTTCAGGTGGTAGTCGAGGAAGATAGAAATCAGGATAATCGCGAACAGCAAGAACAACGTATCTTGTGCTTGGTTGGGTAATACTCGGTCGAAAATGATCAGAATAGAGAAGGGCAGTACCAAGCCAAATAAAGTGGAAATTATCGTAGAGAAAGTTAGATAACATTTATCTGCCATATTGATCTTTTGAGAAAATTGCTCAGTTTGCATTGCGTCCTCCTGTTTTCAACGACTCCGTTGAGAGAAGGTGTTTAGGCACTAATTCTTGATTGTTTCGCCCTTCAATATCGCTCATCAATTGCATGATGCTTTCTATGGATTGAATCGAAAGCACGCCCTTAACTTGCTCAAGCTTGATGGTTTCGATGATGTAGTCGTATCGAGCACTTTCATAGTCTCTTAAGGCGCTGAACAGCTTACTTTCAGCAGCCAGCAAATCGGTGATGGTACGTGTGCCTAATTGGTAAGCCCTTTGGATCCCTTTGTAAGAGGCATAGTTAGCGCGAATGATGTTTTCGTAACTGCTGATGGACTGCGAGAAATCATTAATATTGAGCACCGCTGTATTCACGCTGTTACGCGTTGTGTAAAGGGAGTCTTGGTAAAGCAGCTCGGTACGCTCGATGGCGGTCGATGATTTTTGATATCCATAATAATCTGAGCCACCAGACAAGATCGGTAACGCGAGATTCAAACCAACACTGGTTGAGTTACTTTCGCCTGTCGCAGTGATGTCGGTTTTATCGTAGTTATTGGCGTCATCATGACGATAACTGGCTGAAAGCGATACGGTAGGTAAGAAGTTTGTACCGCTCTCTTTTAAGCTTCTCCGGCTTCTTTCGACGTTTTTCTTCGCCACTAACAAGTCGTTATTGAGCTTTAACGCCTGATCCATGATTGAGCGTTGTTCGCTTTCGTTGATCTCTTTTAATGGCACGCTTTCGTATATATCTTGCGACGGAGTGATAGGGTACTGAATCTGAATTGAGAGCCCGTTGAGAATGACGCGACGGTCTTTCTGCAAGGTTCTTAACCGATTCGAGACTCCTTCTTTCTGAGCGATAACTTCGTACAGTTCACTAGCGGCTGTGTTGCCTAACTCTACGTTTCGTCGCATCTGATGTTCACGCGTCTCAGACGATTTAAGCTCGACCTTGGTCGCTTTAATTTGTGCATTGTTTTTTAAATACTCAAAGTATTGAGAGCCGATTTCCGAAATAGTGCTTTGGATTTTATTTTCGTGTTTAATCTCTTCGATATTGAAGTCGAGCTTTGCCGTTCCGTATTTGAAAATGTCGCCTAGGTTGAATACCGATTGAGAAAGGGAAAGGCTGTAGCTGTTTGAGTTATAGCTTGAGGTCTCATCAGGCACACTCGATAACAAGGTTTCGTTTTCATTCCATGTGGTATCGGCAGCGCCGTTAAGCGAAGGAAGAAACTTAGAGCGGCTGATCCCAATGTTGTATTCGTTCTCTTCCACACCTTTATCACTGGCCCGAAGGGACAGGCTGTTTTGCAGGCCGAGTTCTACTGCCTCAAGCAGGGTCGTCGCCGATGCTGAAGGTGTCGTGCTGAATGCAAGCGCAGCTATAATGCTGCTAGTTAAGTTTCTGTACCGCCACATACTTGTTGATCACCTTAATGATTTGGTCGCTTTTGTAAGGTTTGCTGATCACGTAATCCATTCCGGCTTCAATACAAGCCTGGTGTTCGTTACTGCTGGTCAATGCGGTTGCACCTATGATGGTGCAGGGGTTTTTCTCGTTTTCTTGTTCAAACTGGCGAATGCGTTTAGTCGCTTCAATGCCGCCCATACCGGGCATGATGCAGTCCATGAAGATGATGTCAGAACGTTTATTCATGAAGTGCTCCACTGCGTCAGCCCCATCGCCAACCGTGTCTGGTTCATACTCTTGTTTGGTAAGAATTCGCTTAAGTAAGATCTGCTGAACTCGGTCATCCTCTACGATTAGGAATGAGCTGTTCTCCATTTGTTCTTCTGATGCTTCTGCTTCCATAATGGTGAGCAAGTTAGGAATAAACTCATAAGGAATCGCAGGGGAGTTGATGATCTTATCGACGAAGCTGTGACACTCTTGCGCATGCTGAGTGTTGGTTACCGATAACAGCAACTTGGTATTTGGGTGGTTCTTAAGTTGAGATTTCACTGTTTTACTCAGTGACGGTAACTTGTTGGGTTCAAAGGTATCGGTGAGCATAATCGCATCGTAATCACCAAAGGTCTTCGCCGCTGAAAATAACTCATTGGCAGTCCGAATCTCGGTGATGTCCAGCCCCAAATTACTGAGCATTTTCTTCATCACATCGATGCGAACTTGAGTGTTGGCGCACAGCAGTAAACGCTTGCCGTCGAAGCGAGTCTTTTCTGTGTGGAAATTTTTAGCCTTAAGGTCGAGCTCAATCTGAAAACGTTCCTGCGTACCCGATTGGAACCAGTGACTTTCGTAATACCCGTAATCTTTTAATACGCTTTTTGCTAAGTCGTCTGTGCTTGAGGTGTGGTCCTTGTGACTGCTCCAATGGAGTTTATTGAGCTTGGCTACAGAGACATCTAACGTTGAAAGGAAGTTTAGATTGATGGTAACTCGGGTATTTTCCATGTCTGAAGCCGCCCCAGATTCAATCGTCACAAATAGTTTCTTATTTGATTTGAGTTGAATGGCATTGGAAAGCTGCAGGAACAATATCCAGAACAAGCTGGTGGATTGCCCCTCTACGCGATTGGGCAAGTTGTCGGAAATAAAGCAGTCCAATTGGCTTTCATTGCGTTGTACTTTGGCGCTGATATGAATCATCAATTCAGATAACACGCTCAGTAGAGAAAATTCTTTCGACTTACTTTCCGTACCCTGTGAAATCAATCGGTTATAGTTTTCTGCTAACTCAGATAAGGTGCTACATGCTGAGGTAATATCCTTCGCCATCAATACGCCGTTTTCATCGGTTTCTTGAACCAGATATTGGACACCGCCGTTGATGGTGTTGGTGATACCGCGAATCTCATACCCGATCAGCGCATACAGCTGTTTGTAGAGATCGTTATTGCGTTTTTGGTCTTCTAATTTACTGAAGATCAGTTTGAGGTGAGAGTAGATCTGGCGTTGCTTCGGATTGATGCTCACTTCATTCAGAAGCTCTTCGAGTCTTTGCAAGTCGAGTTGTTTCAGCTCTTGATAGAGAGCATCGAACTCATAGTCGATTTCTCTCTCGTTAGAACTGGATTTCTTCAGTTTCAACATGGCAACTGAGTTCGAAAAAACGGCAATCACGGCCAGTATCACGACCACCATAAACAACCAGACAAAGAACTCGTTTTTCTCTGACATTAAGTCGCTCGCATGGTTGTTAAACATGGTGCGGTAGTTGTCGTCCATCTGCAGGTAGTTGTTCGTCAGCGATAGGTATAAGTCGAGTATGTCATTGCGTGTTTTAGCGCTGTCGGAAAAGCGATTGATAGCCAATTCAAGTTGGGTGTATTCAGTCGCACCAACCAAACTGAATTCGGTTTTGTTCAAAGAGGCCAAAGACCGAAATTCATCAATCTCACCCTTCAAAGTCGACAAGTTAAAGTCACTGGTACTGCAATTGTTGGCTTTTAAGCAGTGCTGCAGGGTTTGAATATCTTGTTCGATGGTCTGATTAAGCTTCTGAGCTTGTATGAGCAGTGGGGCACTTTGCACTTGAGCGACCGAATCTACTTTTGACCAAGAAAAGTATAAATAGAAAGCGAGAGCGGCCAGTACGACGCTAAACAAGATGCTGAGTCGCAAGGCGGGTACGGAAATGTTGTAAGAAGGTTTTCCGCTCATTGATTACCTCTCATCGAATGCATCTTCGATGGCAGACATCACTGGTTTCGCTGCGTATTCGATCACACGGCGTGAGCCTGTTTTCACGTCGGCAGTAAATTCCATATAAGGTGATAATTTGTATTGAGTGCCTCCTCGTTCAAGAAAGTTTCGATCAATCTCAATCTCTGCCAAATAGAATTCGGCATCTTCTTCTTCGTATGATGAACGGCTAATTGAGGCGATGGTTCCCTCAATAAATCCATATTTTGCGAAGTTATAAGTATCCATTTTTACTTTTACCGCCTGGCCAATTTCGACAAACCCCATGTCTTTACGCGGAATTTTCGCTTCACCGTGTAGGGAGTTATTGATTGGTGCAATATCAGCGATACTCTCGCCGGGTGGTATTACCGCAGAACGGAAGTTGAAGTGTAATTTGTCGACCACACCATCCACTGGTGAGTAGACTATGAGTCGGTCTACCTTGTCGGAGTGCTGTGGTTGTAAGATCCGTTTTAGTTTGAGGTCTTTATTGGCCTGAATGATTTGTGCTTGGTACTCAGAGTTGCGGTTCTCAACCAAATCTCGATGTTGTTTTTCGAGTTTGTCGAGCTGGAAACGTTCGTTCATGACTGACTCATCAAGGTTTTCAATCTCACGAACCATATTGGATTCTTGTACTTTCATATTTAGAACGTCTACATAGGACGCCATCTCTTCTTTATAAAGCGTATTTTTGATGTTGAGTTGTTTGCGAATGAGCGAGAGTTGGTTCTCTGAGCTTTTGCGACGCTTTAGCATTGATCCAATTAGAGAGTTTTTGTGTTTAATATCGTGAGTGATCAGCTCTTCGTTAGAGCGGTTCTTCGAGAACTCTTGCTGCCACGTATTCATGTTGACTTGAACTTGTTCTGGGTACTTTTCGATGTAAGAAGCAAAGTTTGGTTCGACCATGTCACGCAAGCTTTCATAACGGATTTTATCGAGTTCCAGCTGAATGATTTCGGTGTTCACTGTATCGAGTTGGGTGTTACGGTCGAGTGAGCGGATTCGAGCAATAGGTTGGCCTTCATACACAACTTCCCCTTTTCTCACTAACAGCTCTTCTAAAATACCGCCTTCTAGATGTTGAACTTTCTCAACATCAGACTCTAGTAACAGCTCGCCACGCACAGAAACGACAATGTCGATACGCGCTTGTGACGCTACGGCGATAGCCACCAAAGCAAGTAGAAAAATGATGAGTAACGTCTTGTGAACGCTAGTCATCGCACTTGCAAGCACGATGGTGTCATCTGCTGTGACCTTGGAAGCCTCGTTGTTAGAAACAAGCGCTTTTCTTAGGTGATGCTCTATTTGGTTATTGCTCATGACCTACCTCGATGACTCGTCATCTACAACTTCCTTAATATCCAACAAGTGATGGATTTGTCTATTGACGTTTTGTAGTTCAGTTTTTACATCCTCTAAAAGCGCTTCCGGCGCAGGGAATTCGTGTTTACTCAAATGTTCCAATTTGGCCATTTTGGGCGGTAGGTCTTGGTCACACAGCAAGGTTAAGATGGTCTTCAATTTTTTTGAGTAGTTGTTGAGTTCATCAAAACGATTACCCTTATGAAGCGTCTCTATGTTGATTGCTGCGTCTGAAAAGTCCTTATAAAAGTCGCCTAATAGCAATTGCAGCCCTTTGTGGTTGTTGTCGATTGAACGCAACAAATTCGTCATGTCTATCATCATTCCACTGCCTTAATTGCTTTAATCACAATAACTAAGGATCTTTAAAGGCAGTTTTCAATTTTTTTTTTGCTTCTTTTCACATCTTTATGCATAAAAAAGAAAATATGAAAAAAGTTGTATAAAAACTTGGTTTTTTAAAATGGTGTCCTTTAATGCCTCTAAATACGATCAGTTAGCTAGTAGCAACGGAGGCTGTAATGGCAGGCGAAAATAACCAAAACAACCAAAATGAAGATCTCAATGACGCGGTAGAACAGACGGACACGAACGACGCGGGTACACCCTCCCAACAGCAGAATCAACAAAATCAACAGAACACGATTGCGTCGACGGTAGCGACGGGTGCTGAAAATACCGACGCGGCAGACGAAGTGAACCAAGCGTTGGAAGACAATCCAAGTGGTGCTGGTAATTCAGAAGAAGCAGCGGCTTCTGGTGCTGCTGTTCAAGAAGAGACGCCAGAAAGCGATGGAGATTCAGATGCAGCTCAATCTAATGTAGTCGGTGGTGCGGCTTCGGAAGCTGGCTCGGATAATGCTGCTGGCAGTGGTGGCGGAGCAGGTGCTGGCGCTCAAGCCGTAGGTGGCGATAACGCAGAGGCTGCGACAGGTGGATCCGACGCTGAGGGTAATGAAGAACAAGGCCAAGCAGCACGTACCTCTGCAGCGCCGAGTTCTACATCTTCTGAATCGGATGAGCAACAAGTCGGTGATGACCTTGATTCACAGACAGTTGAAGAGACATTTGCCGTTGATGTTCAAGCTTCAGATGAAGAGACCATCAGTGAAGTAGAGGATGACTTTGATTCTGAGACAACAAGTGAAACGTTCAAAATCCAAGTGGAAAGTGAAAATGATGCGCCAGATGCTGAACAAGATCTGGCTTACATCATGGATGAAGATGGCTCCATAACATTTACTCAAGAACAATTACTCGAATACGCAAGTGATGTTGATGGTGATGAGCTTGTTGCTTCAAACGTTCAAGTCGGCGCAGATGCAATGGTTCAAGATAATGGTGACGGTACGTTTACAGTTGTACCTTCCGCTGACTTTAATGGCGAGCTAGACCTTACTTTTGATATCAGTGACGGCCAAGAAACCATAAGTAGCGCAATTGATTTAACGGTTCGTCCTATTAATGACGCACCTGTACCAGAAGATAAAACGTTTGAAATAGAAGAAGATGGCACACTTGTTTTCACGGATGTAGACCTATTAACAGGCGCGACAGATATTGAAGGTGACAACCTTTCTGTTGAAGGTGTTACCTACGATGGCGGTGACGGCATTCTTACTGATAACGGTGACGGCAGTTACACCTTTGCGCCAAACGAGAACTTCAACGGTGACGTCAACTTCAGCTTCGATGTATCAGACGGTACCGATACGGTAGCGGCAAACATCGATGTAAGCGTAACAGCAGTCGATGATGCGCCAGTATCAGGCGACCTTGCTTACTCAGTCGACGAAGACGGTTCGATTCGTCTAAGCCAAGAGCAACTGCTTTCTCAAGCTTCTGACGTGGAAGGCGATGATCTAACTGCTAGTGGCCTAACAGTTGGTGGCGATGCGACAGTTACTCAAAACGACGATGGCAGCTTTACCATCACACCAGATACGAACTTCAATGGTGATATTGATATCAGCTTCGATATCTCAGATGGTACTAACACGGTTCAAGCCTCTGCCGATTTAACTGTTAACCCAATCAATGACCTGCCAGTTCCTCAAGATCAACCGTTCAGTGTTGAAGAAGACGGCACGCTCATCTTCACAGATGCAGACCTGTTAACAGGTGCGACAGACATTGAAGGTGACAACCTTTCTGTTGAAGGTGTTACCTACGATGGCGGTGACGGTATCCTGACCGACAACGGCAATGGCACATATACATTCGCACCAAACGAGAACTTCAATGGCGAAGTAAACTTCAGCTTCGATGTGTCTGATGGTACCGATACGGTATCTGCGAATATCGATGTGAGCGTAACTGCGGTTGATGATGCGCCCGTATCTGGCGATTTAGCTTACTCAGTCGATGAAGATGGTTCTATCCGTCTAAGCCAAGAGCAACTGCTTTCTCAAGCATCTGATGTTGAAGGCGATGACCTAACTGCAAGCAGCCTAACGGTTGATGGTGATGCGACGGTTACTCAAAACGTGGATGGTAGCTTTACCATCACGCCAGATGAGAACTTCAATGGCGACATCGATATCAGATTCGATATCTCAGATGGCACCAATACGGTTCAAGCGTCTGCTGCCCTAACCGTCAACCCAATCAATGACTTGCCAGTTCCTCAAGACCAGCAGTTCAGCGTTGAAGAAGATGGTACGCTGATGTTCACTGATGCTGACCTGCTAACAGGTGCGACAGACATTGAAGGCGACAACCTTTCTGTAGAAGGTGTGACCTACGATGGCGGCGACGGCATTCTTACCGACAACGGCAATGGCACTTACACCTTTGCTCCAAATGAAAACTTCAATGGTGATGTAAACTTCAGCTTCGATGTGTCTGATGGTACCGATACAGTCTCTGCGAACATCGATGTCAGCGTAACTGCGGTTGATGATGCGCCAGTTTCGGGTGACTTAGCTTACTCAGTCGATGAAGATGGTTCGATTCGTTTAAGCCAAGAGCAACTGCTTTCTCAAGCATCAGATGTGGAAGGCGATGATCTAACTGCTAGTGGCCTAACGGTTGGTGGTGATGCGACCGTTACTCAAAACGACGATGGCAGCTTTACAATCACACCAGATGAGAACTTCAATGGCGACATCGATATCAGCTTTGATATCTCCGATGGTACCAACACGGTTCAAGCATCGGCTGACCTGACCGTTAATCCAATCAATGACTTGCCAGTTCCTCAAGACCAACAATTTAGTGTTGAAGAAGATGGAACTCTACAATTTACTGATGCAGACCTACTTACCGGCGCAACTGATATTGAGGGTGATGATTTAACGGTTGAAGGCATCAGTTATGAAGGGACGGATGGGGTACTGACGGACCATGGTGATGGCTCATACAGCTTTGCGCCAAATGAAAACTTCAATGGTGAGGTTAACTTTAGCTTCGATGTGTCTGATGGAACTGACACTGTCTCTGCAAACATCGATGTCAGCGTAACTCCAGAGAACGATCCGCCAGTTGCAGGCTCTACATCTTACACGGTTAATGAAGACAACTCGATTACCATTTCTGATGCACAATTATTGGCGAACTCTTCTGATATCGAAGGGGATGTATCAATAGATAGCGTGACTTATTCTGGTAGTGACGGTGTCCTTGAAATCAACGGTAACGGTACTTATACCTTCTCGCCAAACGAGAACTTCAATGGCGAAATTGCTCTTGATGTAGTGGTTGCTGATGAAGATGGCGCGACCGATGCGACAACTGCGGGTATTACTGTACTTGAAGTGAACGATCCGCCAGTTGCTGGCCCAACGTCTTACACCATTGATGAAGACTCAGTACTGACCTTCAGTGAGTCACAAGTGCTACTGAATGCTTCTGATGTAGAAGGGGATGTTGAGCTTGTTGGTATTAACTACAACGGCCCTGACGGTATCTTCTCGGTAAATGGTGATGGCACTTGCAGCTTTGCTCCGAATGAGAACTTTAATGGCCAAGTTCAACTTGATGTGACCATTCGTGATGAAGATGGTGCAGAAGTTGATACCGTCATCAACGTGGATGTTCTGCCAATTAACGATGCACCAGTCTCGGGTGATTTGGCTTACAACGTTAATGAGGATGGTTCAATCACCTTGAGTCAAGAACAACTACTGTCTCAAGCATCTGATGTTGAGGGCGATGACCTAACGGCGAGCGACCTAACGGTTGATGGAAACGCAACGGTAACCGCTAATGATGATGGCAGTTTTACCATTGTTCCAGACGCGAACTTCAATGGTGACGTTGATATTCAATTCAACATCACGGATGGTACTGACACGGTTCAAGCAACCGCCGATCTTACGGTTAATCCAGTCAATGACTTACCGGTTCCTCAAGATCAACAATTCAGCATTGAAGAAGACGGTACGCTTCAATTCACCGACGCGGACCTGCTTACTGGTGCCACTGATATTGATGGCGACGACCTCACCGTAGAAGGCATCAGTTACACAGGTGGTGACGGTGTATTAACAGACCATGGTGATGGTACTTATACCTTTGCACCAAACGAAAACTTCAATGGCGATGTGAACTTCAGTTTCGATGTGTCTGATGGCACAGAAACGGTCAATGCTAACATTGATGTGAGTGTGACACCTGAGAACGATCCGCCAGTTGCGGGTTCAACCTCATACATGGTCAACGAAGACAACGCCATCACAATTTCTGATGAGCAATTGTTAGCAAACTCTTCTGACGTTGAAGGTGCGGTATCGGTTGATAGCGTGACCTACAGTGGTACGGATGGTGTGTTCCAAGACAATGGTGACGGCAGTTACACCTTCCTTCCTAATGAAAACTTCAGTGGCGATATCAGCCTTGACGTGATTGTTGCTGATGAAGATGGTTCGATTGATGAAACCACCGCGGGTATTACCGTTCTAGAAGTGAATGATCCACCGGTCGCAGGTCCAACGTCATACACCATTGACGAAGATTCGGTACTGACGTTCAGTGAATCTCAGATTCTTGTTAATGCTTCGGATGTCGAAGGCGATGTAGAACTAGTCGGCATCAATTACGATGGGGAAGACGGTATCTTCACTGTAAATGGTGATGGTACATGTAGCTTTGCACCAAACGAAAACTTCAATGGTCAGGTTCAATTGGGTGTGACCATTCAAGATGAAGAAGGTGCGACGGTAGAGACACAGATTAATGTTGATGTACTGCCAATTAACGATCCACCAGTATCGGGCGATTTGGCTTACACCATCAACGAAGACAGCTCAATCACACTAAGCCAAGAGCAATTACTTGCGCGAGCTGGTGATATTGATAGCGAAAACCTAGAAGCTATTAACCTTTCGACCGATGAAAACGCAACCATCCAACAAAACGACGATGGTAGCTACACCATTACACCAGACGCTGATTACAACGGCGACCTCGACCTAAGCTTCGATATCATCGATAACGATGGTGGTGAGGTTCAAGTCGGTCTCGATATTACAGTTAATCCGTTGAACGACTTGCCACAAGCGCAAGATCAACAGTTCACAATTGAAGAAGATGGCACATTACTGTTTACCGATGAAGACCTACTTACTGGAGCATCGGATATTGATGGGGATGACCTGTCGATTGAAAATGTGCTTTACACAGGTGCAGACGGTGTACTGAGTGATAACGGTGATGGCACCTACAGCTTTGCACCAAACGAGAACTTCAATGGTGATGTTCAATTCTCATTTGATGTTTCTGATGGCACGGGTTCAACAGCCGCCCATATTGATGTAAGTGTAACGCCGGAGAACGATCCACCTGTAGCGGGCTCGACAGCTTATACAGTTCAAGAAGATGGCCAAATCACGATCAGTGATGAACAGTTATTAGCTAACTCTTCAGATGTAGAGGGTGATGTTGCTCTATCGAGCGTTACTTACGCTGGTGACGATGGTTCGTTCGTTGATAACGGCAATGGCACCTACACCTTCACGCCAAATGAAAACTTCGACGGTGACATTTCACTGGACGTTGTTGTCGTTGATGAAGATGGTGCAACGGCGACTACCACAGCAGGCATTGATGTTATTGCTGTCAATGACGGCCCTGAAACGTCTGGTATTCAGGTTGAAGTCGACGAAGATAATTCAATCACTATTACTCAAGAACAGTTGCTTGCGAATGCTACTGACGTTGAGGGTGATGAGTTAACGGCGTCTAACCTTCAAACCAACGACCCTGACGCGACAATTGTTGCGAATGACGATGGTTCATTCACTATCACGCATACCGAGAACTTCAATGGCGAGTTGGACTTCACATACAGCATCAGTGATGGTGACAATGAAGTTCTGACCACACTCGATCTAACGGTTAATCCAGTTAATGATGCGCCAGAAGCGGGCGAAGAGATCTTCATCCAAGCGCAAGAAGATCAAACGGTTGGTGTGACGCTTCGTGAAGAACCTGCACTACGTTTAGACCAAGCGCCAGAAAACGGCATCATTGAAGCGAATGTTAATAATGAGTGGGTAGTACTCGAAGTTGGGCAAGAAGTTCCTGCCGATACAGAAGTGCGCTTTGTACCAAGTGAAGACGCTTTAGCTGAAGGCACGCATACTACACAAATTGGTACCTTCGACGATAACGCGAGCGTAGACGATTGGGGTACAGAAGTTGACCCTTACACTCGTGAGTTCTCGGATGGCGACTTAACGGTTACGGTTCAAAGTAACGATGATCCTCTTGGTGCATGGAATGGGAATACGCACATTGGTCATGGTATCGGTGATACTGACCGTCAAGGCTTGAGTGGTGATGAAAAACTGACTATCTCGGTTGAAGGTCAAGACATCAATGAAATCAGCTTCCACCTAGATGGTTTGGGTGGCTGGTTCATGGAAGAGTCTCGTCACTTTACTGAAGTCGAAATTCGCGCCTTCAATGAAGATGGCGACATGATTGACTCCATGACTTACCACAAAGAAGACCGTGGTACTTTCGAGACGGATTACACGTTAACCGTTGACCAACCAGTGTCTTACTTTGAACTCGGCACAGTTCAAGGAAATGGTACTTATGTTGTTCAAAACATGACAGTGTCACAAACTTGTCATGATGAAGCCGTGTTCACATCGATTGGGGTAGACGGTTCAGAAATCACTGAAACGGTTGAATTGAACATCCATGCCGGTGACAACGAAATCGAGCTAACGGCTGATCTGCCGAATATCACGATCGATACTGAAGGTTCAGCTCAGTTTGCTTCTGTCGTGATTACTGAAGAACAATTACTGGCTCAAGCATCAGACATTGATGGCGATGATCTTGATATTCAGAATCTAGAGCTGGTGGGTGAAAACTCAGAGCATGCAACACTCACTGACAACGGTGATGGTACTTGGACGGTGACACCAGATGAAAACTTCTACGGTGAAATTGAGCTGGGTTACCAAGTTTCTGATGGTGAATTGACTGATGATAACATCATTAACATCAACTTTGAGTCGGTGAATGATGCGCCAATCGTTTCTGGTCCAATGGTTCTATCGACAGACGAAGACCAAGGTATTACGTTCAGTGCTGATGATTTACTGGCGAACACTACAGATGTAGAAGGCGATGCGCTGTCTATTTCTGACATCACTTACGGTGGTGATGACGGTGATTTAGTCGACAATGGTGATGGTACATTTACCTTCATGCCGAATGAAAACTTCAATGGTGAAATCGACATTGATTACAAGGTGTTTGATGGTACTGATGAAGTTGCAACCCACCTAGACCTAACGGTTGTACCAGTCAATGATGTGCCAGTTCCTGGCGAACCATTGCACACCCAAATGCTTGAAAATGGCTCTATGATCATCGAAGCGAAAGACCTATTGTCTGGCGCGACCGATGTTGATGGTGACATTCTTCATGTCGAAAACCTATTACTTGCAGACCAAACACAAGGTACGTTAACGGATAATGGTGATAATACCTTTACCTTCGAACCTGCAGAGGACTTCTACGGTGAAGTGAACCTGACCTTCGATATCAGTGACGGTCAAGCAAGCGCACCAAGTACTGCAAGAGTAGACGTTGAAATTGTCAACGAAGGCCCTGAAGTTAGCGGTCCAATTGAAGCCGCTGTTGATGAAGATGGTTCAATCACTATCACTCAAGAGGATCTGTTAGCGAATGCAACGGATGTCGATGGCGATAACCTTGAAGCGGTTAACTTTGCGACCAACGATCCAAATGCGGTTGTTGTAGAAAACCCAGACGGTAGCTTCACTATTACACCAAGTGCTGATTTCTTTGGTGAAATTGAATTTACTTACGATGTCACTGACGCGATCGAAACTGTTGCTGCTGACCTCAATCTAACCGTAAACCCAATCAATGATGCACCAGACGTTCCAGACATGTCTTTCACAACGGAAGATGGTCAAGCGATCACCATTACAGAAGCTGAACTATTAACACAAGCGACAGATGTTGAAGGTGATGAGCTTTCTGTACTGAACGTGACAAGTGCTAGTGATACGGTAGATGTGACAGACAATGGTGATGGCACATACACATTAACGCCAGAGCAGGGCTTCTTCGGCAATGTTGACTTAACGTTTGATGTGAGTGACGGCACCGACGTGGTGGCTGCAAACATCGACCTAAAAGTTGAGTTCGTTAATGATGCGCCAGAAGCAACGCCAATGGTTGCGGATGTCGACGAAGATGGTTCAATTCTCGTTACACAAGCGATGTTGCTGGAGAACGCGAGTGACCAAGATGGCGATGAGCTGTTTGCGAGCGCTCTAGAAACCAACGATCCGAATGCAAGTATCGTAGACAATGGCGATGGTACTTACACAGTGACTCCTTCGGAAAACTTCAATGGTGATATCGCATTCACCTATGAGGTGAGTGATGGTGAACTCAGTACCGCCAATGACATGACATTGACCGTGAATCCGGTGAATGACATTCCAATTGTTGCCCCAGGCATGTATCACATCGAAGAGGATGGCAGCATCCTGTTCACTCAAGAAGATCTATTGAGCGGTGCGATTGATATTGATGGCGATGACCTTAGCGTTACCAGCATCAATTACTCTGGTGAGGAAGGCACGGTAACCGATAACGGTGATGGCACGTTTAGCTTCGTTCCTGAAGAACACTTTAGTGGTGACCTGCAGTTCAGCTTTACGGTTACCGACGGCACTGATGAGGTAGAACAAGACCTTAGCGTTCATATTGAAGCGGTCGCGGATGCACCGGATCTTGTGATAACCGATGGCGACGGCGTTAACGTTGATGACCAAGCTATTTTGGTTGAGCCAGGCGGCATTGTTGAACTGAACATTGCAGCGGCGCTTGTCGACCAAGACTTGTCTGAAACACTTACCGTAACCGTAGATGGTGTGCCAGAAGGTTCGGTTATTCAATACGATAACGAAGGCGTTCTGAATGACCAAGAGAACGGTATCACCAGTTATAACGACACTGAAATTACAGTAACGTTTGAAGGTGAAACGGCAGGTTACCAAAACGCAGCGGGTTACTACAAAGTTGACGAAGACGGTAATATCACGGGTGTTGAAGTTGTCTATGAAAATGCATCACAAGTTGGTGGCGGCGGTGACCTTGTTCCAGGACAAGACCAGTTCAGCTTCCAAGTTGAAGAAGGTGAAAGTTTCAACCTGTTCTTGATTCCAAACGGACATCAGCACAATGACTTTGACGCGATGCAGGAAGGTCAGTACGAGTTCCGCGCAGCGGATGGTTCGCCCGCGAACATGGATACGGTTGATCCTCAACTTGTATTTATTGCTGCCGATGGCACTGAAACTGTAGTTCAAGGGCAGAATGGTGATGCGATCTTCCATGGTGGTTCAAGCTCTCAGCTAAACCAAGATGGTATCGAGCATACTCGCACGACGGTTAATGAAGATGGCGAGCTCGTTTACGGATTTGAAGATTTGTATGGCGGCGGTGATGCTGACTTTTCAGACTTCAATTTCACAATCGATGTCGGTGAAGTGAACAGCCAAATCTACAGCGGTGAAGTGACGGTTGGCCCTGATGGTACGGTGAACTTACCAACAACGGCTATCGAAAATGCGCTACAGATCCAGTTACCAGAAGACTTCAACGAACAGCTTGAAGTTCATGTAACTGCAACCGCAACAGAGTTATCGAATGATGATTCTGAAACGGTTTCCCAAACCATTTACATTAACGCGACAGGCGCACACATTGAGCATGCACCTGAAGCACTTCCTGTTGCAGCAACAGTGGAAGAAGATGGTTCTATCATCATTACGCAAGAAGACTTGTTAGCTAATGCTCGTGATTTAGATGGCGACCAACTAACAGCGCTTAACTTAGCGACTGATGATGACAATGTGACTATCGCAGATAACGGTGATGGTACTTACACATTAACGCCAGATGCTGACTTCAATGGCGATGTTAGCTTTACGTTTGATGTGTCTGATGGTGATGATGTTGTCTCTACCAATCTAGAGCTAACTGTTTCACCAGTGAACGATGGTCCAGTAGCACAAGACCAAGCATTTATAGTCAATGAAGATGGTGTATTAACCTTCACAGACCAAGACCTATTAACAGGTGCGACGGACATTGAAGGGGACGACCTAAGCGTTGAAGGTGTGACTTACACTGGCGCAGACGGTGTTCTAACCGATAATGGCGATGGTACATACAGCTTCGCGCCAAACGAAAACTTCAATGGTGATGTGAACTTCTCGTTCAATGTATCAGATGGTACCGATACGGTAACCGCTAACATTGATGTCAGCGTGACGCCAGAGAATGATCCTCCAGTGGCGGGTAGCACGTCTTACACGGTCCATGAAGATAACTCCATTACGATCAGTAACGAACAATTGCTAGCGAACTCTTCAGATATTGAAGGTGAAGTAGCGATTGATAGTGTTACCTATAGTGGCAGTGACGGTGTTCTAGAAATCAACGGTGACGGCACATATACCTTCTCTCCAAACGAGAACTTCAATGGCGAAGTTAGCCTTGATGTGGTTGTTGTGGATGAAGACGATGCAGCCGTATCGACGACTGCGGGCATTACGGTTCTAGAAGTGAACGATCCGCCAGTTGCTGGCCCAACGTCTTACACTATCGATGAAGACTCGGTACTGACCTTTAATGAGTCTCAAGTTCTGCTGAACGCCTCTGATATTGAAGGTGACGTACAACTAGTTGAGATCAACTACGACGGTTCAGACGGAATCTTCTCAATCAATGGTGACGGCACATGTAGCTTTGCACCGAATGAAAACTTCAATGGCCAAGTGCAGTTGGATGTGACCATTCAAGATGAAGACGGCGCTCAAGTTGATACTCATATTACGGTTGATGTCCTACCAATCAACGACGTACCAGTATCAGGAGACTTGGCATACAGCGTAGAGGAAGACGGTTCGATTACCTTGAGCCAAGAGCAACTTCTTTCTCAAGCTAGCGATGTAGACGGAGACGACCTTACTGCTTCTAACTTAGTGGTTGATGGAGACGCGACAGTTGTTGTTAACGATGATGGTAGCTTTACCATTACGCCAGATGCGAACTTCAATGGCGACATTGATCTAACGTTCGACATTAGCGACGGTACCGATACGCTGGTTGCGACGGCTGACCTCACCGTTAATCCAGTTAATGACCTTCCACAACCACAAGATCAAACGTTCAGCATTGGCGAAGACGGCATCTTGAACTTCACAGATGAAGACTTGCTAACAGGTGCTACCGATATCGATGGGGATGACCTATCGGTTGAAGGTGTGACTTACACTGGCGCCGACGGTGTTCTTACTGACAATGGCGACGGAAGCTACAGCTTTGCGCCAAACGAGAACTTCAATGGTGATGTGAACTTCAGTTTTGATGTGTCAGATGGCACGGATACGGTTCAAGCCAACATTGATGTCAGCGTGACACCAGAGAACGATCCGCCTGTTGCGGGGAGCACGTCTTACACTGTTCATGAAGACAACTCAATCACAATTAGCGACGAACAGTTACTCGCTAACTCTTCAGACATTGAAGGTGAAGTGGCAGTCGATAGCGTGACTTACACTGGCGCTGATGGTGTCTTTGAAGACAACGGTGACGGTACTTACACCTTCTCACCAAACGAAAACTTCAACGGTGAAGTTAGCCTAGATGTTGTCGTTACCGATGAAGAGGGTGCAACAGAAGCGACAACCGCGGGTATTACTGTACTTGAGGTGAATGATCCGCCAATTGCGGGTTCAACCAGCTACTCAGTGAACGAAGACGAAGTTATCACCATCAGTTCAGAGCAACTGTTGGCGAATGCTTCTGATATCGAAGGTGAAGTGGCGATTGATAGCGTTAACTACACAGGCTCCGACGGTATCTTTACTGACAATGGTGATGGCACATTTAGCTTCGCACCAAACGCGAACTTCGATGGTGATGTCAGCCTGGATGTTGTCGTTACTGATGAAGACGGCGCAACCGCAACTACCACTGCAAACATTGATGTTCTGCCTGTGAACGATGCTCCGGTATCGGGCGACTTGGCGTACAGCGTGGACGAAGATGGTTCAATTACCTTGAGCCAAGAGCAATTACTTGCTCAAGCGAGCGATGTTGACGGCGACGACTTAACAGCGGCTAACCTAACTGTTGGCGGTGATGCGACCGTTACTTCGAACGATGATGGTAGTTTCACTATCACGCCAGATGCTGACTTCAATGGCGACATTGATTTGAACTTCGACATTACCGATGGTGATGCGACGCTTCAAGCAACGGCTGACCTAACGGTTAACCCAGTCAACGACTTGCCAACTGTCGGTGAGCCACAGTTTGTGACTCAAGAAGACACGAGCTTTACCTTCACAGAAGAGCAACTGCTGCAAAATGCAGGCGATATTGATGGCGACAACTTGTCGGTCGAAAATGTCGCTTCTGACAGTGGTTCACTGGTTGATAACGGCGACGGTACTTACACATTTGCTCCGAATGAAAACTTCGATGGCAATGTGAATGTGACCTTCGATGTGAATGACGGCACAGCGATAGTACCAGCAGAAGCGACGATTGATGTTCAATCTGTGGTTGATATGCCAGAGCTGTCGATTGCGTCTGACTTGGTGATTGCTTCAGACAACTTCGAGTCTGGCTCGAACGGCTGGAATACGGGTACTGAAAGCTCACAAGGCTTCGAATCAGGTGACATGCTAGGTCGTATTGGTGGCACTGGTGGCGATGAAGCAGTCAGCAAAACTTACGACATTCCAAGTGATGTGAGCGAAGTTAATATCTCGTTCAGTTTCTACGAAATTGATTCTTGGGATGGTGAGTCGTTCCAAATCTTTGTCGGCGGCGAAGAGCTTACTTCGTTAGACAACTCGGCGTTCCAAACTCAAGATGGCACGACAACGTTGTACGATTCAGCGGGCAATGAAGTGGGTGAAGTTGTTCACGGCGTGTCGCAAGGTGAAGGCTTCAGTGGTTGGAACGACCAAGCACACCAAATCAACCTAACCGTACCAGTTGAAGATGGTCAACTTGAGTTAGGCTTCGGTTCAACCTTGAACCAAGGTGTGAGTGATGAGTCGTTTGGCATCGATAACATTGAAATCACAGTGTCTGATGCGGATTACCAAATTATTGGTACCGAAGATACGCCAGTACCATTGGATATTGATGCGGCGTTAACCGATACCGATGGTTCAGAAAATCTCGCTATCTTGATTGAAGATGTACCAGAGGGAAGTTCGCTTTCTGCAGGTACCGACAACGGCGATGGCACGTGGTCTCTACAACCAGAAGAACTTGAAGGGCTAGAGTTTATCCCTTCAGGTGACTTCAATGGTGATGTGGTACTAACCGTTAATGCGACATCGACTGATGTTGATACGGGCACCATCGCAACGGCAACGCAAGATGTGACGATTCACATCTCGCCAGCGAACGATGTTCCAGAAGTTGATGGTGACATCAGTGCTGTGACAGGCGAAGACAACAGCATCACGCTAACTCAAGAGCAGTTGCTAGAGCACGCTGTTGACATTGATGGTGATGACCTATCAGCAATCAACCTAACCACCAATGACGAAAATGCGACCGTTCAAATGAACGACGATGGCAGTTTCACCATTACACCGAGTGAAAACTTCAACGGTAATATCGAATTTAGTTACGATGTAACCGATGGGGAAGACATGGTGGCAGCTGGCCTAGACTTGACGGTAACACCAGTCAATGACGCGCCAGAGCCACAAGATCAAGCATTCATAATTGGTGAGGATGGTGTTCTTAACTTCACAGACGAAGACCTACTCACGGGTGCTACGGATGTTGAAGGTGATGACCTAACGGTTGAAGGTGTGACTTACACAGGTGCTGATGGTGTTCTTACTGATAATGGCGACGGCAGTTACAGCTTCGCACCTAACGAGAACTTCAATGGTGATGTGAACTTTAGCTTTGATGTGTCAGATGGCACAGATACGGTTCAAGCCAACATTGATGTGAGTGTCACACCAGAGAACGATCCTCCAGTGGCAGGCAGCACGTCTTACACGGTTCATGAAGACAACTCAATCACCATTAGTAACGAGCAGCTATTAGCTAGCTCTTCTGATGTTGAAGGTGAAGTGGCGATTGATAGCGTGTCTTACACTGGCAGTGATGGTGTGTTCGAAGACAACGGTGACGGCACGTACACCTTCTCACCAAACGAGAACTTTAATGGCGAAGTGAGCTTAGCTGTTGTTGTTACTGATGAAGACGGTGCAACTGAAGCGACTACCGCGGGAATTACCGTTCTTGAGGTTAATGATCCACCAATTGCTGGCTCGACCAGCTATTCAGTGAACGAAGATGAAGTTATCACCATCAGTTCAGAGCAGCTGTTGGCAAACTCTTCGGACGTTGAAGGCGAAGTGGCGATTGATAGCGTTACTTACACAGGCGCTGACGGTATCTTCACTGACAATGGTGATGGAACATTTAGCTTTGCACCAAACGTAAACTTCGACGGTGATGTAAGCCTTGATGTAGTGGTGACTGATGAAGACGGTGCGACAGTAGCCACCAGCGCAAGCATTGATGTTCTACCAATCAATGATCCACCAGTATCGGGTGACTTGGCGTACAGCATTGATGAAGATGGTTCGATTACTCTGACTCAAGAACAGTTGCTATCTCAAGCATCTGATGTGGATGGCGATGACCTGACCGCAAGCAACTTAAGTGCGGGTGATAATGCGACCGTTGTTGATAATGGCGATGGCACCTTTACGGTAACGCCAGATGCGAACTTCAATGGCGATATCGACCTAAGCTTTGATATTTCGGATGGCACTGAGTCAATTGTGGCGAACGCCGATCTGACGGTAAACCCAGTCAATGACTTGCCAACGACATCCGATGTTTACGCGAACGTTGATGAAGATAATGTCATCACTATCACGCAGGAGCAGCTACTTGCGAATGCCGCTGATATTGAGGGCGATGATCTTGTCGCTTCCGACTTAACCTTAGTGGGTGACGATGCAACGATTGTCGATAATGGCGATGGCACGTTCTCTATCACTCCAAGCGAAAACTTCAATGGCTACATCGATGTTGCGTACAGCATTAGCGATGGCGACACACCAATTGCCGCTAACTTAGGTCTAACGGTTGACCCAGTTAACGACGCGCCAATTGTTTCTGCTGATGTGGCAATAACCATTGAAGAAGATGGTTCGTACACCATTACTCAAGAAGAGCTCTTACAATTCGCGACTGACATCGAAGATGATGACATGACCGCAATTATCGGAGAACCGGGTGATGAAACGACGGTAACCGGTACCGTGTTGGATGCTGAAACCGGCAATCCAATCGTAGGTGCGGACGTTACGCTAACCGACAATGCCGGTCACTCTTACACAGCGGTGACGGATCAATCTGGTAACTACTCTGTGAGCGGCCCAGTTGTTGACCAAGGTACCGTAACTATTGAACAAGAAGGCTCTATTACTAGCAGCTTCTTAGTTCCAGCAGGTGAAGATACCAATGGTGGCGTAACCGCAATATCGGAAGTGCTTGAAGAAACAGATATGCGTATCGTGGTCACATGGGGTGAAAGCCCACGTGATATGGACAACCACCTATGGCTCTACGATACAGAGAATGGCAATGAGCTAGACCATATTTACTATCGCGACATGAGCCACGATTTGGGCGAAGGTAATGTCGTTCAGCAAGATGTGGATGACACGAATGGCGGTGGTCCTGAAACCATCACCATTCCAAACTACCAAGATGCGGACATGCACTATTCAGTTCACAACTACACCAGCAGAAGTTGGGATGTGGACGGTGTTGAAGATGTGCAAGTTCAGGTCTTCGTAGGCGATACATTGATTGAAACCTTCAGCCCTGATTTGTCTGATAACCCATCGGGTGATCACTGGCATGTATTCGATATCGTGAACGGCGTTATTGTTCCAAGCCAAGATGTAGGCACTCAAAATGCATTCGACTTGCCAACGGCAGAAGAAGCGCTCGCGAATGAAAACGGCATTGATATCTCTGAATTGCTAACCGGCGATGAAGGTGATGGTTCTGATGAGACGGGTGGTAACGAACCAAGTGTGGGTGATATCTCCATCGACAACGCTCTTATCACTGACAATGGTGATGGTACTTACACCATTACACCGGAAGAGAACTTCAATGGTGAATTCTCCATTAGTTACAACGTGGATGATGGTAACGGTGGAGTGACTCCGGCAGAGCTAGATGTGACCGTAACAGCAGTCAACGATCTTTCTGTTATTTACGACCACGACTACACCATTAATGAAGATGGCTCGTTAACATTCACTGATGAACAGTTACTGGCTGGTGCGACGGATATCGATGGCGACGACCTTTCTGTTGAATCTGTTAACTACGAAGGCACCGACGGTGTGTTCACGGATAACGGCGATGGCACTTACACCTTCGCTCCAAACGAAAACTTCAATGGCAGCGTTGACCTTACTTACGATGTCAGCGATGGCGCCGATGTTGTATCGGCAAACATTGATGTTCAAGTTGTTCCTATCAATGACGTACCGGTTGCAGGCACTACTGCTTACACCGTTGAAGAAGATGGCAGTATTACCCTAAGCGATACACAACTTCTGGCGAACAGCTCGGATGTTGAAGGGGATGTCTTTGTTAGCGACGTTAGCTACAGCGGCACAGATGGTGTGTTTACAGATAATGGTGATGGCACTTACACATTCTCGCCAAACGAAAACTTTAACGGCGACATCAGTCTTGATGTGTCTGTTATGGATGAGGATGGCGCAACGGCTGAAACAACGGCAGGCATCGATGTCATTGCTGTTAATGACCTACCGGTTGCAGGTTCAACAACCTACAGTGTTGACGAAGATAACGTCATTACGATTTCTGATGCTCAGATTCTTGCGAACAGCTCTGACATTGAAGGTGATGTATCCGTTAGTGATGTTTCTTACTCGGGTGCAGACGGTATCTTTACTGACAATGGTGATGGTACTTACAGCTTCGCACCAAACGAAAACTTCAACGGTAATGTCAGCCTAGATGTGACTGTTGCCGATGAAGACGGTGCAACCGCGCAAACTACCGCGGGTGTTGACGTTATCGCAGTCAACGACGCTCCAGTCTCTGGTGACTTGGCTTACTCAGTGGATGAAGATGGTTCAATCACCCTAAGCCAAGAGCAATTGCTGGCTCAAGCTTCTGATGTGGATGGCGATGACCTTACGGCTGCAAACCTAACGGCAGGTGACAACGCAACAGTAACGGCAAACGAGGATGGTTCATTTACCATCACACCAGATGCTGACTTCAATGGCGACATTGACCTAAGCTTCGACCTGTCTGACGGTACTGAAACGGTTGTCGCAACGGCAGACCTTACTGTTAACCCAGTGAATGATGTCGCGGTTGTTGAAGATGTGGCTTATACCATTGAAGAAGACGGTTCATTAACCTTCACAGATGAGCAGCTGCTAGCGGGCGCTTCTGATATAGATGGTGATGAGCTGTCAGTTGTTGATGTCTCTTACACAGGCGCAGAGGGTGTGTTCACCGACAATGGTGATGGTACTTACACCTTTGCTCCAAATGAAAACTTCAATGGCGAAGTAAGTCTGGACTTCTCAGTATCTGACGGTACAGAGACGGTTGATGCAAACATCGACGTAACGGTAACAGACGTTAACGATGCACCAGTGGCGGGTGCAACGTCTTACCAAATGAACGAAGATGGCACCATCACATTGAGCCCTGAGCAGTTGATTGCGAATAGCTCAGATGTAGACGGTGAAGTATCACTTGATAGCGTGAGCTACTCAGGTGCAGACGGTATCTTGGTTCAAAATGAAGATGGTTCGGTAACGTTCGCACCAAACGAAAACTTTAACGGCGACATCAACCTTGATGTGACGGTTATTGATGACGACGGTGCGACGGCTCAGACTACCGCGGGTATTGAAGTGAGTGCTGTTAATGATGCTCCAGTGGCCGGAAACGTGGCTTACTCGGTTGATGAAGACGGTTCAATTACGCTGTCTCAAGAGCAGTTGCTGGCTAACGCATCCGATGTTGATGGTGATGCACTGACCGCAAGCAACCTATCTGCGGGTGATAATGCGACCGTAACAGCGAACGATGATGGTTCATTTACTATCACTCCTGATGCTGACTTCAACGGCGACATAGACCTAAGCTTCGATGTGTCAGATGGCCTTGAAACTGTTCAAGCTGGCGTCGACCTAACGGTTAACCCAGTCAATGACCTACCGACAGCAGAAGACCAAAGCTTCACCGTTGAGGAAGATGGAACGTTAATCTTCACGGATGCAGACCTACTAGCAGGCGCTGCAGACATTGACGGCGATGACTTGTCTATCACGGATGTGTCTTACACGGGCGCAGAAGGTGTGTTCACTGATAATGGTGATGGCACTTACAGCTTTGCTCCGAACGAGAACTTCAATGGCGATGTAAACCTTGGCTTCAAAGTGTCTGATGGCACTGAGACAGTCGATGCCAATATTGATGTGACCGTAACCGACATTAACGATGCACCAGTGGCGGGTTCAACGTCTTACCAAATGAACGAAGATGGCACCATCACAATCAGCCCTGAGCAGTTAATTGCTAATAGCTCAGACGTTGATGGTGAAGTGTCGCTTGAAAGCGTGACTTATTCAGGCTCTGACGGCTCCTTGGTTCAAAGCGATAACGGGTCTGTGACCTTCACGCCAAACGAGAACTTCAATGGTGATATCAGCCTAGATGTGGTCGTGACCGATGACGACGGTGCGACTGCAACAACAACGGCAGGTATCGAAGTTCTGGCTGTGAACGATGGACCTGAATCTGAGGATGTGAAACTAACCACAGCCGAAGACAGCACCATTCTTATCACACAAGACATGTTGTTAGCTCAAGCTACCGACATCGATAACACCGCAGACGAGCTGTCGGCTTCTGGTCTACAAATCGACCCTAGCTTAGGTGAGTTGCTAGACAACGAAGATGGTACTTGGTCATTTACGCCAAACGAAAACTTCAATGGCGATGTGCCAATGACGTTTAACGTTAGCGATGGCCAAGAGACAATTTCAGTCGACGGCAACATCGATGTTACGCCAGTCAATGATGCACCTGAAGCTCCAATGATTGAGATGCAAGGCGAAGAAGATGTGGTCATGGTGATTGACCCAGCTTACATTGCGGATCAAGTGACGGATCTTGATGGTGACGAGATCAGCATTGAGAGCATCACAGTTCGAGCTCCAGCGAATGCAACCTTAACTCAGCAACCAGACGGCATGTATCACTTAGTGACTACTCAAGACTTCAACGGCTTGGTAGAACTGGGTTATCAGGCAACTGATGGTGAAGAAGTGATTGATGGCTCGCTAAATGTGGATGTGATTCCGGTTAACGACGCTCCATTTAATGTCGGTAACGCGATGATGACCACAGACGAAGATGGCGCGTTCACCTTCGATGCTGGCGACTTGATGAACTTGTTCGGTGACATTGATACCGCAGACCTTGTTGTTTCACGCATTATCACCGCCGACGGTGAAGACGGCGGAGAAGTAACAGACAACGGTGATGGCACTTGGACATTCACACCAGCGGGTGACTTTGCAGGCGTTTCAGACCTACAAGTTGTCGTAAGTGACGGTGAGTTCGAAACGGTTCTCGATGTTCCGGTGTACGTACGTCCTGTCGCAGATGGCGCGGTTATATCAACCGACCATGATGGTCCATTAGTCTTCGGTGAAGATGAAACGGGTCACTTGGGACTGAACGTTGGCCTAGTCGATGACTCAGAAACACTAAGTAACTTAGTGATGACAGGTTTCCCTGTTGGGTTCGAGGTAACCGATGGTGTGAACACCGTGATGATCACTGAGCCGGGTCAATACATCGACCTGTTCGACTGGGATATCTCAAACATTCAAATGACACCTCCTGAAGACTTCCATGGTGAGTTCTTCGTAACCGTAAGTGCAACCACGGTTGATTACGGAGATGAACCAGAAGCGTTCGAAGATGGCATCGATTCAGGTGACTTCGAAACGGTAGCGGGTGATTCCATCATCCTAACCGCGGATGACCTAATCGGTTTAGCTGAGAATGTGGATGCTGACAGCGACGATGAAGTGAAACTGGTTCATCTTGCCGACCGCAGCCAAGGTGAGATTGTCGACAATGGCGATGGCACTTGGACGTTCACACCAGCACCAGGCTTTACTGGCGAAGCCGATATTGCTTACGTGGTGGACAAAGATGGCGTGCTTCATGATGAGCAAACTGGCGTAGTCGTGAAAGAAGGCGACTCGCAAGAGAATGCAGCACCAGAAGTTAACAGCATCACGACGACGGAAATTGCAGCAGATGCTACCTTGTCGTTCACTGATGAAGACATGTTAGCGAACCTGAGCGATGCAGAAGGCGATAGCTTAAGCATTGAGTCAGTAAGCTTGATGGAAGGTCAGGGCGTAATAGAGAGCGATAACCAAGGTAACTACCAATTCACACCTGCTGAAGACTACACCGGAGATGTTCAAGTTGGGTTTATAGCGACCGATGGCGAGAATCGCATCGAAAGCTTCTTCAATGTGGATATCCAAGGCGGAGATGAAGCGGCGGCGAGCGAAGGTTATGCCTTAGCTGACGATGGTTCACTAACTATCACGGATGCACAGCTGGTGGATGAGTTAGGCGTGAGTGATTCTGCACAAGTTGTTGATGTTGCAGACGCGAACGATGCTGGCTTCTTTGCCGAATCAGGTGAAGGTGAGTGGACTTACTGGCCGAACGAAGACTTCGATGGCAATTTAGCGATGAATGTTGAAGTTAACGACGGCGGTGAAGTATCAAGTCACAGCTTAAGCATCCAAGTTGAAGATGATTCAGTACAAAGTGATGAACCACAAGTCCAAGCTGCTCAAGCAACAGAAGAGCAACAAGTGGAAGTGGCTCAACAAGCTGATGACCAAGCTCAAGATGCTGAAACTGAAGACAGTACAGCCGATGTAACCGCGGCACCGGGCGATACCATCTCTATCTCGATTCCAGATGAGGTGAGTGGTAACGAATCGGTTGATTACGCTGATATGTCTGGCTTACCTGAGGGCGCTACTGTGAGCAACGCACTTGATAACGGTGATGGTAGCTTCACAATCAGTGGCAACTTAGAGCAGCCTGTATCTGTTGAACTTCCAGAAGGTTACGAAGGTACTAGCGAGATCCAATTCCAAGGTTACGACGAATTGGGTAGCTCAATAGACGGAGCTAGCGGTTCTGTTGAAGTTGAAGTCGATGATCAATACACCATGCAAGGTTCTACGCAAGAGCAGCAACCGGACATGGCGGGTATGGAATCTGGTGGCAGCGACTGGACAAGTGCGGGAGGCCAAGACCAAGGTGTTGACTTCACGGACGACTCTGGAAGCTTCGATTCAGATTCTCAAACTGGAACTGATCAAGGCAACGACTTCGACCAAAGCTCGATTTAATCGAGAGAGCTTAGTTTTAGTCTGAACCGACATTTAGTCTAAACCAACAAGTAAATAGGGCAGCGTAAAGTTGCCCTCATTAAAGCCATGTAGAGTTATTGATACATGGCTTTTTTTAATTTGTTTTTGTTGCTTGTTTCGCTAATTAAACTTGAGAACAGGTAAATATGTCCTTAATTATTAGAAGAGTCAATTATGAAGGAGGAACGACATGTATCGTTATGTCAGTTCACCGCAAGCGTCGAAGTACATAGTGCCACCACCTCAACATCGTGAGTTGTCGAGTGTGGATGTGCCTGAGTCCGAATTGGAGATGCGAGAAATATTGAATAATTGGTTTGCTGATGGTTTAGCACCCATTATTGAAAGTGAAGATGACTACATCTCTGCGAGCGATCACGTTCGATTCGAAAAGCTTAGCCGCACCGTTGGGATGTTGTTGAGAAACAAAGATTATTATTTTGCGGCCAAACGGATTTTATCAGTGTGGGAACAAGATTGTCTTGAAACCACTTATATCAATTATCTCATTTTGCGCAGTGAGCGAGTCACTTCTCTAAGGTAAGTTAATGCTGTGGCAATTTTCCTTCGCCATTAGCGACTTTGGGTTTGTGTGCTTAAGATCTTTTTGTTTTTCTAGCGAATCTGCAAACAAAAAGGGCAAGCTTGGAGGCTCACCCTAAAGGTTCTTTGTTTTACTTACGTTGTTTTTTTTAATTACGTTGCTGTTTTGGCTTAACGTTATTTTCAACTAATTCTCAACTGGGTTACGACTTACACCCAACCATCAAATTTGAGTCGTTTTTGAATCCTCTCGACTGCCTCTTTCTGCATTTGTCTAACACGCTCGTTAGAAACATTCACATCCAACATTTGTCCGACCTCAGACAGCGTTTTCACCTTGTTATCGAAGAAACCAAAACGGTGAATAAGAACCTTCTGCAATTTAGGTGGCAGTGTGTTTATTATCTGCTCTAGCGCATGTGTAAATGATTGGTCTTCACAATCTTGTTGAGGGTCGGGGATATATTCACTTTCGCATTGATCAAGCACCATAGGCGCATGGCTAGTTCCAACCGTTGTCGTCACGTCAATAAACCCGCTTAATGCCACCAATTGATCGACGCGTTCGGCCTTAACACCTGAACTGTCTGATAGCTCAGAAATTGAAACCTCTTTACTCATTTTTTTGCTTACATCAAGCTTTTTTGAGGCGAGGCTGTTTATTTCTTTACACACGTGGGCTGGCAATCGAACGGTTCGACCCGTGTTCATCAGTGCGGCTTCAATGTTTTCGCGGATCCACCACACAGCATAGGTTGAAAAACGATAACCTGGTTCTGGATCGTATTTGTCGATGGCCTTAATCAAGCCAATGTTGCCTTCCTCGATCAGGTCGAGCAGGGTGAAATTATTGCCTTTACGTTTTAGGTAACTCTTTGCGATTTTCACAACAAGGCGCAGGTTTGATTCGATCATGACATCACGCGCTTTTTTATCACCCGCGCGATTCAATTTTGCATAATACACCTCATCTTCACGTGACAGCAGATCAATGCCAACAATATCTTTCAGATAATGAGCATAAGGGTCTGCACTGGTAGAAAATGATTCGGTAATGGGTGTTTCATCCGTGAGCCCCTGAAACGCAGCAAAACTATCGTTGTTCATTTCCTTGTCCTTATCTAGCCGACTGAACGTTTTATTTTATTATTATGCCACCAAGTGATTAACGCTTGGTTTCATTAGAGTGTAGATAACAGTTTCTTCTTTACCAATAAATAAAATGCAATTTCGTATGTTTTTGTCACAAAAAGAACTACAAATATTTAACTAAGTTGCATCTTATTGAGAGGGAGGTTATTGCAGATAAAACATGAACATGCAGTGTTTATAAAGCAAGTGTTATGCATCGTTATATGTAGATAAGTGAGGTGAATTTATAGGTGTGTTTGGACTCTGTAATTGACAGGGAATAATGAGGAGAAAATGGCAAGAGTCGAGGTTCCATGTTTCCAAAGTACCTCTGCTCTTTAACCTGTTCCGCTGACATTGGTCGCCGTGTAAAGCTCGAAAGTTATTACTCATACTTAGAGATTTATCCCAAACTAAAAGCTATTAGCCAAGGTTAAAATCTATTACTAATAAACCTCAGTGAATTGATTAATAAGTGCTGAGTACTTCATCGATTTGTTGATTGATGATCTTCATTTCGCTGTATATGACGGAGAGATCGTCAGCTTGAGGCGCCAGCTTATTGAATGTGTTTTGTTCCACATTCTCTAGAGCGACCGTTGCTGTCTCTTCGCCAAAGCTAGCCAATATTCCTTTCAAAGTATGCACAGTAAAATGAAGCTTGCCCCAGTCTTTCTGTTGTACTAATTCTTCTATTTCTTGTAATGAATTTCCGTGATCTTCTTGGTACGTTGATAACACAGCGAAAATTACGTCTCTGTCGTTATCTAAGTAAGCGTTTAAAGCATCAAAATCTAGCATGTGGACTCCTGTCGGCTGCATGTTGAAAATGGATTGGGCGGCTTAGTAGAAAAACCGTTGCGTGATGAGTCACTGATCCATTGGTTCCATCTTGGTGGAAGTTCTAGTTGAGTCAGTTCTTCTACGTATTCGTCGCTAAGTTTCTCATCTATATGAGCTTTATGGACGGCATATATATAGTCAAGTTTGGCGGCAACTGAATATGGGTAACTGTGAATGTAGTCTTTTAATTCCTGGATCGAGCCAAAGTTTTCAATGTTTATACAAGTTGAAGGGTCGACATTTTTGGACTCAAGTTTGTGGCTTACTGCTTCTCCACGAGATTTTAGACATTCCACGGCTAAATGATAAAGAGAGTACTCACCAAAGTGGGCGAGCAGTGGTAATAGTTGAGCAAGCAAATAAGTTGGTTGGCTGTGGAAATTATTCGCTAACAGTGTCGAAGCTCTAATCACTTTTTTGTGGGCAACCTGAGGGCTATTTTCGATGAGCAATATGCTGCTCTGAAATAGGGCAAGGCTGGCCAAAACTTGCTGCTGTTGTTTTACCGGAAGTTTCAGGTTTACCAACTCGGTGAATTGGTTGGCGTGCTCAAGCAAAATACGTTTGTACTTTAGTTGCGTCTCGCGCTGATACGTTGCTTTTAACGAATTAAAGTGCGCACCAATGGAATGGATGACATCAATGTCAGCAGCTGAAATGTGGGTCGCATACATCTCACCTAACTTTATGATCATATGTGTGTTATCTGCGTTCTCAGCTAAGTCGATCGCCCTAATTGCACGATGGCTGATACTTGGTGTCATTTCAAATGCACGAATCGCCAATTTAAGAGCAGGCAGCAGCATCTTATGTTTTTCATAGATACAGCTTAAGCAATCAATAACGCTCAATGAGAGTGGCTGCGCTATCAAAAAATTGTGGAGCTTATCTATGGCTAAATTTGGCTTGCCTAAGCTATCGAGAATTAGCGCTTCAGCCACTAATTTTGTTGGGTGCATGTTGGTTTTCGAGTTGTTAATGACGTTAGACAGCAACTGCCATTTCTTACCTGAAATTAAATGTTCAATCAATGTCGCTTCGAACTGGACGCTGGTGCCATTAGGGGAGACCGCCAAAGCTTGAGCTAATCTCTCTTGAGTGGAGATTGGATATAAATCATTAAGTTGGGTGAGTTTTTTCGACACGGACACAGCACTTTGGATCTTTTTACCTAACCTCTGAGTATGAATCGGTTTAGATACGAAATGGTGTGCCTCACCAGAAAGGGCAGTTAATACCGTTTCTTGACGCATATCCCCAGAGAGCAAGATTGTCGCTACAGTGTGGTCTATTAGGCGATTTCGATACAGAATCCCCAAAAGCTCAAACCCAGTGAAGGATTGCTCTAAGTGATAATCGATGAGGAGTACATGAAAAGAGTGCGTCTCGACCGCTTTAATGGCTTGTCGATAGTCGGTCGCGATAAAGATGCAATCATGTGAAATGCCTAAGCTCGAGAGTTGCTGCTTTATAAGAATAGTTGCACTCTTGGAGTCGTCGACAATTAAAACTCGTAGGTCAGGTGGTAAGGTCAAATCCATTTTCCTCAATACCAAATGCTACTTTTAATTTAGGTGTCAAGTTGCACATTGTCAAGGTGACTATATCACATACAAACACTCAATAAACTATTGGTAATTAAAACATTTATGAAAGCCTTCAAACGCAGGTTACTTTTACCTGATTTTTGTTCGGTTATACGTGTTTTGGAAATAAAAAAGAGGCAAGCCGATAAGCTTACCTCTCTATTTCATTGTTCGAGTTTATATTCGAAGGCTGTTCTATACTTCAGGTTTATTTACCGAAACTCTAGCGTTAATCACGCATGTTCAAAATCAATACTGCAGCGAGAGCCAAGAACGCCGTCATCATTAAGAACACATCGTTATAGGCCATGATAGCGGCGTCACGTTGCATGGTTCCTAACAGGCTTGCTTGCGCTTGTTGCATTGCTGTCGCGGCATCACTGCCTGATTGGATAAAGAACGCTTGCTGATCTTTGAGTGTCTGCCAACCTAACTGACTCACTGAAGGCAGCGACTCTTTGATATGTGCAAGATGCTCACGAGTTTTGTTGTCGAGCAGCGTAGCGATAATCGCGATGCTGAAAGCACCACCTAAGTTTCGCATCACGTTGGTTAACGTTGATGCGTCTGGCGTGTCCATTTTGCTGATGTTCTTCATGGCAACCAAAGACAGCGGAACCATAATAAATGGGCTACCGATAGCACGCAGAACCATAGACAAAATCAGCTGCTGGCCACCAAAATCAATCGTCATATGTGTATTCACGTAACAACTGAAACCGAACATCGCGAAACCAAAGGTCACTAAGTACTTAGGCTTAATGATTTGCGTCAGCTTAGGTACTATTGGGAATATCAGAAGTTGTGGGAAACCCATCCACATTAGCACTTCACCAATTTCCATCGCGTTATATTGCTGAATTTGAGTCAGATACATCGGCAGAACATAGATAGAGCCAAGCAATGCCATCCCTAGAATCAAATAGGCGATACAGGACATCGCAAACTGCCCATCCCGCAATAACCGAAGGTTAACCAATGGCTTTTTGTGTTGGAGTTCGTTTATCACGAAGTAAACCAAGCTCACCGCCGACACGATACTCAAGCTTATGATGAAGCTCGAACTGAACCACTCTTCACGGTTACCTTCTTCTAACACTACTTCTAGACAGCCCAACCCTAACGCCATGGTGGCTATACCAAACCAATCGGCCTTTTTCAGCGTACCAAGGTCGAGCTTTTCATCGTCCAAGCCATAACGGATCATGGTGATCACGAGCAGAGCGGGCGGAATATTGATGTAAAAAATATAGTGCCACGAGAAGTTCTCTGTTAACCAACCACCAAAAGTAGGGCCGATCGATGGAGCAAACGTCGCGGTAACACCAAACAGCGCCATGCCCACAGCGCGCTTATTGACAGGCAATAACTGAATCACTAGCGAGAAAGCAAGCGGGATTAAAGCACCACCACTGAAGCCTTGCATCGCGCGGAATACAATCATCGAGGTCATATTCCAAGAAAACGAACACAGCAAAGATGAAATGGTGAAGATGGCCGTCGTCCAGGTAATATATCGGCGTTTACCGAGCGCTTTAGATAGCCAACCACTGAGCGGTATAGCGATCATTTCGGCAACTAAGTAAGAGGTAGAGATCCACGAACTTTCGTCTAAGGTGGCTGACAGCGCACCTTGAATGTCTTTAAGAGATGAGTTGGTGATCTGGATATCCAATATCGCCATAAACGCACCGATCAAACCGCCAAATAGGGCGATCCAATGGCGTCTTGAAACTTCTCCATCATCATTAGTTTGGGTGACAACATCAGTGTTACTCATGGTCTAGCCTCGTTTATCGATGGTCGCTACCACAGACAAACCAGGAAGCAATCGACCTTTCAATTCTTGCTGATCAGGAATAGTAATTTTCACCGGTACACGTTGAACGATTTTAGTGAAGTTACCGGTTGCATTCTCAGGTGGCAGCAGCGCGAACTTAGCGCCAGTCGCAGGGGAGAAGCTGTCTACCACGCCTTCAAGTGGCTGGCCTGGAAAGGCGTCTAGCTCAACTTCAACCGTTTGACCTTTGTGAATGCCACTTAGCTGTGTCTCTTTGAAGTTAGCTTCGATCCACACTTGGTTGTTTGGTACCAAACTCATCAATGGCGCGCCTGCTTGAATCAACAAGCCTTCACGTACGCTGCGTTTGCCAATTACACCATCTGCTGGCGCGTAGACCTTGGTGTAATCAAGGTTAAGTTGAGCTTGATCTCTTTGCGCTTGAGCTTCAGTCACCGATGCGTTTGCTTGTTCTATCTCGCTAGCAATAACGGTTAATTGATCGTTGGTCGCAACGAGGTTTGCTTTTGCTTCTTCGAGATCTGCTTGAGTGACTTTTTGCTGTGCAGCCATGCTATCGACTTCATCTTGAGACGCGTAGTTACGTTTTAGTAAGCTACGAGAGCGTACCACTTGCTGAATAGCACGTTCGTATTCAGCTTGTGCGGAATCGACACGGCTTTCTGCTTGGTTAATTTTGCTACGTTGTAATGTTTGTTGTGCCACTAGATTTTTTACGTCTGATTGCACCACGCTTAAATGGGCATTGGCCTGAGCGAGTGCTGACTGGTAATCACGGTCATCGATTTGAACCAACAAATCACCTTCTTTTACTGGTTGGTTGTCACTCACGTAAGACTTAACAATATAGCCAGATACCTTAGGACTAATATTAGTGATATCGCCTTGCAGGTAGGCATTGTCGGTGGATTCAAAGTACTGGCCATAGCCGTACCAGTATCCAGCGCCGGCTAAACCCAATGACAGCATGATCGCAGTAGCAATAAGCGGAGCTTTTTTACGTTTTTTTGTGCTTACTGTTTGCGAAGCGTTGTTGTTATCTGTCATTTTTATTTCTCATTTTGTTTTTATTTAGATGTAACGAATTGTAAATGAATTCGATTGATTGATAAGATAGGAAAAAAGGAAAACACTGTTGCAATAATCTTACTAATAGGGTTTTGGGAGAAGTATGATGGACTTAAATGCTGTGACTGTTTTTACGCAAGTTGTTGATTGCGGAAGCTTCACGCACGCAGCTGAGGCATTGAACATGACCAAGTCGACCGTCAGCCGAAAGCTTGACGAGCTGGAACAGCACCTAGGTGTGAGGTTGATCACTCGTTCGACACGAAGTTTAGTCTTAACGCCGGAGGGTGAGCGCTTCTATCAATCGAGCGTGCAAATGCACGAGATCATGAACCAAGCTGAGCTAGAGGTTTCTGCCAATCAGGATTTGATCCGAGGGCAGTTGAACGTTGTGTTGCCTGTTGAATTGGGGCATCAAGTATTAGCCACATACATCCACAGCTTCCTAAAAGAGCACCCAAACGTGACTTTGAATTTAGAACTGACGAATCGAGAAGTCGACATCATTGCGGAGGGGATCGATCTTTACGCGCAAATTGGTGAGCTAGTGGACTCGAGCTTGGTTTCTCGCTACCTCACAACATCGAAGCGTGTATTGGTAGCCAGCCCTGAGTATTTAGAACAGTTCGGTGAAATATCTTCGCCCAATGACCTTAAACCGCCATTCCGAATGATTGAGGTGGTAAATAAGGCGGCGCGCCTGCCCAAGTGGCATTTACAATTGGAAGGCGGTGAGTCGATTTTGATCGATCTGCCGTGTCAGTTGCGGGTGAATACTATCACGGCATGCTTAACAGCGTGTGTTGATGGGCTTGGCTTAGCGGTGCTTCCTGAATTCATTTGTCGTGAGCACTTCAAGACAGGTAAGCTGATTCGTTTATTACCTGAATATGAGATGCCGGAAGTTTCAGTAAGCCTAGTGTATGCAGACAGGCAGTTGATGCCGAAACGTAAGAAGGTCTTTATCGACTATCTACTGACTGCCTTTCAAAATAGGAAGCAAAAGTAACGGGGTAAACCTTAGCGGTTAAGTGCTTAGGCTTCCTATTATTCGTTATTGTCTAAACCGTATCGAAGCTAACTATGATCGGGCTGCCAGTCGAGGACTTGCCCATTCGCCAATATAGCTTTGATCGATAGGCCAGCAATATCGATACCGTTGTGACGAAATGCCTTGCTGGAGAAGTTGGCAATGATCTTACTCCCGTCACTGAACTCGGTTTGTTGAACATCGCCGTTCTTATCTAACCAGTCGAAATCGACTAACTGTTTATCCCATAACTGTTCGTGCATCGGTTCAAAGCCATCTTGATAGTGTTTGAGTGCTTTGATTCTCGGGCTTGAACTTGATAAAGCTTCATCTCTGGTTAAGTGAACCATTGGTGGTGTGTTGTACAGCATGGCGGTTAAGTCTCGATTTGCTCGCACATTGGTGAACTTGAGGCTGTCTGAATGCCAATGGTGTGTATTGATTACTTCATCATGGAAAACGGCTTGGTAAAGCGGAATTCGATATTGAGACGAAAACAGTAGCGACTTGTAGGGTTCTTTAACCTTAGCCGGCTTAAAGAAGAAGTCGGGCTTGTGGTCTGGGTACCAACGACCTAAGTAATAGGGAGATTGGTGGTTCTCTTTCAAATCTTTGTCTGTCCAACCAAAACCAACCGTTTCTAAGCCGTGTGCAAACGCGATGCCTTTTGTTGTTAGGCTGTTGCCGTCTTCAGATCCTAATAGTAACGATGGTTGCTCGCTAAGCCACTGCATTCGATTGTTGAAGGCAGAAAGCATGTCCGACTCGTTTGTATTGCCATTTCCATTGCTGTAGCTATGACTCTTGATATGATTGTCTATAGAGCCGCTGTAATCTTCACGTGCCATAGCGGTTGCATCAACATCTAAGAACAAGCTGTTGAAGTTGCCGAATCTCATAATGTCTTGAGCGCGCTGTTTTACGTATTCTAAATGGCAGTTCGGATTTAGATAGAATCCGTTACCTCTAAACCCTTTTTTTAGGCTGCCATCTGCCAATTCAATGGCACAACTCTGACGCATTGGCTCTGGTAATTGAGCGGTTAGCCAGTTGTCATTGAGCTTCGCAGGAATGGCTGTGTTGTAGGAATCGTAAGTACCGACCAGATATCCGGACTGTTTTGCCATAGCCACGGCGTTAGGTTGATAGAATGCTGGCATCCAATTATCTAATCCTAGCCACAGTTTGTTTAAACCTGCTTTATTTAGATTAGCGACCATGTCTGAAGACAATGCTTGCCCCCAAGTCTCTGACGAGTTTAGGTAGGAGGAGGCGTGTTCAACCAACCAATCTTTCTTATTCTGCGCTGCCATGTATTGAGCTTTGATCGTGTTGTTTTCGAGTGTCGGATTACCAACAGGATATAACACCTGCAATGACTGGCTAATAGAGTCCAACAATAGTTGTTTGTGATACTGACTGAACCAATCTTTGCCCTTGGAGAGTGACGACAGCTCTCTTTTCGCTTCCGCAGAAACGCGAAGTTTAGAGCCCTCTAGATACCATGTTTTCAATCCCCACCAGTCGCTCACATCTTGGATGCTCAATGGGTCTTTGCCAAATAGGTAAACGTGGCTTGCACCGATTAGCTTACTCACATCCGGATTACGCTTTTGTTTAGCAACCAGTGTTTCAGAAAGGCCATTTTCGATGCGCCAATCGCGGTAGTGTTTCGCTCCATCTAACCACGAGTCTCCAAGGGTGATACGAACAATAAATGGCTGTGATTGATTGAGCATCGTAAATTGGTGTGATGCCTTCATATCAATTTTGGTCTTTGAATTTGAGGAAGTATCAGAGGATGCATCTGAAAAGAGCAGTTGATTGTTGGTTGCATTAACCATTTGATAGCTAATGAAATGATTGTTTTGCTGTACTGTCCAAAAAGGCATCTTCAAGTCTTGAGTAGTGTTACTTCCAGAATGGTTGCCGACGAGATAGCTTGCCCAAAGCTTGTTATCAGTAGGCACACGCATACCTTCACTAAACGGAAGAAATAGTGTCTGAGTTTGTTGTTCGGCAAGATCAAACCACGCCAACTCGATGGGATCGTGTCGCTTCACCTGAATATTTGAAGGCAAGCTGAACTGAAAAGTGAGCTGGTCTTGGTTAAGCTCTGCCTCAACGTTTATCCCACTGGGTACTAAGGTCCAAGTGGCGATTTTTGCTGAGTCAGCTTTATCGGAAAAGCCAATAACCAGATTGGTCGCTTTCTGTGGTTGGTTATCAACGGTGAGAGCAGCGCTGTTAACGCTTAAGCCGTTCCAATCTATCTCTAGAGTATTCGATGATATAGAGACGGTATTGCTGCTAGTGGCGTTAGCGTTGTCGCGAATACTGCTGCCGCTAACGCTGCTATTACTGGTGAGCGTTATTTGGCTCGCTTGTGCATTGGATGAAAACAGACAAGCTGTTGTTAGAGCCACAATGGCACAAGTAGAAAGAGTGAGTGGGTGACGTACGCTGAGCATATTTAGATTCCGTAAAGGGTAAGTACGGTTATTACACCTAAGTAGCGCTAGTGCTTTGTCACCTATATGTCTCTATTTTTTGTTTGGCTCTAGTGGTGTTCCATTAGAAAGGCACGGCGACGCGTTGCACATATTGGACTTCAATAGCGCCTTGGTATTCAAACATTTCAACCGAAGCACTTAAGTGCTTGGCTTTGGTTCCAAGTGGACCTTCTGTGGGAACGGGTGCTTGCGCTGTTTTGATTGGCACTTTGTAACCTAACAGGTTGTAGTTTTCATCAAACCATTGCCAACTCACATTAGCGTCAGGGCAGTTGTCGATCACCTTTGGAGGCGAGAGCACGATATGTGGTTCGCTGAGTTTACTCTCAAGCGTCAGCCATCGATTGCTGTCATTTAAAGCGATAATAATAGGGTAGTGATTTGAACCTATCTTTAGTTGATAAACACCAGATTCGGGTTTGATGAACATTTCATTGGTTTCAATCTCTTGATACTCATTATTGGAAGCGAGTTGTCCATCGAGAAGGACTTTTCCTTTAGGTGAGACTAAAGAAAGAGTTTGGGTTTCTACGCCTTTATTGAGCTGTTCGGCAGAGACTTTGATTTGATAACCGTGCGACGACAGGCCATAGCGTCGAATGAAGCTGACTTGAATGTGGTGTTTCGGCTCAGCACTTTGTTTTAGTGAGGTTCCACATTGAGTCTGGCTTAATATCTCTTGTTTGACTGGCAGCCAAAGCTCACTATCGAGTGTTTGTTGATCGAGTGCGATTTGCAGCTCTTGCCACGCAACTTGAGGTTGGTCATCAAGCAGAGATTGATAGGTGTGCTGCAATGGCGTGTCAGTAAACCATGCCGCATGACTTGCGAGTGACCAGGTGCAGAGCAGTGCGGTTAACGAAGTGACTTTCATTATGATTCCCCGGCCAAGCGGTAACCAACGCCGCGATGTGTTTCGATATTCAATGTTGGCAGCTTCTGGCGTAAGCGCAGTATGTGATTATCAATAGTTCGGGTACTAGGAAAGGCCTGATAACCCCAAATTTTATTGAGTAATTCATCTCGGTGAAACACACGACTTTGGTTCTGAACAAACAGTACCAATAGCTGAAACTCCTTAGGTTTCAACGTGACTGGGCTTTCATTCAGATAAGCGATCCGTTCCGACAAGTTGATCTGAATATTTGCGTAATTTAAGAGGCTCACACCTAACGGACGAAGTTGGGTAATGACTCGAGCGAGTAATTCATCGTTCGAAAATGGCTTAGTCACGTAATCTTTGGCTCCCGCCATTAAACCTTCAACACGTTGTTGAACTTCTACTTTGGCGGTTAACACAATCACCGGTAGTGCTTTGAGGAGCAACCAGTTTGGAAGGTGTTGCAAGCTGTCACCATCTTCAAGCTGTCGATCCAATATCACAAGATCGGCTCGAAACCACTGCTTACTGGCACTCCCTGAATCCTTCGCCCAAAGGCATTGGTAACCATTGGATTCAAAGAAGCTGACGAGGCCTTGTCCAAGCAGTTGATCGTCTTCAATCAGCAGTAGGGTGTTCATAAGCAATTTCCAGAATACATCGGGTTGGGTTACGAAGAATAATAAGGCGGCCATTCGCTTGCTTCATCAAGTGCTCGACAATAGTTAGGCCAATGCCCATGTTATCCAGTTTGTGCGCTTCACTTGGCGTGACACGAGAAATGAGTCGTTGTATCGGCGAAGGGAAGTGCCCCTCGTCTTGTACCTCAATAGTCAGCTTGTCTCCGAGTTCGACCTTTACTAAAACCTTACCTTTACCGTGTTGTTTGGCATTCTTGATTAGATTATCCAAGCAGATGGTTAGCCAGTAATAGGGAAGGTTCAGTTCAACTTCACGCGCTTCACATTGATAAGAAATATTGTGCTTTTCACATACATGATCAAGCCACTCTTCTAATGATGCGTTTTGCTTTAACAAAGGCTCTGACTGATCCGAACTTAGGTACACTTTGCTGTTTTCGGTGAGTTGAGAGAGCCTTTGATAGTCAGAGATTAAACGCCAAACTGCCCCTTGGGTCTCATCGGGAAAATCGTCGTAACGATTTCTGAACATCTCAACGGTTAGACCAAGGCTAGTAATTGGCGTGCGCAGTTCATGAGTAAGAAGCTGTAAAACGAACTGCCTCTCTTTTCGTTGTTTTGTTCTTAGGTACAAGACTCTACCGAGTCCGGAAAACAATGTTAACAGCAACGTAAAGATCAACGTTTTCATGATCAGGTTGTCGTTGCTCGACTCGCTCAGGCACAGGTTACTGTAACGAAAAGAACAGCTTTCGGCTGACAAGGTCACTTCTTGTTGCTCGGCAATAGGTTTCCAAACCTCCGATGGAATTGCTTTCCAACCTTGTTCGCCACTCAACCAAAGCACATCACCTTGTTGCCAAGCGCGGTATCCATTGAGCAGTGCTTCTCTGCCTTGTGCGGTTAAGTTTTCTAGCTTGGAAAATAACGGATGCAAAGGATTGCTGATAATCAAAAAAGGATGAATCTGTTCACTGTTTTCTGGGTAACGAGCAACATAACGATCAGCGAAGCTACCACCAGCAGGGTGTCGTTTTGAGTGTGCCGCGAACCAGATTGAATCCAAGGTTTGTTGCTGACACAGAGCGAGCTCAAACTCGATGGCATCATGTAATGAAGGGTTACTGTTTTCAATTGCTTGGCAGTGATCTTGTATTGAGGCTAACGTTGCGATGTCGTCCCAACTGAATTGGTTGAAATCAGGATAACGGCTACTTTCATGAAGCAGAACTTTTGGGTACTGAGCCAACTCTTGTTGAGATACTAAGATTGGGGATGATTGCCAGGTCAGTTGATACAGGGTTTGCCACTTGTCTTGCAAACTTTGGGCATTGGCTAAAGTTGGGAGCCAAAAGGTCAAGCAAAGGGCTAAGGTAAACCTGCGCATCCAATCATTCTCATTAAAAGTCGTGAGGCGAGTCTAAAGACTTTTGGGTTAGATTTGTAACCTGAATGTCAACAAGTGCTCCCTTAACAACAAACTGTCGAGTGGATCATGCTTTTAAATAATAAGATGAAATTACAGTAAGTATCATTTGATTCCAATAAATTAGATAATTGTGTACTTATTGTCATTATTAAGCATGTGGGAAGGACTATACTCAACTCATACCAAATAAGAGGAACCATCATGAAACTAATCATCAAATCAGTATTGGCAATCAGTATTTTGGCTGCGGGCTCTGCTCAGGCGTTCGAATTAACCAGCAACGATATTCAAGAAGGTCATCCAATGGCGAAGACTTTTGAATACTCAAGTTGGGGTTGTGACGGCGATAACCTATCACCACAGTTAATGTGGAAAGATGCACCAGCAGGAACCAAAAGCTTTGCAATCACGGCGTATGACCCAGATGCTCCGACAGAAAGTGGTTTCTGGCATTGGGTTGCGTTTGATATCCCTGCGACTGTTAACGAGCTACCTCGCGGCGTCGATATATCTAAAATCGGTGGCAAAGAAGGTCGCATTGATTACGGTACAGTTGGCTACGGTGGCGTCTGTCCTCCTGAAAAAGATGGCATGCACCGTTACCAGTTCACGGTTTGGGCATTACCAACGGATAAGCTTAATCTAGACGAAAATACGCCGTCGGCAGTGGTTGGATTCACGTTGAACAGTATGGCTTTAGACAAAGCGAAACTGACCGCAACTTATACGCGTTAATAGCTTATACACGTTGATAATAAGTAAACAAGGGGATGAGATGAATCATCAATACCAAGTGACGATCTTTCGTGCAGAGCAGTTACAAAAGCTGCGTAATGTGAGGATTCTATCCCCTAGTATCATTCAGATCATTACAGGCAGTAAGCGCCTGTTTTGGAAAGACTCAGCGGCAGAACTCTCACATTCTGAGCTTTTGCTGTGTGAGGCATCAGCTTCGCTAAGCTTTGAAAACATGCCCCACAAAGGGCGCTTCTTGTCGCGAGTATTCAGCTTTCAATTCCAACCTTCTCAGGCGATGCTTGATTTAAGTGAGGAACGGTCGAATGAGCTGGGGTTGCCTACAGTGCAAGCGGACCGAAACTTACAAGACTCACTCAACGCGCTGTTTTCGTTTGATACACAGAGCATGAGCAAAGAGACTCAACAGTTTTGGTTGCAGGGCTTATACCAGCAACTGGCTGAAAAAGGGGTGTTGCATCGACTCTTTGTCAGTGCCAACGTCTCGTTTAGCCAAAAGCTCAGCCATTATCTTTCACATTCACCAGATGAGAAGCATCCGCTAGAGTCGGTGGCGGAGCGTTTTGCGATGAGCCGCGCGACACTGATCCGAAAGCTAAAACTGGAAGGTATGCAATATCGTGAGGTGTTGGCTGAAGTTCGGTTGAGTCACGCGCTTTATCTGATGCAAAACGGACAGCAGAATGTTGCGATGTTGGCTCAGTCTTGCGGTTATCAATCGGAAGGACGTTTTAGTCAGCGCTTTAAAGGAAAATTTGGTTTGTCGCCTAGTGAATACATCAAGACAGTGGCCAGCAATTAAGTTGTAAGACGTATCGATCAAAGCAAGTCTATTAACTACAGGTCATTGAATACTTGAATAAATACCGTTTTAATAGGCTCAAAATCAAATGTTTGTACGAGCGCAGATTGCTGTGTACCAGAGATGATGGCGCTATACCAGAGAAGGTCACCCATGACTGAATTGAACCCCAAAAGTGAGTTAAATATAGACAAGCTCACCAACGATTTCCCGTTGTTAAAACAACTTATAGCGCTAGAAGAAGTGAGTTGGTTTAACCCAAACATCACGACGTTAGAGCAAGGTTTACCCTATGTGGGGTTAAGCGAAGATGACATTCAAGATGCAAGCCTGAGATTACAAAGGTTTGCCCCTTATCTAGCGAAGGCATTCCCTGAAACACAAGTGACCGATGGCATCATCGAGTCTGAGCTTGTTGACATTCCATCTATGAAATCAGTATTGCAAGCGCATTGTCAGCAGCCTATTAAAGGGCGTTTGATGATGAAAAAAGACAGTCACTTGCCGATTTCAGGTTCAATCAAAGCCCGTGGTGGTATTTATGAAGTACTAACGCATGCCGAGAAGCTTGCCATTGAAGCTGGGTTACTGTGTGAGAGCGATGACTACAGTAAGTTACTCGAACCTGAATTTCGTGACTTCTTTAAACAATACAGTATTGCGGTAGGGTCCACGGGTAACTTAGGCATGTCGATTGGCATCATGAGTGCCAAGTTAGGCTTTACAGTGTCGGTTCACATGTCTGCTGATGCGAGAGTGTGGAAGAAAAACAAACTGCGTGAGCATGGTGTCAACGTTGTTGAGTATGAACAAGATTATGGTGTTGCGGTAGAACAAGGTCGCAAAGAAGCAGCACAAGATCCTCGATGTTTTTTCATTGATGATGAAAACTCACAAACCCTGTTCCTTGGCTACTCGGTGGCGGGGCAAAGACTAAAGCAACAGCTTGAACAGCAGCAGATTCTGGTCGATGAAGACCATCCACTGTTCGTTTACTTGCCATGTGGAGTCGGTGGCGGCCCCGGTGGTGTGGCATTTGGCTTGAAGATGGCTTTTGGTGACCATGTACACTGTATTTTTGCTGAGCCGACCCATTCGCCTTGTATGTTGTTGGGTGTCCATACCGGTTTGCATGACGAAATCGCGGTCCAAGATCTCGGTATTGATAATCTAACCGCAGCAGACGGGCTTGCAGTTGGCCGTGCTTCTGGTTTTGTTGGTCGAGCTATGGAACGTTTACTCGACGGCTATTACACGTTAACCGACGAACGTATGTATCAATTGTTAGGTGAACTGAACCAAGTGGAGGGTATTCAATTGGAGCCTTCAGCACTCGCGGGTATGCCGGGCGTGATTCATGTTGAACAGAATAGAGAATACCTTGCTCGTCTAGAAATTGATGAGTCGGTGCTAGCCAATGCCACGCATCTTGTATGGGCGACTGGCGGAGGCATGGTGCCAGAGCAAGAAATGGCAGCTTATTTAGCTAAGTCATCGGTGTAAATTGGATAGAAAGACGGATGATTGATGAGTTGAAACGAAGCAATAACTTGCGCAGATCGTTATCTCAAACACATATTTTATAAATTAGGCTTCATAGGTGTTCTAACTATCAGTTAGGTTGAGTGGCATTCAATTTGATAGGGATAGAGTGATGCAAGCAGATAAAATGATTCAATCTGATAAAGAAGTAGAAACGCTACAGCCAAATACACTAAGTCCAAATACACCAGAAAAACTCTTACAGCGTTTAGATGCGATTGGGGAATCTTTGAAAGCTTCTGGTAAGGCGCATGCTTTATTAGGGCTAGGTTCTGTTGGCATTGAAACGGAGCGATTGGATCGATATTCCGACGTGGATTTCTTCGCAATAGTGCAAACGGGGCACAAGCAATATTTCTTAGACAGCTTGCATTGGTTATCTGACATTCTTCCAATCGACTATGCCATAAGGAACACCATCGATGGCTACAAAGTACTTTATGCCGATGGAATATTCTGTGAGTTTGCGGTATTCGAACCACACGAATTAGCGCATATTCCATTTGCTGAAGGTCGCATTGTTTGGCAGGAAGCCGACTTTGATACTCAGTGTTGTATTCCACCACAAAAGACAGCGGTAGAGGCTAATTCCCAAGACTGGATCATAGGTGAAGCTCTCACCAATCTTTACGTGGGTATGTCTCGCTATAACCGAGGTGAAAAGCTGTCGGGCAGTCGGTTCGTCCAATCTTACGCACTCGATCGTTTGATCGATCTTGTGGATCAAACGGAAAGCTCACAACCTGAATTCGTCGATGAGTTTATGTCTGATAGAAGGCTAGAAGCGCGCTTCCCTAAGTTTGCTCAGTTACTGCCAACCTTTACTCAAGGCTACGAACGCACGGCGGAATCGGCTCTGGCACAGCTTGAATTTTTGAATGCTCACTTTAACGTCAATCAAGCGATGCGTTCTAGAATTATTGATTTATGTAATTAATACATTTACTTACGATATATCGCTTCAATGGTTTTTGTTTTAAAACGCATCGAAAACTGGTTTCGGTACGTTAGTTTTATTGTCTACCAATAAAAGGGTTGTCGTTAACCATTATTGTTGGTAGGTTTTAATAATGAAATTTACTTCCGCTTCAACGTCATTTTTCTTTTGGTGGTGCTCTATCTAGAGCAGCACGGAATACTCACATTCTTTAGCTGCTGGACGGTAGCTAAGAATGTCACTAAAAATGTCGCCTCTTTTTATCTCCAGTAGCCTTTTTAACTTGGAGATACATCATGAAAACACCTCAAAGCACGAACAAACCGGAAATTATTCTCACTGGCGACCGAGCGACTGGCCCTTTGCATTTGGGGCATTACGTAGGCTCACTTCAGCAGAGGACTTCATTGCAGCATATTCACGACCAAACGATATTGGTCGCTGACATGCAAGGGCTTACCGACAACGCTCATAATCCCTCAAAGGTCTCATCTAACATCCTCAACGTTGTTGCTGATTATCTAGCGGTAGGTATCGACCCAACAAAAACCACGATCTGCCTCCAATCACAATTGCCAGCACTGGCTGAACTCACCATGTTCTATAGCAACCTTGTGTCTATTGCCCGTTTGGAACGCAACCCAACCGTTAAAAGTGAAATTCAAAACAAGGAGTTTGGTCGCTCAATTCCAGCTGGTTTTCTGACTTATCCGATTTCACAGGCGGCTGATATCACGGCGTTTAACGCGACCTTGATTCCTGTGGGTGACGACCAATTGCCAATGCTAGAACAGACGAACGAGATCGTGAGAAAAGTTAACTCGCTCGCGGGTAAACCAATCTTGAATGAGTGCAAACCGCTGCTTAGTAATGCTTCTCGTCTTCCGAGTACCGACGGTAAGAACAAGATGTCTAAATCGATGGGTAATGCGATTAATCTTGGCGCGAGCGAGAAAGAGATTCGTGCGGCTGTGAAATCGATGTATACCGATCCAAATCATCTACGAATCGAAGATCCGGGCCAAGTTGAAGGGAACATCGTTTTCACCTATCTCGATGCATTCCATACTGACGCTCAGTACGTCAATGAACTAAAAGATCACTATCGCAGAGGCGGGTTAGGGGATGGCCAAACTAAGAAGGTATTGGAAGAGTGTCTACAAGAGATGATTCGCCCGATAAGAGCACGCAGAGCCGAACTGTTGGATGACAAAGCGCAACTCATCGATATCTTACGCCAAGGCACGCAGCTATCGAGAGAAAGAACAGAAACCGTGTTGTTTGATGTTAAAGAGCTATTTGGTCTGAACATCTTGTAAGCCTTCTGATGAATTTAAAAAGGGAGTGCAATCAGTGCTCTCTTTAATCACTAAAGTGAGAAGTAGGGCTGCTTGCTTATCTTGTGTTAGCACGTCCGACATTAGAGTATGTGGCTTAGCCTCATTCGGCATTCAGCACGCAATATTCAGTATCGACAACACAAGGATGATTAATTTGGAAATCAGTCATTTAGATCACTTGGTATTAACCGTTAAAGATATAGAGATAACGGTAGATTTCTATCAGCGCGTATTGGGTATGAAGCCTATCCAATTCGGAGAAGGTCGCCTAGCGTTGTCATTTGGTAATCAAAAGATAAACCTTCACCAGTTAGGTCATGAGTTCGAACCAAAAGCAAAGCGCGTGCAAGCGGGTAGTGCTGACCTTTGTTTTATTACCAATACACCAATGATTGAGGTAATCGAACATACCAAAGCGAACGGAATAGACATAGAAGAGGGACCAGTGCTGCGAACGGGTGCGACGGGTAAAATTGTCTCTGCTTATATTCGAGATCCTGATGGCAACCTGATTGAGCTCTCGAATTATTTGCCTTAAGCACTAAACCCGTACGCATTTCTTTACTCTTCAAGAACGCGACTTTTCACGCATACTCCGCTTATCACTGGATGTCATCAGCCAAATAAAATACAATCGAACAATGTTTTATTAATTCGTGATTTATCATTATGATGAGAAACTTACTCATATTCATCGTTAGCCTGTTTTTCTTAACAGCTTGTTCTTCAACGAGTAATCATCAACTAGACGACGAGACATTGAGCAATGAAGATACTATGTCGAAAAGCGTAGAGGGAAAGAGTAGCCTCGAGACTTCAAAGGATACAAATGCTGAGACCAGCGTTGAATCTTCGCATGAATCAATCGTTAATCATCAACCACTCACTAACCATGAATTAAACCCAAACCTTGATTCAAATAAGGACTCGATAGTTCACGCTAATGCAGAGCCAGAATCAGGCGAACCTTCTCAAGTAGCAGCGACAGAAACATCTGAAAGCGATGCTAAGAGTGGCGGTGAAAAAGGCATCGGAAGCTATTTTATTCGTCATAACCAACCGACTAAGACCGTGATCAAATCACTAGAAGGTGTGACAGATGCATTGAACGTCATGACGTTTGGGATATTTGCCACCGGTCACGGTTAAACAAGTAAGCAATAGCGCACTCGAAAGATTGAATGAAGCGAAGAAGGCGAGCCACGTGGTTCGTCTTTTTTAAATCTGAAACTTACTATTAGTTCTGGTTATAGCTGTTGTTTGCTTGTTTGTCGGCTTGAGTCAAGAGACAGTCAGCGAAGTAGGTATTTATTTGTTCTGGAATGGACTAGCCGTATTTACCGTGTTTGACTTGTTATATGCATCAAGGATTTTAATACTCTTCCCAAAATAAACCGTGAAATCTAATCTTACAAAGACAATGTCTAATATTCACTCGAGAGCATAGTAGTATGTTTGCGGTGAAATCCGGTATTTAGGTTTTGTTATCAATATTCTAGGGAAGAGATATGAAGAATAAGAGTGTATTTTTAAGCGTCGCGATGGCTATGTTGGCGGCTCAAGCGAACGCATCTGACGCGAACCATGAGTCTGTAGCAGACAGTGTTATCGCTGAACAAAGAGCGAACCTGTCTGAAAACACGCAAGGTAAAGGTTTCGGCCCGCAAGCCCCTCGTGATTTGGATTCTTTACAGGGAACCAACGCTCGTCTGTTTTCCGATGCGCCAGATTCAACAGCCATGAACTTATGTAATATTCACTTCCATAAAAACGCTGAGCACAAAGGGGGTGAGTTTACCCAATACGCTGGTAACGGTGATGGCAAAGGTTTCCAGAGTGGCTTTAAATACACAGGCAAGTTGAGTGAGGCTGAGCTGAAACCATTTGAGGGCAAGGTTTGTCCGAGCGAGCATGGTTCTTTGCATTCAGGCGACACTATCGAAGTGCATTATGTGTACTCAACCGCTCAAGTTGAACCGGGTGAAACCCTTGGTGCTTGTTTCAACGATGCGATTACCAATCCGCAACTGCGTGTTGAAACCCAAGTTTATGTGTTAGTGAATGATGACAAGGCTCTCGACTTCGAAGCACTCGCTAAGCACTCTAAAGTCAACGGTTTGCATCAAGCACCCAACATTCCACAAGATACTGGCTCAGCGATTCAATACGCAGGTTCTACAACGGGTCCAGGTTACAATGAGCAAGGTTCGCCTTTCCAAGTTACATGGAGCGTGAGACCCCAAGTGGCGAAAGTAAATATCGCGACGGTTGGCAATTGGTGTGAAGGAAACGACTTTAATGAAGATCACGCACATGGTGTGAGAAACATAGTTGTAAACCCAGAGTTGTTGTCACCAATAGCGAAGTAATCTTGTTGCGTTGATTTGTAGCCAATATTTTGCAGAGGCGAGCCACTAGGTTCGCCTTTTTTGTGTCTTATCGAAAAACACGTTGGGTTTAGCTTTAGGGGCATGCCTCGTGGGGAAATTACGTGTGACACTTATTCAAAACATGAGTCGTGTGAATCGTTCTTAGTTAAAAACGCTGTTAGTCAAAAACGCTCTTAGACAAAAACGTTCTTTACCCGAATCGGGGCTCCATGATACGTTCGAAAATTATAATGTTGAATGATATTTGAGGGACGGCAGATGTCACTAGAAGGCGCAGTTACATTCTTTATTGCCATGTTTATATTTGGTATTACTCCGGGGCCTGGCGTATTTGCCATTTTAGCTCGTGGCATGGTTAATGGTTGGCGAAAGTGCATCACTCTTTCGTTAGGAATGATATGCAGTGATCTTATCTATCTTGCGCTTGCCTGTTTTGGTCTAGCGACGATTGCTGAGAACTGGTCGTTTGCTTTTGAGGTGATTCGTTACGTTGGTGCCGCTTATCTGATTTACTTGGGCTACAAGATGTTTAAGAGCCTACCTGAAGTGCAAGGTTCGGCAGAGCTCGCAGCCAAGCAAAGTCAGAAATCAGAACTCGCCAGTTTCGCGCAAGGCTTTTTGATTTCAGCATCAAATCCGAAAGTGATTCTGTTCTATATTTCATTCTTGCCGACGTTCATTGACCTGACGGTTTTGCAGTCGCAGGATATCATATTGGTTTCTGTTTTAGCGGCGGTTGCTCTGATGTCTGGTTTAATGCTAATTGCAATGGGCGCGGGCAGAATGGCAAGTTTACTTAAAACGCCAAGTGCGCATAAAAGATTAAATCAAAGTGCTGGTGGAATAATGATTGCGGCTGGCTCATATTTGGCGATAAACAGATAAACAGATAAACAGATAAACAGATAAATAGATAAACACAGTTCAATTTAGATAAAAAAAGCGCGTTATTGCCGAGTAGCAGTAACGCGCTTTTTTGTATTAGATTATTGGTCTATCTTAGTTTGCTAATGCAGCATCTGCTGGTGGCAAGTCACGCTGCTTAATCACGTATCGCAAGCGAATTAACATCAGCGTCGCTGAAACGCTCAAGCCCGTCAGAATACCTATCCAAAAGCCTTCTTCACCCATTGCAGGAACAATGTGGTCTGTTAAGCCCAACACCATACCCAGTGGTAATGCTAAGCCCCAGTATGAAGCGATGGCTAAGATCATTGGGATCTTGGTATCTTTATAACCACGTAATGCACCGTTAGCAGACGTTTGTAACGCATCGCTGAACTGGTACATCGCAGTAAAGGTCAACAATACTGCTGCCGTTGCACTTATCGCAGGGTCGGTGGTGTAAAGTCTAATGATCCACTCAGGGAACAGCAGGAACATCGCAACTGAAAGTAATGAAATCAATGCGGCAACCCAAATGCCGACTTTGCTGCGTTCAATTGCGCCTAGTTCGTCTTTCTCGCCTAATGCATGTCCAACACGAATAGTAATGCCAAACGAGATACTCATCGGAATCACGTAAGTTAGGCTCGATATGTTAAGTGCAATTTGTGCGGCTGCCACGTTCTCAGCACCAATACGGCCAATCATCAGAGCGATTACCGCAAAGATACTGCCACACACCGCGATGTTCATCCCGATAGGTAAACCTAATCTTAGGAGGTGAAGCATCTCTTTTGCTTTTGGTTTTGCATCGGCAAAGCTGATAATGGTCTTGTAGTGATGATGACCTTTGATGTAGGAATACAGCATTCCCGACATTAGCCAATACACCAAGCTTGTCGCCCAACCACAACCTACAGCGCCCATTTCAGGGAAGCCGAACTTACCGTAGATAAGCACGTAGTTGACCGGAATATTTACCAACAAACCAACCATAGAAATGATCATTGGCACTTTGGTGTTGTTCATACCCTCACAGAAGCCATTCAAGGTGTAAAATAGGGCAATACCCGGCACACCAAAGGCGAGGGCGAACGCATAATCACTGCCGATAGGGATAATCTCAGCAGCTACCCCAATCCATTCTAAAATCGGTTTAGCACTCACCAAATAAGCGATAAGCAGCACACTCGCGATTAATGCCAACCAAACCATCTGGAAGAATTCAACAGAAATACTTTGAAAGTCACGTGCGCCGCGGTGGTAAGCGACAACAGGCGTTAGCGCCATAATTACACCACGTAGCAACAACAACACTGGAATCCAAAGGCTAGTGCCAAGTGCAATAGCAGCAAGATCGGCAGGGCTTACTTGGCCAGCCATTGTCGTATCGACAAATCCCATCGCTTGGGTAGCTATTTGAGTCAAAATGATTGGAATCGAAAGATGCATAAGCGCACCCGATTCACGAGTAAAAGGACGAAGTTTCGTTAGCATGGAAGTTCACAACACCAATATAAATACACGAATGATGGCAGGATGGCCGGTGTGTATTTTAGGATGTGCCCCGTTGGGCGGGCGACAATATAAACACCTTACCGTATAGGGTCAAGCTTTGGATTTATAGAGTTTCACTTGCTCCGAGATACGGATAGGTTCTGATGGTAAAAACACAGCGCCAACGCACGTAAGTTAATGATTTAGTGGGAATCATTCGAGAAAGATAAATTCTATATTTGCCACGCTAATCACTAAGCTAACGGTATAAGTGATTGTTATGAAAAGACAAAGGCTAGTACAATTGATGGCATAATAAACTAGATAGAAAACTTTGTATTTATATGCGGGATTTTTCTTTCTAAGAACTGTTATAACGCAGTTGAGTTCATCAGCAAGAGGTAGTATAGATATTCAAATTTTAGTAACTGTCCTATCGGGTGTAAGTGTTTTTATTTTTGGGCAAATAGTACTAAAGCTCTTTATTGAACCCGTTGTTACTCTAAAGGCTACATTTGGTGAAATTTCAGGGTTGTTTCTACGAGAGCAACCAAAAATAATTGGCGCAGTCGCTAAAAGTGAAACTCGTGAGGATATGTTTAGGTTCGCTTCATTGTTGTTGGCGCAAAAGAGTGCAATTCCTTTATATTGCTTTACTCGTTTGTTGTTTGGTTTGCCTAGTGAGAAGGCATTGGTATCGGCAGCTTGTTCGTTGAATCTTTTAGGCTCAATAACTAACGAGAAAGCGCTTGATATTGCGGGTAAAAATAAGTACAAGTTTGTGCTCGAATCAATGAAAAACATATCTAATAAGCTAAAAATCATCACTGATTACACAACGTTATAACAAGTTATTTAAGAGTGATTCACCACGCTTGGTATTCTTGGTTTAAGTCTAGTTCGGCGTTTACGGCGTCCAAATAAAGTGTAGTGTTGGTGTGGCGTCACCTTAATTGGAGGTGATGAGTTTTAGCAAGGTACAGCACTTTGAGGTAAGAATGAAAGAAGTCTTCACAATTGTAGCATCTAGTAGCGTCTTGCTTGGGTTGATAGCGTATTTAATCAAATCTGTAGTCAAACAATACCTAGACAAAGATTTGAAGGTTCATGAAGCTCAATTACAAGCAAAAGCTGAGTTGCAACTTACTAAGTTCAAAGATGATCTTGAAAGAGATAGAACAAGGGTTCAAATCTCCTATAGTGGTATATTTGAGCGACAAGCTAATGTCATTATTGAACTTTATAGCAAAGTTATAGCACTAGAAGGGCGATTGAATGACGGTATCTCAACCCCAGATACGAGAGAAGAATTTCATGATTTAGTGCTCCAGTTTCGCGCTTATTATCACGAAAATAGAATATTACTTCCCGAAATTCTTGATGGTCTAGCTGGTGAAATATTAGGATTTGCGATCAACATATATTCTGAATCATCGGGTGGGAAAGTACCACAAGATCTGTACTTTGCAATGAAGGATGCCAAAGACGAAGCCATTCGTAATATAAGGCGCCTTTTGTCCACAAACTCATAACAAACCACTATGGCGCCAACACCAATTTGGCGCTATCTATCTTGTCCATACCATCACTGCTTAGTTTCAAATCCAGTGCGATATAAGCCTCTCACTGCCACAAAGCCAGCAGAAAAACAAAAAGACCAATCCCAAGCGTGACTTTTAAAAGCAAGCCAAGAGGGGCCCCACCTTTTGGTGCTTTGTTGCAACATCCCATAATTGTTTCCTCATTCATCGTTGGATTCATTTCACCTTAAACCTTTCCCTTACGGTAAGGTCAATGCATTTGTTGACGTTGAATTTCAGAAAACAAAAAGGCGAACCGTTTGGTTCGCCTTTTGTTATGTTTTTCAGCTTAGCGTCGTGGTCAAAAGTCAACAATACAACGTAGACTGTTATTACCTAGCATTAGCTAGAAATAATATACCAGCTTTCAATATCTTTTCGTTAGAGCGAAAAGCATTCTTCTATGAACTTGTTTCTTAATTTACCAGCAAGTTACATTTCCCCACGCATCTTTGCTACATGTTTGAGTTTCGCTTGTTGGTGACGGATTGTTGTTACAACCAAATGTTGTATCACAGTGCCCTGCAAATACAGTGGTTGATGTAGATAGTAAGATTAGTGCGCATAGTTTTTTCATTTTGATTCTCTTTACTCTTAGCGTGAATTTTCCCATTGAACTATAAATCAACGATTTTAAAATAAAGGGTAGCGTCCTTTATTTGGAGTTTATAGTAATTTATTCGAAAATAAAAGAGGCTAGCTGTTTAGGTCAATAATTGCGGAACACTATCTTACGAATGTCTAGTTCAATGTATCAGTAAATACGATTTGTCTAAAAACAAAAAAGCGAACCAAGTGGTTCGCTTTTGTTTATCTAATATCTACAAAAATTAGTCTTCGTAGTTATCGATGCTTGGGCAAGAACAGATTAGGTTACGGTCGCCGTATACGTTGTCTACACGGTTAACTGTTGGCCAGTACTTCGAGTTCTTGGTTGCTTTCGATGGGAAGCAAGCCAGTTCGCGAGAGTAAGGGCGATCCCATTCTGCGCCTGAAAGGTCAACTTGCGTGTGCGGTGCGTTCACTAGAGGGTTGTTGTCTAGTGGCCATTCACCCGCTTTCACAGCTGCCATTTCGTGACGGATTGCGATCATCGCTTCACAGAAACGGTCTAGCTCTTCTAAATCTTCTGATTCCGTTGGCTCTACCATCAGTGTGCCAGCTACTGGGAAAGACATAGTAGGCGCGTGGAAACCGAAGTCCATTAGACGCTTAGCAATATCTTCTTCGCTGATGCCTGTGTCTTCTTTAAGCGGACGAATATCGATAATACATTCGTGCGCTACGCGGCCGTTAGTGCCACGGTAAAGAACAGGGTAGTGAGGACGTAGTTTTTCCATCACGTAGTTCGCGTTTAGAATCGCTACTTTCGTTGCGTCTGTTAGGCCAGGTTCGCCCATCATTGCAATGTAAGCCCAAGAGATAGGTAGAATTGAAGCACTACCTAGATCTGCAGCTGATACCGCATAGTCAGAACCTTGTACACCGTTTTCGATGTGACCTGGTAGGAAAGGTGCTAGGTGCGATTTAACGCCGATAGGACCCATACCCGGACCGCCACCACCGTGTGGGATACAGAATGTTTTGTGTAGGTTCAAGTGAGATACGTCTGAACCGATGAAGCCAGGTGAAGTTAGACCTACTTGAGCGTTCATGTTCGCGCCGTCTAGGTAAACCTGACCGCCCGCTGCGTGTACTTGTTCACACACTTCTTTCACTTGCTCTTCGTATACGCCGTGCGTAGAAGGGTAAGTGATCATGATGCTTGATAGGTTTTCTTTGTGCTTCTCGATTTTTGCTGCTAGGTCTGTCATGTCGATGTTGCCATCTTCATCACACTTAACAACCACTACCTTCATTGAAACCATAGATGCTGTTGCAGGGTTAGTACCGTGCGCAGAGCTTGGAATCAGACAAACGTTACGGTGACCTTCACCGCGGCTTGCGTGGTAACGTTGAATCGCGATTAGACCTGCGTATTCACCAGATGCACCAGAGTTAGGCTGTAGTGAGAAATCGTCGTAACCGGTAATTTCACAAAGCTTCTCTTTAAGATCTTTCGCTAGCGCTGTGTAGCCCGCTGCTTGCTCTAGAGGTGCGAATGGGTGAATTGAACCAAACTCAGGCCATGTTACTGGGATCATCTCTGCAGCAGCGTTCAGCTTCATCGTACAGCTGCCCAGTGGGATCATGCCGTGCGTTAGTGAGAAGTCTTTGTTCTCAAGCTGTTTTAGGTAACGCATCATTTGCGTTTCGCTGTGGTGCGTATTGAATACTGGGTGAGTTAGGAACTCTGATTCACGACGGCAGTTTTCTGGAATTGCTGCAAACTCATTTGATGCAATGTCAGAAGATAGTGCTTGAACGTCTTCTTTCACGTCGAAGATTGCGAACAGTGCGTTCACGTCGTCGATCGTTGTTGTTTCATCTAAGCTGATACCGATCTTACCTTTAAGAAGGCGAAGGTTGATGTCTGCTGCTTGCGCTTTCGCGTACAGTGCATCAGTCTTCTCTTCAGAGTTGATGGTGATGGTATCGAAGAAGCTGTTGTTCGTTAGCTCGTAACCCGCTTTAGTCAGGCCAGCCGCTAGGATAGCTGTCATGTGGTGTGTACGACGAGCAATAGTACGTAGGCCTTCTGCCCCGTGGTAAACCGCGTAGAAAGACGCCATGTTTGCTAGAAGTGCTTGAGCTGTACAGATGTTTGATGTCGCTTTCTCGCGGCGGATGTGTTGCTCACGAGTTTGCATTGCCATACGTAGCGCTTGGTTACCGTGAGTATCGATAGAAACACCGATTACACGACCTGGCATTGTACGCTTATGCTTTTCACGAGTACCCATGAATGCAGCGTGTGGACCGCCGTAACCCATAGGAACACCGAAACGTTGTGCTGAACCGATTACTACGTCTGCGCCCATTTCGCCCGCAGGCTTAAGTAGAGCAGAAGCAAGTAGGTCAGTAGCAACTGTAACTAGTGTTTTGTTAGCTTGAGCTTTCGCAATGATATCTGTTAGATCACGAACTTCGCCTGTTGTGCCAGGGTATTGAACTAACGCACCAAATACGTCTTGCTCTGGAAGTGTTTCAAGAGCGCCAACCATGACTTCAAAGCCGATGTACTCAGCACGAGTTTTAACAACTTCTAGTGTTTGAGGGTGAACATCGTCAGCAACGAAGAATACTTTGCTCTTGCTTTTACCAGCACGCTTACACAGTGTCATCGCTTCGCCAGCCGCTGTCGCTTCATCAAGAAGAGACGCGTTCGCGATTTCCATGCCTGTAAGGTCCATTACCATTTGTTGGTAATTTAGTAGAGCTTCAAGACGACCTTGAGAGATCTCTGGTTGGTATGGTGTGTAAGCTGTGTACCAGCCTGGGTTCTCTAAAACGTTACGTAGAATAACGTTTGGAGTGAATGTGTTGTAGTAGCCTTGGCCAATGAAAGTACGTTTCACTTGGTTTAGGTTAGCGATCTCTTTAAGAGAGGTCAGCATGTCCATTTCGCTCAGTGGCGCAGCAAGTGTCATTGGTTTTTCAAGGCGGATTTGTGCAGGAACCGTTTCGTCGATCAGTGCTTCTAAGCTAGTCGCGTTGATCGCTTCAAGCATTTTTTGCTGGTCTGCTTTATTAGGGCCGTTATGACGAGCAACAAACTCGTTTTGAGTACCCAGGTCTTTCAGTAATTGGCTTTGAAGTAATTCAGTCATGATATGTTCTACTTTCTCTCTGGAGCCGTGAGCTAGCCCCTAAAATTAAGCTGCTCAAAAGAGCAGCTTTATCGTAATGAGGTTACCTATTAGTCTTCTTCGATAGAGCTTAGGTATTCTTCCGCATCCTTAAGGTTGTCTAGTTCAGACGCATCAGACATCTTCACTTTAACAATCCAACCACCTTCATAAGATTCTTCGTTAATTAACTCAGGGCTATCTTCTAATTCTTCGTTGATTTCTACGATTTCGCCAGAGATTGGTGCGTAGATATCAGAAGCTGCTTTCACTGATTCAACTAGAGAGAAGCTTTCGCCAGCTTCGATTTCGTCTCCAGTGTCAGGCAGGTCAACAAACACAACGTCACCTAGCATCTCTTGAGCGTGCTCAGAAATACCGATAGTTACAGTACCGTCACCGTTGTCTTTTACCCACTCGTGGCTGTCTGCAAACTTTAGTGTATTGTCCATTGCTTATTCTCCAAAAATTTATGAGGTTTTAATTTAAATCTTAAAAACGGTCTAACGGTAAAGAGGGAAGCGCTTGCAAAGCTCTTTAACTTGCTTGCGAACACGTTGCTCAACTTCAGCGTTGCCTTCAGGGCTTTCAACTAAGCCATCAAGTACATCGCCGATCCATTCACCGATAAGTTTGAATTCTTCAGTGCCAAAACCACGACTGGTTCCAGCTGGCGTACCTAAACGAATGCCAGAAGTAATCATAGGCTTCTCTGAATCGAATGGTATACCATTTTTGTTACATGTGATCCCTGCACGCTCTAATGCTTCTTCAGTTACGTTACCTTTCAAGCCCTTAGGACGAAGGTCAACCAGCATTAGGTGCGTGTCTGTTCCGCCAGTCACAATGTCACAACCGCGAGTTTGCAACACTTCAGCAAGAACTTTTGCGTTGTCGATCACTGAATCAATATAAGTATTAAATTCTGGGCCAAGTGCTTCGCCAAACGCCACTGCTTTAGCCGCGATTACGTGCATGAGTGGGCCGCCTTGTAGGCCAGGGAACACTGCAGAGTTGATCTTTTTGTTGATGTCTTCGTGGTTCGTCAGAATCATACCGCCGCGTGGGCCACGAAGGGTTTTGTGCGTTGTTGTAGTAACAACGTGTGCGTGTGGTAGAGGGCTAGGGTGAGCACCTGTCGCGATAAGACCCGCGATGTGTGCCATATCAACCATTAGGATTGCGCCAACTTCGTCAGCGATTTCACGGAACTTAGCGAAATCAATAATGCGTGGGATAGCACTACCACCAGCAATAATCATTTTAGGTTGGCTTTCGATCGCTAAAGCGCGAACTGCTTCGTAATCGATTTCAAGAGTGTCGCGGTCTACGCCGTATTGAACTGCGTTGAACCATTTACCAGACATTGCAGGACGTGCACCGTGTGTAAGGTGACCACCAGCGTCAAGAGACATACCTAGGATAGTATCGCCAGGTTGAAGTAGGGCAAGTTTAACTGCGCCGTTTGCTTGAGCGCCAGAGTGAGGCTGTACGTTTACGTATTCACATTTGAACAGCTGCTTAGCGCGTTCGATTGCGATAGCTTCTACTGTATCTACATGCTCACAACCACCGTAATAACGACGGCCTGGGTAGCCTTCAGCGTATTTGTTGGTTAGGCAAGTGCCTTGAGCTTGCATTACTGCTTTAGAAACGATGTTCTCAGAAGCAATAAGTTCGATTTGTTCGTTTTGACGAGTGTTCTCTGCTTGGATTCCAGCAAATACTGCGTCGTCAGTCGCAGATAGGTTCGTAGAGAAAAAACTGTCTAAGCTATGGTTTTGGTAAGCGTTCATTGTCGAGACCTTTCATTAAGCTAATGGTGATTGTTTTTATAGTCCATTAGGTCTTACGTTGATTTCTGCATCGGTATCGTTTGCGCTATATAGGTATAGATAAACGTGAATTGCGTTATAAATATACTCTTACAGCGTATAAGCGATCGTTGTAGGGTCAATGCAGCACGAATTGTTTCCCAAAAAGTTCGGGTAAAAAACAGCTCTTACAAATGTTAAATCTATCATTTGCTGCAAGCTGAAGTAGCATCTCTTCATCTAACAAGTCGATAACATAGCTCCGATAAAATCAATTTTCAACAAAAATTTCCAATAGGAAACAACTTTTCTCGTTTTGCTACAGGGAGCACGCTTTATTTCTGTGTGTGCTCTTTAATCAACAAAGCGCTTCATGCAACAATGAAATGAATAGACAGGAAGTAAGAAAATAATGAGGGACCTATGTCAGAAGACATTTATGATGAGTACCCATCTTTAACGTTGGCGAAAGAAACGTTAGACCAGAATATAGAACCACTTAGGCTAGGCCAGCGTATTAAAGATATCCGCGGCAAGCTTGGGATTACGTTAGAAGAAGCAAGCCAAAGAACTGGCTTGGCGCGTTCTACGCTCAGCAAAATCGAGAATGAACAAATCTCACCAACCTTTCAGGCTATGCAAAAACTGGCGATGGGTTTGCAAATTGATATGCCGCAACTCTTTGAGCCACCAAGGAAAAAAGTCGCAACAGGACGTCGCGACTTAACCAAAGCAGGTCAGGGCAAACCTCACCCTACACCGACTTATGAGCATGAACTACTTGCGACTGAGCTTTCTAATAAGAAGATGATGCCGTTCAAAAGCCGCGTAAGAGCGCGTACTTTTGAAGAATATAATGATTGGGTTCGTCACGATGGTGAAGAGTTCTTAATGATTATCTCTGGTGATGTGATGTTCTACTCAGAATTCTACGAACCCGTACCTATGAGTGAAGGGGATAGCATGTATTACGATGCCAATATGGGCCACATGTTGATTTCTACTAGTACAGAAGATGCACTGATTTTGTGGGTGACTGCAAAATAAGTTAACAAAATTAGAATTTCTTATAGTGAATGCAAACGTTTGCTTTTGTTTCTAACGTTTGCCAAATGACGCGATATTGATGTGAAAATCATCAATATCGCGTTTTTGTATGTATCGAATAATTGTTTTTAAATTGTTAAATGTCACATTTTGAGCTGTTTTAATCTTGTTAAGGGTGTAAAACTGACTCAGGCTTGTTTACTATAGTGAACACGGTTTACTCATGTTGATTGAAGTTTACTGAAGTGAATTCTTAGAAAGTGAGTTGTAGAGCTTTTGTACAGCTATCTATTTTTATAACGCTAACTATATAAGCCTATATAAAAGACATCACTTTTTACTATCTACTGTTTCTAATGCTGAGACCTAGCGTTAGAAGCGACTCTAAATAGAGATATAAGCGGCAGATTCGATTTGGAAAGCCTGCAACGCTTCATGGAGAATAAAATGACTCAAGAACACGCTAATCAAGACCTACTAAAAACACCACTGCACGCACTTCACGTTGAAGAAGGCGCAAAGATGGTTCCTTTCGCTGGCTACGACATGCCAGTTCAGTACCCACTAGGTGTAAAGAAAGAGCACTTACACACTCGTGATGCTGCCGGTCTTTTTGATGTTTCTCACATGGGGCAACTTCGTCTTCATGGCGCGAACGCAGCTGCTGTCTTAGAATCTTTGGTTCCTGTAGATATTATTGACCTTCCTTCTGGTAAGCAGCGCTATGCGTTCTTTACTAACGAGCAGGGCGGCATTATGGATGACCTGATGGTTGCTAACCTAGGCGATCACCTGTTTGTTGTTGTGAACGCTGCATGTAAGACACAAGATATCGACCATCTAACTGCGCACCTTCCGGCTGACGTAGAAATGGAAGTGATTGATGATCGCGCTTTGTTAGCACTTCAAGGCCCTAAAGCGTCTGAAGTTTTAGCTCGTTTCCAACCAAGCGTTGCTGACATGCTGTTCATGGACGTTCAAAAAGTTGATATCGACGGCGTTGAATGCATCGTGAGCCGCAGTGGTTACACGGGTGAAGATGGTTACGAGATCTCAGTACCGAACGATCACGCAGAAGCACTAGCGCGTAAGCTAACTGCAGAAGCTGAAGTTGAGTGGATTGGCCTTGGCGCACGTGATTCACTTCGTCTTGAGTGTGGCCTATGTCTATACGGTCACGACTTAGATACAACAACGACTCCAGTAGAAGCTAGCCTTCTATGGGGCATCCAAAAAGTTCGTCGTACTGATGGTGAACGTGCAGGCGGTTTCCCTGGTGCTGATATCATCCTAGAGCAAATCGCGACTAAAGACGTTCAACGTAAGCGTGTTGGTCTAGTAGGCCAAACTAAAGCTCCAGTTCGTGAAGGCGCTGAGTTGTTCGATGCTGAAGACAACAAGATTGGCGTTGTAACAAGTGGTACAGCGGGTCCTAACGCTGGCAAGCCTGTTTCTATGGCGTACGTTCGTACAGACCTAGCAGCAATTGGCACTGAAGTATTCGCTGACGTTCGTGGCAAGAAGCTACCAATGACAGTAGAAAAAATGCCATTCGTACCTCAACGTTACTACCGTGGCTAACCTCTTTTAAGAGAAACCACCAAGCTTAACCAAAAGCCTATTGTTTACTTCTCTGTATTGTGAAGTGACCCCGTAAAGTTGGACATTTCTGTTAAGCGGCTTTCAAGGCCTGAGTTCGATATTCTATCGGAGTCAGGCCTTTTAGTTTCACTTTTATACGTTTGGTATTGTAGTACTCGATGTATTCTTTAATTTGCTCTATCAGAGCATCTGCATCTTCAAAGCTTTGGTTGTGATACATCTCTGTTTTGAGTAAAGCAAAAAAGTTTTCAGCAACCGCATTATCCAAGCAGTTACCTTTTCTCGACATGCTTTGCGTTAACCCACTCTCCGCTACCTTTTTCTGATACTGTCGATGGCGATATTGCCAACCTTGATCGCTGTGTATAATTGGCTTTGAGTTGGGTTTCAGCTTTGATATAGCCTCCGTCAGCATATCCGTGACAAGCGGCAAGCAGGCATTTTGGGCCACTCTATAAGCAACCACTTCCTGAGTAAACAAGTCGACAATGGGAGACAAGTATACTTTCTGCTCTTTGACTTTGAACTCCGTGACATCAGTTACCCACTTTTCGTCGGGTTGAGTCGCACTAAAATCTCTTTCAAGCACGTTGGGAGCTGCTGTTCCAGACTCTCCTCGGTATGAACGATACTTTTTAATCCTGACTGTCGATTTAAGGTTCAGCTGAGCCATAAGTCTTTGAACCGTTTTGTGATTAAGCACGACCCCCTGATTTTTTAGTTCCAAGTGAATACGGCGGTAGCCGTATCGACCCTTATGTTCATGATAAATTGACTTTATCAACCGCAGCTCACGTTCGTAGCTATTTGGGCGCTTGCTCGTTTGAGCCTGATAATAAAAGACACTTTTTGCCAGCTGTAGAGTGTGCAGTAAGTGCTTTAGTGGGTACTTGCCTTTAAGAGTTAGAGCTATGACCGCTTTTTCTTTGTTCGACGGTTTTTTTCCTGCTCCAACTCTTCCAACTTTTTTAGAACGGCATTCTCGGTTCGTAAGTAGACCAACTCCTCTTTTAGCTCCTCAAGCGTCATTTCATTATCAGGCTTAGTGGTACGTTGAGGTTGCTGTTTCATTGAGGGTCTTCCTTTCTGGCGCATTTTGAGCCCTTTGATACCCAGCTCATTAAATCGTTTGAGCCAGACAGAGAGTATCCCAGGGGATGAGAGGTTTAATACAGCGCTAGTGTGCGTGAGAGACCATTCATTCGTCCACATTAAATTCAATGCTTTTCGCTTTGTCTGAGCAGAGGCAGCATGCTTAGTTGGTAAAAATGAATCAGTACCATGGATGGCAAAGACTTGAGCCCAATACCGTATCTGTCTTGAAGAGATTGAATATTGTTTTGCTAAGCAGAGAGATGACGTGCCATCTAAATATTGCTTAGCAATGATACATTTTAGCTCTCGGCTATATTTGGACATAAAAAGACCCCCAATAATTGGTGTCCAACTATTGGGGGTCAGTTCATTGAGGGATTTAGCAGTAGGCTTTTTTGTTTTTTGTTTTTTGTTTTTTGGCGCGTATTGATTTAATGAGTGACCATCAAGAACCGTTACTTTGAAATTGGTTTATAAAATGAGAGATGTGGCCATATCGTTACAAATACTTACTATACTGTTGGTTGTGACGTGTTATGGTGGCGATTCATCATTTTTGTAAATAAGTAGTAGGGGTTACAAGGAGTTATCTATGAATGAGAACCATACTATGAGTCCGGTTCGTAAGACCGTTCTTGGGCTTTTAGCGCCATTAATCTATACATCAAGTGTTATGGCGACAGAAAACTCGGTCGAAACTTCTCCTGACGCGAGCGTAACACCTTATATTGTGAATGGTAGTGATGCTTCAGTGACGGAATTCCCTTCCATGGCGAGTTTGTTCATTGATCGTATTGATTATGATGGTGTTTACTCAACAGGCCCTTATTGCGGCGCAACCATTTTAGACCCGACCCACATTCTAACCGCAGCGCACTGTATTTACGGTAACGAAGAAGGTCAATTGTTTACTACTGTTGTCCCTCAACTTGAAGATTCGTCTCAATTTCCTAACGGTAACATTCAAAAAGCACGTGTATCCGAAGTTTACTATCGCAGTGATTATTCAAATGCGTTGAGCGACCTATTACGCAATGACGTTGCTATACTTAAGTTAGAAAGCGCACTGAATGTCGACTCAATCAATGATGTTGTTAAGCGTCCTTCAAACGATGATTATCGAATTGGTGTTAATGACTTCGTTGCTGTTGGCCATGGCGATACACGTTCAGGTTTTGACAGTACGACCTTATTGCAAAAAGCATCTCTTAATTATGTAGACAATGCGACTTGTGCAACTGCTTTTATTGATGGCTCGGCTTTAACTGATAATCAAATATGTTTTAACGGTGATTACAGCGCATTTACCGGGCTTTTTAATGGTACTTGTCAAGGTGACTCTGGTGGTCCAATCTATTGGAAAGATGGTACTGACTATAGACAGGTTGGTATCACTAGCTTTGGGCCAGACACATGTGGTGGAAACTCTACGGTGACATCTGTATTTACTGAAATCCTTGACTATAAAGTCTGGATTGATAGCGTAATTGCTGGAACTGAAACCGCTAAATTTGTTTCTACTGACGCTAAGCGAACAGCTTATGTGAATGCGCGAACTTCATCTGGCTCTGGCAGCAGCGGAGGTAGTGTTTCATTTGGTTTGCTAGGTATGCTGATGTTGATTGCTAGTGTTAGAAAAGCAGTTAAACGTTAGAACTTCAAAATGTTAGAACAAGTCGACGCTTTATCTAACGATAGCGTCGACTTTTACTTTTACAATTGGTTAGTTGTTTGTCGAACTAGTTACTCAGCTCGATTACTGCTTTACGGCTGTATCTTTCTAGAATCTCATCCATCTCTTTTATCGCAGCATTGATGCTTTTAATCCCACCTTGCGCTACACCTTTTTCATTTTCGTTCAATGCAGAAAAAGCCTGCCTTAATTCCTTACCTTCCAACATGCTCCCGTGTAGCAACACCTCTTTGTAAGTGAGTAGCTTATGTTGTATTGCAATAATTTCTGGGCGGGGATTGTCTGATTCTAATGCGTGACTAATGCAAGGAAATGCCAATGTATAGTGATTCGCAATTTCCAATTTGACGTTTTTCTTATTCGCAATATGCAATTTTCTTAATTTCCCAACACTTGAGTCTTCAAGTCTTCTAGCCTTTACGCTCACGACCAATCAAAGCGTGAAAGTTTATGATACGTAACGTTTTTTAATAATTGGATAATATGCCTTTGATGGCTTATGTAAACCATCACAAGTCAATATGGTCTGCTTCTTGCTGAATTTAGGTCATAACTGTCTTTTGAGGATGAGCTTATGTCACAAGAACCCATAATAGTGGCGCTGATTGAGCGTAGGAAACAAGCTAACTTGTCTCAAGAAAAGTTAGCCTCGAGTTCAGGAATGAGTTTAAAAACCTATCAACGGATTGAACGTGGCGAGGCGGACATTAAGATGTCTCAGTATCGTTCAATCACCAGAACCTTAAAGGTGACGGATTTGGATGTGGTTCTTGATATTGTGGGTGCATCACAAGCAACAGCGGAAGACGTTGCAGCGGTCAGTCGCTTACTGACCAGCGAAGAGCGAATGTTGTTGATCAAACTGATTTTGTCGGTCAAAAAGAAGCAGTAAACTTACTTTCAAATAAACAGCGTAATGGATCTATTCGTTAGTCAAATTGACAGGTCTTTCTACAGTAATGTGGTTACTGAGGGCATGAAGCCATCAGCTCACTCTTCCCCGTAGCTGTTTGGTGGTACTTCTCTGCTTCTTACTTTCTAAACGTCTTTTCTGAGAGCCACGCGTTGGTTTTGTTGCTCTTCTTACTTTTTGAACCTTTGTCGCTTCCAAGATCAATTCTTTCAAACGCACTAAAGCATCATCTCGGTTTTGTTCTTGAGTTCTATATTGTTGCGCCTTAATGATAATCACCCCGTCTTTGGTGATGCGACTATCTTTGTGTGCCAAAAGCTTTTCTTTATAGAAGTCGGGCAGGGTGGAGTGTGTGATATCAAAACGTAAATGTATCGCGCTCGATACTTTATTGACGTTCTGACCGCCGGCTCCTTGGGCTCTGATCGCTGTTAACTGGAGTTCCCAGTCTTGAATCGAAACAGAGTTAGATATTTGTAACATAAACATCCATTTTGAACGGTAATATGGGGTCATGATACTGAATATTGGTTATGGTATCAGTAACTTTCTTAAAGAGTGGTAGTAGTGATGAAAATAGATTTAACGGCGTATGAAGGATTGATCTTTGATATGGACGGTACGTTGATCGATACAATGCCTGCACATGTAAAGGCGTGGCAGCAAACGGCTGAAGAGTTCGGCTTTCATTTTGAAGCGTCTTGGCTGCATAGCTTAGGTGGCATGCCGAGCTACAAAATAGCCGGTGAGGTGAACAGTAAATACGGTTTGTCTCTCGACCCACAAGCTGTGTCCACGTTTAAAATGGCATCGTTTGCGGCTATTGAAGACAAAGGAGACGTTATCCCTTGTACTCACTCTCTGCTGTTAGAGCACTTGGGTAACAAGAAGATTGCAGTCGGAACGGGCAGTCAACGTAAAAGTGCCGAACAGTTACTGGATAAGACAGACATCTTGAGTAAGCTCGATATCCTAGTGACAGCAACAGACGTTAAGAATCACAAGCCCAATCCGGATACCTTCTTAGATGCGTGTTTTGGTATGGGTTTGCAGCCAAAGCAGTGTGTTGTTTTTGAAGATACGAACCTAGGTAAGCAGGCTGCTCATGCTGCGAACATGGATTGTATTCTTGTCGTTGAGGGGAGCAAGTTAGAATTTTATCCGGCTCCAAGCTGATCGTTTGCCGGGCAAGTGAATGCAATTGTCATTTGCTAGGCTATTTCGCTCATCTCTTTATCTAGGAATAAGCACACATTGTTTCTCCCTGCTGCTTTAGCTTCGTATAGGGCTAAATCGGCGCACTTGTAATTAAGTGCTGGATCATTTGTTACGTTAGTAATCCCACCGCTCACGGTGACTACGTTGTCGAGTTCGATACTGACAGCGATTCTGAGCCTATTAAGAACGTATTCAGCTTCTTCTGTTGTAGTGTGAGGCAGAATAACGCCAAACTCTTCACCACCAATACGAGCGACAAAATCTGTTTCACGGCATTCTCGCTGGAGTACTTGAGCAACCGTTTGAATGACGCGATCACCATAATCGTGACCAAATCTGTCGTTGATGCGTTTGAAGTGGTCTATATCTAAGATCGCTAAGCAAGACTGTTCACGAGTAGGATAACGATTCACACGAGAGCACTCATCTCGCAGCTCAAGATCGAACTTACGGCGGTTCCAACACCCAGCTAAGGCATCTTTTTCGCTCAGGTTTCTCAGTTTGTTTTCTAGCTCTTTGTGTTTACTGATATCCACAAATGAAGCGACATAAAACTGAATCACATCTTTCGAATCTTTGATGGTTTGGATTCGCAGTATTTCCGTGATTAAAGACCCGTCTTTACGTCGGTTAACGACTTCGCCTTCCCACATGCCTTTCTCTTTGATGATACTCCACATCTTGATGTAGAACTCTTCATTGTAGCGGCCAGAGGCAAACATCGATGGTTGACGACCTTTTACGTCTTCTAAATCGTAGCCACTCACGCGGGTGAACTCTTGGTTTACTTTGATGATGCGGTTGTTTCTGTCGGTAATCACCAAGGCAGACATGCCATTCATTGCTGCTTTAGCCAGTTGGCTCTCGATACTGTTCTTCTTGTGATTGCTGTTCCACAATACGAAGCCAGCAGAGATCATTGAAATCAAGAAAGATAATGTGATGATCTGAACGACAATCGCTTGTTTTTCTTGTCGGTATTGACTGCTGAACTGCTGATTTTCAATATGAAGAACCATGTAGATTGGGCCTTCGAACTGTTTTATGTTGGGGCTGATATCAGAGTGGAAATACCAGTTCTTACCATCAAAATAGCTAGAAGATTTCTTGTCTTGAATCGCAGTCCAAAGCTCCGGGTATAACTTTGCGTAAGTTCGCTCTGAACGTGACTCAATCACATGTCCGAAAGATTCCTTTGGGTCTGGCCCCATAATGATGTGTCCGGTTTTGTTGAGAATAATCGGAACAGCAGACGATGCACCAATCTGATAGTGAAGGCGCTTATAGATCTCGAGCATGTTTAGGTTTGCGATGAAGTAACCAATGATGCGATTGTTTTCAGCGACTGGCGTCATAATGCGAAGCGCTGGTATTAAAGGACGAACGATCTCTCCGTTTTCAACTTCTAGGTCAATGCCGCGAGAACTAACTTCACCAATCTTTAATCGTTGCAGTTCCTCATAGTAATCACGTGAAGACTTGTTCTGCAGTTCGTTATCTGGGACCACGATTGCTTGACCGTCTTTGTAGTTAACGCGGAACACTTCGTTGCCGGCTAGATCGAGATAACGAAGCTGAGAATAGTATTTTTGGCCACGAGCTAACATTACCCAAAGATCTTGTAGCGTTTCTTTGTGGATGAGTGAAGGTTCTTGAACGGCACGAAGTAACGTTTGAGAGTCTGCAATAGAAGGAACAGAGTTAGATATTTGCTCAACAATAACGGCGAGTTCGTGAAAACTGTATTCGATTTGGTTCTGGCTAGATTGTTTGATATTTAGCGTGTGCTGAGCATCGACCCTGTCAAATTCAGAGTTAATATAGAGGGCAGGGACTAATCCTAGGGCAAATATGGTGCATAGAAATTGCCCGACTAGTTTTTTTATACTTGTATTCATCACTGTCCTCAAAGAATCAGCGCAATACTATATATTTTATAAGGTTTTTAATGTGATCTTGCCCCAGAACTTAAGACAATATGCGCATATAACTACGTTTTTATTGCAACTTCTTGCACTTAAGCTTGATTGTTGAGCAATTACTTCGTTAGGAAATGATTGCTCAATATAGAACACCGGTCTGAAAATTGAGCCAAATTAATCGCGATTATTTGTCGTTTATCTAACTAAGGGTATTTAGCTTAGGCCGACGATATTTCCATTACTGTCAATATCTAACGACATGAACGCTGGTTTGTCAGGTAAGCCTGGCATGGTCATCACATTGCCACACAACGCGTAAATAAAGCCAGCACCAGCACACAATTTTAGCTCTCTAACGGGTACGTCAAATTGAGCGGGAGCACCTTTTATGTGTGCTTCTGTTGAGACCGATAGTGGTGTTTTTGCCAAACAAACTGATAGGTTGCTATAGCCATGCAGTTTGAATTCAGCTAGTTGTTTTTTAGCCAGTGGAGATAGTGAAATACTTGCCGCGCCATAACCGACTTCAGCGACAGCCATTAGCTTTTCTTCTAGGGTTTGCTCAGAGTGGTACAAAGGCTCAAATTCAGACTCCTTTTGGCAAGCTTTTACCACGGCGCGAGCCAGTTGAGTCGTCCCTTCGCCGCCTTGACCAAATGCTTCGCTCACTTCAACGCTAACGCTTGGGTCGAAGTCGGTGATCATCTGTTTCAAAGCATCGAGCTCTTGAGCTGAGTCTTGTGGGAATTGGTTAATCGCAACAACTGTTGGCACTTGGTATTGCTTAACGTTGGTTATGTGCCATTTTAGGTTCTCAAACCCTGCAACAAGCGCGTCTTGGTCATCATTAAAGATTGAATCTGGTAGTGGGGTGCCCGGTCTTAAATCGTACAAACCTGAGTTCGCTTTTAATCCGCGTAGTGTCGCAACAACAACGGCACAGTCAGGCTTCTTGTTGGATGCCTTAACCTTGATGTTACATGCTTTTTCGAAACCCATGTCTGAGCCGAAACCGCCTTCAGTTACCACAAAGTCACTCAGTTTAAGAGCAATCTTATCGGCAATAATTGAAGAGTTACCATGTGCGATGTTTGCGAAAGGCCCGGCGTGAATTAGGGTAGGAACGCCTTCAAGGGTTTGCATCAATGTTGGTTCAATAGAATCCTTCATTGTTACGGTCATTGCGCCTGCAACATTGAAGTCATCTGCGGTTAACGGCAAGCCTTGTTTGTTATAAGCAAGTACCACTCGTCCAATGCGCTTTCTTAAATCTTGAAGGTCATCTGCTAGAGCAAGGATAGCCATCAGCTCTGAAGCGGCTGAGATATCAAATCCATCTTCGCGCTCAAAGCCATTAATTGTTTTGTCTGCTTCGTTCTTGCCTACCGTGATCATGCGTAACGCGCGGTCATTATGGTCGAGTACACGTCGCCATACGATTCTAGTTGGGTCGATATCCAGTGCTTTTAAGCCTGAGCGCGCTTCAAAGGCTTCTAAGCCTTCACGCTGTTCATGATACAAACGTGCATCAATTGCTGCAGAGGCAAGGTTGTGAGCGGCCGTAACAGCATGAATGTCACCAGTTAGATGTAGGTTCAACTGTTCCATAGGAGCGACTTGAGAGTAGCCACCGCCAGCTGCGCCACCTTTAACACCAAATACAGGGCCCATTGAAGGCTGACGAATACACGCCATCGCTGATTGGTTAATTTTGGCAAGACCTTGTGCGAGCCCGATGGTGGTCACCGTTTTACCTTCGCCGAGTGGCGTGGGTGTAATCGCCGTGACTACGACCAATTTACCATCTTGTTGGTTGGAGAGGCGTTCAAGTGATGTGAGAGACACTTTAGATTTGTATTGCCCTAATGGCTGATGTTCGTTGTGTTGTAGGCCAGCTTGCTTGGCAACCTCACTGATGTTTTTAAGGGGAGTAGAGCGACAAATATCAATATCAGACAGCATATTTGATCCTTATATCAGAACCGAAAGGTGGTACGTAAACGTTTGCGTGGCGATAGTACTGTATAAATCTGCCAAGTAAAGGCAAACCACACGAATTATGTGCTGGAAGATAACAGATCTAAAGAGTCATTGCGCGAGATCAAATCTTAAACGAGCAAAATATTCGATCTGATTACCTACAGTTGTAGTTATATTGGTGTTGAATACAAAAAGGGCTGCATATAGCAGCCCTTCAAGGAATAGGTAATCTGACTTGGCGTTAACCTCAATCAGTTAACCCCTAATATGGTCGATTAACGATCCCAGTATGTTTCTTCTAAGCTATCTTCGCGTTCAGGTAGCGCACGAGAAAGACGAGGAGAGTGCTGAGTCAACACTTCGTAGCTTACACGGTTTGCGTACTTACAAATTTGAGAAAGAGAAGAGTAAGTTAGACAAGTATGCTCGTGCTTCTCTGAGTTCGGTACGTTCACGTGGTGGTAGCTGTTTGCTGCCATGTCGTGAAGTAGTGCTGAAAGTGCACCATCACCAGCCCCATTCGTGTTCTTAATCTCAAGTGGGCCACCTAGGTAAGGGCCAATATGAGAGTACACTTTTACAGGGTCTTTACAGTCTTGCTTACGCATCGCGCGGCTGAATTCATATTTATTGAACTCAGGGATGTTACCCGGTAACAATGGCAGTGTGGTTTCGCGTTTCGCTGGTTCGTCAGTGTAACCTGCCATGTATAGGCCAATAGGGCCAGCAGTACATAGAACTAGGTCGACCCATTCAAGCGCTTTGTTAGCCGCCAATAGAGGGTCTTTTTCACCTGTGAGCGCTTCACCTTCGTCTTCGTTCATCGCGACGATGGTTACGTTCTCTTTCAGGTATTCTTGCCACCATTCAGCGTTACCTTCGATCACATACTTAGTACCAAGTGTTAGTACAACAGGCACATTGTGCGCTTTCGCGTATTCAATCGCTTTTTGTACCGCTTTTGGCATCGGATCTTCAGGTTTGCCACGCATTAGGTATGACGAGACAACTAATGCAGACGCTTTCTCGAACACTTTTTCAGGAATGCTCTCTGGAAGAAGTTGGTTCATGTGACCTTCATTGATTGCAAACGTACGTTCGCCATCTTCAGAAATAAGCGTGTAGCAACGACCGATTGGACCATCAACAGTTTGAAGGTGATTTAGATTCATACGAGAAGAAGTGCGGCAAAGATAACGATAACCAAATGAGCCAACTTCAATCTTCTTAGACATAACGCCAAGCAGTACAGATTTGCTGTCTGCAAGTACGGAATAGTTGTGCAGTGTGTTGCCGATAGTATCGCCAGGGTATTGATGCGTGATCAAACCGCGCTCAACTAACTCTTCATACAGCGCATCTGCTTTACTTTCTTCCAATACTAGTGAGTGACCTTTACTCAGCTCGTATTTTTCTAGGAACTCGTTGTCAACACGGGCTTCGATATCAACAATCGTTTGGCCAACACCGACAATCGTTGCGCGGTGAAGCTTAGGTGTTTGTTGAATTTGGTTGACCAACGGATCACGTGCGTGAGTTGGAAAGTAATGCTTAGATTTACGCTGTCCAGGAAACTTCATATGAAAAATACAGTGAAAAAATTTTGCCGCATGATATCACATTTTGTTTCTGTTTCTTTCATTTTTATTACATTTTGAATCACCTGCACAATGTCTGTACAGGTGAATCGTCTTACTTTGGCTTGAAGCTATTCCGCTGGAACAAGTGTTGCTGGATCTACGTAAGCCTCTGTACCCCAAAGCGGAACGGTTGAAAGGCTATGCTTGAAACTGCCTTCGGTTTCTTTGGTGGTGTAAGACAAGTAAAGCAGCGACTGATTCTCTGCATCGTAGATACGACGAACCTTCATTGTTTTAAAGAAGATACTTTTCGATTGCTTGAATACCACTTCGCCAGACTTACTCTTGTCTATTTGAGCAATCATTTCTGGTGTGATTTCACCTGTTTGACGACAAGAGATAGAGCTATCACTTGGATCTGAAAGGCTAAGGTTTGCTTCGATTGATGCGATATGACAGGTAACACCTGCGATCTTATCGTCATCTAATGAAGACATCTTGATATCCTTCATTGTGAAGAAACCCAGTGAGACGTCGCCAACCTCGTTGTCCGAACAGCCAGCTAACATTGTGACGATACCTGCTGCTATTAAGGCTTTTTTCATAAGAAGTCCTTTTTATTTATATAGTTCTGTTTACTATAAGGATATTGAAAGCTTGAATACGAGTGTAGAGCTTTTCGTTAAGTTCTTAAAGGATGTTGTTGGATAATGAAAAATATGAAGCATTTAAAGTACTTGTTGGCCTTGGTCATGCTCTGTATGCTCTCTGCTTGTAGTTCGGCACCTCAGCCGACCGTATGTCTTCCAAATAACTGCGATATTTGGGGATACTAACCGTAGGTACTAAAAGAATGAATAACGAAATACCTGAAATTGCACACAAGAAAAACCAATGGCTGTTTAGTCAGCTCGACATTGCTTACCCCGCAAAAGAGAGCCTTCTAGGCCGCGAACTTTATCAAAGCAAACTCCCATCCAAGACATACCAACTCCTCGCTCACGATCAAACTCCTTCCCAAATTGATGAACTGCATAAAGTTGATTTCCATAAATTGACCGTACTATTCTCACTTAACCAAGCAAGCGTGTACCAAGATGAAGCCGAAAGGGCACACATGCTTGAGTTCTTGAGCCAAATTATTCTTTCTGACGATCATGCCTTATATATTGGTACTCAAAATGGTGAAGTTGTGGCGAGCGCTATCGTCACAAAAGCGGAAGACTCCCTACTGATCTCGGATGTCGTTGCTGGAAATGGCCAAAGTATCAACAACTTTGCTAAGCAGTTACACGATTTTTGGGCACAAGATCATGCTTCTTGCGATAAAGTGTGGATCGAGAACTAAAGATTCTTTGACAAAGCGTTAATCTAAGTACAATACCCCGTCTTATTTAAAGGGTATTGTATGTACAAGCTATTGATATCAATCGCTGTATTGTGTGTTAGCGCTTATTCTTCACTCAGCTTTGCTAACGACTGGGATATTAAACGTATCCTAGTTTTACACTCATACGAACCTTCTTACCAATGGACCGCTGATTTCCAAAAAGGGATCGACAGCGCGTTCAGCCAATCTAGAACCGAAGTTAAACTCTCGATCGAGTATTTGGATTCAAAGCGTATCAATAGCTCTGACTACTACGGTTCTCTCTCGAACTATTTGCAAATCAAATATGCAGGTTATGAATTTGACGGCGTGATTGCGACTGACGATAACGCAGCAAATTTCCTTGAATCGTTAGGTGCTTTAATTGACCGTTCTACTCCTGTAGTGGCGGTGGGAATCAATGACACCAGTACCGATATGTATGCAGTATCTGACAGAGCAACTGTGCTGTACGAGAACGATCAGATAGACGTTAATATTAAGCTGATCTCCAAATTAAGGCCTAATCTAAAGAACCTCTATTTTGTAAATGATTACAGTGTCACGTCTGAGTTAATTCACAAAGAAATGAACAAAATGATGGCTGAATTTCCAAATATCAACCTCATAGAAATTCGCGATTTGTCGCTGGAGGATACAAGCCAGTTTTTGGAAGGAATCTCTGCAGACGATGCGGTATTGCTCAGTCATTACAACACTGAGTTGAAACAAGGGGTTTACCACACTTACCAAGAGATTGCGGATACCTTGTCAAAAGCGAGTGCTGCTCCGGTGTTTGCTTTATGGCAGTTTTATATTTCGGGCGATGTTCTCGGTGGTTATGTGAATCACTCACAAAGCATGGGTGAGGAGGCAGTTGATGCGCTAGACAAATACCTTCCTCTCGGTTTTGCAGAACCGTTAACTCCCGGAGATAACAAACGTTTTGTATTCAACTACCCTGCAATGAAACGATACGGGATTAGTGCCAACGCATTACCTGATGAAGCGGTATTCATTAACGAACCTTCTTCCTTTATTCGTAAAAACTTCCAGTTGTTAATGGGGCTGTCGATGGTGATTGCGGGTTTGAGCCTGATCATCTTGATGCAATTTGTCACTCTGCGCCAAAAGAAAGAGTTGGCCAATAAGAACAAACGAATCTTAAAGCTTCAGAAACAGACCTTGAATATCCAAAAGGATATGATTCATGTTCTCGGCGAGGCGATTGAAACTCGCTCTGGCGAAACCGGTAATCACGTTAAGCGTGTAGCCAAGTTATCCGCATTGCTCGCTAAGTATCGTGGCTTGAGCCATCGCGAGATCGAGATGATTGAGATCATCAGCCCGATGCACGATGTGGGTAAGATTTCTGTCCCTGAATCGATCTTGGATAAACCTGGTAAATTAACCGACCAAGAGTGGGAGGTGATGAAGCTTCATACTACGGCTGGCTATAACTTACTGAAGAGCGGAGCGGGTGATATTACCAACCTCGCGGCAATCATTGCTAACGAACATCACGAGCGCTGGGATGGAACAGGATACCCGAATGGCAAAGTGGGAGATGAAATTCACTTGTTTGCTCGCATCACCGCCGTAGCCGACGTTTTTGATGCGCTGCTTAGTGCTCGTTGCTACAAAGAACCGTGGCCGTTAGATATGGTAGTCGATTTGTTCGAGCGAGAGTGTGGCTACCAGTTTGATCCTCAGCTAACGAAATTGCTACTGAAACACTTACCCGAGTTTGTCGCTATCCGAGATTCGTATCCTGATACTGGAACTGTGGAATATGCGATTTCACGTTCGCTTGAAGCTAAGGTTTTTGAAGAGTCGGTTGTTAGCTAAGTCTCGGTCTATCTTAATCGTTTATACGTCTTGGTTTTTTTATCTAGTCATCACGATCCGGCTAGGAAGTGGTGATTTATATTTTCCCCTGAAATTGAGTCGCTTATGTAAACCTCGCAGTATTTGATTTCGTAGGATCTCGGTTAATTTGATGAAAACTATTGCTTATGCTGAGCGATAAAGTGATCAACTCCATATTTCGCGAAGAGAAATAAGCCTGTATCCGCAAACTGTTACCTCAATCATCTCGCGCATTGAAAGAACACTATAGGATAAAACTTGGATTCAATCTTAGTGAGATACCTATGCGGTTAGAACAGACTAAATGTGTAATTTTCGATTGTGATGGAACACTTATCGACAGTGAAAAGCTGTGCTGCCAAGCTTTGGTAAACGTTTTCACTGGCTTTGGGGCGAAGTTGAACGTCAACGACTGTTATGCGCACTTCCAAGGTGGGAAGCTGGCCGACATCTTAATGGATACGCAAGCGCGTTTAGGCTTATCTATCTCAATTGATACACTAGAACCGTTATACCGGATCGAATTAGAAGCACTGTTTCAGCGTCATTTAAAGCCGATGGACGGCGCTATCGAACTTATTGAATTCCTCAAACAACAAGACATTGAGTTTTGTATCGCTTCCAATGCACCGAAATCTAGAGTTGAATCTTCATTGGCGATGACAGGCATGCTCGATGATTTTAAAGGTAAAGTGTTCTCAGCTTTTGATGCTAACAGTTGGAAGCCAGAACCTGATCTAATCATGTACACGGCCATGAATATGGGCTTTCTACCAAATGAGTGCATCTACGTGGATGATACGTTAAAAGGGATTGAGGCTGGTGTTCGTGCGGGTATCCAATCGTTTCGATTACGCCCGAGTATTGATGAAGCAATCGTAGATCCCGAAGCCGACTCATTAGAACTCGCGGCTCAGGATATCTACAGTTTAGAAGAAATTTCAGTTTGGATTAATGGCAAGCACTGCTCAAATGGTGGTATATCGAATTCTGCAGCTTTGGTGGGGTAGAGCCTAGTTGAAGACTGACTACCTTACTGAATTGTTTGGTATGGAAACCGCAAGATGCACAAGTAAACTTTTCTCCACTTTCTGAAAGCAGATACTCGTCATGTTGGCATAAAGGGCATGTAATGTCGTCGGTGTTTTGTGTTTCTGTTTTATTCATTATGTGTCACCTGCAGCAAGAGGGTAAGCGAAAAAAGACCCGTTCAATTAGATTACTCCTAAGCTCGAATATTAGACAGTTCTGACACTTCTTAATCTCTCCTTTGCGACTTGCTTCATGGTAATTGATAATGTCATCGTTATTGACCATGGTTCTTGTAATGTTATTAAACAAAAGTCAAAAAAAGGACCCATTACGAGTCCTCATTAGTCTATTTTCAATTCACGCCACTAGTTAGCCTGCTGATCCTTAAGTGCGGTATCGCGCCAACGTCTGAGACAAAGAAACCGACGCTTCCGTTAGTCTAGATACGCCATTTGACGAATTCTGAGCGACGTCTTTAATCACATCGGATTGGCTGCGAATATCGTTAAGTTCTGCTGCAATCGTATTGGCAACGTTGCTTTGTTCATCGGCTGATGTTGCAATCTGGATACTCATGTCCATCAGCGCTTGTGCAGAATCTGCAATCGAGTTTACGTCGTGACCAATGTTAGAAATCAGCTGGCTACTGGTTTGCGCCTGATCGACCGTTTGCTCTGTGATCTTTGCAATATTTTGACTCTCTTGTTGTAAGCGCTCAATCATCGCTTGGATCTCAACGGTAGCTGACTGAGTGCGACTTGCGAGTGTTCTTACTTCATCAGCAACAACAGCGAAACCACGACCTTGTTCGCCCGCACGAGCGGCTTCAATCGCAGCGTTCAAAGCCAGTAAGTTGGTTTGTTCTGAAATTGCGTTGATCGTCGTGATGACTTCGTTAATTTGGCTCGTGTTCACATTCAAGCTGGTCACAGAAGATGAGGTTTGTTCAATCAAAGAAGAAAGGGTGGTGATTTCTGAGATTGCTTGTTGAACCTTCGCGTGGCTGTCGTTGATCTGCTGTGCGTCTTGTTCTGTTTGCTCTGTTGAACGTGCAGAGATGTTAGACACTTCATTAGCAGATGCGGTCATCTGGTCCATTGCAGTAGCAACCGAATCTAGAGATGCGTTTTGGCTCATGATTTGTGTTTCGCTGCGCTTCATCTCTGTTTCGAAAGAAGCCGACGTTTCACTTAGGGTTGCTGCACTGTGGTTTACGTTGTTAACTAACTCACTGAGCGTGTCCATTGAACGGTCAAGAGCACAACCAATTGTGCCGAATTCGTCACGGCCAGGATGGAAGCCAAGGCGTGAAGTTAAGTCACCATCACCAATCTTTTGAGTGGTTGAATAAAGTACCCACAGCGCACCACCTAAGAAGGTCGCTACCCAGTAACAGAAAAGACCAAAAGGCACACACCATAAAAGACTGAGTAATAAAGTGTACAATGCTTGCTGCTTTTGGTTTTGTGTATCGTTGTTTGAGACGGTAAGAGAGTAATAATTACCATCTTGTCCAATAGCCGTTGCGGTAACCGTGCCATTGTTCGAAATGATGGTCTCTTGAGGACGAGTTTGTTGGCTAACAGTACGAACAGAGGCAGGGGAATCTGACGCTGATAAAATACCTTTGAGTTGATACTCAACTTGCTGTTTTGCACTTGCGTCAATTTGTTCCATTTTATTGACGTAGTTGAGTCCAGCTAGGCTCGCCACAGCGGCGAAAAAGATTAAGAAAATGACCCAAAACTTATCGTTGATAGACATTTTAATAAACAGTTTGTCTATCGTTCGAAATTGTACTTCTTTCATAAAAACTCCACGGTAAATCCTTTACCGTGGACTCTAAATAACCGACCTCAATAAAAATGTGATATCAATCGACTAATTGTGAAAATTAATGATATCAACATGTCATTTATGAGATCTCAATCAAGTATTTATATCCTGTATGGGTTTATTAGCCCAAAGACGGTAATAGGCCTACTGATATAAGGATTTGAATGGCAATGATAAATACGCCAATGCTACCCGCTAAAAATAACGCTTTGCTTCCACCCAACACCTGGTAAGTCGCTTCAGTACCATGAGATTTTACCGAGAAATCTGTGTAGCGAACTTTGTATACCATTACGGTAGGTAGAAGAATCGCCAGCACTGAAAGTGCAATCGCAGCATAACCCAACGCCATGATAAAACCTTGTGGGTAAAACAGGGCGAAGCCTAAAGGCGGTAAGAAGGTGATAACAGCGGTTTTAACGCGCTTTGCACTGCCTAGTTTTTTGCTTAGCGAGTCACCCATAAATTCGAATAGACCTAAGCTCACGCCAATAAATGAGGTAAGAAGAGCAAGGTCAGCGAACACGCCTACGATTACGCTTAGATTTGATTGATGAACGGTTTGCGAAAGCGAAACTAAAAGTGCACCCAAGCTTGTGTCTGACAACAGTTGTTCTTGGCTTACTACGCCCAAAGTGACGCTCTGCCAGAATACGTAGATAACCAGAGGTAGCGCAGAACCAACAATCATTACCTTGCGTAGAGAGCGAACGTCGCCATCTAGGTATCGAACGATCGATGGGATGCTGCCGTGGAAACCGAAAGAGGTGAACACAACCGGGATAGCTGCAACAATCAGACCTTGTTGTAAAGGCATGCTCAGCAAGTATTGAGAAGTGATGTTAGGCGCTAGGAAGCTCAGTACCAGAACCATTGCAACCAGCTTCAAGCCAAATAAAACGCGGTTAACTTTATCGACACTGTGTGTACCAATCGTCACAACGCCTGCAACCAGCAGGGTAAATAGAAGGGTCGTGATTTGGCCATTGAGTTCAATGCCCGCGATATCGGAAATACGTTGGTTAAACTGAGCACCACCACCCGCAATGTATGCAGCGCATAAAGCGTAAAACAGAAACATCACTGCGAAGCTCGCAATCCATTTTCCTTTCGTCCCTAAAATTGTATGAGCTAAGGTGTGTAGGGTTGCATCAGATTCTGCGAATTGGTGAAGCTCGACCATTAATAAGGCAGTGAATGCCATTAAAGCCCACAAACCCAGCATTAAGAAAAGTGAAGTTGAAAAGCCAATACCTGCAGAAGCAAGTGGAAGAGCGAGCATGCCAGCACCAATCGTTGTGCCTGCAATGATCAAAGTACTACCAAAAACCTTTGATTTATTCATTGTATATAATTCTTTACGTTAGGGTGTGTTTTCATTGTAATTCTTCTAGCTTAAGCGCATAAACCCAAAGAATATCTCGATTTTAAAGTATTCTGATTGAGTTTAATTCCAAATGCAATATCTAATGTAATTAAAAATATGCACTGTAAATATTAATTTACACGCATTTGAGGGTTAGGTGTTGAAAAGGGAGAAGCAAACGTTTGACCATGATCTGCTTCAAAATTTGTAGAGTAATCAGTTGTACTTGGTGTAAGGTGGCAGTACATATGTCGTTCGCGTATACCCCTTTAGCGTAAACAAGCGCTAATGATCGCGAGTAGCTTCAAGCTATAAATATGGAATGGGTAGAGTAGAGTGCGTTCATCAAAGTGACATAATATAAGTCCAAGATGGTGCACTAGTTAACAGGACATCATGTCCACACCAAGGAATAGAGGGGGCACAATGAGTGACCAATCTTATAATGACGAAAGTCTTGAGTTGTTAGATGCTATGGAAATTGGCATTGACTTGTCTGACTATGAACAGACAGTTAAACAATTAGCAGAAGAACTTTTCAAATCTTCCAACTAGGGTTTTCCTTAGTAAAGGTTTTTTAGTTCAATGTTCTCAAATTAGACAATTCTTAGACTGAGCAAATCTCATTCGCTCACACGTCATACCAAAACTATCCTCATTAAAGTTCGCGAAGACAAACGAGTACGTTTACCATGTTACTTAGTTCTCGATACTTTAATGAGGTTCAATGAACTTTCTTGCACACCTTCACATCGCCAAGCACTGTAACAGCAATTTAGCAGGTAACCTGTTGGGTGATTTTGTGAAAGGCAACCCCAATAAACAGTATTCGGATTCACTCTCTGACGGCATTAGGCTTCATCGATTTGTTGATAGCTATACTGATCGTCATGATGTTTCTCGCTCTGCAAAATCTCTCTTTTCAGACCAAACACGACGCTTTGCGCCTATCGCACTCGATGTATTTTGGGATCACTGCTTAGCCAATCATTGGGCTCAGTTCTCGCAGCAGACATTAGAACGTTTTTGTTTCGATAGCCATGAGCAGATCTTTGAAAATCAAGAGCCACACTGGCCAGAAAATTTCGTTATGGTTCATCAGAAAATGGCTGAGCATAGATGGTTAGAGAGCTATCAAGACATGTCATCAATCGAGGTGGTATTGCAGCGAATGGCTTTGAGAAGACCAAAGCTCGGTATGCTCGAGGCATGTTACGATGATCTCGAACGTCACTATGATACGTTGCAGTGTCACTTTTATGAGCTTTATCCCAATGTTTTAGAAGAAGCGAAGCAGTTTAATGCGCTTCAAATGAAGAAAAATCAAAAGGAAAGGTAAACAGCGTAATGCAGGTTTGCTACAATCCGCGCCTATTTAATCTTTGAGCATCATACTATGTCTGAATCTACTAAATCTTTTAACCAACTAGGATTGTCTGAGCACCTTCTTGCTACGCTATCAGAGCTTAACTTTACGGCTCCAACCAGTGTTCAAGAACAAGCGATTCCATTGGTATTAGAAGGCAAAGATGTACTGGCGGGTGCTCAAACGGGTACGGGTAAAACGGCTGCGTTTGGTTTACCGATTATTCAAAGGTTAATCGAGACGAAAGACAACGTTATTCCAAACCCGAAGCTCGTTCGTGCGCTTGTATTAGTACCAACTCGTGAATTGGCACAGCAGGTGTTTGATAACTTAACTAGCTACGCAAAGGGCACCGACATCAAAGTTGTGGTGGCTTACGGCGGCGTTAGCATGAAGGTTCAAACTGATAACCTACGTGGGGGCGCTGATATTCTTGTTGCGACGCCTGGTCGTCTTATTGACCATATGTTTACTAGGAACATCATGTTGAGCCAAACGGAAGTGCTGGTGCTAGACGAAGCTGACCGTATGTTAGATATGGGTTTCATGCCTGACATCAAACGTATTCTTTCTCGCATGAATGACGTTCGTCAGACGCTGTTCTTCTCTGCAACGTTTGATAACAAAATCAAAGCGATTGCGCATCGTATGATGCAGAAGCCAAGTGAAATTCAAGTTACGCCAAAAAACAGCACCGCTGAAACCGTAACACAGATGGTTTATCCGGTAGATAAGTCGCGAAAAAGTGAATTATTGGCGTATTTGATTGGTTCAAAAAACTGGCAACAAGTGTTGGTGTTCACAAAGACTAAGCAGGGCACCGACGCTCTCGTTAAAGAGCTTAAGTTAGACGGTATTAAAGCGGCGTCAATCAATGGTGATAAGAGCCAGGGTGCGCGTCAAAAAGCATTAGACGATTTCAAATCAGGCAAAGTTCGTGCGTTGATCGCAACCGACGTAGCAGCTCGTGGTATTGATATCCAGCAGTTAGAACAAGTTGTAAACTATGACATGCCATACAAAGCTGAAGATTACGTTCACCGTATCGGACGTACTGGTCGCGCAGGTAACAGCGGTTTAGCGATTTCGTTGATGAGTCAGGATGAAGCTTACTTATTGGGTGACATTGAGCGACTGCTTGATACGCGCTTGCCTCAAGAGTGGCTAGAAGGCTTTGAACCTAGCCTAGAAAAAGATCTAGCACCAGATCGCGGTGGTCGCAGTAAGAGTCGTTCATCAGAAAAACGTAAGATGAAAGCAAAGCTTAAAATTCACCAAAACCGCGGTAAAGCACGTCGTTAACAAACTGGAACATGCTCCAGTTTAAAATTCTATACATATAAAAATGCGCCGTTACAGTTGGCTCTGTAACGGCGCATTTTTGTTTCAAGTAAATCAATTTATGACCAATGCAGATAAAAATACTGGGTTAATTATGTTCTTGATTGCACTTCCATACACAGGGCACTTCGTAAATCAGTTCTTCTAAGCTAGTTGGGTTTAGCACCCATTGCTCTTCGATTCTAAATTTACTTACCATTTGTGAGTTGAATAGTTGCCAATGCTTGATTAAGGACTCTTCGGGGGAGGTGACCATGTCGCCTTCATTCCACGTACTCTCCATGAACGGTGTTAGGCACACCGCGGCGTTAGCGTAAATGATCATTTGCCATTTTACTTCGTAAATGTTGATCAGATTCTCTGGATTAGCGTCGTTATATTGTTTTGCCAGTCCATTAATTTCTTTCTCAACATCACCAACATTGTCGATAAAATAATCAACCAAGTTATCTTCTTGACGAACAGAATCTGAGATTAGCTGCATTGGTCTGCGTGAATGAATCATGTTGGTGAAAAGGCGCATACTAAACAAATAGATAGAGATGTTTGGTGCAATGTCTTTTGGCAGCTCTTCCATGATTTTACTGATGTAAGACTGAAAATAATCGTGTAAACAATCACTTATTGCATGCCATATCTTCTCCTTACTACCAAAATGGTGGCGGATAAGGCTATGGGATACACCTGCCTTTTCACTGATGTTTCGCAGTGATACACGATCATAACCACAGTCACAGAACATATCCGCAGCAACACTCATGATCAGAAAACGCGTTTCTTCAGCGTCTTTCGCACTTCTTCTACCTTGTTTCTTTTCAGTCATCTTCATTTCACACATTTACCTGATTACCACATTCTACACTGTTTTCCTTAAAATAAAAAATACTGCACAGGTGGAAAGTAAAGCTTGAGAATTCTTTAATATTAAATATACTGCCCACCTGTGTAATAAATCATAATAATTAAACGGAGAGACATCATGCTGTCCAATTTGTCTATTCAAGCCAAGACGGGTAAGCAGATAGGAGTGGCGTTTGCTGCACTATTACTCGCAGGCTCTTTGACCGGATGTAATAAGGTTCAGTCAGAAGAAACGGTTCAAGTCGTTAAACCCGTCAAGCTATTTGAGATCCCTCAGCAGACGGATATCGCGCTTGATAGCTTTATCGCAAAAGTGGATGCGACCGACCGTGCCGCGCTTTCATTCCAAGTGGGTGGAGATATTGAAACGTTCTCTGTTCGTATGGGACAAGAGGTGAAGAAAGGTCAAGTACTCGCTGTGCTAGATGCAACGGACTACCGTATTGCGGTTGATGCAGCACAAGCCAAATTTGATCTGGCGAACAGCCAATACAAGCAAGCGTCAGAGTTGTACTCGAAGAAGCTTGTAAGCACGGATTACTACGACCAAGCCGTAAACACCTTTACTGCCGCTGAAGTTGAGTTGGACCAAGCACAAACAAACCTTGGTTACACCACATTAGTTGCTCCATTCGATGGCGTGGTATCGATGGTGTTTGGTAAGCAATACCAGTTAATCGCTGAAAAGCAGCCGGTACTTAATATTTTGAATCACAGCGAGATGGATGTGACTTTCTCGATTCCTGTATCAAAGCTTGAAGACCGCTCTATCCAAGATTTAACTAGCTCAAACATGTGGGTTGTGATGGATAGCCACCGCGGCATTCGTATCCCAACGCGTTTTAAAGAGATCTCAACGCAACCAGACGAAGACACCAACAGCTACCAAGCGGTTGTGTCTATCGAAAAACCTGAAGGTATTAATCTGCTTTCTGGTATGACGGCACAAGTTGAAGTTCAGAAAAATAAGTCGGACTACGGTATTGGCATTGTTGATTCAGCTTGGTTAAGCAAAGAAGCAGACCACGGTGAACTGTGGCGTTACAACCCAGAGTCTCAATTGATTTCTAAAGTACAAGTCACTCTTGATGAACAAGGAATGGTTATTGAAGGCCTGTCTTCTGGCGATTTAATCGTAGAAGCGGGTGTCGGTGTGTTATCTGATGGGCAACAAGTAAAAGCTTGGTTACGTGAGGGCGGTATTTAATGAACCTTTCCAAATTATCAGTTGTGGTTGTATCTGCGTTATTGCTTCAAGCGTGTAACAGTGAAACAGTTCACCGTGAGCAACCTTCACTTTTGGTATCGACCTTTGAAGTTGCTGCACCACTGACTGATCAATTCAGAAGTTTTAACGGACAGGTGATGCCTGCTGAACTCACACCATTGGCATTTAAGCTTGCTGGTGAGATTCAACAAGTATTGGTTGAAGCCGGTGACAATGTAGAAAAAGGTCAGCTATTGGCGACCTTAGACAACGCGACATACCTTCAAGATCTGACAGACGCTAAATCTCAATTCAAATTAGCGAGCAAGCAACTGGCGCGTGGTTCTGAGATGTTTGACAGCAAGATGTTGTCGCAATCAGAACACGATCAATTGACCGCTAACTACAAACTGGCATCGGCTAATTTGGCTGCGGCAGAGCGTAAGCTGAGTTACACAGAGCTTTTAGCGCCACTTTCTGGAACGGTTTCAACGGTTGATAAGCAACGCTTTGAAAACACGACACCGGGTGAAACGCTTCTTAGCTTGTATCAGAACGATAAGGTGTATGTGCGAATTCAAGTATCAGATTCGATCTTAGCGTCTATAAGCCCAGATATGCGTTCGAACAGCTATCGACCTAACGCAACCTTTGGCGGCCACTCTGGAAAATACCCTCTGACGTATCTAGAGCACACCAGTGAACTGCACCCGCAATCTCGCACCTACGAGTTTTGGATGCAGATGCAACAACCAGAAAGCGAAATTCTGCCGGGTACCAGCGTTACGGTAAATGTCGATATGGCGAAAGCGGGCCTGAGTGATGTTCAAGGTTACCAGTTGCCAATGACGACTCTACAAGCAGGTGCTGAAGCGAACCAATTTTACGTGTGGAAGATGGAAGATGGCCAAGCTTACAAAAGCGAAGTTGAAGTCGACAAGATCAGCGGCCAAGGCGCACTTATCGCGCATGGCGTTGAACAAGGTGAGCTACTCGTAAATTCGAATCTAAGAAAACTCCGTGACGGAATCAAATTGTCAGGAAAAGCAGAATGAACATCGCAGAATATTCAATAAAGAACAAAGTAATCAGCTGGCTGTTTCTAGTCATTTTGGGCATTGGCGGTGTGACGTCTTTTGGTAATCTATCCCGTTTAGAAGACCCAGCTTTTACCATTAAAGATGCAATGATTATTTCAACTTACCCTGGCGCTACGTCAATGGAAGTTGAGGAGGAACTGACTTATCCCCTTGAGAAAGAGATAAGACAGCTCCCTTATATCGACAAGATCACTTCGACCTCGTCGAATGGCATGTCTCAAATTATGGTCAGCATGAAGATGGATTACGGTCCAGACGAGCTACCACAAATCTGGGATGAAATGCGTCGTAAGATCAACGATCTACAGCCAACGCTACCAAGTGGTGTCAACTCAGTTCAGATCATTGATGATTTTGGTGACGTATTTGGTGTGATGATCATGCTGACTGGTGATGGCTACGATTATGTCGAGCTAAAGCAGTACGCAGATTACTTAACGCGTGAAATCGAACTAGTCGATGGTGTGGGCAAAGTAAGCATCGCGGGCGACCAACAAGAGCAATTGTTTGTTGAGATGTCACTGGAGCGTTTAGCGGCGCTTAACCTAGATATGTCGACGGTAACGTCACTGTTAGCGCAACAAAACAGTGTGGTGTCGGCAGGCGAGGTGATGTTGAATGGCCAAAGCTTAACGATCAAACCTAACGGCACGCTGAGCACAGTTGAAGAGCTAGAAAACCTGATCATTCATGGTCGTGATACGGGTAACCTGATTCGCTTGAAAGACGTCGCTGAGGTTACTCGCGGTATCCAAGAAAAACCGGGTAATGTATTAACTTACAACGGTAAACCAGCGATCAACCTAGGCATTGCGTTCTCTTCAGGCGTAAACGTCGTTGAGATTGGTAACGCGCTAGATGCGGAGCTAGACCGATTAGAAAGCATTAAACCTGCCGGTGTAGAGCTGAACTACTTCTACAACCAAGCGCAAGAAGTAGACAAATCAGTGGCTGACTTCCTAATCAGCCTAGTAGAAGCCGTTGCTATCGTTATCATCGTACTGCTTTTTGCAATGGGCTTACGCAGTGGTTTGATCATTGGTTTGGTACTGCTACTGACGGTATTCGGTACGTTCATTCTTATGGACTACAACGATGTCGAACTGCACCGTATCTCGCTAGGTGCCTTGATCATCGCACTCGGTATGCTGGTGGACAACGCGATTGTTGTCGTTGAAGGTATTTTGGTTGGCTTGAAGAAAGGTAAGACCAAACTTCAAGCAGCAAAAGACATCGTGACACAAACACAATGGCCACTATTGGGCGCGACCATTATTGCTATTACCGCTTTTGCGCCGATTGGTTTATCGAAAGACGCGACAGGCGAGTTTATGGGCTCACTGTTCTGGGTATTGTGTTTCTCATTGTTCTTAAGTTGGGTTACGGCACTAACACTAACGCCATTCCTTGCTGAGATGTTGCTAAAAGAAGAAGACAAGGTCGATGAAAACGAAGACCCTTACAAAGGTATCCTGTTTGTTGTATTCGGCGCGTCTCTGAAATTAGCATTGCGCTTCAGATGGTTAACGGTAGTGAGCATGATTGCTCTGCTAGCTGCATCAATTGTTGGTTTTGGTATGGTGAAGCAACAGTTCTTCCCGCCATCAAACACACCGATGTTCTACGTCGACATGTGGATGCCAGAAGGTACCGATGTTCGTGAAACGATCAAGCAGACTGAGAAGGTTGAAAGCTACATTCGTCAACAAGACGACGTAGAGTTTGTAACCACAACGGTTGGGCAGGGCATGCAACGTTTCGCTCTGACGTACCAACCAGAGAAAAGCTACGAAGCGTACAGCCAGTTACAAGTAAGAACCACTGACCGTGACACCATGTTTAAGGTTCTGGCGGAGTTAGACAAAAACCTAGCGAATGAATTTGAGCAACCGACGTTCCAGTTCAAACTTATTGAATTTGGTCCGTCACCGGCTTCAAAGATTGAAGCGCGTATTATCGGTGCTGACCCTCAAGTATTGCGTAGCATTGCAGTTGAAGTAGAAGATGTCTTACTTGCCGATCCAGGCTCACGAAATGTTCGTCACGATTGGCGTGAACGCACCAAAGAGCTAGTGCCACTGTTTAACGAATCAAAGGCACGTCGCCTTGGCATTTCAAAAACTGATTTGTCTGAGACGTTACAAATGGCGTTCGGCGGTTACAACATCGGTTTACTGCGTGATGGTACTCATATGTTACCTATCGTTGCGCGTTTACCTGAAGAAGAGCGTTTTGACTTTGAATCACTGAACAATGTGAAGATTTGGAGCCCATCGCTACAAACTTACATTCCGGTTGAGCAAGTGATTGATGGTGTAGAGCTTCAATGGTCTGAACCACTGATTCAACGTCGTGACAGAAAGCGTACGTTAACCGTACTGGCTGACCACGATGTACTTGGTGATGAAACGCCAGCAAGCTTGTTTGCTCGTGTGAAACCAAAGGTAGAAGCATTAGACCTACCAGAAGGCTACAGCATCAGTTGGGGTGGCGAATACGAAAGCTCAAAAGACGCACAAGAATCTCTATTTGGTTCACTGCCAATGGGTTACTTGCTGATGTTTATCATCACTATGCTTCTGTTTAACTCGCTTCGTAAGCCACTTGTGATTTGGTTTACGGTACCACTTTCTATCATTGGTGTTTCGATTGGTCTGTTAGGAACTAATATGCCATTCAGCTTCACGGCGTTCTTGGGCTTACTAAGTCTAAGCGGCATGATCTTGAAAAACGGTATCGTACTGCTTGACCAGATCAACACTGAACTATCAACAGGTAAAGACCCATATTTGGCGGTTGTCGACAGTGCGATTAGTCGTGTACGACCGGTATCTATGGCAGCATTGACGACTATCTTGGGTATGATTCCTTTGGTATTCGATGCATTTTTCGGCTCGATGGCGATTACAATCATGGCAGGCTTAGGCTTTGCTACAGTACTAACGCTAATAGTAGTACCAGTGATGTTCGCTATTCTATATAGAATCAAACCGTCCACTGCGGGTTATTAGGGAATGATATAAAACAGATTCTTTTAAGCCAGCCCAGTCAATTTTGACTGGGCTTTTTTATGGGTGTGATTTGGCGATACAAGATCGTGCCAAGAAACTATAGCGTCAGCGAGCGTTGCGTTAAGAAAGAGATAGGTACTAAAAAGCCGCTAACCAATGGTAAAGCGGCTTCCTAGAGAATTAGAGAATAGAGGGCAGTTCTAGATTGCGAGGCGGAGATCTAACTCAATCGGCTTTGGCATCGCTAAGTGATAGCCTTGATACATATCGAAGCCTAAGCTTTGCATTGCTGCGAGCTGTTGTTCGGTTTCGATACCTTCGATTACGGTCTTAGCACCAATTTGATTAGCAAGATCGAGAACCAATTCCATCTCGCTTGTGTCGCCTTGTTCAAAATCCAACATGACAGAGCGATCTATCTTGATGATATGAGGATTAATATGACGAACGCGCTGTTCTGTTGACGCTTGTGTTCCAAAATCATCAACAGCAATTTGAAAGCCGTTCTCTGCGAGAGAGTGAGCAGCATCTTTCAAGCGTTCTTCACTTTCTGCATTCAGTTCTACCAGTTCCATGACGATTTGTTCGCATGAAAGGTTAAGTTCATGAAGGCGTTTAGCCAACAGGCTGTCACTGACTTTTTCTGCGGCAAACAACTCACCAACGTTCGGAAGAACGTTTAGGAAGAGGTGTAAATGACGAATATTCGATTGTGCGAAGTTACGGATATGGATAGCGCGACTCAGCCTCTCAACATTGATCTTATCGTTGCACAACGTATCGTCGGAATGGAAGAAGTGATCAGGACGAACAATATCCCCTTTGCTATTCGAAATACGCACCAAAGCCTCAACGCCTATCTGAGTCATGGAACTGTCAAATATAGGTTGATAGACGCTTCTAAGTGTTAGGTCTTGGTATTTCGCAATAAACTGCATATCGGCATCCACAGATATACAGCTAATAAATTCACTTCTGTCTGATAAAATCATAGTCGCTAATAAAGATGTTTATTCAATGACGGAATATACGTCATGGCTGTCACAATATTGACAGGTGTAAGTAAATTGTCAATTAATAAAAATTCATTTGTAGGGTCAATATTTAAATAAATATAATTAACGAAAAATCAGCATGATAAATGACATTAACCATTAAATTTACTTATCATTAACTGCGCTTGATAGTTGCTGTGAATTTAATGGCTGAGTAACGTCTCTCATATTAACCCCAACCAATATAAGGCTAGAACGCTGATACACCAGAGAAAAGTAGGGTTAAAGGTTTAGATTGTGGGGGAGTGTCAAAGTTACAAAATGGAGATACTAAGCGAGTTACATAGAAATGATATCTATCTCTCAAAATCGAGACAGTGAGTCGATCGGCTATTAATAATTAAAACAGGAAGTTCGAATAATTAATGAACACGGAGTAAGTATCTTTTATAAAATATTGGGATGAAGGTCTAACAATTGACTTTCAATATTGAATGAAAAAGTTGACCCGTATTCTTACTGCCATTGAAGTACCGCATAAAGTTGTAGGTATTTACGAACCAACTGTTGATTCCCTGACCGTTTTAACGGGTGACCGAATTTAATAAAACAGGGGCTGATACTAAAGTTAGTATTTAAATCAGCAGCGAATTGAGAATCACTCTCTCTTAGCGTTATTCCTTGCTGGCTGTATTCAGTAATCTCATCTGGGAGCTCTCCCATCCACCAATGTAAAAGTTCACCGCTGTTTTTACTTCGGGTAATCCAATGGTCAGACACAATGATCAAAACGTCATTTGGCTGAATGGCAAATCCATACTCTTGCTGCCACTTATGAATGTCTAGCATCAACTTTTTACGACAAGTTTTCCCTGCGCTCACCATATGATGGCTGATCATCCAAACGGTGCCGATTTCAGAGGAGATTCGGAAGTGTCGAGGGTTTTCACCAGAGGAGAGCATTTCGAGTGGGCTGATGCTGCTTGCATGATTAAAGCTAACGAAGGTGTGCTCCATACGGCGGGCGAATGCCTTACCGATGTGATGCTCACTGATTCCTTGGTTATGTACCGTAGGATAATGACGCTCACAGAGTTTTAGACAATCGTCTTGAAACTGATTGACGCTTTTAATCACGAGATCTAATAACAATGAAGTCCCTTATACACAGTTACTATCTTATTGATGGGCAATAGTACGGTAATTGCGGTGCCATTACCTATCGTCAAAGTGCGAGTTCTTGATCCCTCTATCAAAATTAGCGATTGCCGAGCGATTTTATGGATAGCACTGGTACTTCACTGGTCTGTATTCTAAATTATGAGGAATTATAGCTAGTTAGGAAAACGACAACTAGTGAACAAAGTTACGATGAGTTAGCTAGATTATAGTTTAGTCAGCTAATCACGATCGAACTACTTACACTTTATTTGGAAATAGTCATGACCATTCAGTTAGATTCGAAACAAAAGTCGGAGCTCACCCATGCGCTTCAAAAGTATCTGCAAGATGAACTCGATGTGGAGCTTGGTCAGTTCGACACGGAATTCTTGGTCGACTTCATCAGTAAAAAGTTTGGTGCGGTTTACTACAACAAGGGGATAGAAGACGCTCAAAAAGTCATGGAACGTAAAATGTTAGACATCTCAGATGAGCTCTATGAGATCGAACAAATTGTTGAAATCTAACGTTTAGCCCAAACTTGTTCAAAAAATTTGAATAACTCGTTTAATTTGAAATGATGTTACCAATGTAAAGCTTGGTAAATAATATGTTACACAAACTTGGTGTAGGGTACGCTTTTCGAAACTACACTACTCGTTAATATTCGGAAGAGATACATGGACAACAACGTTAGAAATTACAACCCTTTAGCAAGAGCGATGCATTGGATTTCAGCACTCGCTATTTTTGGCTTATTTGGTGTAGGCCTGTGGATGGTTGATCTTTCTTACTACAGCGAGTGGTACAAAACAGCGCCAGACTACCACCGTTCGGTAGGCATTCTTTTGGCTGCAGTTACCGTTATCCGCTTGCTTTGGAAACTAGTTACCGCGTCACCAAAGGTTGAAGGTAAAAGCTATGAAGTTGCAGCAGCGAAGATAGCTCACGGCTTTATGTACATTAACTTAGCGGTTTTGTTTATTTCAGGTTATTTGATTTCGACATCAGATGGCCGTGGGATCGAGGTATTCAATTGGTTCACTGTACCAAGTATGGGTGAACTGTTTGCAAACCAATCTGATCTCGCAGGAACGGTTCACTACTATGCTGCATGGGTACTGATCATTATGGCATCAGTGCACGCATTAGCGGCGATAAAACACCACGTTATCGACAAAGACGATACGCTACGAAAAATGATAGGAGCTTCAAAATGAAAAAGTCAATTATCGCTACAGGATTAGCATTTGCAATGGCAATGCCTTTCGCTGCGAACGCCGCTGATTACGTGATTGATACAAAAGGTGCGCATGCTTCAGTTAACTTTAAAGTTAGCCACCTAGGTTACAGCTTTATCCAAGGTCGTTTTAACACGTTCTCAGGTGATTTCTCGTTTGATGAAAGCAACGTTGAAGCTTCAAAAGTGAACGTAACGATCGATACAACAAGCCTTGATTCAAACCACGCAGAACGTGATAAGCATATCCGTAGCTCTGACTTCATTGATACAAGCAAATTCTCAGACGCAACATTCAACAGCACAAAAGTTGTTGATAAAGGCGAAGGCAAACTTGAAGTAATGGGTGACCTTAAACTTCACGGTGTCACTAAGCCTATCGTTATCGAAGCTGAATTCATCGGTGCTGGTCAAGATCCATGGGGCGGTGAGCGTGCTGGTTTCGTTGGTACAACTCGTCTAGAACTTGCTGACTTCAACATTCCAGTAATGGGCGCTTCAAGCTACGTAGACATGGATCTACACGTTGAAGGTGTAAAGAAGTAATCTAGCTATTTATAATCGCTGACTACTATCAATCTTTTATGTAACACCAGAAGTTAAATAGATACTTAGAAAGCAACAGTTAGAAATAGAGAAAGGCGCAAAGTATTCACTTTGCGCCTTTTTTATTGAAGTAACTGGCAACGCGTTTAGGTTTGTTTTGTGTCAAACCTTTTACTACGTTTTAAGCCACCATTTACTTCTAGCCAGTCAACGTTGCCATGACTGATTTTCTTAAGTGAACGACTAATCCCTAATCATCCAGCCTTGTTTTAGTTAAATTAGTATTCGTTAGCTCATCCTTCTTAGTTAAGCTGTTTCTAGTTCAGCTTGTGGAACCACGTTTAGGCGGTCACCGTAGATAGGGCGTAGCGCTTGCATCACCTCTGTACGAGTCAACACACCGACCATTACGCCATTTTCTAGTACTGGAAGCATATGTGGCTGGCTTACTTTCATCGCTTTTGCACGCTCTTCTAGAGAAAGAGAAGTCAGGCGAGTTGCGTAGCCCATGCTTGTAGTAGGGTAAAGTTGCTCTTTGTCGATACATAGGAATTCAGCAACATCAACCAGCTTATCGCTAGCAGAGATAGCGACTACGTCACGGCTCATTAGGTCTACCACTTTCTGGCCTTTAGTCGGAATGTAGTCTTGGCACCAAAGGTCAACCATTACGTCATGAACAGAGAAGATACCTACTAAACGGCCTTCAACATCGCAAACAGGAGCGCTAACAAGTTGAGCGTCTAAAAGTGAATCAATCGCAACAGATGTAGGCATTTCTACGCTAAGTGTAATTGGTTGAGTGTTCATGATTTGCTTGATAGTAGTTGCTGTGTTCATAGTGATTTCCTTAACTGACGTAATTTCTGTTGTTTGTGTAATAGCGGTAATTTTTGCTGCTTTAAGTTGTGGGCGACGGTAGATGCTCCAATTGGCTAAGCCGACCAATACCGAACCACCTACGATGTTGCCGATTGTCACTGGTATTAAGTTTGCGGTGACAAATTTCATGATGTTTAGGTCTGCGTACTGGGCTGGTGTCGCGCCAATTTGCATCCAAAAACTCTCTGGTGCGAATGCCTGAATCGTGATGCCTAATGGGACCATGAACATATTCGCCACACAGTGTTCAAAGCCTGAGCTAACGAACATTGCAACGGGTAACACGGTCATCATTGCTTTAGTCATGGCGTTAGCAGAGCTGAACGTTAACCAAATTGCTAAACACACCAATAAGTTACAAAGCACACCCAAAGCAAAAGCTTGAACGGGGCTGTGGTGCAGCTTGTGCTGTGCAATGTTCAGAGCGTTTAAGCCCCATTGGCCACCATCTAATTGATATAAGCCTGCTGCGCTTACCAAAGCCAAAAGGAACATGGCACCAATGAAGTTACCGACGTAAACCTTGCCCCAGATAGACAGCATCTTGGTGAAGGTTATCTGCTTGTTAGCCCATGAGATGCTTGATAACACGGAACTGGTAAACAGCTCGCCGCCGCAAATCACAATCAGGATTAACCCCATGCTGAATGCAAGGCCACCGGCTAAGCGACTCAATCCCCATCCAGCATCAGCGCTACCTGTGGTTACCGTGATGTAGAATAGAAAAGCAAGCCCGATGAATGCGCCAGCCATGATTGCCAAACTCAATGTCATGCTGCTGGTTTTATTTGCTTTGCTTAATGCAAACTTCTCGGCTTCCGCCATCATTTCTGTTGGCGAGAACAGTTGCTGATTTTCAGAAGTGCTGGTTGCCATATCCCCCCCTTGAACAATCCGTCATGTGTAATTCCTAGTGTTAATGACTTGGTTAATCCGTAATGGTTAATCAGTAATGTTTTGCAGGGCTCGTTTGTGTCCTGCCATTCCAGATTAGGGGGTTGAGGGGTAGAGGTAAAATTGATAATTTTTAGAAACCACATCAAAATTATTGATATAGATTTGGTTACGCGTAGAATGAAATTGATTGCTCATCGGCTTAATAAAAAATGAGCATCAGGACACAAATAATTAAAAGCATTAAGGATGAATTTTGCGTTATTCATTAAAGCAACTCGCGGTATTTGATGCAGTGGCAGATTCCGGGAGTGTTAGTCAGGCAGCAGACAAGTTGGCGTTGACTCAGTCAGCGACAAGTATGTCTCTTGCACAGTTGGAAAAAATGCTCGGCAGGCCTTTGTTTGAAAGGCAAGGCAAGCAAATGGCCCTCACTCATTGGGGCATGTGGCTAAGGCCAAAAGCAAAGCGTTTACTGCAAGATGCTCAGCAAATTGAGATGGGTTTCTACGAGCAGCATTTACTGAGTGGAGAGCTCAAACTCGGTGCTAGCCAAACCCCAGCAGAACACCTGGTTCCAGACCTCATCAGTATTATTGATAACGACTTTCCTGAGATGCGAATCTCGCTTGGCGTGCAAAGTACCGATGCAGTCATTGATGGCGTACTAGATTATAAATATGATCTAGGCGTTATCGAAGGTCGTTGTGACGACAGTCGAGTTCACCAAGAAGTGTGGTGTACAGACCATTTAACGGTGGTTGCATCAGCCCATCACCCGTTTGCGAAGCGTGAACGGGTGAGTTTGGCGCAGTTAGAGCAAGCGAAGTGGGTATTGCGCGAACATGGCTCGGGTACTCGCAAAGTTTTTGATAGCTCTATTCATCATTTAATTGGTGATCTTGATGTTTGGCGAGAGTATGAACATGTTCCTGTTTTAAGAAGTTTGGTTGCAAACGGTCCATATTTAACGTGTCTACCTTATCTCGATGTCGAGCAGTTTATTGAATCAGGCCAACTTGTTACCCTGAATGTTCCTGAGCTTGAAATGGAACGTACGCTTTCGTTTATCTGGCGTGCTGATATGGCAGAAAACCCGCTTGCTGAGTGTATTAAGCGAGAAGGCAAGCGCATGATGAAAGGCAAACGGTCGGTTCTGTAAGGTAGATTTGATAAAGGCTAGGGGCTGTTGACCTTTCGTGGTTAAGTTTTGTTCGAGGTAAAATCGTTTTAGGCGCGGCGAAGAGTATGTAGCCTAGTCATTCTAAGCAAATATTCTTCAACAAAGCATAAAGCGATTTTAACCGAACCCTTCGGGCAGCCCTTGTGGTTCATTTCTACTGCGTTATCGTCTTTTCATGTAGGCTAACTACACATCAAAGCCTCTGTCTTGTATAAATTTCCCACAAGAGCTGCAAAATAAAGCTCGAAAGGTTAACAGCCCCTTATAACCAAATGTGTTGAATAAGCGATTCCGGTCTCTATCTAGTGATAAATGCACATTCGCGTACATTATTAATGTGATCGCGATCGTCTAAAAGAAGACGTTCTTCCCATAATATGCTTACTTGATTTTAAGTGAGGCTAAATCCGGTTGCGATGTATTACGTAATTAGGCTTTAGAAATAGTATGAGTACATTAGTCGCGATTTCATTAACAACAGGTATTTTGTCAGGTCTATGGGGATGGATAGCTATCTCTTTCGGCTTACTGTCATGGGCAGGTTTCCTAGGTTGCACGAGTTATTTTGCTTCGCCAACCGGCGGTGTGAAAGGACTAGCGGGTAGCTTACTGACCAACATGACGGGCGTATTCTGGGCAATAGTGATTATCGAAAGCTCAACCTTCGCAGGGTTAGAGATTTTAGGCTACATGATTACTGCTATTGTGGCTTTCTTTATGTGTATTCAAGCAAAACAAGCGTGGCTCGGTTATATCCCGGGAACCTTTATTGGTTGCTGTGCGACGTTTGCTGCAGGTGGCGATTGGCAACTTGTAGTACCATCTTTACTGCTTGGTGGTGTATTTGGATACTTGATGAAAGCAACGGGGCTATGGCTTCACGAGAAATCGACTCAATCTTCGGAAGTTGTTGAACAACACGCTAAGCAAGCAAAGGCGTAACGAATACGTTAAGCAATGATGCTCTAGTTACTGTGAACTCTTGCAAGATAACCCCCAATTAATTTGTATATCGATTTATACAGGCACACCATCTGGTGTGCCTTTTTTGGTTTTGGTTTTGGTTAAGATAATAAACTAAAGATTTCATCAGTAGAGCAACTGATAGCATCTATAAAAAATTATGCTTAGGTATTTCCGTTCGCCATGGTGATCACGCGTTTTAATGTCCACCTTAATAAAAGCGGAATGCATTCTTGTCCTTGATTCTCGCAATGAGAAACAATGGCGAGTGCAAGGTCAGGCTTTGCGTGTTTCTTCAATACTTTGGCTACCACTTTCTTCGGAGGGATAGGGTGATCGTATGGAATCTTAACCATGTCACGGAAAAAGCTCTCAAACCCGTTCATATATAAGTAGTGCTCGATATCCTTATCAGGCAGTTCGGTGAGTCGATGTCTTTCCTGATCATTACCGAGTTTCGATAGTACTGTCGCGGCATACTTTTTACCAGCGGCATCGCCGTCAGTCACCACATGCCAATCAATGCCAAACTCTTGTGCAACCTTAATCAGCGCCTTAAGTCCCGATTGAGCGAACTCAATTATCTGCACACCTTCCGCTGCTAGGTTATAGCCACATTGGTTGGCCAGCTCATTGAACAACCAAACCTCGGTTTCACCCTCTACTAATAGCCAACAGCGAGCAAACAGTGCCCCTGAGCGGTGGAAACGGATATGAAAACCAATTCGACGAAGTTCATCCTTACTGAAGTGATTCATGTTGAGTTGGTTGGCGAGGGTTTTGTCGGACTGACGAACTAAGCGACGAATTGATTGAAGTGGGACAGCAGCAAGTAGATCGCCACTGTTGGTAGTGAGTATTTTCTGCATGGGCAACTTCTGCATTAAACTCCAAGCCCTTGCCAAGTGCGTTGGGTGCAATCGACCTTCTGGATCTTCAAGGATCAAAAGTGGGCGAGCACATCGTCTTAAGTCGTTTGGCCCTTTAGCTTGTAGATAAGCGTTGAGTAACCCCATGAATAATAAACGAGTCTGTTTGTTTTTGGTTTCTTCAACAAGTTGATGAATACTCTGATCATTGGCACCCGCCGAATAAAGCAATCCGTCTCGCTGTTTTCTAGGGTTACGACGAGAAGTACTTTTAAAAGAAAAATAGTGTTCAATCAAACTTTGCATCGACTCTAGGCTACTGCGCATTTCACCTTTATTAACATGACCGGGTATCGCCATTAGACGACGGCAGGTGTTGTCGATTCGCTTTTCTATTCTTGCCTGACGTCCATTGCCATTATTAGCGCCGTTTCCATTTGTGCTATTGCCATTGCTCGCTTGATGATTCCCGTTCCCGTTTGAATTGGCATTATTCGCGTGACCATTGCTAGGAAGGTGAGCATTGTGGTTAAGAGACTTGCCGTTGAAGGGACGATCAAAGTGCCTTGCATCACGCAAACGGATGACGGGATGTAAGGTCATTAATTCTTGAGCGAGCTTTTCTGAATGATGAAGCTTGAGCGGATTACCATCCAAACCAAGAAATGCATAGTGTGTGGTTGTTTCATACTGTTCTAGCGTCGCGCTGATTCGATAGTAGATGCGAAATACACCAAACTCATCCTGGACCCAAATAGGTTTGAGTTTGCGATAACGACCTGCGTTAAGTTCGCTCTTATCGTTGGCTTTTAAGGCGAGAACAATTTGAAGATGTTGAGACTGTGGATGTGAAACAGAGTAATCGACATGAAAATCGGTCATTTCAAAGTGATATGGCACACCGTCTGAGGGCAGAACGACGGAAAGGGCATCCAATAATGAAGACTTACCCCAAGTATTTTCACCAATAAGCGTGGTTAGCTCGTCAAACGCGAGTGACATGCGCTTGATACCTCGAAAGCCAGAAATCTCGATTCTTTCTAGTTGCATAGGCTTACTCCTAACGAAAGGCTCTGCTAATTATTTGAAAGCTAACAGATATCTTTAATCATAATCGAAAAAACCAAATCCGGTATGCTCACCTGTCACAAAACCCGTTGTTTATTAATACGGTGCAAAATGAGATTTTTGATCTATCTCGAGTATTTTTTTGCAGTGCAGTTTCATAAAATTCACGATTCTGTCATGATTCTCGACCTAGTATGAAGGGACTAAGAGAGAAGAAAATATGACTAAAAAGAATAAGCCGACAAAAATAGTGTTGGCACACATCAACGACACCCACTCATACTTTGAACCAACCTCGTTACAGCTATCACTTAAAATGAACAACCACATCATTGAACCTTATGTCAGTGCTGGTGGCTTTGCTCGAATTTCAACACGCTTTAAACAAATAGAACAAGATGCCCAGCGCCAGAAGGTTGGAACTTTGTTCCTACACGCTGGCGACTGCTTCCAGGGCACTTTGTACTTTTCTTTATTCAAAGGAAAAGCCAACGCCGATTTGTTGAATGCCCTCAATATAGATGCCATGACGCTCGGTAATCACGAGTTAGACATGGGTAATGAGCCCGTTGCGATTTTCGCGAAAAGAATCAAATTCCCACTGTTGGCCGGTAACTGGAATCTATCGAATGAGGATATCAATAAAACTCATACGCTAGCGGACAACGACATTGTTAAGCCTTATCTGCCTGAAACACGAAGTGCTTCTTTTATAACGAAAGAATTTGACGGCGAGAAGGTCGCAATATTCGGCTTAAGCATCGACAAGATGGCAGGCATCGCTAACCCAGATACCGATACACCGTTTGAAAATGCTTTGGAAACGGCAAAAGCGACCATTGAGCAAATTCATCAAGCAGGCATCAACAAGATTGTGTTACTTAGCCATCTTGGTTACGAAGCTGATTTAGAGTTAGCAGCTAACGTAACAGGTATTGGCGTCATCGTTGGTGGTCATAGTCATCGCTTACAAGGTGATTTCTCTGATATCGGCTTAGTTAAAGATGATGAATACGGTGTGAAAATTGGCGATACCTATGTTGTGCAAGCGGGTTTCCACGCCATGAGCCTAGGACACTGCGAAATTGAGTTCGATTCTCAAGGTAAAGTGACGCACTTCAATGGTAAGAACGAACTGTTATTAGGTCGTCGACTCTTTATAGACGCGAAACTGAGTGAAGTAGGGCAAGACGACGCACATGATATGGCGTGTGAGTTTTTGAACAACCACCCGAATATCGCTGTATGTAAGAAAGATCCTGAATTGCATAGCATTCTGACGGATAAATACCAGCCGCGAGTTCGTAAGCTTCAGCAGCAAGTGATTGCTCATGCTGACAGTAAACTTCGCCATGTTCGTATCCCAGATGAACAAGGGCCAAGCCAACTTGCGCCGTTGGTTGCCCAGTCGTTCCATTATCTGATGAACAAGAAAGGACACGCGGTAGAATTTGCCATCCACAACTCTGGTGGAGTGAGAAACTCACTGAATAGCGGCGATGTTTCGGTTGCCGATATTGCCGGAAAACTACTACCGTTTGCCGTACCTATTGGTGTGTATGAAGTCAGAGGTGAAACGATCGCTGGCATGCTGGAAGGCGCAATCAATAACGCATTGGATAACGGTGTGGTAGGTACGGGGTCGGGTAGCTTCCCTTACACACATAACCTAAGGTTCTGTTACCACAAAGAAGCACCTCTAGGGCACAGAATTCACAATCTTGAAATCCACTCTGAAGACGCCGGTTGGCAATCTGTTTCGCGTGAACGTGTTTATCGCGGAGCATCATCAGCCTACACCATGAAAGGGAAAGAGGGCTATAACGCGGTGTTGGATATGATAGGCGATGGCACGGTAACTACTGACTCCATGGCAGACTGCTTCATTGCGTTTTTACAAGACCACCCAGAGTCGCTTCAACACAATGAACCGTTGAATTGCATGGATTGTTTCAGATAACCACGGTGATACAGATACTTAGCATTATTACCTTGGCTTATTTATAAAATTGGCATCGTTTATGCTTTATCTCTGCAGGTTCCTTCTTGTGGAGATTTGCATGGATAAGAAAGATTGGTTAGATGCGGTAGCTGTTGTAGGTTGGGTATCTGTTTGGTCAGCGTTAGTGTATTTGGTGCCGACTACAGGTTTATAATGGTGTTGCATTCTGGATAAGACTAGCTTTTGAACAGTCGCAGTATTCCTATTATCAATACACGCTATACCAAGCGAAAGTGGAAGAAATAAAAAAGGAGCAGATTGCTCCTTTTTTGCTTTTTCCGTGCAAATTTATATAGACGAAACACAATCAGAGGATTATTATCCACGCGTTTGGGGAGTAGTTAGCGCAAGTTTACATATCGTCATCTCGTTAGGCCAAGAGTCTATCCGGTATGTAAAGGTGAAATCCCATATTTCACTTCAACGAGACCAACGCAATCACAGTCAAGATCCGTAATGGAGCTTGATATGCTTTGTTTGCGGAAGGTCTTATACAGTTCTTCCGCCCGGAGGAATAATGAACTCAACTCAATCTCTATTATCTACAAATAGTGAATCCTTTTTTTCATCGCCAATCATGACGACTTATGCGGGCTTTTTCCTGCTGACGGTTATTCTCGTCTCTATTGATATCTATCAGACTCGTGGCGGCAACGTTACTATTAAGAAAGCGGCAATCTGGAGTGTTTTCTGGTTTGTACTCGCGTTTTTGTTTGCTGGCTCTATTTATCTGTTTTGGGACATTTATGCGCCGAATAGTGACTACACAGCGCAAAAAGCAACAGTGTCATTCATTACGGGTTACTTGTTAGAAAAATCCCTTAGCGTAGACAACTTGTTTGTTTTTGCGATGATCTTTGCTCAATACCAAGTTCCTGAGCATCTACGACCTCGTGCGCTTCTTTGGGGCGTTATTGGTGCATTGGTGCTTCGTGCAATTATGATCGCACTAGGTGCGCAGCTATTGGCTGAATACCACTGGGTACTTTATGTGTTTGCAGCGTTCTTGATTGGTACTGGTATTAAACTGGCGTTAGACAAGGGCGAAGAAGAGAGTGTGAATACACTGCCTGAAAAGCTACTTCGCAAAATCATGCCGGTAACAGAAGACTTCCATGGCCCAGCATTAATGATTAAGCAGGGTACCAAATGGGTACTAACACCAATGATGTTGGTGATTGGTGCCATCGCAGTCATGGACGTGATGTTTGCACTGGACTCTATCCCTGCAATCTTCGCGGTAACACAAGAACCGTTCTTGGTACTTGCTGCTAACGTGTTTGCGTTACTTGGCCTGCGTTCGTTGTACTTTGTACTACAAGGTATGATGGATAAGTTCATCTACTTGAAGCCGGCACTGGCATTCATCATGGTCTTCATCGGTGTGAAAATGCTATTGGTTGACAGTGAATGGGCTATCCCAACTTACTGGTCTTTAGCGGTGCTGATTTCAACGATGACGATTGCGGTTATAGCGTCGATTTATGCAAAGAAGCCAGACATTGAACAAGTAAATTAAAACAAATATAACTTATCGAAAACTCGATAAGGAATACGTGGCCGATGAAGTAGAAAATTTATTTATGTAAAACTTCTGTGACATTGGCCACTTTTGTTTGAGGGTTATTTGTACTAAATGCATGATTTTTGCATCATGTTGAATTTATACTCACTCATTGTGCATATGTATTTCTTAGGGTTGTTAATGGTTTGTTTTATTAGAAAAACTAATTCGAATGTCTAATTTTAGTCATTTTTTAACCTGCAAAAGATCACCTATTATTCTTGTCATCAGAACGAACCACATAAACAAATTTATAGAGAGGCAATCATGGCTCAAGCAATGCAAATGAATACTATCGCTGTTCCTAACTCTATGGATAAGAAGACCTACTCGGTTAACTTCAAAGGATTGATTGCACACATTTTCGATATTCTTTTCGTAGACAACTCTCCACGTAGTTACTACACAAGCGACCTATCTGGTCACATGCAACGCGACATCGGTATCAACCGTTAATCTAAGCGTTAACATGTAAAATATAGAATTTTAAGAAAACGCCAGCTTCTGAAGCTGGCGTTTTTGTATCTGAAAGAAAACTTTATCTCTGAAATAACCCCGGCACCTGAAAGAAACTATGCATCTGAAATAAACTTATCACTTGAAAGAAATACTTAGGCATAACGGTCTGTATTTGAGCGCCAGTAAATTCGCTTCGTACAAGGATCACGGTATGTCACACGCCAAATGCAACTCACCATTGATTACACTTTGTTTACTTGCCTTACCGATCGGCTTTTATTCCTCTGTGTCGATTGCACAAACCTGGAGTAATGAAGGTCAGCCTGCGCAGGTTATCGAACTGTTCACCTCTGAAGGCTGTTCGAGTTGTCCACCTGCTGATGAGTACCTCAGTACTTTTGAAGATCACCCGAAACTCTGGACACAAGTCATTCCGCTCGCTTATCACGTTGACTACTGGGATTACCTAGGGTGGGGAGACAAGTTCGCCAGCAAGGCATTCAGTCAAAAGCAACGCCTATACAAAGCTTATGGAGTGACAAGCGGGGTTTATACTCCGGGGTTTATCGTTGACGGAAAAGAGTGGCGTGGTTATTTCAATTGGCTCGATAGAACGTTACCTTCGCTCCCACAACAAAATAACCCCAAGCTGACAGTCAATCATAAAGGCGACACGTTCAGTGTGAGTTACGAAGGTAAAGGTGATTATGTAGCTCATATTGCCTTATTAGCTATGAACGAAGTCACTAGCGTCAAAGCGGGAGAAAACAGAGGTAAGAAACTCGAACATGATTTTGTCGTGGTTTACGACGGTTACCAACGTGGTGAATCTGAATGGCAATTCAATGTGGACTTTGACCCGCTAGTCGCCTCGCCAGATGCTTTAGCTGTATGGTTAACCGCACCCAACTCGTATGCACCTGAACAAACGGTAGCAGGGTGGCTGAACTAAGTGCCAACCACGGCAATGTTTCAACCACGACAATCATATAACTAGAATACATTTAGACGAAGTAGGTACGGCGAGTATCAACGTTCTCACATCGATAACTTCGTTTATGGAGGCTATTAATCGGCGAAATAGAAGCGAAAGGGCGATTTAGTTACGTAATACTGCTGAAATACGTTAATATAGCGCGCTATTATTTTAGCTTTGAGTTCCTGCAATTAATGACTAACACCACTACACCAACCAACTTCTCTGATCTTGGCTTAATTTCTCCTTTGATGGCTCGTCTTACCGAGCTTGAATATCAACAGCCAACGCCTATCCAAGCGCAAGTTATTCCAAGTGTGTTAGCAGGACGCGATTTAATTGCAGGCGCAAATACTGGTTCAGGTAAAACTGCAGCATTTGCACTTCCACTGTTACAAAAGATTCATGAAGATGCACCTTTAGACCGTCGTTCAGGCAAAGGTAACTTCGTTTCTGGCCTTATTTTAGTGCCTACACGCGAACTGGCAAAGCAAGTGGCTGATAGCGTTAAATCTTACGCAGTGCATTTTAACGGTGCGATTAAGACTGTTTGTGTGTTTGGTGGTGTGTCTGTGAACACTCAGATGCAAGCACTACGTGGCGGCACTGATATCTTGGTGGCAACGCCAGGTCGTTTACTTGACCTTATTTCAAGCAACGCAATCAAGCTAGACAAAGTTAAAACGTTAGTGCTTGATGAAGCTGACCGTATGTTGAGCCTTGGCTTCACAGAAGAACTAGACGCTATCTTGAAGCTTCTGCCAAGCAAGAAGCAAACTCTATTGTTCTCTGCGACGTTCCCAGAGCAAGTTCAAACGCTTACTCACGAACTACTTACTGACCCAATTGAAGTTCAACTTCAAAGCGCCAACGCGAGCACTCTAGTTCAACGTGTATTCGAAGTAGAAAAAGGCCGTAAGACTGCATTGTTAGCGCACCTGATTCAACAACACGAATGGCGCCAAGCACTGATCTTCGTAAACGCAAAGAACAGCTGTGAGCACCTAGCAGATAAGCTTTACAAACGCGGCATCATCGCAGAAGTATTCCACGGCGATAAAGGACAAGGTTCACGTACTCGTATCCTTGAAGATTTCAAATCTGGCGAGATTGATGTTCTGATCGCGACAGACATCGCAGCACGTGGTCTGGATATCGAAAAGCTTCCAGTTGTTATCAACTTTGATTTACCGCGTAGCCCATCAGACTACATGCACCGTATTGGCCGAAGTGGTCGTGCGGGTGAGGTTGGTCTAGCGTTATCTCTGATCGATCACGAAGATTACCATCACTTCAAAATCATCGAGAAGAAGAACAAAATTCGTCTTGAACGTGAGCAAATTGAGGGCTTTGAAGTGGATGAAGAAGCGACAGCTGAACTGATCGCAGCACTAAAACCTGTTGCGCCACCGGCTGGTACAGGCAAGAAGAAAAAGAAGAAGAAAGCTCCACAAAACCAAGATGTGTGGCTAAACAACAACTGATCCAGAATCAGTAAACAATAGAGTATCCAAAGGCGCTAATCAGCGCCTTTCTTGTTTTCTTATCCCAAGTTAAGCTAATCGACGTAACGAGATTAAGCGATACTCTTGACTCTAAAGAGGTCGGTAAATAATTTGCCTATCATCAAAATGATGAGCAGTGTGGTTAACATCAGCAATGGTGTTTGAATCTGATAAACTGGTGTTAGATTAAGCGCACCAGATGTAAGCACGACTAACAAGTTGATACCCAAGATTCGATGTACCATCAGTTTAGGTGTCGCGAATACTTTCCATATAACAATGCTGTTGATGAAATAGAACAGCGCCAATTGCCACAATTCAGTCATCATCGGCATGATAAAGATATATTGAAGCAAGATAACTGTGCCCGTACCAATAACACCAAAAAACGCGTCCTTAATAACACTTGGCGGCATAGTTGGAAGCATTGAAGAAAATATGCCTGCAATCATCGGGAAGATAAAACCACCCGGCACAGGCAGGTATATCCAAACCAATAATGACGTGACGAACATCGAGACACCTTGTAAGACTTTTCTCCCATCTTCATTAAGGTGTTGAACAAAAGTACGGTGCTCATGGTGCCAAGAAACGTTTTTCTTTTCAGTCATCACAAATGGCACATCATCAATCAATAAAGAGTTTGGCGCCATTAACTCCAGTTTTTCCATTTTTTCGGTGAGAGCCGCCCAATCAAGAGTTTGACTCAGTTCATCCGAGGCAAGTTCAAGCAGACGATCTTGAATATGCGCCATTTCATTGATTCGTAAACGCCATGCGTGAATATTTTCTTTTAGGTGATAACTGCCAGTGAGCGGTAAATCCAATAGTTGATAGAGCTTTTCAATATTAGCGGTATTGGACTCTAAGGCCTCTATATCAAGGTTGTCGGTATCGCTCATTGCTGCGATCAGCGTTTCTCTGCTTGTTTCAAATCGTTGTACGAAGTTCTGTTCAGTGTTTACAGGCCAGATCAGACGATAAACAATCGAGAAGGTGATAACACCTAATAGAGTTTCTTGTATTCGAAGCACTGCAAAATAGAATGTAATTTGGTTATCGAATCCACCCATGCAAGAGATGATTGAGCAAACTGCAAAGCCTATAGAAAAGACATAACCGTATTTTTCATCACTCGACATGAAGATGCATGTACCTAGAAATAAGGTGAAAAACATCAGGAATAGAAAACGGTCTTGCGAAAACATCGCAATCAAGAAAAAGGCGTAGCCAGTTCCTAACAAGGTGCCCATTAATCGGTTATGGCCTTTGTTTATTGAATGAGCAAAGCTCTCGTTAAGTGCCATGACCGAAACCGCAATCGCCGCCCAATAGGGTTTCTCCCATTGAAACCACAACGCAACACAGATAGATATGACAATAGCGAGAGCTGCTTTAATGGCTTCTTTGGTTGATGCACTGAACATAAAGACATCCAACTATTTGATTATTTTGAGCGAAGCTGTCATGCCAACACGAAGTTGTAAGTCTTCAGGCACGTTATCGAGCTTTACTTTGATTGGTATGCGTTGAGCAAGGCGAATCCATTGAAAGTTTGGGTTCACGTTAGGAAGAAGGTCATTACCAGTGCTGCCGTCTTGTGTTGCAATACCAAACCCAATGCTTTTGATATGACCCTCTAATTGAATATCGTTATGCATCATGAGAGTGACAACAGCTTTGTCGTTTGGGTCAACATTAACCAGATCAGTTTCTTTGAAATAACCTTCGATCCAGAAACTGTCTTCATCGATCAACGCAACTACCGGTGTATTGGCGACCACTTGAGAGCCTTCTCGTAGGTTTAAGTTCGTGATGTAACCGTTTGTTGGCGCGTACACTTTGGTGTATTCAAGATTTAAATGCGCTTCTTCAACGTTGGCTTTTGCTAGTGCAACGTTAGCGGTGTTTGTCTCAACTGCGTTATTCAGGTTATTCAACGTCAGCACTGGCATTGCGCCAGGCGTTCTCTTTTCTAAGTTCAACGCGCGTTGCTCTTCGTTTTTAGCTTTTGCTAAGAGCGCGCGAGCCTGTTTCTGTGCCGCCAACGCTTTATTGTAGGCCGCTTGATAAATGCTTGGGTCGATCTCAAACAGTAAGTCGCCTTTAGCCACCTGTGAGTTGTCCTCAATATGGACTTTAGTCACTTGCCCTGTAACTCGGGGAGTAATTGAAACTATGTAAGCGCTGACTTGACCATCTCTAGTCCAGGGGGTACTCGAATAAGATTGGTAATAGCTATAAACCACAGAGCTTGCAGCAACGACCAGTAGTAGCGTGATGAGATAACGTTTAATCAAGGTTAGTGCCTCAGAAAATGGTAATGAATTGGCCGATAACGCCGACGAAAATCACGATTAGGCTTAATTCGGCAATTGCAGGAAAAGCGACATATTTATGTAGCCCAAGTTTTGTTGCGATTGAGCCAGTCAGTATCGTCAATACATAAGCTAACGCGATAACCAATAATAAAGGAGGGAAATAGATTTCACCCCACACGAGTTCATGCGGCATTGTGTTCATGGGTTTGTCTCTATCGTTTTGAGAAGGTAACGATAACGGAAGTAGTTCAATGTTAATAATCGTATATAGAGGACCAGATCCATCAAAAGTAAGTAAATTTGGGTATATACTAGAGAGTAAGGTTGTAAACGGGTAAAAGAGTAATCGCTATCTCTTACTCTGAATTCAATGAATTATTAAGAAACGAAGCACATCAACATGAATTTTAGTATTGAACAACTTCTCGCGTTTGTGACTGTCTATGAACAGCTTTCGTTCAGTAAAGCCGCGATAAAGCTCAATAAACACAGAACGACCGTGGGTCAGGTGATTACAAACTTGGAAGATCATCTGGCGGTGAATCTTTTTGAAAGAGTCGGGCGCTCTGTTGAACCAACAGAGGACGGGCACCTCCTTTATCACTACGCAAAACAGACGATTGAGCAAGCACGTACTTTTGATAAGGTGGCGTTGAGCCTTTCTTATGGTGGGTTAGAGAAAATAACAATCGCGTATTCTAGTTTCGTTCCTCAACGTGTGTTGGTCGATATACGTAAACGACTCAAGCACGATTTCCCAATGATGCGAGTGAACTTTCTGGTTAGGAATAAGAACGAAATTAAACAAGGAATACAAAGTGGGGAATATCACTTTGGACTTGTGAATGCTCACAATAGCCGGGCGATGCATAGTTTTGATTCTACTTTCCTTGGGCATTTTGAGTTCTACCCATTCGGACAGAAAGGGGGAGAACTCTCACATATCGATAAAGACGAAGTATTAGTCGCACTAAGGAACTCTAAACAGTTCGTATTGAAGTCTCTGATTGACGAAGGTATGTCTGAAAAGATTATCGTGAGCTCTGACTATGAAGAGATTGATCAGCTTTCGCTAATGATCAAAATGCTTGAAGAGGGTTTTGGGTGGGCACTTCTTCCTAAGGCATTTTTTACCGCCTCTGAATTTTCAAAACATTCAATAGAGCCCATTCACTCTGCGCAAATGGTGGAAGGATTCAAATTTGGATTTGCATTGTGGTGCCCGCACTCAAAACAAGTCAGTGGTATCAAAGGCTCTTTGGTGTCTGTCATTAAGGAGTACCGTGAGCAACTTATTCATAGTCTTAAGCCGTGAAAATTTGAGATATTAAAAAGGCGCTAATTATTCATTAGCGCCTTTTTAGATTTTGTTCAGCTTAAAGAAGAATTACTTCTTGCGGCAGAACTCAGCGATTACGTACATTGATTGACCGCCGTTTGTTTTACCAGAAACAAGCTTAGGATCGTCACCAACGCTGATACCACGGATAACAGTACCTTGCTTAATCACTTGGTTAGTACCTTTGATTGGCAGGTCTTTGATTACTGTTACGTCGTCACCTTTCTTAAGTTCAACGCCGTTCACGTCAAGAGGTTTGTCATCAGCAGACATACCGATTTGTGCCCAAACTGACGTTTCTTCTTCAAGGTACATCATGTCTAGCGCGTCTTGAGCCCAGCTTTCTGTGTTCAGACGAGTAAGTTGACGCCATGCAGTTACTTGAACTGGCGCTTCTTGACTCCACATGCTGTCAGTCAGACAACGCCAGTGGTTGATATCTTTAGGGTCGTCAATCTCACCAAGACATTTGTCACATACCATGATGCCGTGATCCACTGTTACGTGGCTGTGTGGCGGCACTGCGTATGCAGTAAGAGAAGAATCAGAACCACATAGTTCACATTTAGATTGGCAGCGTTCTAGCATAGTAGCTTCAGAAGACATAATGGACTCACATTTATTAGGTATTAAATTACGGGGCTATTATCCACTTTATTTACAATAAAGAAAGAGGTCGTACGGTATTCTGTCTTGATTAATTTTAGCTGAGATCAACCATTTGTGTTTTAAAGTTTTATGCAAACGGTTAACTAGGGGACTTGTTCGAACGACAGAGACAAAAATGCCAGCGGCTAGGCTGGCATTTGGTTAAATTAAATTTTGCTCATGCGCTTACTTACTCGCATCTAACAAGCCAGCGGTTACGGTTGCAATGCCAGTACCTTGCGACAAGGTAAATTGTACAATTTGTGAGGTCATTTCTGCGTTGGCTGCTGCATCACCAGCATTTTGCTGAGAAATTACAGTGGAGTGGTCTGCTTCTGAAGATGCTTTGTCAAAATACGAAGCCAGCTTGTCTCCCGAAGAGTCCAGTGCAGTATTAACCAAGGATAACTTTTTAAACAGGGGTTCGGTACCTGCTGTTGGAAACTCAGCGACCGAGTTTGGTATCGTTTCGTCACCATTCGCTTGAATACCAAGCACAGGTCCCGTAGTTGTAGATGCAATATTATATGGGTCAACGTTATCTAGAACTGTTTGCGCAGCATAAGTGAATGAAGTAAGGGTCGAATCGATTGTCGCTTTGACTGCTTTGTCTGAGGCTGAAGCACTATCACTACTTAGGGCTGTGTAGTATTCATTAAAGCAATCACCACCTGACTTACTGACTGGCACACAGTTACTTACATAATGTGCTTGGTACTCGGTTACACTTGATAGGCTCACGGTGTGCTTAATCTCAGGAGAAAACGAGCCTGACTTAAGCAAGAAAGGTGCAATGCCACCACCTGGGTTAGCAAGTGTTGCACTTGTATAACTAAACATAGAATCAATCGCAGGGTTCAACGAACTGTTACCAACGGTATAAGAGCTGATACCTGTAATCGCCCCGATAGAATGCCCAAATAGAGACACATTCGTTTTGTCGAGGTTACTAAATGCTGCATTAGTAGCAAAATTTAACGCAAAACGAACTCCAAGACCATCAATGGCGCTCTGACGGATGTTATCTCGTGCAACAGGTAAATACTCAAGATTCATGTATACAGTAGGTGTTGTTGGTGTCGTAACAACATCTGCACTTAGTGCGCGTTGACCGTGAAGTGGTTGGTCGATAGCAATAATTGCATAGGGTTTGTATGGTGCTGCTCCAGTAAGTGCGCCGCCAATATGCTGCATCGCAAAAGCATAAGCACTCTCTTTGATGCTAGTGATACCGTGTTGGTACTGTAAAATTGGTAAACTGCTGTCGATAGCTGCTCCTTCAGGTACAAACATAACGAATGGCACTGACTTTGCTGCTCGAATTTGCGGTACAGCGCTGTATTTCGTCATAACTCTAGCGCTATCCAATTGCTCTCCGCTTGCAAGAGTTAACTTTTCTCCAATGAGTAATTGTTGGTACTCTGCTTGATAGAGTTGAGTAGCAGGCTCTGTGATCCCTAAACCTGCCAGCTGTGTAGCAATAGCTGTTTTGTCCGAGTCACTTCCTGAGCTGAGTACATTCAAGATAGTTAAAACACTAGGCATCGCACTGCGCCAAGGCGTTGTTTTCCACGCATTGTTAGTTAACGAATCTGACAGGAAGTACGGTAATTCAACTGTTCCTCGATACACTTGAATAGAAGCTGCTGCTGGTGTTGAAAAGTTAGTGTTATAACCCGCAGCTAATTGTGTTGCAGCATCGTCACCAAATGCACTCTTAAACATCGCGTCAGCTTGTACAGCTGTAGCAAAATCCTGTTTCGTTCCATCAACTGTAAATGTATACAGATTATCAAGATCAGCTTCCGAAATACTATTTGGATTCGCTAGGTTCTTCCATATATCAGACGGGGTAACTGCGGGGCTAACTGTTTGTGCAATTGCAGCTTTGGTCCCGTTCATAACGTTACCTGCCGACGCCGTAGTAAACCAAGATGAGTATATGATTTCATCTGAGCTTGATACAGAACCATAGCCAGCGAACAACGCTTCAACTTGATGGATGATTTTCTGTGGTAAATCGAGCGAGCCTGCTTGGTCAATATCTTTCGTTTTTAAAGATGCGTAAGAGCTTGATGTTCCAAGTGGTTCATCTGCGCTATCAACAATTGAGTCAGTTAATGCATAGATGTAGTCAGAGCTAGGATCTAAACCTTTAAGAGGTAAAACTTGTATGGTCTTAAAATCGCTAGATGCCACTAAGTAGTCAACTCCAGCAGTTAGAGCAGTAAAGTTAGACATGACACCGGTGCTCAGGTCAACATCCACTTTAGCAACTTTTACACCGGCATTTAGGTGCGCGCTAAACGGTGTCGTACCCATCATCACGACATCATTCTTCAGCGTCCTATCACTTGGAAGATTCACATTGATAGTGAACGGCATGATAGTACTCCAACCATCAGCTTCACCCATGGCTACTTTTGGATCATTCAAGAGTCCCGTTGAATTTGCATCTAACGGAATATTTAGAGTGTGATCGTTGGTATCGAACAAGAAAAACGAAGGAAGAGGAACATCCGCTTCATTACCTAGAAGAGTGAAGCTAATTTTTGAACTTCTAGCTAATGATTGGTTGATTGCATCTGAATAAGGTGCCGCTGTTGAATCACCAGAGCTTTCACTATTGTCCCCACAGCCCGCAACTAGTAATGCTGAGCATACGAGAGATAAAGAAAATTTGTTGTTCATGTAATTATTCCCGTACGGTTAGTTGAAGGTGTAGTTAAGTTGTATCGCTGAAAGGTAAGCAACGCCTTCAGCATCAAATGTAAGCTTTTGTCCCGCCGCATCAGTTTCGGTAAACGAACCGCTTTCACTTTGTACGAGTGCAAATGCAGCATCGACAGTCATATTCTCTGAAATAGAATAGGTGAGGCCTGCTGAATACCACATACGATCGCTGTCTGGAATGCTTAATGTCGCTTCACCAGCTTGCTCGTCATACGCTAGACCCGCTCGTACCGTCCAATTTTGATTAACCATGTAGGTTGCACCTACAGACCATCTTTGATTGTCTTCGTAATGTTCGGTTTTTAAGAAACATTCATTGTTTTTACAATCTGAACTAGTGGCTTTTAACTCTTTGAACTTACTCCACTTAGTTAACTGCCAACCATAGTGTATTGCCCAAGCATCGTTAAGTTGATGAAAAGCAGATAATTCGAAGATATCGGGCAGTTCAATTTCTAGGCGCCCTGTGGTTTTACCAGGAGCGCCGTTTTCCATTTTTAGACTTGTGTAATCAGTGAACTCACCGTCATCAAAGTCGAGTTCAACGGATGATCGGTAACCAAATCCAAAACGGTTGTACTCATTCAGTTCATATAACGCGCCCACATTCCAACCAAAAGCAAAAGTCTCACCAGTCATCGAGATTAGTTTGTCACTTGGTGAGCCACCAACAGGAAGGCTGCCTTTGTGTCTGTTGAGCTCGGCCTCTGCATAAACAAAGTTAACGCCAGCTCCTACACTAAAACTATCGTTAACTCTGTACGCGATATTTGGATTTAAGTTGACTGAAATTAGTGATGTGTCACCTGCCAAATCACCTGCATAAATATCATCTGGGTAATCAGTGGCTACTCCGTAAGTCGTGAACATGCCAATTCCCCAAGCCCATTTGTCGTTGATAGGACTAATGTAATAAGCAGCAGGGACAATTTGTAAAGGAGCGACATCTGATGATTTTTGGTTGAAGTCGCTGTCATTGATTTTGGTTTGAGTAACGTCTACCTCGGGATCAACGATAGAAACCGCGCCTGAAAATTGGGCTGTATCAAATAGGGTCATTGCGGCGGGGTTTCTCGCTAGTACACTCGCGTTATCGGCTACAGCGCCTTCACCTGAGAATGCGCGACCAAGACCTGAAGCAGAATGCTCAGCAACTTGGAAGCCAGCCGCAAGTGAATTGCACGCAAATAGCACAGAAAGTGAAACGAGAGAGCGTTGTATTGTTTTCATCCTTGACCCTCCTAGGGCATCGAATTTCATTATTATCGTTTGAAAACACACTGAGCATTGTTGGTGTTGAAGCTCTAATGTAAACAGCATGTTAAATTCATGTTTTATATAAAGTCAAAGAAATAGTTGCTATTTTGTGAGGTTATATTTTCGAGGGGCGGCACTTTAACACTAATAATATAATTACAATCAATAGTTTATTTGTGGTTGGAGGTGTGACCAGAATGTTTATGTTAGCTATTGGTACAAATAGTGTTCAATAGCTCAATATGTAACAACTTTGTTTATGTTTACCGCCGATCGCTAAATCGGCATAATATCGACACTCGTTAGAAGTCATTAAATTGGAATTTAAGTTTGGAATTACTCGCGATAGAGTTTCTTGGTAAACCACTTCGATTAGAAGGGGCAATGGCAGGGTGGCAACAGTTGTATTGGGACAACACTCTGGTATCTCAATTAGATGCGACCACAGACCAAGAAGACGAACGAACACACGAATTTGCACTACGTGCTGGAGAAGAAACGTTGCAGTGTCACGTTGAGTCGACCGTTCAGTGGCAACCGTTTGAGATGACGTATAAAGCATCGGTTAATGGCCAAACTATTACCGAAGGCAATCGAAATACCAAAGATATCGAGCAACAAACCCCTGTTGTTGCTCCTAAACCAGAGAAGCGTTTTAGCTTAATTGGGTTGGTGTCGCTTGGCATGAAAGCGCTGAAAAGCGCTAAGCTAATTAAGGTCGTTCTTGCTTCTGCGAGTTTAGCGGCTTACTCATGGTTGTTTTCAATTCAGTTCGCGCTTGCCTTGATCGCTTGTCTTATGTTCCATGAGTACGGTCATATCAGAGCGATGAAATACTTTGGCATGAAGACCAAAGGCATCTATTTGATACCATTTCTTGGTGGTTTGGCGTTATCCGATGAAAAGATTAATACGCGCTGGCAAGATGTGGTTATCTCAATCATGGGGCCATTGTTTGGCTTGATATTGTCGTTGATATTTATGGTGTTGTACTGGGCGACTGGCGAGATGTTTTTTGCTGGGCTTGCGGTATTTAATGCCTTGTTAAACCTGTTCAATCTACTGCCGATTTTGCCTCTTGATGGCGGTCATGTTCTTAAAAGTATCAGTTTCTCGATGAACAGTGTGCTTGGCATTGTATTGTGTGTCGCGGCAGCTGTTGCTGGCGTGGTATTGAGTTATCAATTGAATTTAACCCTGTTTGGTTTCTTATTGATCATGGGCAGTGTTGAAATACTGTTCGAATGGAAAGGGCGTCATCACAGTCATTTGTTGCCGTTAGACAAATACGGTCAAGTCGTGTCGTTCGTTTGGTATGTGGGTTTAGTGAGCAGTTTGATCGGTGTTATCTGGTATTTTGCATCGACAGGTGATCAGCTATTGAGCCTACCTTTACAAATTCTTGGTACTTGACCAGTGAGTTTCTGTTGTTGGATTCATTTAGCTGCATAGTGCACTTGAACTGTTAGTTAGCAAGAAACTAAAAATGCCCTAACCAATATGGATAGGGCATTTTTGTAGATACACCAACTAAGCGATTCTAACTTAGACTACGCTTTGCAATTTGGTCTTAGTGAACCCGATTGAGGAAGCGTCTTTATCGTTGCTTGAAGATCTTTAATACGCGTACTGTGGGAAGGGTGCGTAGAAAGCAATTCTGGCGGCTGATTTCCACCTGATGCTTTCGCCATGTTTTGCCACAAGTTGACACTTTGGTTTGGATCGAACCCAGCTTGAGCCATATACTCTAAGCCAACAACATCGGCTTCAGACTCTTGAGTTCGCCCATACGGCAGAATAACGCCATATTGAACGCCTAAACCTAACGCGGCCATCGTCATACCTTGATACTGCTTGTACTCTGATGCACCTAGCGCGACGTTAGTAATAGATAAGCCAGTATTAGCGATTTGAGACTGAGAAAGACGCTCATTACTGTGGTCCGCTAGAACGTGTGCCACTTCGTGACCGATAACCGTCGCGAGTTGGTCCTGATTAACTGCAACCTTAAGTAAGCCTGTGTATACACCGATTTTTCCGCCAGGTAGGGCGAATGCATTCACTTGGTCGCTATCAAAAACCACCACTTCCCATTCACTAAAACCTTGCTTAGGAATGTGTTGAGTAATACTGTTCGCTACGCACTGTACATAAGCGTTAGTGTTGGCATCTTTACTGATGGGTTGTTCTTTCTTCATTTGTTCAAAAGATTGTGCTCCGAGCTGAGACATGTCTTTATCTGAAAAAAGCAGCAATTGGTTTCTGCCTGTCGGAGAAGCGCTACATGCGGTTAGGCCTGCAAGTGTGAGAAGCGAGGCAAACTTCATCCATGACGTCATACAATATCCTCTGTGTATTCGGTTTTTATGCATGTTAACATCAACTTGTGTAATAGCTAAGGGCTGTAAGTTAACTAACAGCGGTAATATAGAAAAAAGCTATGCACGCGATAATAAGATCAATAATTAAGGAACCTATATGAGTATTTGGAAAAAGCCCGTTGACCTAGATACCTTCAACGCGACCTCAAAAAATACCTTAATTGAACACCTCAACATTGTTTACACCGAGGTTAACGACAATTCCTTGGTGGCAACCATGCCAGTTTGTCATTTCACGCACCAACCACTGGGCATGCTTCACGGCGGTGCATCCGTGGTTTTAGCAGAAACTCTTGGCTCACTCGCTGCAAATTTCTGCGTTCCAGAAGGCTACTATTGCGTTGGACTCGATATCAATGCTAACCACGTAAGATCAATGCGCGAAGGCAACGTCATCGGTACTGCTGAGCCCATTCACCTTGGTGTATCGACACAAGTATGGCAGATCAATATCACAGATGAACGTCAACGTTTAGTTTGCACCAGCCGCTTAACCATCGCTGTAAAGAAACACAAGCGATAATAGACTTAAAGTCATCAGTTTTTTGTATTTAAAGAAGTAGCCCGAGAATCCCATGGTCATAACGTTTAAAAGTGGAAAAGTCATCGCAACGGCACATGAGCTGGTTGTTCGTTTAGATGGTGAACATAGAGTCACGCTACAAGCTCAAGTTGATGCCATTCAACTGATCGGAAAAGGGGCAAATGTCATTTCAGCCAATGGCTCTGAGTGTAAATGGTCGATAAAATTGGACGACGAACAGCAGCTTCGTGAGATCGCTAATGAAATTGGCTGCGATGTGATGTAATCCTATGTTGTAAAAGCACTTAACCCTTCAGATTGAATAACGTCTTAGGATGTCATACTCAATAATCCATAATAAAATTGTGCCAGTAATATTGCTTTTAGGCCGTAAAATAGGGAAACTGAATTCAATGTCCTTTGAATAAGTTTTCCTCTTTATGAGCAGCCCAAGACTTCGCGTTCAATTTGAAACCCTGTTTGAATACTTCGATGGTAAAGATTCTGATGTTCAGTTAGACGACATCACGGATGTGCTCTGTTGTACCCGTCGTAATGCCCGAATGGTCCTCAACAAGCTTGAGGAAGAAGGATGGGTCGAATGGTTACCGGCGGCGGGTCGAGGGAAGTTATCTCAACTTATCTTTAAGCAAAATCGTTGTGATGTGAGCGAGAACTTAGCGAGACGCTACTTACAGGAAGGCAAAATTGGACAGGCGCTGTCAGTGCTTGATCACAATGCTGCGAAACTCACCCAAGTCATTCAGAACTACTTGGGTGTGCAATATCAAGAGGGCGAACAGGTCATTCGTTTGCCTTATTATCGTCCGCTATCCATGCTTAATCCGACAAAGTCTATGCGTCGTTCAGAACAACACATCGCCTGCCAAGTCTTCAGTGGTCTAACGCGTTTGGATGAAAACGATCAGCTCCAGCCTGATCTTGCGCACTCGTGGCAGCAGATTAGTGACTATCAATGGCGGTTCTTCTTGAGGCCAGGTGTTCGTTTTCATAACGGGGAACCTCTGTTAACCAATCATGTTGTGGATACACTTCTTGCCCTTGAACCTCTCAACATGTTTTCGCATATCAAAGATGTATCTTCACCTGCAAATTGTGTTGTAGATGTTTTCCTCACACGTCCAGACAAGTATTTTCCGCTCGCACTAACGGAATCGGTCGCTAAAGTCACTTTACCGGTCACTTTACGTGGTGAAGACTACGATATTCGACCGATTGGAACAGGGCCTTACCGCATCGAAAAGAACGACGAGAAACAACTCGTGTTAACGGCTTTCAACGGATATTTTGGTTTCAGACCGTTAATTGATCGCGTTGAAGTTTGGGTAGTGGATGAGGCTTATTCATCAATGGTTTATCCAAGTCTTTCTAAGCCTGTAATGGCCGACCGCGGCGATAGCGATGAAGTAGAGCTCGATCCGGGGTGTACGTATCTATTACTCAACAGAAAGAAAGGTATAGCGCAAGATCCCGCTTGGGCGGAGTTTTTGTCAAATGCGTTAAATGCTGCCGGTCTTTTTGTACATATACCAAAAGAAACCGTCATTGATTTGGGCGTTTTGCATGCTTATGGCATCAAGCCTGGTTGGTACGATATCAAGTTAAAGGTTCCGGAATGTCCACCAGCCGATAATAAGCCTGCAATAAAGTTAGCTTACCAATGCCAGCACCCAATGTTTCCTACGCTCGCGAAGGCCATTGTTACTGTGCTTAAACAATATAATGTTGATGTTGAGCTTTTGGGTTACGAAACCGATCCACCGCATGCTGATGATGTGGACATTTGGATTAACCCCATGGGAATTGCGAATAACAGAGACGACGCACTGGCATGTTGGCTTATGGATTATAGTTTCCTCGATGAATCCAGTCCCGCAGACGATTTTGATCAATGGTGCCATATGATTGATCGTTGGCGCTCTGGTGAATTTGAACAGTTTCCAGCAAGGCAACTCGGTAAGCAACTGGTACAAAGCAACCAATTGATTCCGATGTTCCATTGTTGGTTAGGCGTAAACAAAGACCAATGTGGTACCTTACAAAACGCTAAGTGCAATGCGCTTGGTTGGTTTGATTTTAGCCAAGTATGGGTTAAACCTGACGTTGATTAATACACGGCTAACCTCAGCAAGGACAAGGAAAGACCAATGCAAACCGTTTTAGTAACCCTGATTACATTGGTGGCATTTGCTGCTAACTCCGTGCTTTGTCGCTGGGCCTTAATGGATCAAACGATTGATCCCTTGAGCTTTTCGATTGTACGTATCTTGTCTGGAGCGCTAACACTTCTGATTTTATTAACGTTATCTTCGCAGTCTAAATCTAACTCCAAACCTAAACAGGATTCATATAACAGCGGTATATCGGGATACACAAAGCTCAAATCACAGTTCCAATTAACATCCATATTGTCACTGCTCGTGTATATGTTTGGCTTCTCGTTTGCTTATTTAGAGCTTGGCGCAGGTCTTGGTGCTCTGGTGTTGTTTGTCGCAGTGCAATTTACAATGATTGCCGCGCATTTGTTCTCTGGCAACAGAATGTCACTCATTGAGTGGGGCGGGTGTTTGTTATCTGTGGCAGGGCTTGCTTACTTGTTAATGCCAACGGAATCGACACAGGCACCCGACTTAGTTTCTATCCTCTTGATGTCTTTGGCTGGAGTTGGGTGGGGCATTTACACGTTGGCCGGAAAGAAATCGTCAAACGCACTGCAATCGACCACCGCTAACTTTGGATTCAGCTCGCTAGTTATCCTTTTGGCATTAAGCTTATTTTCTTTGATACCTAATGCGTTACCGCAAGTATCTATCACTGAGCAAGGTTTGATTTACGCGGTTATATCGGGCGCAGTGGCTTCTGGTATCGGTTATAGTTTGTGGTATTACGTGGTGAAAAAACTGAATACGGTGGTTGCGTCTATTGCACAGCTTTCTGTTCCAGTTATCGCGACACTTGGTGGCGTATTACTGTTATCTGAACCTGTCACCATGCAATTTATAGTCTCATCAACCGTTATACTTCTTGGGATAAGCTTGGTTCTTGTCGCTCCTAAACATAAGAAATAAAGAGTTCAATCATTAACTTCTATGGCTAAACCAAACAAGAAACAACCGACCAAGACGGTTCAGATTTTCTGCGCCAAATGTAAAACGCAACTTTTTAAATATCGGAAAGGTGGCAAAGGTGCACTCGTGAAATGTTTTAAGGAGCGTATCGTTGAAGATTTCACGACAGAGCCATGTGTGTGCCCTGAATGCGGGATTGAATTTGCGCGAGATACCTTGGTTCGAGGTACGCCAGCCTACAAGTTTGTTGGTGGCAAGGTAACAATGAAATAAAAATGCCACCGCACTCATTGTGTGGCATTTCAGAACTGTTATTGAAGTTCAGAATCAAAAGCTAGTATCAATGAACTTTGACACGCCCTTGGAGCTTAAGAAGTATTAGCGAGACAATTGCGCCAGTTGTATCACACAGCATGTCTTTCTGCGCATCCCAAATATCACCTTGTGAACCAAGGAATGCGATACCTTCATCACCACCTGCAATCTCCGCGTACCACCACTCGATAATTTCATAACCTGCAGCAACACCCATGATCGCAAATAGCGCAAAGAAACACGCCAGTACCGGTTGAGCCAGTTTTTTACGAATCAAGTACTCTGCGAGTGGGTAAGCATAAAGGCCAATAGAGAAATGGGCGACACGGTCAAAGTTATTGCGTTCAGAACCTATCATGTTATTAAACCAATCAAATGGCACTTCAGCGAAGGTATATTTCGCGCCTATCGTATGCAAAATCAGCCAGATAAACATTAAAACGTAGGCTGTCTTAGTGAAGGTGACCTTTGTTGATAACCACCAAATACCCACCAATATCGCGAGCGCTGGGACAATTTCGGCAATCCACACAGCTCTTGAAGAGGGAGCGAACGCTGAAAATAGAAACACAGTCAGATACAGCGTCGTCAATGACAGTAATGGCCGATTTTGAGCAAGTGGTGTGATTGTCATATCAAGATCTCTCGTCGAAGTTTTTAATAGTGTTACACAATAATGAACAGCGTTCAATTGAGGTTTAATCACCAGATTTGTTGAAAAGTGGCGTTATCGCCCAGTATCTAGACAAACGGTTGCTAGAGTTTCACAAAAGTTTGATTTACAACAAAGCGATCCTTAAAATCGCTCTATTACTACATAACAAGAAAGAAAGTCATGAAACTGGAAACTGTCGATTACCTTGCTGACGACGCAGCAGAACAATTTGTTCGCTCTCTACGTGAAACTGGTTTTGGTGTTCTTAAGAACCACCCAATCCCGAAAGAGCTTGTTGAGTCAATTTACGAAAACTGGTACCAATTCTTCATCTCTGAAGAGAAAGAGAACTTCCACTTTAATGTTGAAACACAAGATGGATATTTTCCACCTTCAGTCTCTGAAGTTGCTAAGGGCCACACTGTAAAAGACATCAAAGAGTACTTTCACGTATACCCTTGGGGCAAAATCCCTGAACAGCTCAAAGAACAGATTCTAGATTACTACCAACGTGCGAATGCTTTTGCTCAAGAGCTGCTAGGTTGGGTTGAAGCTCATGCTCCTCAAGAAGTACAAGAGAAATTCTCTATTGCGTTATCAGAAATGATTAACGGCAGTGAACAGACTTTGCTTCGTGTTCTTCACTACCCACCAATGCAAGGTGATGAAGAGCCAGGTGCAATCCGCGCTGCGGCACACGAAGACATCAACTTACTGACTGTTCTTCCTGCAGCAAACGAGCCGGGCCTTCAAGTTAAAGCACAAAATGACGAGTGGTTAGATGTTCCATGTGACTTCGGTAACATGATCATCAACATCGGTGACATGCTTCAAGAAGCATCAGGTGGTTACTTCCCATCGACAACTCACCGTGTAATCAACCCATCAGGTGAACGCCAAGAGAAGTCTCGTATCTCTTTGCCTCTATTCCTTCACCCGAAACCAGAAGTAGTGCTATCTGAAAAGTACACAGCAAACGAATACCTAATGGAACGTCTAAGAGAGCTTGGCGTTATCTAATGAGTTAAATGCTTAGTCCCTAATACTGGATAGATGTGAAAGGTCAGCTAAATTACTGACCTTTTTTGTATCCGTGCCAAAGAAGAGCGGCTTTATTACTAACGGTTGTATTCAACAAAATGGTACTCAGTTTTTGACGATGAAAGGTGTCTTTAAGCCAAGCGTTAGAAAGTTGTTTGTCCTTAAGCTCGACAAATCGTAGAAAATCGCTTTCAATTAAAGAAGATACGTAACGGATGCGAAACAGGTTACTTATAGTATCCACGGTTCTAGAAATCCATTAATTCAGAGAAGCTAACTGAGTCAACTATGTCGAATCATCAAGATGTGAGAGCAAACTTTCATTGTCATATGGAAAACCCATTGCTTTGGCCGATAATGGAAGTGCTTAAGCAAAAGCCAAGTGGATGGAAAGTTCACACATTGGCGGCTCATCTGAACGACCTTGGGTTTGTGCCAGAGTTAGATCCGGTGCCTGAGAAAGAGTTGTTTAAAAAGAACTTCCTGATCATGAATGCGCTTTATCAGCTTCAAGAAACTTTACATCCTGATGGTTGGCTACAAGTCCAAGCGATGGACATTGAATTGATGAACGGTCGTTATCACGGAAGCAACCACAACATCGAGCGTCAAGATCCACTTCGAGACTACTATATTAATTGGGTTAACTATGAAGCGGATGAAGGTGAAGTTAAAAGACTGTTGAACGAATTTTGGACTCGGTACCGGAAGTTTGTTGGTGGTGATGAGCTCGATATGGATCGAAGCCGAGCGTTGAACTTATTTGAGCTACCCATAGACGCCACTCACCATGAGATTAGAAAACGTTGGCGACAACTGGCGTTGAGATGGCATCCAGACCGAGACGAGGGTAACACCGCAAAATTTCAGACGCTCTGTGAAGCATGGCATGTATTACGAAGCTCATAATCGACAGTCACTTTTAACTGCCTAGCTGGGTGGAACCCTAAAATATAAAGCCCCATATTGTGAGTGACACAAGTGGGGCTTTGTCGTAATTACGTTATGTTTTGGGTAACTACGTTATGTGTTGTAGCGACTTAAGTTGTTGGTGCTAGGAGTGATCTTTACTCTCACCACTTTTATGCTCAAAGGCATAGTCGAGTACTTTACGGATATAAGGTGCGCCGACTTTCGAGCCGCCGTTACCGTGTTCAATGACCACAGTCGCGACATATTCAGGGTGTTCATAAGGTGCGAAAGCTGTGTAAAGCGCGTGGTCAAGTAGATGCCTAGCGAGTTTCTTCGAGTTGTAGACCTGATCTTTCGCAAGATCAAACACTTGTGCAGTTCCTGATTTACCGCCGCTCGTGTATTTAGTTCCCTTAAATGCACGCCTGCCGCTGCCTCGACTTCCGTGGTTCACGAGTCGCATCGCGTTGATGGGCACATCCCAAATTCTATCCGGTACTTCAGTGATTGAGGGCATTGGCTCCGGTTCGACAAGTTTTTGGGTACTGAAATCTTCACCGTGGTCTAAGGTAGCTCGTAAGATATGCGGTGGCATCACCTTACCATGATTAACCAATACTGAAGTTGCTTTAGCAAGTTGCATCGGTGTCGAAGTCCAATAACCTTGGCCAATACCAATCGGTACTGTGTCGCCCTGATACCAAGGGGTGCGATAACGCATCATTTTCCATTCTCGAGTCGGCATGTTGGCGGTACTTTCTTCATAGATGTCGATACCTGTCGGTTCACCAAATCCAAATCGGTTCATCCAACTTGAGATTCGGTCAATACCCAAATCAAAAGCGGTTTGATAAAAGAATGAATCCACAGACTCTTCAATCGCTTGGGTGACATCAACAGGCCCGTGCCCCCAACGTTTCCAGTCACGCCACGATTTGGAGTTTCGTTTTGAACCGGGAATTCTCCATACCCCATGGTCGTTACGAATTGTATCTTCAGAGATAACATGCTCTTGCAGTCCTGCCACAGCCATAAATGGTTTAACAGTTGATGCAGGAGGATAAACACCTAGAGTCGTACGGTTTACCAACGGGTGAGCAGGGTCATTCAATAAGCGTTGATAGTTCTTACTCGAAATGCCGTCGACAAAAAGGTTAGGGTCGTAACTCGGGCTTGATGCCATCGCTAACACGCTGTTGTCTTTTGGATCGAGAATAACTGCGCTGCCAGTTCTATGGTCAAGTTGCTCAAAAACGTATTTTTGCAGTTCAAGGTCGATATTTAGCACGATATCTTTGCCGGCTACTGGCGGCACGTATTCAATCGTTCGAACAACTCGTCCGCGGCTATTTACTTCTACTTCCTGATAGCCCTTGGTTCCATGTAGGATATCTTCGTAATAACGCTCAACGCCGAGTTTACCTATAATTGTTGTAGCTTGATAATTCGCATCTATCCCTTGTTCTTCGAGTTTTCTTAGATCGCTATCGTTGATATGCGCCACGTAACCAAGAACGTGGGTAAGAACCTCACCATTCGGGTAAAAACGCTTTAAGCTGGTATCGATAGATAACCCGGGGAACTGGTACTGATGAACAGAGAACTTCGCAATCTCTTCTTCCGTTAAGTTCTCTAGAATGGTCACTGATTTAAAACGGCGGGTGTTGTGATAACGTTTTTTGAAACGAGCGATCTGCTCGGCATCACGTGGGACGTATTTGTCTAGCTTGGCGAGCATTGCATCGACATCATCGGTTTGCTCTGGAATCATAGTCAGATCAAAGACAAGTTTGTTCTCTGCAAGCAATACGCCGTTGCGGTCGTAAATCAGCCCACGAGTAGGGGCGATAGGCAACACTTTGATCCTGTTACCATCGGCACGAGTTTGATAGCTTTTAAAATTTTCAACTTGAAGTCGGTATAGGTTGCCGACTAAGACAAGAGTGAACATCAAGATCCCACAAAATGCGACGATTACGCGGTTTTTGAATAGGTTCACTTCGATTTTATGGTCACGCATCTTAACGCGTTTATGATTCATTGAAGCCTCAAGGGTTTGTTACATTTGGTTACACTTGTCGAGTCGGGACTTTATCTGAATATCACTAGGGTTTTGTAAAAGCTGTGTCATGATTTTAGGGAACGACAGCATTAGATGGCGGTAAACAGCGCCTTTAATTTTCTTATTACAAAAGTTGATAAGTAATTGATGTAAAGATTAGTTTTGTGAATTTTTAGAGTTGAAGAGTTTTGATAACACTAGAAGTTGGGCAAATAGAGGTTAGAAAGATTTACGGCCCTCAGAATGAGAGCCGTAGACCGTTAATTTGCTGACTTAGTAGCTAGTGACTTAGAAGCTTAGTAAATTGGAAGCTTGGAACTTCAAAAGCTTAGAAGCACAATAAATCCTATAGTTAACGAAATCAGTTCGAAGGCTTGAACTGAGATTTACGCATACGGTTAAGAGCTGCCATCACATCTAATGTTCTTGGTTTCGCTAAATCACCGTAGTTAGGCATGTTAGCGTGCCATTCGTTTTCCAAAATAGCGTTGAACTCTTTCGCAGGGTTGTTTGACCAACCTGGAGTTTGTGCAAATTGGAACCAAGCCCAACCGATCGCGTTTACTTCAGACGGCGATTCTAATTGCTCAAGCGCAGAAAGGTCTGCGAACTCCTTACCAAAACGCAGTGACTCTTTGCCTTTCGCATTAACACGGAACTTACCGTCAGTAAGAATGTTCATGAGTGAAGCACGGTTCAATGAACGCGGCACAAACGTTTCTAAAGCCGTCTCGCATTCATTAGTACGCTGAGTAGGGTGCTGAGCAATAACGTCTTTTGCTTTTTCCGTCACATCTACCGCTTGGTAGTCGTGCATTTGAATCACAGTGTTCGCCACATCCAGGTAATCACCAGAGCCACCCATTACAACAATGGTAGAGATGTCCATCTCTTCACGAAGTTGGCCAATGCGGTCGACAAGTGGCGTGATTGGCTCATCGCCTTTTGACACTAGCGCTTGCATACGCTCATCACGAATCATGAAGTTAGTCGCTGACGTATCTTCATCGATAAGTAGAGTTTGAACACCGGCTTCAATTGATTCTTGTAACCAAGCCGCTTGAGACGTAGAGCCAGATGCATCTTGTGTACTGAAATCAGACGTGTCTTTCTGCATAGGTAAATGGTTGATATAGTTTGACAGGTTCAAGCTGTGCACACATCGACCATCTTCAGCACGGATCTTCATCGTATCAATCGCAGTTACGATGCCTTCACGACCGTCACCAGGAATGTGGTTGTAGATAGAACGTTCAACGGCGTTCAACAGAGTCGATTTACCATGAAAACCACCACCAACGATTAGCGTAATGCCTTTTGGAATACCTAGGCCAGTCACGTCACCTTGGTTTGGTGTGTTTAATGTAACGCTCAACGACTCTGGAGCTGCGAAAGGCACCGCGTCTTTCATCGGCAGGTCACAGTTACCCGCGATACGCGGTAGTACACTGCCGTTTGCAACGAACGCCGCTAGGTTATTTTCGTCCAATTGAGCACGCAGTGCTTCTTGGTCTTCAATCGTTTCACAGTGCTTAATCATTGCATCGATGTTCAACTCACGCTCAAGCGTTGCGCGACGAATAAACTTCGGTAAGTAGAAAGTGATGATGTTGTTCGCTTTCTTAGCAAGAATGCTACGGCCATCAGCAGGTAGGTTGATACGGAAACGAATTTCGATACCGTGTTCTGTGAAAACAACGGCCGTATTGTCTAATACTGTTTGGCCCGTCAGGGCGATAGACACGGTCGATTCTTGTTTCGCGAACTCAGAGAAGCTACGTGCGATAAAGTCACGAGCGGCTACTTGGTATTCATAAGATTTTTCTTTCAGCCAATCTAACCCGGTCAAAGACCACGCGCGCGTTGCACGAAAACGAGAAGCTGACGCGTATGGGTCACCTTGAATGTGGTCGATGTGTAATTCAAAATCAGCAAAGTCGTATTGACCTTTAATTTGTTGATATGCACGGTAGTTTTGTTTTTCGAGCTTTTTAAGCTTTGCAGTCAACTGATCCATAACGAGGAATGCCTATATAAGGGGAAAGATAAAAACAGAAAGGCGGCGATTATAAAAATCACCACCTTTAGAGTAAAGAGAAAGTAGGCCTAAATCCAAAACTAACTGCTCTTTTTCGCTTTAAGCGTAGCGAGTTGTCCCCAAATAGTTTTGATTGATTAAGCTGTGTTCGAATTCTTGGCTCGGCATTGGCCTTCCGTAAAGGTAGCCTTGGCCCACATCGCAGCCTTCATTAATAATAAATTGCTCCTGAACCTCAGATTCTATGCCTTCAATCGTGACTTTTAGGTCGAGCTTTTTCGCAATTTGAACAATAGAACGAACAATTTCCGAGTCTTCGTGTGAGTTGAGCATTTGGTCGACAAAGCTCTTATCAATCTTAATGGTATCAAATGGGAATTTCTTGAGGT